>JBCBIJ010000006.1:0-293032 GCA_038524795.1 Pseudomonadota bacterium | reverse complement strand
AAAGGAACCCCGTCAATCGGTCTCAGGGGATCTCGGCATGGCTGCATCTTTACCTCTTTCCAGATCCGAACGGTAGAAGCGGCGACCGGCGCATCTCAATCGAAGACATAGCAGATGCTTTTCAGAAAGGGAGCATGAGTACGAAGAGCTACTCGGTTCCTATGGACGCGGTGTACTCGTCTGGGCTGGGTTTCTGCGCTCGCCAAGCTGGGTCCACGGAAGCCCGAATATTGGGGCTTACTGCGGAAATTAGGTACGACGGGTGGGTGAGTTTTTGTGTACCTATCAACGTTCTGCCGGCCAATCGCCTTTCCAATGAATACGACTCGCTCGCTGAGTTTATTGAGATCCTGAGGTCCAGCAATCATCAGGATGTACCAGTCGCCGACCTGAGCTCACTATCAGTGTCGGTTATCGCATTGTTGAATCAACTGCTGCACTTAAAAGATGCCGTCCAAGATCACAGGGATCTCTACGCAGGGTTTGAAGTCTCTGGAATCCAAGGTGTTATTCCATATGTCGATAGCAGCTCTTACTTGACGCGCATCAAGAGATTCGGACTTCCGGTTTCGCATATAGAAAATCACCGCTTCCCAGCGGGTGATCCAAACATCGAGACTCTGGTCGAGTTGGAGTATCCGCCGTACGATGATTCAAACGACCTTCATCGAGCCGGAGCCCGATCTCTGATACTAGCTGGCCCTCTACTGAATTTGATTCTTGCGGTCACCGGCGCGACTGCCGGAGTAGATGACATTCAGCTCGAGGACTTTCGACTCAATCGACATTCGTCAAAAGACTAGCGAAGGAAGTAGCCAACTGGATTGGCATGGCTTCGGTTGACGCTAGATAGCACTGCGCCCCCAGAACGTACCGCTGCCCACCACTTGAGTCCCCATGCATAATCGATACTGGTGATTGCTGGTCGCAACGGTTCGCAGCCCCCAGAAAAGAGTCACAAACAGCACGGCAACACATGCTGTACCCAACCGCGCCCACGCTGCAATGGAAAATCGTAGTGGCCGATCCAGAATCTATGATACCCGGCCCTTATCCAATGCCTTTGCGCGTCTGCGGTAACAGCATGGTCAATCGTGACGCGGGCGACAAAGCCTTCCCGCGCGGCCTCGTGCTGTCGTACCCTGATGGCTTGACCGTATTCATCGACTGTGAGTGTGAGCCACTGCCCGGCCAGGACGCGCTATTCAGCGATGGCACCAGCGACCTGTTTGGACGTGTTCGCCAGGACGGTACCCTGCGGCCGCTAGACGATTCTTGGTCGCACACTGTCCGCGACCTGCGAAGCGTGGGTGCTGTCGTGTCGGTCGCAATGGGTATCCGAGCGTCCTCTGGCTGACTACGCGTGACCATAGTTCGCTTCAACGTGCCGCGACCGTTTCTGCAGGATCGCTATGTGGATTTCATGCGTCGCCTTTACGGCATTGATCGCACAAGCGTGGAAGATTGGCGGCAATGCTACGCTGCTTTTCACGTCGTTCCCGCTCGGTATCGAGCATTTCACGAGTCGTTAGAAGAGATCTCGTTGGTGAGCGAGAGGCGTGCTCGAGATGCTGGACTGGATCCTGTGTACACCCGCGAGAATGCTTGGTTCTGTGCGTCTGTTTCGGCCGTATCGGCGATCGAATGCATAGCCTTTGGGGCGCGCGCGCTTGCCGCGCATCCCAACTTGTCAGAGCTGACTTTTGGTAAAACGCAGCATGGACAAAGCGTTAAGAGGAATATCAGCCAAATCAAGACGATCGATGCCCTCTCCAACACGGGATCAGCTCTGGACGCAGTTGTGTCTAGCTGCCCAACATACGAAAGGTGGCACAACCTCAGAGTTCAGACCTTTCATAGATCTACAGTGCCTAGTGTCATTGTCGGACACGGTGCCGACACGCCTGGGCCAGCCAAACGAGTTCGAGCAGGTGGCACCTCCAAGTCGGCAAGTATCGACGAGCCCTTGAGCTGGATACCTGAGCAGCAACTTTGGCTGAGCACGACGATTGATCGCGCGATTGACTCTATGGCCGACGCTGTTGCGATCGCAGCAAGTTAGTCCCAGCCCTTACCTCATAGGACAACCAGACCGAGGACAGTACGCTGGCAACGCATACAGCCCACATTGGGCGAAGTCGAGCGGATCCGCTCATGGATTAGGGGAGCTACGATTCGGGTGACGCCGTATCACCGTCAGTTTCGACCTTAGCCTTCTTTACGTAAGCGAGGTCAATGCAACGCTCGAGTTCGCGCTTCACACAAATTCCCAGATAGAACGGTGCCCGGAGGCCGACCACTAGCGGTTGCCGGGCCAGTCGCTCGTGGGAGTAGCGCCACGTTGTGTAGAGAGTGGCGGAGTGATTCAAGGCAGCCCAGAAGTCTCCGGTCTCAGGGTGATCGAAGTTGAAGTAATCCTGCTCCTTGGTCCACGCCGCTACTGTCCGCTCGTGCGGGAACCTCTTCTCCGAGAAAAGCTCGCGATAGCTGTCCTCCATTCGCAATTTAGATTCTGAATGAAGCTTCCGGACGAGTGATTCAAGATTGTGGTGATTGCTCACAGGAAAGCCCTGGAGCATCAGGATAGCTTTGACGCTCAACTCCAGACCGAGTCCGGCGTTGGTCAGCATAGGCACTACAAGCTTGATGAAGCGTGCTCGATCTTCACCTTGGGTGTCCGTGTCGACTGTGAATTGTTCGACAAGCTTCTCGCATTGCTCGAAGCCGATCGTGATGTGCGCTGCTCCCGCATTGGCCAAGAGTTCGAGCTTCGTCTCGACGGACGGGGTGAGACTAACTAGCGTGAAATCGGGGTGAGTGGGCATGCCTGTTAGACCGACCAATCCTTACCGGCCGTCCTCAAGTTCTCACCTTTTCTGCTATGTGGCCAGATGGCTTGAGAGTGCGCCTATCTTGGAGTAACGATCACCGCTTTACCCAATACTCTTCCTTGAATCTTAGCCTTCACATGGTAAACAAGGGCTTGAACTGAATAGCGATCAGCGCGAGCTATCGAGATACTGCCTCCCGGGTTTCTGGGTGTAATCACCTGCGCTTCGAGCGTACTTGGCAACAACCAACATTCTTGCTTCTGCTTAATCGGCTTGCTAACCCCTTCCGCGCAGGTGAGCCGTCGCGTAACCTGATTGCATTCTACGCTTGCGCTTGTGCATTCAAAAACTGGCGACTCCCATTCCACGACCTCATAAAGTGGGGCGACTCTCGCAATCTCGAACGTTACGTCGCCGAGCTTTGACTTCATCGATACGGTGAACGGCTTTTTGCCGTCGTCCGTCCTCCGACAAACGACATTCCAACCTTCTGGCCCAACGGTTTGCGGGAACTCGCAATCCCCTCCAGCGCGAGTCCGCAGAAAATTGGGCGGAACGTCAACAGTTGTTTCGACAACGACGAGGTCTCTCGATATCGGGATGTATTTCGCCCTGAAGACCAAGTCCATCGGGTCGTTCTCTTGGATCTCCACCCAGAAATGAAGGCCCGGGCCGGAATAGCTAATACACTCTTTCCAAGCTTCGATAACCTTTTCATTGACACTTCTTGCCGCTGCAAAAATGTCTTGTGAAAAGTACGTATCGTTCCTCGCGGCAGCGCACAGCGCGCTCCGCTTGTCGATCTTCATCCCAGAAAGGTCCGCTCCACTCGCCTTTATGATCCCAGCGAGATCGACGCCCAAACGGCCTGCTTGAGACCCTTGGAAAGACTGCGAATCATCCCTACAAAGATAGCTCGCAGCATGATTCTCGAAGTATGTGCTCGACTCGAACACGGCGCTATCGTAGACCGAACCCAGTACTTGGGCGCACTGCTGCTGCTGAGCAAATGCAGTTTGTAGCCCGGCGAGCGACACAACCATTACCAGCGACCGCAACATAATCCTCACTCCCTGAGTCAATTTCTGCCGAGCTTTATCGTACAACGCTTCTGTACGATGAAACACTGGCAGAGCTTCTTGGTCAAAGTATGACGACTCCAACACCTCGCTAGATGGCCGCTCTGTGACGTGAGTTTCGTAAAAGCAATACTAATCAATGAGTTGTGAGCCTAGTAGAGTCTTGTCGACGTAAACTAGGAGCGCGGCAATGACCGCGCCGGCGATAGACACAGTTCGCAGCTGAGCTACCGGCTCAGTGGCTACTTACGCCCCGCTTCGCACCACAGTAACTGTGACTTGCGTCACGGACAGCGTACATGTAACCTATCAATATGATAGGTATCACGGGTGTTGCCGTGTCGGACGATAAGAGAGTCACGGTGATCAGGCTGACCAGCGCAGTAGCGCAGCGACGCGTGCGAGAGACCGCCGAGAACGCAGACAACATCGTAATTGGGCGGCACGCGAGAGACCAAATGACGGCTCGCGGCATCCCGATGATAGACGTAATCAAGATCCTAAGGACGGGATGGGTCGATTCAGAGCCGGTCAAGGATAAGTGCGGCGAATGGAAGGTTGTTGTAACACTACCGATGGACTCAACCCGTACGGCAGGAGTTGTGACCCTGTTCCTGGATGGCGGGCGCTTGTTCGTTAAGACAGTGATGTGGGTTGACGTCTAAAGGTGCCGCTTAGAGCACCGAGACAGGTCTTAGGACCAAGCAAGGGAGTGATTAGTGTGCAGGAGTTAGGAGTGAGTCATGAGTGAACAGACCGTATGGCGGTTGGAAGGCGCTGAAACCCGAGAGCCGTTCCACTACACCGAATGCGGGCTAGACAACGTTTACTTGGCAAGTGGATATGAGAAGAGTACTTCGCCCGATGGCGAAGAAGGCGTGCGTGTTCATAACGTTGAAGGCCTGCTAGAGGCAATTGGCATTTTTTTGGCTACCCGTAAGAAAGAGTTGGTTGGCCAGGAGCTGCGTTATCTGCGCAAGCACATTGGCATGACTCAAAAGGAACTTGGCGGCTACGTCAGATTAACCAGTCAGCAAGTAGCCCGTTGGGAAAAGGATCAGTGCAAAGCACAAGGTTCAGCAGAAGCAATTGTTCGGGTGCTGTTTTTGGAGCATGTTCTGGGAACCACTTTGGTTACCGAGTTGCTCCGTGACTTGGATTCGGCTGATGACAATGGACCTGATGTTGCCCTATTCGAAGAAACCGACGACGGGTGGCAAGCGAAAGCAGCTTAGGTTTACAAACCCCGAGGAAAAACCCCGCAACCGCGGGGTTTTTTTTTTGGGCGGGGGCAAGCTCGTACGCTTAGGAAAACAAGGAGCCCCAACTCGAGAACGATCCAAGAGCGACAAATCCGACAATTTGAGCCTCTACAAGATCGCTTTTTGCATCCGGATCTGGGCGAGAATGCATGCATAGCGCGAAACCCGCGCCATATGACTAGATACCCATGCAGGTGAAGACGATCACGATTTGCGTGGTGCAGATATGGTGCGCAACGCCCCATAAATCTAGTCATCTCAGCGCAACCTAGTAAGCCTGGCACAACTGCGGATTGTCGTAACTTGTTCTCTCTTGAGCTGTTTTTGCGCATTCTTACGCTTAACACTCGACTCATAATCCCTTGGTCCCAGGTTCGAGTCCTGGCGGGCCCACCATTCCTTGTCGCAACTTCAGCAGAATCACACCGCTGACCGCCACGACAGTCTCAGCACACCAGGAGTAATCCAGCCACTCGCTACTCGCTCGCCCTGGCGGGCCCACCATTTCTCCAGATTGCGCCGTCCCGCGTGCAAAGCCGGAAACTGTCCGGATCGGACACATCTCGACCACATGCAACCAATGGTCAGGCCCTGACTGGCCTGATCATTTTGCCGGAGATACAGCAGCCATCTGACAATGATGAACCGCGTACAGGCGATCGTCATCAGTCCAAGACCTTAGCCAGTCCCAGCCTGCTCTCTCTACAAGCTCGGCAAACTCCATCACTCGATACTTGTAAGAACTCTCGGTGTGGATGGACTCACCCGCTTGGAACTCAAACTGATAGTCGCCAACGCGCACGGCTTGGTCGATGTGGCTGACCAGATGCATATCCACTCGGCCGAGACGCTCGTTGTAGATAGCTTCGTGTCGAAACTGCGCCAGATTGAAATCTGCGTCCAGCTCGAAGTTGATTCGCATCAGGAGATTGAGGTTGAAGGACGACGTCACACCTAGCGCATCATTGTAGGCGGGCTCCAAAACATCTCGGCCCTTGCGTCGGTCGACGCCCACCAGAAGGTGCGCCCCGGGCAACGACTCACCCAGATCATTCAGGAAGGTCACTGCTGCGTCCGGTTCGAAGT
Organism: Pseudomonadota bacterium; assembly: GCA_038524795.1. GTDB lineage: Bacteria > Pseudomonadota > Gammaproteobacteria > Steroidobacterales > Woeseiaceae > CALBPI01. Next base: position 286,774 of record JBCBIJ010000006.1, on the reverse strand, counting down.
TGCCGATGCTGGATCCCGGGAAAAACACAAGGACGTTTGGGCCTTTGACAGATGCCGGAAGGTCGAGTCCGGCAACAAAATCGCAGCGCTTCGGCACCACCGTGATCTCGGGTCGCTCACGGTTCGCCAGCCGTGTCGCATGAACTAGCGGTTCGTCTGCAATGTCGACTGGGATATAGCGCTTAAGACGAGGGAGGCTTCTGAGTACGAGCTCGGTCCGACCCTTGGATACCCCGCCCAGCTCAATTAGCGTTGTCACATTCTTCAATGTTCTGCCCAGGTCTTCGGCGTACCTTTCTAGAATCGAGGTCTCGGTGCGCGTCAGGTAATACTCTTCAAGCTCAGTAATGGCTTCGAACAGGTCACAGCCAATCTGGTCGTAGAGGTACTTTGGCGGTATCGCCTTTTCCGCCTTGCTCAAGCCCTCCACCACGTCGCGCAGAAAGTCTCCACGAAATGACGAGGCGTTTGCGTCGCCCCTTTCGTGCCCGCCGTCATTGGAGTCGCCCTGACCCGGCCCGACCTTCGAAAGCGGCGTCACTGAGTACGTCCATCCAGTAGCGTCGCCATCGTCACGCGCCCTTCAATGTCGGCAGCCGGGTCGTCTCGTCGTCGCTGCGCTCGAGCGCATTAAATGCACTGTCAATCGGTGTGCCAATCAGGGCGTTCGCGTAGTTGGACAGCGTCTTTTGCGCCACGATAAGTACGCATTCGAGCGCTTGTTGCGGGGTGAATCCAGCCGCCACAAAGGCGATCTTGGCCGAGCTGCTTGGGTGGCCGCGTGTTTCGATTAGGGCCCGCACAAAATTGTGTAGAGCCCGTAACCTCGGGTTGGTGTACCCGCCGCCATTGCGCGCTGCATCCAGAACACTGGAATCGATCTTCTCGAAGACCGCGGCCGCGGTATGCGCGGAGACGCAATAGCGGCAGCCGTTGGCTGTGATAACCGCGAACCACGCAACAGTGCGTTCTTCGGGCGTGAACGACGTACTGTGAGCCTCGCCCCCCAACGCAACGTAAGCGCGCGCGGCGGCCGGTGATTCGGCCAACCCACCGAGCAGGTTTGGCACAAAGCCGTAGCTGTCGTGTACGAGATTAAGGACCTCTAGACGCTCACCGTAGCTTGTATCGATGGTGTGTATTGGAAACTTCATCATGAGTTGCTTCCTTATCTGGAGCGTTGAAGACGCAAGGAGCTAGGGGGTGAGGCCCGCCAGGTGCGCCGCCAACGCGGCTGGATCCCAGCCGATGAACGTGCGCATGTCATCGTTGGCCACGACGACGAAGCCTGGGGTGCCTACAATTCCCAGAACGCTCATCGCGGCGATATTTCGCTGCATCTCGGCTCTATGCGTTTCGACCAACACAGCCACATCGGAATCGGATAATGTCTCGCCATTGGCTGCGGCAAGGGCGTCAATCGCCTCGGAGGCACCAATGCGACCAGCGCTGGACATCAACTCGGAATAAGCGACTTTGTAGTCGGCTGGATCTTGGATCATGAACGTCACGGCGGTCGCTCGAGTGGAGTCGTCACCGAATACCGGTACGTCCACCGCCACCAGCCGGACGTCAGGAAACGCTGCCAAAATGCTGGGCAATTCCTGATGAGCGGTCCGACAAGTCGGACAGTTGTAGTCAAAGAACTTGTAGACGGTCACACCGCCACTAGGGTTGCCGGACACACCGCCGCGGCCGACCGCATGCTGCAAGACGGTGTCGACAAGCGCTTCGGTTGAACCTTGGCTCTCGGCCACGGCGGCGCCGACCGACGTCAGCCGCTCAGGCGACGATGACGTAGGCGCGAGTCCTCTTTCGCGTTCATCAATCCATCGCGAAATGTCGCGACGACCAGCAGCACTCACCACGTGCGGCACTGGGTAGACACTGAGTTCAACGCGCCGTCCTGCACCTACCAGTCTCGCCACGGTCAAGTCTGTGTCCTCGGGCCGAACGGCCGGGTCGCGACTACCGTGCCCGATGAGAACGGGCGCCGCGGTTGACCGCAGATCCGTTTGGTCGAAGGCAGGCAAGGTCCCGGCAAAACCCACGAATCCGGCTGCGCCCGACGGCCGCAGTAGAGCGGCCGAGAGGGAAACGGTCGCACCTTGGCTGAAGCCCACCAGATAGACGCGGTCCGGGTCGGTGCCCAACCATGCTGACATGGCCTCGGCTGCCTCAAGCACCCGATCCGCCGCCTTCGCAACCGCGTCTGCGTCATACGTGACACCAGCAGGCCCGTTCGCGACCGGAAACCAGCCATAGCCTCGAGCGCCCACTGTCTCAAAGCCGCGGATCGCGACATAGGCATGTGGCACCGAAGGCGCTACATTGACGAGCGAGGCCATTTGGCGCTCATCGGCGCCGTAGCCGTGCAACCCGATGATCAGCGCTGGCCGATCCGCGTCCTCCGGTGCCTCACGGAGAACGCGGACCACGACGTCACCGGACGGCATCGTCAAGACCACCACGCCATCAGCCAGTCTGCGCGGATCGGGCACGTCGCTTCCAGCGCCGCACGCCGACAGCAACGACCATAAGCCTACAAGCACGGCCGCTCTCAAGAGGTCCACTGCCTGCGTCCTCCGCGTCGGGCGTCTAGTCGCCGTCGCTCGAATTTGCCTGATTCACCGCAGCAATCTTGCGCGGGTGTGCTCGGCCACGCTCGATGAAGTACTTCGCTTCATCGACAGAGACCCCGACCAGCTGCGCCATGCCACCGCGAAAAAACGCGATGGCCTGTTGCGGCACGCCTACTGCCGTTTCGGCCTTGATCTCAACAGTCACCTTCGTTGTGCTGCGGTCGATCGCGCTAAGTGACCACACTGCCTCGCCGTAGGTCACGAACGGCGGTAGGCCCTGATCAACGGAGTAAGCGAAGATTCCAGCGTCCTCGTCGTACTGGGTGACCGTCTCCTTGGTCTCGCCATTGAACGCAGGAATAAAACAAGCGCGCTGATCCCCGACGACCTGATCACCGTTGTTGTCGGTTATCGTGATCTTTGCGATAGAGCTCGACCAAACGTGCGCGTCCGCGAAGCCCTCGGCGACAACTTTCCAGACCTCGCCCTTGCTTGCGTTGACAATGCGCGACTGGCGCACGAGCACCGGACTGAATCCCTCGTTGCCGCCGTGCGATGCGTAGCCACCGAGTTTGGCCGTCAGAGTCGCGAGTGCGCTATCGAGCGAGTCGCTCATCGACGAACCTGCGTTGCCGTCCTCGGCATCAAAATAGTGATTCCAGGTCACCACGGACCCATCACGTTCATCTGCCGGCGAGACCGTCAATACAGCGAGGTGATCGCTGATTCCGATCGGGTTCTTGTCGGAGATAGCGTACGAATACGTGTGCGACTGGCTGTCGTTGGTCACCACAGTCTCATTCACAGTACCGCCACTGTTGAGCTTGACCCTGCGCGTTTCGCCGACGTCTGCGTAGGAGATTGAACGCACGTTTTCGAATAGAGATGCAACGTTGCCGTTTTCACTGAGGTACGCCCAAACCTGGTCGGGTGTTGCACTGACCTCAGCGGAGCGAGAAAACTGAAGGGGCGCCGCCGTGTGCTGATCGACCTGCACCGCACCGTCGATGCGCGGCGGCAACTGCGGAGGCTCCTGAGCGAGTCCACTGGTGTGAAGTGACGTGGCGATGACCGCAGCGATCGCGATCTTGTACCGGGTATGAATCATGGTTTCTTCTCCGTGACGTCGGGTTTCCGTCAAATAGTTAGCCAACGAATGTTGTAAAATAGTGCAAATAAAAAGACGCTTACGCCGCTGCTCGGGCCGCTCGCGCCTTCTTGGAGCCGTTCGACTTGGCCTTGCGTGGATGCAATTGCCCTGTTTCGAGGTAGTGCTTGTATTCCTCGAAGGTCTCGTCAATGGCTTTGCCAAATTGCTTCTTCATCATCCAGCCCATCAGAAAAGCAAATGGCTGCGCGATATCCGCTTGCATGGTCATCGTGACGTCTGTCACCTTGTTGCCCCGCGACTCCAGATTCCATGTGGACGTGATCGAGCGCACAAAGCCGGGAATCGCCTTGCCCTCGACCGAATAGACCACGAAGTGCTGGTCTTCATCGTATTCAAGAATTGCCTCGTCGAAATCACCCTGGGGCGTAACGCAGGCGCGCCCGCCAACGGGCGCAGTCTCCGGCGCGCGAGTATCGTCGCGCCGGGTGGACACAAAGACATTGCTTGCCCAGCGCTCGACGTCGGCGAAACCCGGGCCAGCCAGCTCCCAGGCTTCGTCAATCGGCGCGTTGACTCTGACTGTTCGTCTAATTTTCAAAACTGTTCTCCTTTCCTTTCGTCTCCGCCATGACGCGCCGAGAATCCAGCGCCATTGGAATCAGGTAATTGACAGGTTTTTCAATCACTGTTGTATTATTGGACAGCGTTATACGGGATCGTGCAGCGTTTTACAACTTGTATTGAAAAACCGTTCTCGGAGGCCTCGATGGCTCGACCGCGCAAATTCGACGAAGGCAAGGCTCTGGAAGCCGCAATGCTCACATTCTGGCGTCACGGCTACGACGGTACGACCTACAAGATGCTGTCAGAGGCCACCGGGGTTGACGTGAAGGGCCTGTCGAACGTGTTTGGCAGCAAGGACGAGATCTTCGACAAGGCGGCGACGGCTTACCGCGCGATGGCTCGGCGGGTCGTTCGGCAGTCTTTCGAAACCCCGGGTATTGAGGCCCTGATCGCGTTTTTCGAGCGTCTAGGCGAACCACCCGCCTCCGAAGAAGACATGTCGAATATGGGTTGCATGTTGGTCAACACGATCTTTGAGCTGCATCGCTTCCAACCGAACATGCGGGAACACGTTGAGGCGTACAGGAGCATGTGGTTGGAGGCCTTCGAAACGTCGCTGAATGCCAGCGATATCGATAAAGCGCGAGATCGCGCAGAATTTCTGGTCGGTTCGATGTGGGGCGCGTTAAGCGAGATTCGGCTGGTTCGCTCCAAGACAGCAGCAGCACCGCTGGCGCAGGTCGCCGTCGATACCTTGCGTTCCTGGCAAAGCGAGCGAGAAGCGTAGCGTCTGAGATGAGGGCTCGCGTTCGGCGCAAAATGCGGCCGATCTTCGCGGCGATCCTGACCGACCAGCTTGAAGCCAAGGTGTCGGCTCACGATCTGCGTACGCTCGAAGCGCTCTGCCGTAGGATTGCCACCCCGACAGGAACTTGAGCGCGGCATGCGGGCAGCATCGTGGCATCGCTCTCGCCCGTGGGAACTCGGTACAGCACTGCAAGACACTCGCAGAACTAAAGGGCTGGAAAAGTTTTATAATGGTCAGTATAAAACCTAGGATTGTCCTGAGCCCGGTGCTCAATGAGTCAGAGAGCCCGAATGTGTCGGCAGCCTGGATGGTGATGCTATGGCGAGACCGCGCGAATTTGATGAAGACGACGTTATTGACGCAGCTATGCTCTGTTTTTGGCGGAAGGGCTTCCATGGCACGACGATTTCCGACCTTGAAGGCGCAACGGGGATTAGCCGGATCAGCCTCTACAACACGTTTAAGGACAAAGAAGGCCTCTTCTTGGCAGCTCAGCAGTGCTACCAGGAAATGGGCTTCAAGATGGTCGAAGAGCTATTGGCCCAGACCGAGCTCGAATCACTACTGAAATTCTTCTTGCTGCACCATGGCGACGATCCGCGACAGGAAATGGCGCGACTCGGCTGCATGATGGTTAACACGGTGCTCGACTCAACGCACGTCAGCGAGCCGATTCTCAAATACGTGCGCTCATATCGGGAGGGCCTGACGGACTTGTTCGAAGAATACCTGCAGCGGTGTCAGGCCGCCGGATTGATACGAAGTGATTTGGATCTCCGCGCTTGCGCGTCGTTCATCCAGACTTCGATGTGGGGTGCGATGGCCGTGTCCCGCCTCTATCAGGACTACACCCAGAACCAGCCGCACATCTCGATCGTGCTGGATACGATCGACGGCTGGCGTAGCCGTCCCGTGTAGCTCGGGGGCTCAGCGCTCGCCCCGACGGGCCCACCATTACTCGTCGCAGCCTCAGCAGAATCACACCGTTGATCGCCGCTACAGCCTCAGCCCAGCAGGACTATTCTGGCCACTCGCGTTGAACGTGGAGCCCCCACCCTGCCTTGAATGCAAAAGCGCTACGTATTCCTCTGACCGATTACGGCTAAGAAACCTCCGCGCTGCGTCAAGTGCACGTTCAGCCATGTTCACGGTGACCCGTGCCTGAAACATATTCGCGCAAACCGTGGTCCTGACACTTAAGCGGCGACCATGCCGATCTCTAAGCGAGCTGGCAGCAGGTCAGGCACGCTTAGCCTCAGACGATTCACTGAACCATAGGAGCTGCTTGTGAACATCCTCTCAAAGGTCATCGCGTCAACGCTCGTGTTCCTCTCCGTTGCCGCATCCGCAAACGAAGGCCCAGCCCAAGCGCCGGCTATCGATGGCTACAGCCCGGTGTCTTACTTCACGCAGAACAAGGCGGAGCGAGGCAGCCCGGAGTTTGCGGTGGAACATGACGGCAGCGTCTACTACCTCACGTCCGAAGCCCAGGTGGCCCTGTTCAACGAGAACCCGGACAAGTACCGGCCGCGTCACAAGACCTGCCCGTACAGCCTGGCCCTCGGCATGGTGCTGCCGCTCGACCCCACAAACTTCAAGGTCATCGGTGATCATCTCTTGCTGTTCCATCGGTCTGACGAGAAAGACGCCCTGCTGGAATGGAACGAATCAGAACTCAGTGTTGAGGAACTGCTGCGTCGGGCGGATGCGAATCTCTTCCTCGTGGAGTTCTGAATGACACCCCGCTAAACCATTCCCTCTCGCCTGACGTCCAAGGTTGCATGTCGCGGTCCTCGAGACCGTGTTTGCCCGAGGAAACCCATGCGCTACAAGACCCTTGCCAGCCTTTGCCTTGTGTTCGTGAGCCTGTGCGCTTGCGAGAGATCGAATTCAAGCGACAACCAGGCCGACTCGATAACGTTTACGCCCGGAACCACGGTCGACTTCGAGTTTGAGTCCGACGGACTGACCCTCTCAGGCGTCTTCGACGTCCCCGCCAACCAACCGGCCGAAGCCCTCATCATCATCGTCCACAGCTACGGACACACCGACGTCCGCAACTGGATTTCCTACAGCCCCGTGCGCAAGCGCTTCAACGACATGGGTATCGCCACGGCGCTCTGGGACAAACCGGGCCTCGGGCGCAGCGAAGGCAGCTTCGACATCAACCAGTCGGTCCACGAAAGCGCCCAGGAAGTGCTCGATGCCGCCGCCTACCTGCGTGAGATCGGCGCGCCGGGTGCACAGAAGATCGGGCTCTGGGGCGGCAGCCGCGCGGGTTGGATCGCGCCCATCGCGTTGTCTCAAGATCCCGAGCTCGATTTCTGGGTGTCGGTAAGCGGCACAACGGCCGAAGACAACTTCACCTATCTGCTGCTCGCCAACCTTCCCTATGAAGGCAGCACCGAGGAAGAAGTGCGGACGCTCGAATCGGAGTGGCGCGCCGGCTGCGAGATCTTCCGGAACAACGGCAGTTTCTCGGCCTATCAGGAAGCAACACAGACACTACGCGCTAACGAGTACATTCTGGAGAAGCGCGGCGCGTGGCCGACCCGCCTGCAATACGAGCTCAACCAGATGCGGTGCAAGGATGGGGAGTGCCCGAACACCGACAACGAGATGTGCGACTACGTGTGGATCGAGGACTTTGACGACATGCTGTCCTCACTCGATATCGACGTGCTGGCGCTGTTCGGTGAGAAGGACCTCAACATCAACTGGCGGAAGACGCGCGACCTCTATGCGAGGACCATTGGCGCCAACCCGGAGGCTTCACTCGAAGTCCACGCCTTTCCGACGGCGGATCACGCGCTGAACACCTCCGAGACGGGAAGCCTTAAGGAGATGGCCGCCATGACCGACCGTAGAAAGGTCGAGGGTTACTACCAAGCCCAAGAGGCTTGGCTCAGGCGGGTGGTTGTCGAAGACCGCTGACATCGGGTACCGACGACCCCACACGCGCACAGGCGGACGAGTCGCCCCCGTCTCGTCCACCACGTAGCACCGTTTAGAATGAGTAGCCGATACCCAGTGCCAGAATGACTTGGTTGGGGTCACCTTCCTGGTCCACGATCGGACTGTCCACAGCATCACCCGCCAGCCGTCGAAACGAGGCGTAACCAACTGCCGACCAGCGTTCCGTGAACTGATAGTTCGCGATCACGTTAACGCCGTAGTCTTTGAGACCACCCTCAGCTTGATAGCCGGCCAGGCCACTGCGCGCGGCGTCAACTGTACTCACGCCAAAGTAGGTCTCAGCGAAACTGTCGTCGACCCAGGTCGCACCGACGTTGGTTGTCAGGCGCCAACGCGTGCCATAGCTCCGCGCATACCCAACGTTAAATTGCGCCTGCCAACCGTCGTGCGCACCGGCAACGTCCTGAAGGAGATTGACGCCGGCACTCAGCGAGCCTGAGGGATGGCCCACGCCCTGCCACGTGCGGCTCAGGAAAGCGCCGACTTCAATTGCAGTGTCGACCTCCTCCATGAGCGCAATGACGTCGTTTTCGACGTCTTCGTCTCGACCGAAACCAAAGTTCACCGACGGTCCTGCAGCCCAGTCCGAGCGGTCAACGAGGTTTAGACGGGCACCCGTACCTTCGATGGCGAGGTAGCGATAGCCCTCAAAGTTGATCTGCCCGTACACCAACGGGACGGTCTGCTGATCGCCGGCACCCTCGAACTCGGGGATGCTCACGAGGCCGAGCGCCAACACGTCATCAAAGGGGGGCGAGTCTGTTTCAACGTCTTGTGCGTAAACGGGTAGCGCAGCGACAAGCACGGCCGCGCCCAGTGCGGCGCGACCCGGAAGGGAAGTAGTCATTTAGGGAAAGCTCCAAATAGTTTGTGTTGTCGCGGGGTGCCGCCCGCGGATAGTTAGATATCAAACCATTTGGTTAGACGTCAAGCAAAATGATATAATTTGACCTTCGCTTTAGCCTGACTCTTCCATCGAGAGCTACGATTCCTGGGCCATGAAGACACCTCAAACTACCAAGTCCCCAAACCGAACCGGCTCCGAATCGTCAGATGACCCCGCGCAAGTGTTCGCCGTCCTGACTGAGATACACATGCTGCATCAACTGAGCTCGGCAGGATTCAACAAGGCGCAGGACCACGAGCTCCACATGTCGCACTTCAGCATTCTGAATCGATTGCTGCGATTTGGGGACGGCAAGACGCCGCAGTCGCTTGCGTCACACATGAACGTGACTCGCGCAACCATGACCAATAGCCTTGCGCGCCTATCGGACGCTGGTTTGATCGAGGTGAGAGACAATCCCGAAGACAAACGCAGCAAGCTGGTCTTTCTCACGCCAGATGGCCGGCAGGCCCGCGATTCGGCGATCGGTAGGGTCGCCCCCCTCATGATGACCTACGCAGAGTTCATGAAGCCGGGCGAGATTGGAACACTACTCAAGCTGCTTAGGCGCCTGCACGAAGCGATGGATCCGGAGTTCGAGAGCGACCGCGCGTACTGACCGCTTAGCCTGAATCTTCGGCTACGCCTGCAACCGCAGATTGTTGTGCTGGTTTGCCCATGGGCGCTGACATCCCAAGCGCTCTGCGACCGAGAGCGCGGAGTGCGCCGCGCTTTCAAGCAGCGGAATGCCGTGACTCGCGTACGAGCCGCAGAACCAGATACGCCGGTCAGGCTGCGCATGCAGCGCCTCGAGCTGCGCCAACCCGCGCAGTGATCTGGCGTTGACGACGGGCCGCTCAAAGCTCGCTTCGCCAAGGACACGGCGAGGATTCGGGTCGATGACCGGGTTCCACGACTGAAAAATAGGCGTTCGATCCGGCAACGCCTGGATGGCGTTGAGCCAGATCGTCGCCATCGGCGTCGCACTCTTGTTGGGCAGCAAAAAATTCACGGGCGCCCAGGCCCCGGCACCACCGGGCGGCGCCAGTGTCTCGTCACTGTGCACAAGCACCCGGCTCGGTTCATAGCGAAAGGCACTCAGCGCATCACGCTCTTCCGCTGAAGCCTGGTTCAATATCTGCGCCGTTTGATTGGCCTGCGTGGCCATCACGACATGGTCAAACCTGTCGCTCACGTTTCGTGTTCGAACCTCCACGCCAGCCTCGGTCTGGCGGACGTCTGTGATCTCTTGTTCCAGGCGAAATTCGTTGACGTCGCGTGACAACCGATCAACGACCTCGCGAGTGCCTTGTGTCACGCGCTGCACCGAGGACAACAACAAACCGCTGTTCAGATACTCCAGCACAACGCGCGCGGGATACGCCTTAATACTCTCGTGGCTGCACGTGCAAATGCCTGCAAACGCCGGGTACAGGAATCCCTCTGCGAACGCTTTCGAGTACTTGTGGTGATTGAGGTACGCCTCCAGTGTGACGTCGTCGTCTACACCCTTGGCGAGCGACGACGCCATCGCTCGAAAGAACCGGAGGTTATCGAAACCGATACGCAAGCCCTTTCGACTCAGCGATCGCCGTCCCCTGAGAAAAGGCACCGAGTACCGCCCTACCCGGTAATTGTCGAACCGGAAGTAGGTCTTCTCGCCGAGTAACCCAAATGAGGCCGAGTAATTGACGGGTTTGAATGCAACGCCCAGCAAGCGGTAGAGCTTCGTCACGTTGGGATAGAAGCCATCGAAGAAGACACGCAACGGCACATCGACGCGCGCCAGACCTTCCGGTGTCTCGATGTCGAGCGAATGCGCGTCCATGCCGGGGCTCGAACTCTTCTCGAAAACGGTCACCTCGTGTCGCGTGCTCAACGACCAGGCGGCAGTCAGCCCCGCGATCCCGCTACCAACGACTGCGACCTTCACGCCGCACCCGCCAGGAACACGGCGCCAACCCAGGCACAAAGAAACCAGGCCTGGCTCGCGGACACGCCGTTCACGAAGGCCTTGCACTGGGAAAACGCGCTGACATCCGCGCGACGTATGAGCCCGGACACGATCAGCCCGACAAGGATGAGCGCTGCGGGACCGACAACCACGCCGACCGCCGCCGTCGACAGAGTCGGCGCCATGAAGAACAGACTGGCGTAGGCAACGCCGAGCAACAGGACAGCAGTCCACCGCGCCGCGAGCTCGCCCCGCCGCACCGGGAACGTGCATTTACCGCCGGCTTTGTCGGAGGCGTAATCGGGTAGCGCTGTCACGAGATTGCCGGCGTGGAATACGAGATAGAGCGGGATTACCGCGGCCCAGGGAAACGAATCCAACGCACCGCTTTGCAGGTAAAAGCCGATCAGCGGCAGCAGGACACCGCAACCAAGGCCCTGCAAGACTTCGCCGTAGCCGCGATAGGACAGTTGCAAGGGCTTGCGGTTGTAGCCCCAGCACAGCGCAACGGCTATGAGCAGCAACGCCGGCATCAGGGGTCGTTGCGCCGCCACGGCGAGAAACACCGTGAAGGCGACCAACACCAACAGCGTGATTCGGGCCCCATTGAGCAATTGCGCCGCGGTCAGCTTGCCCTCTGGCAAAACGCGGGACCCACCCGACAACCAGTACTGCTGGTTGGTCGCATCGATGGCCGCATCGGCATGGTCGTTCGTGTAGAGCAGGTAGATCTGGTAGAGCGCGCCGAACAGCAGTGCGCAGAGAAACAAGGTCCCGTTGAATTGGCCGCTGTTATCGAATGCAAAGGCCTGCCCAATGAGCAAGGGCACGAAGATCATCGGGTGTGCAATTGGCCGAGCCGCCTGAACCCAGGGCCGCAGGCGCGCAAACACGCCCGACGGATCGGACGACGACCCGCGATCTGACCCGGGCGCGCGCTCATTCGAAGACGCCGTCCCGTCAAGATGATTCCTGTCTTCCAGCGTTTGCATGGGCGTTCGCAGCATGACGCGCGGGCTGTTGTCACGTCAATCGGTGTTGCAGCAATACCAGGCAAGCGCCGCTCGGCAATTCAGTCAGACCAAGACACCGCGATCGTATTGTCCTCGGTGTCGCGGTCAATACGCTTCAGGAACGGGTCCACCGTGACAAACTCGACCCGCACATCGCTGTGCAGGGTCAGCGACTGCCTGCCGTCCGTGAGTCTGGAGACAGTAATATTGAGCACGTCATCGGCAGTCATGGGCGCATCGGGATGCGCGCGAAGCAAGCCGATCTCGATCCGCTCATCCAGCTCGACAGGCGTACCGCGGCCGCCCCCGCTCGCGTCTGCCCTGCCCGCGTTCACCGTGACATCGATCTCGAAACCGCCCGACGGCAGCTCGCGCCCAACAGCCGACGCAACGCTGAAGTCGTAGATCACGATGCGTTCGAACCCGTCCTTGATAAACGCCTCGGATGCCGGATCCGCCACTGCCCGAAGGCGCGCCAGCAAATCACGCGTCGTTGGGAACACCTGCAAATTGTCACGGTAGCTATCGAGCAGGTCGCGCAGGGCCGCGTGCAGACGGTCAGCGCCCATCACGTCCTGTAACGCGTAGAGAATCAGCCCGCCCTTCTGGTAGTGAATGTAAGCCTTGTTCTCGGTGCGCATCAGCACCTGCTCTTCATCGGTCTCGTTGCTCCGCCCGCGCAGATAGCGGTCGAGCTCCCACTTCAAAAAGCGCCGCAGGTAGGCCGGACCGTAGCGATGCTGAATCAACATATAGGCCGAGTACTGGGCCAGCGATTCCGACAGGACCGTGCCGCCCTGCACGTTCGCCGGCGCAATCTGATGGCCCCACCACTGGTGGGCGAGCTCGTGCGCCGTCACCGAGTAGACGTAGTCGATCGTACTGGCATCGCGAAGATCGGCAACAAAGCCAATGTCTTCCGAGTAAGGAATCGTATTCGCGAAACTTTGGGCGAACGTCTCATAGCGCGGGAATTCGATAATGCGAACATGCTGGTACTGGTAGGGCCCGAACTCTGCGCCAAAGTAGTCGAGCGCATCGCGCGTCGCCTCAATCATCCGGTCCACGTTCATGTCGTGCTTCGGGTGGTGGTAGACCGCGATCTCAACGTCATTGTGGACCACCGACTCGACCGTGTAGTGGCCCGACAGGACGGCGAAGAAGTTCAGTACAGGTCGATCGGTCCGGTAGTGAAAGAAGCGCCGCCCGCCATCCACCCACTCGCGCAGCAGGCGGCCGGGGGCAATGGCCGTCTGGTCCGCATGCGTCGATACCGTGATATCGAGGTCGACTCGGTGGACATCAGCACCGAGGTAGGTGCGCCCGTACTGCGATTCGTCGTCAAGATCGGCTAAGCCTGACCAGTCGCCGAGCCCCCGCTCGGCCCGGTCTCTCGCGTCCTGCAACTCCTGATCCGCGTCGTAGCCGATGCGCGGCAGCAGCTCCTGATTGTTGATGAACGTGCCATTGGCCACGATTCGGTTGTCGACTTCACGTTCCCTAAACCCCACATTGCGACGATCAACGGTGAACTCGAGCCTGCGCTCAGCGCCCGGCGCCAACGGCTCATCGAGCGTCACGAGAACCGCGCCCAAGGCCTCAAAGGTTTGGGTCACCCGACCGCTCTCGAGGGTGAATGCCACGTCGTTTTTCGTTTCCCAGCTCAACAGGAACTCGCCGATTGGCGCAGCCGTTTCGTTACGCAACCGGTACTGCCCGGACGCAGCGACCCGTCGCGATTCCGGGTAGATCGCAACGTCGACGATGACCGCACGGATCGTGGGAAGATGCGTGGTCTCGAAGCCCTTGAGCTCACGCTCGTAGTCAGCACGCCAATCGAGCGCTGCGTCAGCGCTGCGGTAATCGTTGAGCACGTTGGTGTTGTGGTGGATGTAGGTGCCCGTGGCCGCGAATACCGCAAGGCACAGCGCCAGAACCAGCGCACCGGAACGCCCCACAGTGGCTCGGGTGGCGCGTGCCCGCGCGAGTAAACCGATACCCACGCCGCGCGGCCACAATCCGTAGCCAACGATAACGAGCGCAGCCGCAAAGACGCCCCAGTACACGTGGTAGGACACCAACGGCGACAGGAAATGACCGAGTCCGTTCATGTCCGAGTAGATCGCCTCGGGCCCCTCGGAGTAGCGCCAGAGGTGATGCTCCAGGCCCAGTTGCGGTAGTACGAGACTCGCGACGACGTAGGCGGCGAAGACCAGCATGCCGACGTACTTGTTGGGGCTGACGATCTGAATGAGTATCGACAGAACGGCGACGAACATCGCGGGTAGCAGGTACTGCAAGCTCAGGGTCTGCGCGTAGACCGACCACTCGTAGTCGGTGTAGCCCGACGCGGTCTGGTAGATCACAGCAATACAGACCCCGACCCCACAAAGCCCGATGATCACAGCCCACAACGCGATGAGCTTGGACAGATACAGCACGGCGTTGTGCACGGGCGCAGCGTCGATAAGGGGCGACACACCGACCTGACGTTCTCGCCAGACCGCTTCGGCGGCGTAATAACTGAGCACGATGAGGATCAGGAGCGAGAGCCCGCCCTGAATCGACTCCGACAACATGCGCGTCAACGGCCAACTGCGCGTCCCGTAGAACCCATCGCCGGCAACGAGCCCGGCGATGAGCAGGAACGACGTCAGTAGGCTCAGAACCAGGAAGGCCGGACTTCCGATGAGCTGTGTGGTCTCGAGTCGCGTGCGCGCCAGGAACTGACGAACACTCGAAGCGCCACGCAGGGATGGCCTGGCGCGGCGCGGCGATTCTGCCGACGCGGGCGCATCGGTGTCGTCGGACTGACCGACACGCGTGCCTGCGGGTTGTTCCCGGCGTTCGTCGTGAAACCGAAGCAGCAGCGACAAGGTAGACGCCGCGACGCAAAGCCAGAGCACGCGATTCAGCAACAGCGGCCCCGTGAATGGGGCCAGCAGTTTGTTCTTCTCTTCAGCCGTCCAATAGCGGGTCGCGTCGGCGTACGCACTGAACCCGAACGGGTCCAGCAATGCGGCCAGCGACCGCAAGCCAGGGTTTTCCAGAAGCTCGGTCCCCACCTCGTAAAACACGAAGAACCCGACCAGGCCCAGGTACATGCCCATCATCGACCGCACGACGCGGGCCAGCGAATAGAGCATGACGGCGCAGAAAAAGAGATTGGGCAACACGATGACCAGGTACACCCAGAGATAGGGCGCCAGTCGGAACGGCCCGCGTTGTTCGGCGGCGATCTCTGGCCAGAATGCGCCCGCCGCACCGCCAATCGACACGGCCATAAACGCCAGCAGGCAAACGGCACCCGCGCCAAGCAATTGGCCCATCAGCCGCGCTTGCGACGGCACGGGCGTTGTGAGTACCAGACCCTCCATGCCGTGCGTGCGATCGCGCGTCGCTGCGCGACCAACGAAGTGTCCGACGAGAAACATGGCAATGATGCTCAGCACCAGGTGCGTCATGACAACGGCGTAGGGACCATTAACGGTTGTGGTGATGCCCCGCGCGCGTTGCAGGTCCTCCGACGCCGTGGCGAAGAAGCTGGCGCCGAGCAGCAACAGCGTGGTGACGAAGAATGCGGGCTGACGAATCTGGTAACTGAGCTCAAACCGGAACAGCGACGCGAGCACGTTCATTGCGCGCGCTTCAGTGTGTGGAAGTAAACGTCCTCGAGGTCCGGGGCTGCGGGCTCGAAGCCAGCGCCTGGTGCCGCGTCAGCAACCATTCGGACCACTGGCTCGCCAGCGCTCAGTCGGGTCGCGATGTGCTGCGGGTCGCTGGCAACCGATTCGAGCTCAGCGCGGGGGACGCGACGGCACCAGAGTTTGCCGCGCAGCGCGTCAACCAGTGACGCCGGCGAACCGGCCCGGGTGACACGACCGCGCACAAGGATGGCGACCTCGGCGCAGAGCTCTTCCACGTCATCGACGATGTGCGTCGAGAGCAAGATCACCTTGTCGCGCGACAGCTCCGCGAGCAGCGTGTGAAATCGGTTGCGCTCAGCGGGGTCCAGGCCCGCTGTGGGTTCGTCGACGATGACGAGTCTGGGATCACCCAGCAACGCCTGCGCGATACCGAAGCGTTGTCGCATGCCACCCGAGAACGTGCTGACCGAGCGCTTCCGATCGGCGTACAAGTTGGTCTTGTGAAGCAACGCTTCAACTTCCTCACGGCGTTGCGCCTTATCCGAAATCCCTTTGAGGATCGCGAGATGGTCCAGCAGACGGTAGGCGCTGATCCGCGGATAGACGCCGAAGTCTTGCGGCAGATAGCCCAGTGAGCGTCGCACGGTTTCCGGCGACGCGACGATATCGACGCCGTCGAAGAAGACGGACCCGCTGGAGGGCTGCTGCAGCGTCGCCAGCGTGCGCATGAGCGTGGACTTGCCCGCCCCGTTGGGACCCAACAACCCGAACAGGCCGGGCCTGATCGAGAGGTTGACGTTGTCGAGCGCGACCGGACCCTTGGCGTAGGTCTTGCTCACGCCCTCGATGACCAGCATGGCCTCCGCGCGTTCCGCCGGTACCGGTGTCGACGCCGCGGCTGCCACCGCTTCAGGCGCCACCGAGGTCACCTGGCATGCGCGCTGAGAGCGGGGTCGCCCGCAGGTTTTCGTCGGCCTGTTGAACGACGGCATCGAGATCGAGGCCAAGCTCATCGAACAAGTGGCGATAGGCCTCTATCAGCAGTGGCAGGAAGCGTTGCAGCTTGGCGCCCTCCTCGCGGCCCGCCTCCGTCAGGTCGATGACATTGCGTCGGCCGTCGTTCGGGTCCGGCACGGCAACCGCGTAGTCGTGTTTGTAGAGCCAGCTCAGACGCTGGGCAGCAAGCTGGTGCGAATAGCGCAGGCGCTGCGCGATATCCGCCTGCGACTGGGGACCTTCCGAGTACAAGAGCTGCACGATGCCCATGGTTTTGGTGACGATGCGCATGTCGCGGTCCGCCATCGACGCCGCCATTTGGGCGTACAAACGGTCGGAGAGCTGCGTGACCCGGAGCGCAAAGGCAGCCGTGGTATCGAGGTACTGAGGTGCTGGCATGTGGGCTCAATCCTGATTTGTACAACTAATTGCGCAACATGTTGCATAAATATACAAAAGAAGGCAAATCACGAATGGCGACGCATCAAGCCCCCGCGCTTTCGAGTCGCGGCGCATTCGGATCAACCTCAATCTGATCGCGCTCCTTCATGAGCTGTTCAACCAGTGTGTCGCGCACCAGCCGAACCCGGGCCGTCGTGCGCAAGTCCGCATGCGAGATCACCCACAGTCCAGGTCCCGCCATGATTGGAAACTCCTCAAAGCGCTCAAGCTCCTCGGCACGATCGCCTTCGAAGCACGACAGCGGCACGATGCAGGCACCGCGGCTCGCCATCTCCGTGATGGCGACCGAGGAGTTGGAGCGGTACATGACGCGCGTATTCGGCATCACCGCCTGCAGCCACTGTGTCAGCTTGTCGTCAACGGTCCAGGTCATGACGGGCAGACCTTCCTCGCCGTTGCGGTAGCGTTCGTGCAGTTCGGGCGTGCCGTAAATGGCGACGGACGCCGTACAGATCTGTGTCGCCAGAACATCGTCGGGCATGACGTCGCCAATACGAATGGCCACATCGGCTTCGCGAGCCGCGAGATTCAGCGGGTTCGGGTCCACAAGCAGTGTCAGCGACAGCTCTGAGTACTGCTTTGCGAGCTCGCCGAGCGCGGGCGCGGCGATGTAACGCGTACCCACCTCGGCGAAGGTCACCGTCACATGCCCACGCACATCGGTACTGTTCGAGAGCACGTCGCGCGAGATCGCGTCAGCGAAGTCATTCATCTTCTCGGCCGACTCGAGCATCTGCTCGCCCGCGGGGGTCACGGCCCAGCGGCTGCCACGCTTGCGCTCGAACAGGCTGACGTCGAGCCGCTCCTCGAGTGCTGCGATCCGCCGGCTCACGGTGCTCTGGTTAATCGCCAGGTAGTCAGCGGCCTGGTTCAGCGACCCGTGCTCGACGATGGCCAGAAAGACCCGAATGTCGTCCCAATCAAAGTTATGCATTAGTGCAATAGTAACTTTCGTTTTTGAAATTGCTTATGCGTCACCGCAATCCTAGGCTTCATACCTGTCCGGTGCAAACCCCCCTATCCCCCCAACCGCACCGGGCCTGGAGATCAACATGCACGCACTGATCAAGACGACTCTGGTGGCTGCCGTAGCAGCCGTGACGATGGCCGCAGCCAGCCCCGCTGAAGCACGCACCAATGCGCGCATGCTCGAAGCCTGTGAGGACGCGATCCGCACCGAGCTGGGCAATGGTCACACCCGGATCAACCGCATCCGTAACACCGAAGCTGACGGCAATGCCACGTTCTGGCTGACCGTACGCCACAAGGTGGATACGGCCGATAAGTCGGCACGCTACCGCGCGCTTTGCGAAGTCGGCACCAACGCCGATGAGGCCAGCATCTCGATTGAAACGGGTTGGTGGCGCGAAGGCCGTCGCGGCCAGGCACCGCTGGCCATCGACTAAGGCGGGAGCTTGTTAAGAATGGCGGCGGCCCACCCCCCTGCGGGCCGCCGCCGACCCACCTACAGCCAGCCGCGCCGCAGCGCGCGCATGGCGTAGACGAGCATGGCGATGCCAATGCCCAGCACAAGTACTGGCAGCACAAGCATCTGCGCCCCGAAGACTGACAGCGCATCGGCCATCAGAAAGTTGTAAACGTCCTGAACGATCACGGCCACGAGTGAGACCGCAAAGAGCGGAATGGCCTGCTTGTTACGGATCAGCAGCATGAAGCACGCGAGCACACCCCCAAACGTGGACACGGCCATGGCGGTGAGCGCCCAGTTGGGCACCTGCTGGTAAAACGCGACCTGCTCCGGGGTCTGCCCGAGCTGGGTCGGCGACGACGTGATCTGGGTGACAAACGCCGTGACGCCAATGGCGTACCAGACGAGCGCCAGTGCCGAGATCACGTAGTACGACCGCGGTGGTTTGCCGGCGTGTGCCGGCACCCCGTCAGTCAGGGTTGAGTCGGCTTGCATGGTGTCCCCCCCAGTTCCAGCCGCTTTGTCCGTACCGGCCAGTGTACCAGCCCGGCGCGCGCGGCGTCGTGGAGAGAATTAACCACTTCGCTGGGACATCCCCAGCGTGAATTGCTGCAGAAAGACGAGCAGCTCGTCAAACACCATGGGTTCGCCGAACAGCACGCCCTGCACCTCGTCACAGCCCGCTTCACGCAGAAACTGCACCTGGTCCTGACGCTCCACGGCTTCTGCAATGCAGCGCATGCCGTAGGCGTGCGCGAGGGCAATAACGCTGCGACACAAGGCTTCATCCTCTGTCGCCGCCCCGATGCGATTGGTGAACGAACCCCCGATCTTGAGCGCGTCGAGCGGCAGGCGTCGGAGCTCGGACAACGAGGTGTAGCCGCAGCCGAAATCGTCGATCTGAATACCCACCTGCATGGCCTTAAGGTGCGCGATGAGCGGACCCGCGTTGGCGCTTCTCATGAGCATGCGCTCGGTGAGGTCGAGCTGCAGCCGCGCAGGCTCAAACTCGATCTCCTCAAAGAGTGCCCGCAGGTTCTCAATCAAGGCGTCGCGTGTGATCCAGTCTGATGACAGATTCACGGTCACCGCCAGCGGCAGGTCGTTAGCCTCACGCACGGCGTTGACGTCGGTACAGGCGGTACGCAGCACCCAGTCATCGATATCGGAGGCAATGCCGGCCGCCGAGGCGTAAGGCATGAAGTCCGCCGCCGGGATCACGCCGCGCAATGGGTGCTGCCAGCGCAGAAAAGCCTCGATGGCGACAGGCGTCGCATCGGAGAGATTAAAGACGGGCTGGTAGTGCAGCTCAAACTGCCCCTTGTCGAGCGCCCAACGCAGCTCCGTCCCAAGGTCTTCGGCGCCCATCGCGCGCGAATTCGCCGCGTCCCCAAAGCGCGAGATCATCGTACGGTCGAGACGACCCGCCTCACGCATCGCAGCCATGGCGTCACGCAAAAGATCGCCAGCGGTCTCACCGTCACGTGGCAACGACGCGCAACCAATGTTGAGGCGGACTTCGACGAGTGTGTCCGCGAGCGACAGAGGCTCGGCGAATGCGGCGCGCAACACGGCCGTCACCCGCTCCACGAGGTCTTGGCTGTCGGACTCGCGCAAGGCAAACAGGTAGGACCCGTCACTCACGCGCGTGAGCAGCGGCCGACCGTCGACGCGCAACAAGGTGTCGTCGAGGCTTACTTCGCAGGCGCGTTGCAGCCGCTGTGCGGCGACACGCTGCATGGCGTCAGCCATCGCCTGCCCGAAGCCCGCACAGCAGTCTTCGTAGTTGCGGATGCCGCAGCAAAAGATCGTCAGCGGCCGTTCGGCCAGCTTCGCGCCCGTGATGCTGTCATCGAGCAGCGCCAGGGCGCGCTGGCGCTCGATGAGCCCCGTGACAATGTCCTCGTCGATGTAGGCCGCTGTGCCCTCCACACTCGCGTTACCACCGCCGAGCTCGCGCAGCACAACGAGCACGCGCTCGCGCCCGTGGACGCTGACCCGCAACTCGAACCGGCGCCCGGCCTCATGCACGGTGTCATTGGCCGCATCGCGCCCGCGCAGCACGCGCGGGATAAGGAATTTGAGCCGGTCGGCAAAACTTTTCGGCAGCGCGTCTTCGATAGTCTCCCCGACAATGGCGTCGGGCTCTAGGTCCATCGTGAAGGTCTTGCCCCCAATCGAGTCGACGATCAGACCGTCGCGGCGCACCACGAGGATCGGATCCGGGAGCGCCATGATCAGCGAGGTTTTTGCCATCGCGGTCAGCTACCGCAAAGTTGGGCGGTGGCATTCTCGAAACGGGCGTCAAACGCGCGCTCGAAACGCTGCTCGCTGGTCAGTGCACCTGTCGTCGGGTCGGCAGTCCAGCGCCAGGTCCAGACTTCGACGCGGTCACAGCCGCTCGCCTGTCCGTCCCCGACCAGAACCTCAACACGCTCAAGGTCGTGAACGAGCGCACCCGCCTCAGTGCCGGGAACGCTGGCCGACACGGCATTGAGCGCGTTGTTGTAGATGCTGTACTGCCAAAGGTACTCGGCGACGAAGCGAAGCTCATCGGCGCCCAGCGGGCGCATCATGAGCTGCCCCGCATAGCCGTCGGGCGCAAGGCCGGCGCGGTCGAGCGCGCTGCACTTGAAGACGCGGTTGATGACAACTGCCGGCTGGACGTCGATGACGGCGCGGTCAAACTCGAAGAACCAGTCGGTCTCCGCGTTGCCCGTGAGCATCGTATCAAAGTCACGTGCATCGGCCCCCGCTTCCGACCACCGCAGCGCTTCGGTGAAATCGTCGCTGCACATTTCGAACGCCAACGGCGCCGCAACGCCCAGGTCATCGCTCTTGATGTGGAAGCGGAATTCACTACGGTCGGGATAGCGCACCGCCTCGGAGTAGAACCCGGACGGGGTACGTTGGTCGGTACTGTACGCCAGTGCCGCTAATTCCAGGTCACGCGCAATATCTGCCGCGACAGGCGTTGCCACCTGCGGGGCACTGCCGCCACCGCCGCCGCAAGCAGCCATGACCGTGCAAATCAGGCCGCCTGCCAGTGCGCGACGGCCGGATCGGGTGCGCGTGGCGCCGGTGGGGTTCTCTGCCATTTTTGAAACCCGGTTGTGCCACCTGACCCCGTTAGCGACGGGCCGCGGTTTTTCTTCAGGCAAGCGGTTCCCGGGCCCGCCACGGGGCGCCGCGGCGTGCGATAATTCGGGGCTCACAACTAAGACGACACACGGGACGGGGCAATGCGTGTAGGCGTACCAACAGAGATCAAAGTGGCCGAGCGGCGCGTTGGCATGACCGACGACGGCGTGGCCGACCTGACGCGTGCAGGGCACGCGGTTTATGTTCAATCGGGTGCCGGCGAAGGCGTCAGTATCACGAACGCGCAATACGAGGCGGCGGGTGCCACGATCGTCCCCGACGCTGACGCGGTTTTCGACAGCGCCGACCTCATCATCAAGGTGAAGGAGCCGCAGCTCGTCGAGTGCGAAAAGCTCACACCGCGCCACACATTGTTCACATATCTGCACCTGGCCGCCGACAAGCCGCAGGCGGAGGCACTCTGCGCGTCGGGCTGCACGGCCATCGCCTACGAGACAATTACCGCACCTGAGGGAGGCCTGCCGCTGCTGCGCCCCATGAGCCAGGTCGCGGGCCGGCTCTCAGTCCAGGTGGGCGCACATCTGCTTGAGTCTGCTGCGGGCGGGCGCGGGCTTTTGCTCTCCGGCGTGCCCGGTGTGGGCGCCGCCAAGGTCGTGATCCTGGGCGGGGGCGTCGCTGGCACCAACGCACTGCAGATGGCGCTGGGCGCGCGTGCCGACGTCACGCTGTTCGAGAAGTCCGTGGCGCGGCTCGAGGCGCTCGACCTCGACTACGGCACGCAGACCGCGCTGCGCTACTCAAGCCACAACGCGATTGCCGCCGCGGTTGCCGATGCCGACCTCATCATTGGCACGGTGCTCATTCCCGGCGCGGCGGCACCGAAGCTGATCACGCGCGACATGCTGGGCGACATGAAGAAGGGCACCGTACTTGTCGACGTCTCCATCGATCAGGGGGGTTGCTTCGAGACCTCGCGGCCGACGACGCATAAGGAACCCACTTACGAGGTCGACGGCGTCGTTCATTACTGCGTGGCCAACATGCCGGGCGGGGTGGCCCGAACCTCAACGTTCGCGCTGACGAACGCCACACTACCCTACGTGCACCGCCTTGCCAGCGGCGGACTCGACCTGCTGGCCCAGGACACCCACTTCCGCGAAGGCGTCAACGTGCACGACGGCAAGGTCACGCACGAGGCGGTCGCCGAAGCACTCGACATGCCGTTCGCACCCTACGCGGCCTGATTCCGGGCTTCTTGACACTTCTTGTCGAAGTTTATGGGGCCCTGTCGAGGCTCTGTGGTACACTTTTGTCTATCGAAAATCTAGACAAGCCGCCGCTGACGCACTAGGCGCCAGTGGCTTGGTGTCTTTTGCCTGCGAGAAGACCCCCCCATGCCCCTACCGCGCGTCAGCCTCGTGATCGCCGTTCTTGCCCTCGTGGCAGGATGCGCGACCGTGTCCGATCGCGAGGCCCAGGACAGCGTCGAGCGGGCGCTCGCCCTGCCTGAGGGCTGGCAGCGCCTCGATGCCGCCGGCGAGATCGACCCCGCCTGGCTCGGTTCGTTTTCAGACCCGGCACTTGAAGCCTTCGCGGGCCGCGTGCTCGCCAACAACGTGGAACTCGGGGCCGAGCGCCAACGGCTGCAGCAGGCTCGTGAACAGCTTTCCGTCACACGCGCCGCGCGCTGGCCCACGTTTGCGCTGTCTCTCGCAACCTTCCGGCGCGACCCCGAGCCCATCCAGTTCAATGACCGCTTCACGCTGACGCTCGATGTGGCCTGGCAGGCCGACATCTTAGGCGAGCTGTCCACGGCCAACCGCGCCGCAGCCCTGCGACTGGCCAGCGCAGAAGCCCGCTACCTCGATGTGCGCCGTCGCATCATCGCCGACACGGCCCGCGCCTGGTACGGACTCGCCGCCGCTCGCGACCTGGAGCGCGTTTTTGAACAACGCGTCGAGAATGCGACGGCCGCACTCGATGTGGTCGAGCGCGGTTACCGTTCGGGAATCAATGAAGCACTCGACGTGTATCTGTCGCGGAGTGCGGTCGAGGCCGAGGTCGCCGCGCTGGCCGAGCAACGCCAGCTTGCCGTGGAGGCCGCGGCGACGTTGCAGGCGCTCGTCGTGGATTACCCCGATGGCGACCTTGCCGAAACCCCCAGTCTGGCCATCCCGCCCGTAACACCTGCCGCGGGTGTGCCCGGTGCGTTGATCACGCGGCGCGCTGATCTGCAGCAGTCGTGGCTCGACCTGCTCGCCGCGGATGCCGACGCCGCGGTCGCGCACAAACAGCGCTTCCCCCGCCTGGTTTTTACGGGCGACGCACAGGGCGTCGGTCCGACCGTCGGTGAGGCCCTCGACACCGACCCGCTCAACTGGCGCATCTTCACGAGTATCACGCAGCCGTTGTTCGAAGGCGGCCGGCTTCGTGCGGCCGAACGCGCAGCGCTTGCGCGCGCCGCAGAGCTGGAGCAAATCTGGCTCGGCAACGTCGTGGGCGCTTTTGCCGAAGTGGAGAACGGCCTGAGCCGTTCGCGCACACTCGACGAACGCTTTGCTGCCACGAACCAGAGCCGTATCGCCGCCGACGCGGCGCTCGAGCTCGCACTCGACCAGTACGCGCGCGGCATCATCAACTTCGCGACCGTCCTCGAGACCCAGCAACGCGCCTTCGACGCCCGCGCGGCCGAAGTGCGTCTGGCCGAGGCCCGGCTGCGAAACCGAATAGATCTGTATCAGGCACTCGGCGGCCCCTTCGGACCGGCCGACACCATGGAAGCGCGCCGATGAACGAGCACCCCACGAACGTAAGCGTTGGACAGGACGTCGCACCGCCGCCGTTGTGGATCCGCATTCTGCTGCCCCTGATCGTCCTCGCCCTGCTCTTCGGCGTGGCGCTCTCCATCAAACCGCCGGAAACGGCCAGTCGTGGCAACGGAGGCCCCCCGCGCCTGCTGGTTGAGGCACTCACAATTTCAGCCAGCGACTACGAGGTCGTTCTCGAAAGCTACGGCACGGTGCAGCCTCGCACGCGCAGCCAGCTCGTGGCGCAAGTGGGTGGGCAGATTCTCACGATTAGCCCTGCATTCCGCGACGGTGGGTTCTTCCGTAAGGGCGATGTCCTTATCGAAATTGACCCGCGAGACTATGTCGCCGATGTGCGCATCGCAGAGGCTACGCTGCTCGACGCGCGCCAGACACTGGCAGACGCCGAGGCACGCGCTGACCAGGCGCGCGCCGACTGGGAACGACTCGGCAATGAGGGTGAACCGCCGCCGCTTGTGGCACGCGAGCCGCAGCTCCAGGCCGCCGCCGCCCGGCTCGCGTCAGCAGACGCCGCGTTAACCAAGGCGAAGCTGGCACTCGAGCGTACGCGCGTCGTGGCGCCCTATGATGGCCGCGTGTTGAGCCAGGATGCCGATGTCGGCCAGGTGGTCGGTGCCAACGCGCCTCTGGGCTCGATTTACGCTACGGACAGCGTCGAGGTCCGACTGCCGCTTCGCAACCGCGATCTGGGCTACATCGACCTTCCGGAACTCGATGCGCGCGCTGACTTCGCCACCGTGACTTTCGCCTCCGAGCTCGACGACGCCTCGCGCTGGGGCGGCACGCTCGTGCGCACCGACGGCGAAATCGACCCGATTGCGCGCCAGCTTCATGTAACGGCCCGCGTCGATGATCCCTACGGTCGTAACGAAAACGGCCTACCCATAAAAATCGGCCAATACGTCACCGCACAAATCTCCGGTCGCACGATTCAAGATGCGATTGTGATCCCTAACCAGATCATCTACCAAGGCGCCTTTGTCTATGTCGTGGATGACGGTGTCCTCGACCGCCGGCGCATCGATATTGCCTGGCAAAACGAGATCGAGAGCATCGTGACGTCAGGCCTTGAGCCCGGCGAGCAGGTCGTCACGACCCAACTCGGCCAAGTGACGTCGGGAACACGCGTCACCGTGACGGGGGCAGCCGCCCGTGACCGATTGGGTGCCAAAACCATTGGCGGCGGCAGCGGTCCGGCAAGCTCGGGAGCCCTTGCGCAATGATTGCCTGGTTCGCCCGTAATTCAGTCGCTGCGAACCTCCTCATGTTTGCGATCGTGGTAGGCGGCTTCTTGTCGGTCACCCGCTTTGTCACGTTTGAAGTCTTCCCGCCATCTGACCCGGAAGTTGTCACCGTGCAGGTGCCGCTTCGCGGTGCCACGCCCGAAGACGTCGAGCTCGGTATCGCCGTGCGCGTTGAAGAATCGCTCGCCGATCTTGAGGGCGTCGAACGCATCACCTCGCAGTCCGTCGAGGGTTCGACTGCTGTGGCTGTCGAAGTCGAGCCAGGCTACGACCCGCGTGAGTTACTCAATGACATCAAGAGCCGCGTCGATGCCATCAACGGCCTGCCAGCTGAAGCGGAACGCCCTGTCATTACCCTGCAGACGCGATCCTTCGCCGTGATCAACGTCGTGATCGCCGCCAATGTGGACGAAGACGAGCTGCGCGCCGTTGCGGAGCAGGTGCGAGAGGACCTGCTGCAGATCGACGGCATCACTCAGGTCGAGCTTGATTCTGTGCGGCAGTATGAGATCGCCATCGAAGCGTCGCAGGACCGGTTGCGCGACGCCGGTCTGACCTTGGCACAAGTTGCCAATGCGATTCGTGACAGCTCGCTGGACTTGTCAGCCGGTAACGTCCGTACGGCCGGCGGTGATGTCCTGATTCGCTCGAAGGGCCAGGCTTACCGCCAAACTGAGTTTGAAGACATCGTGGTGCGGACGAACCCCGATGGCACCATCATTCGCGTGGCCGACATCGCCCGGGTGGACGATGGTTTCGAGGAAGACGCTGTCACCGTGCGGTTCAATGGCACGGCCGCCGCGTTCCTCGACGTGCAGCGCGTCGGCAAGCAAAGCGCCCTGGAAATTGCCGCGCTTGTGCGCGACTACGTCGCTGAAAAGCAAGCAGCGCTGCCCGTCGGTATGACGATCTCCACCTGGGACGACGACTCAGTCATTCTCAAGAACCGGTTGGGCATCCTCATCGACAGCGCCTGGCAGGGCGGCCTGCTTGTCATTCTCATGCTCACGCTGTTCCTGCGCCCCGCCATCGCCCTCTGGGTGTTCATCGGCATCCCGATCAGCTTCTTTGGCGCATTTATCGTCATGGGCGCGCTCGACATCAGCATGAACCTCATGAGCCTGTTTGGGTTCATTCTTGTGCTTGGGCTGGTCGTAGACGATGCGATCGTCACGGGAGAGAACGTCTACACCCATCTCAAGCGCGGGGAGGACGGTCTGTCGGCGGCCATCGTGGGTACGCGTGAGGTGGCCGGGCCCGTAACGTTCGGCATTCTGACAACGATGGCAGCGTTTGTTCCACTGATGTACGTCGAGGGTCGACGGGGAGACTTCTTTTCAGCCATTTCGATGGTCGTCATTCCCGTTTTCATCTTCTCGCTGGTGGAGTCCAAGCTGATCCTCCCCGCTCACCTCAAGCACATCACCATTCGTGGCGTCAGCAAGCACGGCAACGCCTTTCAGCGCTGGCAAAAACGATTCGCCGACGGCTTCGAGACGGCCATCGTGCGGTTCTACAAACCCGTCCTTGAGAAAGCACTGGCCTACCGATACGCGACACTTGCAGCCTTCGTGGGCGTGCTCGCGATCATGGTGACGGTGGTCACCAGCGGCCACACGCGTTTCGTATTCTTCCCCAGCGTGCCGACGGAGACGATTCGTGCCGAGGTGGCCATGCCCGTGGGTACGCCGTTCTCAGTCACGGACCGTCACATACAGCGCATGCTGACCGTGGCCGAAGACCTGCGTGACAAGTACAACGCGCAGTACGACGAACCCGTGGTGTTGAACATCCTTGCCTCAACGGGCACGGCAGGTCGCAACAATGGCTCACACGTTGGTCGCGTGCAGATTGAGATGTCACCGGCAGAAGAACGTGTCGGCAAGATATCGAGCAGCGCCTTCGCCGCTGAATGGCGCGAGACGGTCGGGCCCGTACCCGGTGCGGAGACGCTGAATTTCCGAGCCACCTGGCGCGGTCCCAGCGCGCCGGTAGACATTCAGTTCTCCGGGCAGTCGCTGGAGCAACTCAACGCCGTTGGCACCGAGATGAAAGCCCATCTCGACGGCTACGAGGGTGTCTACGAGATTGCTGACAGCCTTTCCGACGGTAAGGAAGAGCTGAAGATCGAGCTCAATTCCGAAGGCCATTTGCTCGGACTGACGCGCGCCGACGTGGTCGGTCAGGTATCGCAGGCATTCCGAGGCTTCGAAGCGCAGCGGATCCAGCGCGGCCGCGACGACATCCGCGTGCTCGTACGGCTGTCGCGCGACGAGCGCGAAACCATCGCGACACTGGGTGAGATGCTCATCAACACGCCGGCCGGCGGCGCCGTGCCGCTATCGACCGTGGCCACGCTCACACCGGGCAAAGGGCCGTCGCAGATTACGCGCATCGACGGCTACCGCACGCTGAATGTGACAGCTGAGGTCGACAAGGACACGGCCAACATGACGCTCATCCAAGGTGGGCTCGTCGCGTTCGCCGACGAATTGTTGCAGCGTTATCCGGGTATCGACTTCAAACTCGAAGGCGAAGCGAGAGAGCAACGCGAAGCGTTCGGTAGTCTGCAAACGGGCCTCATCATCGTGTTGTTTGTGATCTTCTGCCTGCTTGCTCTGCCACTGAAGAGTTACCTGCAGCCGCTGCTCGTGATGTCTGTGATTCCGTTCGGCGTGATCGGTGCCATCGTCGGCCACTGGCTGCTCGGCTACTCCGTCTCAATCCTGTCTGTTTTTGGATTGCTTGCGCTCATTGGCGTGGTGGTCAACGACAGCCTGGTATTGGTCGACTACATCAATCGCCAGCATCGCGCTGGCACACCGTTGGGCAAGGCGGTGCGCAGCGCAGGCGTCGCACGCTTCCGCCCCGTCATGTTGACGTCGGTGACAACCTACTTTGGCTTGTTGCCGATGCTAAGTGTTAAGGCGACCACGGCGCAGTTTCTGATCCCAATGGGGATCTCTCTGGCCTACGGCATCCTGTTCGCAACGTTCATCACGTTGCTGCTCGTGCCCGTCAACATCATGATCGCCGACGATATCAATCGCGGCATCAAGAAGGTCATCGGCTGGTATGTGCCGCAGCGCCCGCCCGCGCAGGAGCCGCAGGCGACGACCTAACGTCCGCCGCCAAGTCCCATGCGCTTGACGATGATGCCCAGCATGATCTCGTCGGCGCCGCCCCCGATCGAAGACAGCCGCCCATCGCGGTATGCACGTGCGACAGGGTTGTCCCACATGTAGCCCATACCACCCCAGTACTGCAGACAGCTGTCCGAGACTTCACGTAGCAGCCGGCCGCCTTTGAGCTTGCACATCGACGCCTTGGTGGTGACGTCATCACCGGCCACGTAGTCCTCGACAGCCGAATAGGTCAGCGCGCGCAGAGACTCGATTTCTGTCTGCAGTTCCGCGAGCCGGAACTGCACAACCTGGTTGTCGAGAATCGACTTGCCGAAGGTTTTGCGCTCGCGCGCGTATTCGGCCGTCAGCTCGATGCAGCGCTCCATGGCGCGCAGGTTGCCTGCCGCCGCAAACAGCCGTTCTTCCTGGAACTGCATCATCTGGTAGGTGAAGCCCGCGCCCGGGTCGCCGATCGTAAAGCGGCGTGGCACCCGCACGTCTTCAAGAAACACCTGCGCCGTGTCTGAGTCGCGCATGCCGAGTTTGTCGAGTGGCTTTGACGTTGAAAAGCCCTTCGAGTCCGTAGGCACGACGATGAGCGATTTATTGGTGTGGGCTGGGCCGTCGGAGGTGTTGGCGAGCAAACACAGGAAATCGGCCTGTGTCGACGTCGTAATCCACATCTTGCTGCCGTTGATGACGTAGTCGTCACCGTCGGTGCGGGCCGTGGTCCGAATCGCAGCCACGTCGGACCCCGCGTGCGGTTCGCTCACAGCAATCGAACACACCATGTCGCCGGCGATGGCAGGCGCCAGGAACTGCTCGCGCAACTCGTCACTGCCGAATTTGGCCAGCGCGGGCGTCGCCATGTCGGTTTGCACGCCGATGGCCATGGAGGCGCCGGCGGCTTTGGTGGCACCGATCGCTTCCGAAAAAATGATCTGATAGGTGTAGTCGAGGCCAAGCCCGCCGTAAGCCTCGGGCTTGGCGATGCCGAGCAAACCGAGATCGCCCATTTTCTTGAACAACGCGTGCGCAGGGAACTTGCCCTCGGCTTCCCATTCGTCGGCGTAGGGGTCCATCTCGCGCGCGACGAATTGCGTCACGGTGTCCTGGATTTGCTTGTGTTCGTCGGTCAGTCGCATGCCAAGCCTCTCAAAATCGGTACTGGCGCGCCGCGAGGTCGCGCATGATCTCTTCGCTGCCGCCGCCAATGGCGTTGACACGCACTTCTCGGTAAATGCGCTCGACGCGGGAGCCCCGGAAGTAGCCTGCGCCACCGAGAATCTGCATGGCCTCACGCGCGCAAAACTCCACGGTCTCGCTGGCCTGCACCTTGAGCAACGCCATGTCACCTGCATCGACGTTGCCGTCCTCGTACTGCTGCGAAACAAGCTGCAGGTAGCCTTGGGTGGCATTAAGGCGTTGCTTCATCTGCGCGACCTTGTGGCGGATCACCTGGTGGTCGGCGAGTCGCTTTCCGAACGTCTTACGCGCTCTCGCCCATTCAACCGCCTCTTCAAGGCATACGCGCGCCATCGCTTCCATGCCCACGGCCATTGCGAGCCGCTCGCTGTTGAAGTTATTCATGATGACCTTAAAGCCTTGCTCGCGCTCGCCAATGAGCTGCGACACGGGCACACGAACGTCTTCGAAGTAGATCGTCGCGGTGTCGCTTGCCCACCAGCCCTGCTTGCGATCGAGCTCCGTCCGCGAAACACCCGGCGCGTCGGCATCAATAAGCAACATCGACACGCCGCCAGCACCCGCGCCACCCGTTCGCACTGCTGTCGAAAACCAGTTGGCGCGCATGCCGCCCGTAATGTAGGTCTTGCTGCCGTTGACGACGAAGTGATCGCCGTCTTGCACGGCCGTCGTCGAAAGACTGGCGACATCTGAGCCGCCGCCGGGCTCCGTAATGGCCAGCGAGATGTGCGCCTCGCCCGCGAGCACGGTTGGCGCCACACGCTCGCGCACGGTCTCGGACGCAAAATTCACAACCGGTGGCAAACCAATGTTGTGCACCATCAGCGTCGCAGCCACACCGCCGACACCAAGCCGCGCAAGCTCTTCGTTGACTATGTTGTGAAACCAGATGTCGATGCCGTCGCTCACGCCACCGTACTGCTCTGGGTAGCCGAGCCCGAGCAGGCCGAGCTCCGCGGCACGCGTCCAGAGCCAGCCCGGGATGTCGCCGGCTTCGTCCCATTCGGCCGCGTGCGGCATTACCTCATCGTCGATGAAGCGGCGCAGTTGCGTGCGCCAGGCGTGGTGTTCTTCAGTCAGGTCGCGATTGGGCAATCGCGCACTATCGAAATCGAGTGACATGGTCCCCCCTGGTCACTGTCTCGAGCATCGAGTCCGGCAGTCCGCCGGGACCGTTCAAGCCGCTTCGCGCTCCGCGGCATGGGCGTGATCGGTAATGAGCGCCGACAATCGCTCAAGCACACCCAGCGGCAGGTCGTGGCCCATGCCATCGATGATCTCGAGCTGCGCGCCCGGAATCGACTTGGCGGTGTCGACGCCACATTCAACCGGTACGAGCCGGTCGTCGCGACCGTGGATGACCAGTGACGGTGTTTCGACGTTCTTGAGTTTGGGCGCGCGGTTACCCGATGCTGCAATGGCCAGCATCTGCCGCACGACACCGCCGCGCGTCACGCCGCGGGCATACATGTTGCGCAGGCGCTGCTCGACGTAGTCGAAGTCGACCTCGAAGCCGGGGCTCGAGATGAGCCGCCAGAGCTTCATGCTGTGTTCGATGCGCTTGTCCGTGTTTTCCGTCTTCGGCCGCGTGATCATCAGCCGCACGATCTCGCTGTCGGCTTGCGGCAGACGCGGGTTGCCCGTCGTCGACATGATCGAGGTCAGACTGCGTAAGCGCGCCGCGTGGCCCAGTGCAAGCTCCTGGCTGATCATGCCGCCCATCGACACACCAGCGACGTGCGCCGTGCCAATGTCCAACTCGTCCATCAGGCCCACGACATCATCCGCCATATCGTCGAGACGGTAGGCACTGCGCACTGGCAGGCCCAGGCGCATCTTGAGCACTTGCCACGGCACATTGGGCACGCCGAAATCGTTAAAGAGCTCCGACTCACCGATGTCTCGGTTGTCGAGTGTCACGATGTGAAAGCCGGCATCAACGAGGCGCTCGATGAGTACGGGCGGCCAGGCATTGAGCGGCATGCTCAGGCCCTGCACGAGGATCAGCGGCGTCGCGTCCTCGGGGCCGTGTCGTTCATAGGCGATGCGGATGTCGTTAACGCGGGCTACGGGCACTTTCAGCTTCCATTCAGATGGGCCCCTGATAATAGCAAGCTCGATCCGTTTAGCGACCACCCCGCCATGGCGGGACTTGTGCCGTTGAGCTAGGCTGCCGCTTATGACACATCGCCTCAGCACTCTGCTCGCCACAGCGCTCTTTGCGGCTCCAGCCGTCGCGGACGACGCAGGCTACGCGCTGGGCTTCGGCGTGTCCGCGGACAGCGGCGGCGGCCTCGGCGCCGTCGGTCTTGTCGATGTCTCGTTTAACGACCGGGCTTCCCTGTTTGCAAGCTATGCGGCCACCAACGCCGACGCGATTCCCGAGGATATCGAAACGCGCGACTGGAACCTGGGCGGCCGCTACGACTTCGGCCCGATCGGTTTTGAGGCATCAGGCGGCCAGTCAGGCGACCCTGACGACCTGGACAGCACCGACCTCACGCTGGGCGTGTTTCACACAAGCGAAAGCTGGACGCTGTCAGCACGCTATCTCGAACGCGACATCGATCTCGTCGTGCGGCCCTTCCTGCGCAATGACGCCATCGCCGTCGCGGTACCGCTCGAGGCCGAGGGCTGGCGCGTGGCGGCTCGCTACCGCACCGAAAACCGCGTTTCAATAGGGGCGTCGCTGCGTCAGTACGACTACGACCGGGACCTGTCGCCTTTGAGCGGCGCGTTCATCGTGCAACGCCTGTCGCCAACATCGCTTACGTTGGCCAGCGCGCTCACGGACTCGACGATCACACTGGACGTCGAGTTCCCGATGCGCGGCAGCCGCGCTTTCGGTTTGAGCTACGCGCGCGACGAACTGGCGGGAAATCTGGGCGATGTCGACAGCTTCGGCGCCAACCTGCTCATGCCAGCAGGCGATCGTGGCGATCTCGACATCGGGTTCGGGTTGAGCACCAGCGACGGCGTGATCGAAGACGACACCACGTTCTACTTAAGCGTGCTCTACCTGTTCTACGATCTTTTCGACTAGTCGCGCGTGGGCCGGCGGTCGCGTGCGCGTTCGCGCATGCGGTCCAGGGCTTCGCGACGCTGTTCCGGTGAGAGCTCGCGGAAGCGGCGGCGCAGCTGGTCGCGTTGCTCCGGCGTCAGCCGGTTGAGGCGGCGCAGCCGGTTACGCAACACGTCGCGCTGGTCGGGCGTGAGCTCGCGGAAGCGGCGCATGCGATCGAGCAGTTCTGTCTTGCGTTCCGCAGACAAGCCCTGCCAGCGATCGAAGCGTTGCCGCACAGCGTCACGTTGCCCATCGTCCATGGCCAGCCAGCGGTCGGCGCCGCGCACGAGGCGTTCGCGACGTTCGGTGTCGAACTCACTCCAGGACTGCTCGTAGCGTGCCAGCGCTTCGCGTTGTGATTCGGTAAGCGCCGTCCACTCCTGCGCCCAAGTCGGCGCGGAGCTTGCGAGTAGCGCGAGCGCACAGGCAATTTTGATCAGGTTACTCATCGTCTTCATCCTCGGGCGCCGGCATGGGCGACCCGTCGTCTTCACTCAATTCTGAGGCGTCTTCCGCCAGTTCCTCCATGGTGAGCGGGTCCACCCATTCACCGTCGCCGTCTTCGACCATCTCACCGAGAAAGTCGAAGAAGCCGTAATCGTCATCGCTCGCAATGGGCTCGGCCGCCAAGGCGCACAGCGGCGCCACAGCCAGCATCCACGGCCACAGGCGTCTAGCCCGCATCGAGCATCTCCTCGTCGAGCCAGGCCAGCATCTCGAGTTCCTCGAGCAGCTCGAGTTCGGCGGCTGCAGCCATCTCGGTCTCATCGAGCGCCGGCATCGGTTGCATGCCCGGGTCGCGAAGCAGCACGACGGCGACCACGGACGCGGCAACGAGGCCGCCTGCGGGCGCGAGCCAGGGCGCACGCTTTCGATGCGCGCTGTCGACGAGGTACACGGCCTCCTGTCGTGCAGCGCGAAGTCGTGCCGCCACGTCGGGGTCGACGTCCGTGGACAGTCGATCGACTACGGCTTTTGCCAGGGCGTCGTCTGTGTCGTGTTGCGTCTTGTCGTTCATGGCCAGTGCGCTCCCAGCGCTTCGCGCAGTCTGCCAACCGCGCGTGAGTAATGTGTCTTGACGCTGCCTTCACTGCATTTCATGGCCGCTGCAGTTTCGGCAACGCTGAGTCCCTCCCAGCTTCGGAGCAGGAAGGCCTGTCGTTGGCGCGGTGGCAACTCGGCCAGCGCGCGATCGACTTCATCGGAGGCACCGTCGATCACAGTGCGTTGTTCGGGTTGATCAGCGGCAGGGCCGGGTTGCAGCGCTGCCACGTCGACCACCTCGCCTTCGTCGTTGCGGAACGACGAGAAAAAGGAAAACAGGCGGTTGCTCGACGCGCGACGGCGGTAGCAGTCCGTGATGCGATTCTGCAAGATCCGGAAGAAGAGCGGCCGCCACTCCGTGGTCGGCCGCTTGGCGTACTTCCGGGCCAGTGTCAGCATCGTGTCCTGAACGATATCCATGGCGTCATCCCGATTACCGACTGCAAGCTCCGCCATCCGAAAGGCCCGGTTTTCCACATCCATAAGGAACCGATTCATTTCGGTGGCGGGGCTCATGCAGTGTCTCGGTGTTACTCGGCATCGCCCGGTACGACGAACACAAAGCTGGC
Source organism: Pseudomonadota bacterium (assembly GCA_038524795.1). Lineage (GTDB taxonomy): Bacteria > Pseudomonadota > Gammaproteobacteria > Steroidobacterales > Woeseiaceae > CALBPI01. The sequence continues at coordinate 252,164 of JBCBIJ010000006.1, read as the reverse complement.
TCGCGGGCTGACCAGCACGTCGGTCGCTCCAGTATAGCCGACCCGTGCGTTGATCCTCCGCAATGCGTTGCCCGCTTCGAGCTCGGCATTGAGCGCATCAACGAGGTCGGCGAAGTTGCGGTAGGTCGTGACAACACCGCTGCCGCGTACGTGCACCGCGTACACACCTTGGCCGCTATCGGTTGCCGCAATCGTCAACATCTCGAGCGGGTTGGTGATAAAGCGCGGGATGCCGCGGACACGAAGCCACTCGGCCGACTCGCTGATGTCGACGTCGATCGTCGTCGGCGAGGTGGCGATGAACGGTGTCGCTGAGGGCGCATCTGCTGGCCAAACTACCTTGAGCTCGCCGGCGCGACGCGAGGTCTCAATGTCGATGACGGTGCGTGCCGTGAAGTCCTCAGGCGCAGCACCAAACGGCGTCACCAAACCGCGAACGCGGATCAGGTCACCCAGCTCAATGTCGTTGAGCAACAACGCACCCGTGTCGATCTCGTAGAAGTCGGGATCCGCATCAAGCTCCGGCGCGCTGCCGGTGCCCGCGAAGTCGTAGGCGCCCGGGCGACGGCCGTTGTAGAGGCCCAACTCCGCTGCAAGCGGTGCTTCCTGTGCGACAACTGCCGTGAATTGGCTGAACTGCATCACGATGCGGCCTTCGGTGGCGTCGAACACGAGGTCCGTCGCCGAGGGTTCGCCAAACGCGACAATGCGCTGGCCCACCGAGATGCTGTCCGTGTTGAGATCGGCGTTGTCGACGCCGGGCGCCGTGACCGTTGTGGCTTCGCCCAGCAAAACTTCAAAGCTGCCGCCGAAGTCAACGCGACCGTCGCCGAACTCAACACGTGCGCCACCGATGGTCAGCGTGTCGCCGTTGCGTGCCGTGACGACGCCCTTGACGACCGTGTCGTCGGCCCAGGGTACGCTGCTACCCGCGACCACGATGTCGGCCATCATGCTGCGGTTCGAGATGCTGCCGTTGGCAACGACGGGTGTGTTCTCCGCGAGTGCGGCCACAGCTTCAAGGCCTGCGGCGCCCGTGTAGCCCACGCCGTCGACTTCGTATTGTGTCTCCTCATCGACGTTCACCGTGAAGCGACCGAAATTACCCGTGCGGCGTTTGAACGGACGTACTTTGAGTGTAAACGCGCTTTCGTCGATGCTGGCCTCAGCCAGTACACCGCGCAGGCGGTGCTCGCGGTCTTCCTCAAGCTCAGCCTGCGCCAGCAGCAGCGGCGACACCGTTACGATGGGCGGCGACACACTGCGATCAATCTCATTCGACGCGTCGAGGTCGAAATCGAGGCTGAACGCGGCAGGGATACCGGGTGCGATCCGGATGATGTCCGTATTGGCGAGCTGTAGGCGGACTTCATATTCGGCAAGCGGGTTACCCGCTTCGTCTACGACTTCAGCCTCGGTAATGACACCCGTCTCGTTCTGCACGACAACCTGTGCCTCCGAGAAGTCCAGGCGGATGCTGGCGGCGACGTAGTTGCCTGCGGGAACCGTGGCGATGCTCAAGAACTCCGTGACTTCCGTGAGCTCCGCGAAGTCGACGCGTGTCGACAGCGGCAGTGTTTCTACGGTCGTGCCGTTGGCGCGCTCGAGCAGGATCGAGTCGACGTCGACGGCGTAGGTGACAAAGTCGCCTTCGGCGTCCGTCAGCCCGACGTAGAGCAGACCAGAGTTGCTGCCTGCGATGGGGTCTTCATCGGCGACAGCGCCGCCACCCCCACCGCTGCAGGCGGACAGGGTGATCATGGCGATGACCATCGCCGCGTAAATCAGCGCATCACGTGCGCGCGCCGCGCCGGGTGTGCGCAGCCGTTCAAGAATCGTACGGGCCATTGGGGGCCTCCCGTGGGTTGTGTGGTCAGACACCCCTCACAACGCACGGGCAGCGGATTGGTTGACAGCGCGCGGAACGTGCCACGCGGATTATGTCACTCGAAGTCGAATGCCCGACCGGCTTTGCGCAGCTCCGCAACCGTCTTGCCGTCGCAGTCCGCAAGGTTGGGCGCGGACACGCGGCCGTCGGGCGAAATCGTCACGAGCACCGGGTTCGAGGTGAGCGACTTGTAGAGCACATCGCCGCCCTCGAGCCGGGCACTGACGTAGAACGCGAGCTGATCCCAGGGTTGCACGTTGACGGGGTCGTCGACGGAGCACACCACGATGTCGGGCCGGTCCTTGAAGACACCAGCGCGGGCCACGCCCGGCAGCAGCAGCGAATAGACGATCCCAAGAAGACCCAACGTGGTAGACAGCGCTCTCATCTAGAACCGGTACCGCGTGCTGATGGCAAAGCCTTCCTCGTCCTGGTCACCAAAGCTCGCGTTGAAATCGGTCCAGTCATAGCGCGCGGCGACCAACCACGCTTCCGTCACGAACCACCGACCGAAAACGCCGAAGGTGGTCGGACGGTCGTCGGTGTCGTCGATGGCTGCCGCCAGGTCGAAGCCAAAGCCAAGCGTACGTGACGGGTACAGCGTCACCCCGGTAGAGATGACGGCATCGCCAAACTCCCCTTCAGGGATGAACAGCCCACCGTCCAGGGCGGCCTGCCACCCCGAAGTGCCCAAGCCGCTCACGTGCTCGAAGCTGAGCGTGTACGAGGTGAAGTCGTCGGATTCGCCCCCTGGAAAATCGACGTCCTGACGCGTGACGTTGACTGCGATGGCGGTGTTCTCGGCCACGTAGAGCCCTGCGCCCACCACGAGGTTCGTTGCGTCGGACTCGAAACCGTCAGTGTCGCTGGACGACTCTCCAATCGAGCCAGCGATAAACCAGTTGCTCTGGAACTGATAGCGTGCTCCCAACGCGAATACGTCGCTGTCGGTTTCTGAGAATTCGGCCTCGGCTTCAGATTGCGCGAACGAGATGCTCAACAATGACGCCCGATCCAGGAACGCTGCGCGCTCCAACGGTCCGCTGTCTGTGGCAACGGGCTCAAAAAACCACTGCGCCGACACGCCAAAACCGGTCGTATCGACTTCGAAGACTTCGCCGAAGTTGCTGGAAGCAGTGAATTCGCGATCCAGGTAGTCAGCACCGACCTCCCACTGGAATGGCGTTTGGGCAGCAGCAGGGACTGCTGCAGTTGCTACGAGCACGACGCCCGGTAGGGCACGTCGAATCGCGGGGAAACGGCGCATGCGAGAGGTTCCTTGTGCAGATGCCACGGTCGAACGCCGCTAACGGTACCCCGTTTCCGACCAAAATGGGGTTCGAGAATTCCGTGTCCAAGCCCTGTCCGGGCTCAGAATCGTCACACGGTGGGAGGCAGTCGACGGGTACACTTGGCACATGGAACTCGTCGTATTCGATCTCGATGGCACGCTGCTCAACCGCGAGGCCACCATCAGTGATTTCACGCGTGACACGCTGCAGCTGTTGGCGCAGCGTGACATCGCCTACACGGTCGCCACAGGCCGCACGCTGCACGCCTCGCGCGATATCCTGCGCGGGCACGGCTTCACGCTGCCGCACGTGTTCAAGAACGGCGTGGTCATCTGGCACCCCGAGGCCGACTCCTTTTCGCACCGGCAGGTGCTGACACCCTCAGAACTCGCGCGCGTGGTTGCCGGCTGCCTGGCCAATGGCCTGTCACCGTTTGTGTTCACCATCGAAGGTGACAGTGAGCACGTGGTTTACCACGCCCCGTTGCGAAGCAAGGCCGAAGCGTTCGTGGTCAACGAGTACACGATCACGCGTGGCATTCGGGCCGAGCCGCTCGAGGCGCTGCCGGATGACGCCGAGATCAGCAATGTCAGCGCCATCGGCAGCCGCGTGCGGGTTGAGGCTGTTATCGACGTCGTGCGCGACGAGCCACACCTCGTGGCCTACTCAGGCGTCGCCATCGAAGCCAAGGACCTGGCGTGGCTCGACGTGCACCACTCCGACGCGAGCAAGGGTGGCGCGGTCATCACGCTCAAGGAAATGCTGGGCGCCGAGCGAGTCGTCTGCTTTGGCGACAGCGACAACGACGTCAGCATGTTCGAGCTCGCCGACGAGAGCTACGCGCCCGCCAACGCGAAGTCCCACGTCAAGGACCGGGCGACCGAGATCATCGGCCACCATGACGAAGACGGCATCGCCCGCTTCCTGCGCGAGCGCTTCGACCTCTAGCGGCTAGAAGTTCGGCTTGACCGTGCCGAGAAACGCGACGCTTGCGATCCCGATCCAGTAGACATAGGCGATGGCGCGGCCTTTGGCGAGCGAACGCTCCATCCCCGCCGAGATCGTCTCGTTGGGCCCGTCGGCGGCGAGTTGCCGGAAAGCGCCCACCCAGTCACGCATGATGTATCGCAGGTAGAGGCCGATCACGAGCATCAGGCCATAGATAAAGACCTTGGCGGAGTACCAATTGGCCTTAAGCGGTCCCTCACCCACCAGCGACCAGAGCGAGAATCCAAGCAGCAGTGGGATCACGATGTAGCGGATGGCCTCGTCGAGCTTCGTGAGCATGACGCCCGTGTCCGTGCCGCGTTTGGCAAACGCTGTCCAGGTCAGCCCGACCCAGGCCGCGACGAACACCCACATGCCCGTGATCCAGGCGCCGCCCAGCGGCTGCACGCCCATGCGGTTGCCCATGTGCAGACCCAGCGGCAGCAACAGGATAATGCCCGTGCGCGGCAGGATATCGATGCGGTAGGCCGTTTCCATGTGCCGTTTGCGCTCGTCGAGCGTGAGCGTGGGATTCGTGACGTGTCGAGACGCGTTGAACACGCCCCACTCGCCGCCCAGCCAATAGGCCATGGCGATGATGTGTAGCCATTTGAGAACGAGGTAGCTTGAGATCATGGGCCGTTTTCCCCCCAGAAAGCGCGGCGTATTCGGCCCAGTCTCCGCCGCCGCACCCGACGCCAACATTGATCTGCGTCAATTTGGCCCTCGCTTGACAGCCCCGCTGCACTCGGTGAGCCTGTGCGGCCCACATAGGGACGCATTCCTTTGAAGAAGCTCTTTCAAGCCGTCGCGGCCACCGCGTTGCTCGCGGCTATTCTGACCACCGCCGCCTGGTTTCTCTCACCTGTCCGCCCCGCGGACTGGGCGCCAGACCCCGTCCCACCGCTTGAGGGTCCCTACGCGTCGAACCAGAAACTCTCTCGCGCCGCGATCATCAATCTGGGCGTGGGTCCCGAGGACGTGGAACGTGGTCCCAACGGGCGCTTCTACACGGGCCTGCTCGACGGGCGCATCCTGAGCTTCACCTCAGCCGAGGACGTTCAGGAGTTCGCCAACACGGGCGGCCGGCCTCTGGGTATGGCGTTTGATACCGCCGACCAGCTCATCGTTGCCGACGCTGACCGTGGTCTGCTCGCGATCGCGCCCGACGGCACTATAAACGTGCTCGTAGACGCCAACGACGACGACACCCTGCGCTTCACCGATGATCTCGTCATCGGCAACGACGGCGTTATCTGGTTCACGAATGCGAGCCGGCGCTTCGGTGTGCACCGCTACATGTACGACTTCCTCGAGGCGAGCCGCACTGGCGAAGTCATCCGGTTCGATCCGTCGACGGGCGAGACCGCGCGCATCGCCAATGACCTGTTCTTCGCGAATGGCATCGCACTGGGCCCCGATGACAACTTTCTGCTCGTCAACGAGACGGGCACGGGTGTGATCCACCGCTTCTGGCTGCGCGGTGACCGGGCAGGCGAACGCGATGTGTTCGCGTCCGAGTTGCCTGGCCATCCCGACAACCTGTCGTTCAACGGCCGCGATACGTTCTGGGTTGCGATGCCGGCCGTGCGCGGCGGACCGCTGGAGCAGCTCGGTGAGAAACCCTGGCTGCGGCGTTTGCTCGGTGCCCTGCCCCAGGCCTGGCTCGTGCCACCCGACCGCCATGCGTTTGTGATCGGCCTCTCGCTCGAAGGCGAGCCCGTGCACAACCTGCAGTGGACGGACGGCACACTGCACTCGATTACGAGTGTTAACGAGTACGACGGTGCGCTCTATCTCGGCACCATCGCCGACGATCACGTGGGGCGGTATCAGCTGACGCGCTGACCCGTCAGCCGGCGGTGGACCCGCGCGCGTCGGGGGACACGCGTAACAATCCTGGGGTGGCGGCCCACCGCCGGCTCACAGTCTGCGCAGATGCGTTCGATCAGTTGCTGGCCACAGCCTGGCTCTCGCGCAGCGCCGTCGCGCGCGCGAGGTTGCGACGTACTGCGGACGCGCCGCGACGCAGCAGGTTCGCCTGGTGCAGGTCGTCGATGGCACCGTCGTAGTCACCGAGCTTGATGCGCGCCGCACCGCGGTTGTTGTAGTCGCTCCAGTGCGCCGTGCGCGTGTCGATCGCAATCGAGCAGGCAGCCTCGGCGTCCTCGTAGCGCGTCAGCGCGTGCAAAGCCACGCAACGCATCGATTCAACGCGGGCGATGTCACCGTCGTGGCGCAAGCCACGTCGCGCGTCTTCAAGCACGAGCAAAGCCTTATCCGCGTCACCGCGCTCGAGCGCACGTTCCGCGCTGGCCAGCGCGCTCTGTTGGTTGGCGCCCGACATCAGCGAGTCGGCCTGGGCCGGTGCTGAGACAAAAACAAAGGCCGCTGCGGCGGCAACAATCACAGTCTTCAGGTTCATGGCGAAATCCTCGTAGGGGGGGTTGAGGGGTTTACGGGGACCACCTTATTGGTGAAGAATATGAACAACAATTACGCCAAAGTATTCGAGGTATTCATTAATGAATGAATCGGATGAGCTTCGTGACTGGGCCGATATGCGCCTGTTCCTGGCACTCGTGGATCACGGCACGCTCGTGGCCGCCGCCGAACATCTGGGCTTGTCACAGCCCACGCTGGGTAGACGTTTGACCGCGCTACAGAAGCGCATGGGCACGACGCTGTTTACGCGCGATGGACGCCGCCTGGCGCTCACCGACGCCGGCCATGCCATCGTCGAAAACGCACGGCGCATGCAGTCCGAGATGCACGCCATCGGCCGTGCACTCGATGTCCAATCCTCGGGCCTCTCGGGCACCGTCACCATTTCCGCCACGGAAGGCACCGGCACGGAATGGCTCGCACCGGAGCTGCGTGCATTTCACGACCAGTACCCCGACATCGTGCTTAACCTGCTCATCGAGGCACGCGCGGTCGATCTTGTGCGGCGCGAGGCGGACATTGCGCTGCGAATCGGCGAACCGACGCAACCTGACCTCATCGCCAGAAAACTGGTGAAGATCGGCTTCGGTTGGTACGCCAGCCGCGAATGGCTCGCGCGTAATGGCCCAATCAAGAGTGAGCAGGAGGTCCTACGCAAGGACATCGTCGGTTTCGCGAGCGAAAGCCAGGCGCCCGGCATCCTGCCGCTCGTCGAGGCGCCACCGGACGCAACCATGCACTTCTCCGTAACCTCCAACAGCATGGCGGCACGCATGTCCGCCATCCGCGCCGGCTACGGCGTCGGCGTGGCGTCGCACCGCTGGGCCACCATGTACCCGGAGCTCGTCAACGTCTTTCCCGGCCGCAACGTCGGCAGCGCCGACCTTTGGATCGTGACCCACGAAGAGCTGCGCCACAGTGCCCGAATCCGCGCCGTCTTCGATTACCTGTCCGAGCACGTGAGGAACGCCGCAGAGGCCTTTGAGACGGGTTTTGAAGGTGAAGCCCCGGCCGCATGACAAATGTCATAGCACGACGGTGCGCTTTGGCAATGGTGTCCGCAGGCGGCCAGGCGAGATGATGTCGAGCATGGACACACACACCGACCCAAGACAGCTACCCGCCGTCATCGAAGCGCAGCGCCTAAGCCGTCATTTTGGCGATACCGTCGCGCTCGACAGCGTCGACCTGCGCGTACCCGCAGGTCAGATCTGCACGCTGCTCGGGCGCAACGGCGCGGGCAAGACCACGTTTATCCGTTGCGCCTTGGGGCTTCTACCACCGACTGACGGCAACGTAACGGTGCTCGGCGAACCTGCCGGCAGCATGGCTGCGCGCCTCGGCACGGGCGTTATGCTCCAGGACACAGACCTGAGCGAGGCGCTCACGGCGCGCGAACAGCTGGCCTTGTTCTCGAGCTACTACACCGCACCCGCCGACATCGACGCCGTGATCGAGGAAGCCGACATTGGTAGCTTCGCTGACACGCGTTACAAGAAGCTCTCGGGCGGGCAGAAACGCCGCGTGCAGTTTGCTGTGGCGCTCATCGGTAAGCCGAAGTTGCTGTTCCTCGACGAACCGACGACGGGACTGGATACCGACGCCCGCCGCGCAGTCTGGGATAACGTGCGTCGGCTGGCGGCGCGCGGGACCAGCATCATTCTCACCACACATTACCTCGAGGAAGCCGACGCGCTGGCCGATCGAATCGTTGTACTGGCACAGGGACGCGTTATCGCCGACGACACCGCCGCCGCAATACGCGGCCGCACGGGCGGGGCCATTGTCCGTTGCCGGACGTCGATCACACCAGAGCAGGCGCAGGTCATGCCCGGCGTCCGCGCTGCCGACATGCACGGCCGTTTGCTGACACTGTCCTGCGAGCACGCGCCCACAACGTTGCGTGCGCTGCTCAACGCCGACCCCGACGTCGACGACCTCGAGGTCACCAAACCCACGCTCGAACAGGCCTTCACGGCACTGTCCGCGGTCACCACGGAGGACGCGTCATGAGCCGCACCTACGCCGGAATTCTCGCCGCAGAAACAGGTGCAGAGCTCACGCAGTCGTTTCGCGCGCCCGAGTTTTTGCTGCCAACGCTCGCCCTGCCCGTCGCGTTTTACATGCTGTTCGGTGTGCTGATGTCGCGGGGCGGTGCCGCCGCGACGTACCTGTTGGCCACCTACGGCATCTTCGCGGTCATGGGGCCGTCCCTGTTCGGCTTTGGTGTGGGCGTCGCGGGCGAACGCGAACGCGGCTGGCTGGAGCTCAAGCGCGCCTCACCCGCGCCCGCCAGCACCTTCATCGGCGCCAAGCTGCTCGCCACCATCACGTTCGCAGCTCTGGCACTCATGCCCATTTACGCGGCGGCGGCGTTCATGGGCGGCGTTGCGCTGCCCAAAGTCGTCTGGCTCACGCTGTTTTGCGTGCACCTTTCGGCCGTGTTCCCGTTCATGCTCATTGGCCTGTCCATTGGCTTCAGCTTTGGCACCAACGGCGCCGTGGCCATTGCCAACATCGTGTTCCTGAGCTTTGCGGTCATTGGTGGCCTTTGGTTTCCGGCGACGTTTTTCCCCGGCTGGTTGGTTGCCATCAGCAACGCGCTGCCGAGCTTTCACCTGGCTGAAGTCGCCCTGACCGTCGTTGACGCGCCCGGCGACCGCGTTGCTGGATACCACGCCGCTGTTGTCGTCGGCATGACGCTGGCCTGCGCCGCGCTCGCGGGCTGGACCTGGTCGCGGCAGCGCTAAGCGGCACCATGCTCAGGAAAACCACAGCGATCACCGCAGCGGCCATTGCCGCGGCCTTCGTCGGGCTTATCGTCGTGCTGCCGACACCGGCACCACCACCCGAGCTCGACGGCGCACTGGTCATCGACAACGTGCGTTACTTTGACGGTGAGGCCATGCAAGGCCCGGCGGCGATCATTGTTGCGAACGGCAAGATCGCAGCGATCGACGACCCTGGCGCAGAGGCGCGCGGCGCCAGTCGACTCGACGCAGCGGGCAAGACCCTGTTGCCCGGGCTCTTTGACGCGCACGTGCACACCTTTGCCACGGCGCAACGCGACGCTGTCACGTTCGGCGTCACGGCCCTCATCGATATGTTCACCGCACCGGCGTTGCTCGCGGGCGCACGCGATGCACGCGACAGCTTCGCACCCAGCAACAACGCCGCGCTGTTCAGCGCCGGCATGCTGGCCACGGTGGAACGCGGCCACGGCACCCAGTACGGCATCAATGTCGAGACACTCGAGGGGCCCGAGGACGCGCCCGCCTGGGTTTCCGCGCGCATCCAGGAAGGCTCGGACTTCATCAAGCTCGTCTACATGCCCTACGCCACCTACATTCCAAGCCTTGATCTCGAGACGGCAACGGCCGTGATCGAGGCGGCGCACGACCAAGGCGTACAGGCCGTGGCTCACGTGTCGTCACTCGAAGGCGCGCGCGAATTGCTGGACGCGGGCGTTGACGGATTCGTGCACATTTTCGCTGACAAGGTGGCGGACGCAGCCTTTATCGAGGCCGCCGTCGAACGTGAGGTGTTCGTCATCCCCACGCTCGCGGTGATCGCCATGGTCAATGGCAAATCCACGGGGCCAGAGCTGATTGACGACCCTGATCTGGGACCCCGACTGACCCCCGCAGCAACGACCAACCTGCGCCAGGACTTCGGTTCGAGCTCGCCGTACTTCGATCTCGACAAAGCACTGGAGACTGTGAAGCTCTTGCACGACGCCGGCGTGCCGATCCTCGCGGGCTCCGACGCGCCGAACCCCGGCACCGCACACGGTGTCTCGGTGCACGCCGAGATCGCGCTGCTCGTGCGCGCGGGCCTGACCCCCGAGGAAGCGCTGTCCGCAGCAACCGCACTACCCGCAAAGTTCTTTGGCGCCGATGACCGCGGCCGCATCGCACCTGGTGCGCGCGCCGACCTCGTCCTGGTGTCCGGCGACCCCGGTGCTGACATCATGGCAACGCGCCGCATTGACATCGTCTACCGCAACGGCGTCGCCGTCGGCGACGACTCCGACCCGACTGAGGGCAGCACATTGACGTTTGCCGGCGTACTGGGCGACTTCGAGGTGGGCACCGGCGCGCCCGAGGGGCTTGTCTGGGCCGAAACGAGCGACCGCATGATGGGCGGCGACTCGACGGCCAGCGTCGCGCGCGTCGAACGCGGTGACGGCGGCGCGTTGGCCGTGACGACCAACGTCGGATCGGGCTTCGCATTTCCCTGGGCCGGTGCCTTTCTGGGCACGACGAACCAGGATGCGGTCGGCGACCTTGGCGATGCCCGTGCCGTGGCCTTCGAAGTGCGCGGCACGCCCGCGAGTTACCGGCTCATGCTCTTCGTCGCGGGCGGTATGGGCGCACCGCCCACGGCGATGTTCGAGGTTACTGAGGACTGGCGGCGCGTTGAGATCGCCATTGCCGACGTGGCGGGCTTTGAGCCAGATCGCTTCGGCGGCATGGCCTTCGTCACGCCCATGCAGGCCGGCGAGTACGCATTCGAACTCGACAACATCACCCTGATACGCTGAGCGCAATGAGCACCGAAGCCGATATCGAGCAGGTACAAAACGCGAGCAGCGGCCGCAAGGGTTGGCTCGCGTTCAACCTGATCTATATCGCAATCTTTTTTACCGGCTGGATCTGGCAACCTCCGGGGCGCGACGACATCATCGCAGCCGCGATCGCCATCGCCGTGTTCCTGCCCCTCTACTTTCACGCCTATGAAGGCAGCACACCGCGCTTTGTCCTGAACGCCGCGGCGATGGAAGGCATTGCCTGGGCCATGTCGCCCTTCGCGGGGATTCACGGTGTGTTCCACGTCTACGCGTGCGTGCAGTGCGCGTTCCAACGACCAAAACGCCGCGCGCTGCTGCTAATCCTTGCCTTCTCACTCGCCTATGCCGCCTTCGGCATCCTGTTCATCAAGCCCTGGTTCGTTGTCGGCTTCGACCTGATGTTCGGCGCCATCATCGGTGCTGCCTGCACGGGCGCCGCCGACGGCATCGAACGCGAACGCATGCTGCGCCGCAGCCGCGTCCTCGAACGCCAGCGTGCCACGCTTGCTGAACGCGAGCGCATTGCCCACGACTTGCACGACCTGCTCGGGCAAACCCTGACCACCGTGGCGCTCAAGGCTGAGGTGGCCGCAAAGCTGATTGACCGTGACCCCGCCCGCGCCAAAGCTGAGTTCGAAGACGTCGCGGGCACCGCGCGAAAAGCTCTGGGTGAGATCCGCGCCGCGGTTTACGACATGACAGCCACGTCCGTTGAGAACGAGATTGCGCTGGCCCGGCAGGCATTGGATGCCGCGGGTGTGACGCTCGATGTCACGAGCGATTTGCCACCACTGGCGCCGCCCGTGGGCAAGGCACTGGGGCTCACAATCCGCGAGGCCACGACCAATATCGTGCGCCATTCGGGCGCCGATGCCGCACGCATCGAAATTGGCCAGGACGGCGGCGAGCTCTCGCTTACGGTCGCCGACAACGGCCACGGTGGCAGTGACGGTCCCAGCGAAGGCTCGGGGCTTGCAGGCCTGCGTAAACGCGTCGCCGCACTGGGCGGCCAGACCAACATCGAGCGCGAGGGCGGCATGCGTATTCGCATCTCGCTGCCGATCGAAACCGCCGCTGCGGGCGAGGCGTCGTGATTCGCGTTGTCATCGCCGAAGACCAGGCCATGCTGCGTGGCGCGTTGGCCACACTGCTCTCGCTCGAAGACGACATCGAGCTCGTCGCCGACGCAGCCGATGGCCTGAGCGCGCTCGACGCAGTTCAAGAACATGAGCCCGACGTGCTGATCACGGACATCGAGATGCCCGGCGCGAGCGGCATCGAAATCGCCGAGCGCATTCGTGATGCGCGCAGCAAGACGCGCGTGCTCATCGTGACGACGTTTTCACGGCCGGGCTATCTGCAACGTGCGCTGAATGCCGGTGTCGCGGGCTACGTGCTTAAGGACTCGAGCAGCGATGCACTGGCCACGGCCGTGCGGGCCGTCGCACGCGGTGACCGGCATGTGCCCGCTGAGCTCGCCGAGCTGGCCTGGACCACACCCGATCCATTGACCGAACGCGAACGCCAGGTGTTGCAGCTCGCCGAGTCGGGCCTGGCCAACAAGCAGATCGCAGCGGAGCTGGGACTGAGCGACGGCACCGTGCGCAACTATCTGACCGAAGCCATGGACAAGCTGCAGGCCGGCAACCGTGTCGAGGCGTTTCGGCGCGCGCGTGATCTCGGCTGGTTGTAAGCCCGCGCGGGTCACCGCGCCCCCGACAATGATGGTAGGCTCACGGCCGTAAGCGAGGGCAACGGAGCCTGCCACCGGCGATGGCCGATCCCCACCTGCAACTCGAACAGCTCCGGCGCATCAGCGTCTCGCTGGCCGTGCGCGTGATGTGCGATCTCGGCGAGCTCATGCCCATGGCCGCTGTGTTGCGCGAGAACGGTGACATCGTCGCCATCGGTGGCGAGACAGGTGACGCCGCACTCGACCGCAGCCACCGCATCGAGCGTTTACGGTTCCGTCTGCGACGCGACGTCGACACGCGCGGCTACGTCGCCACCGCGGTGATCTACGACGCACTCGTCGAGAACCCCGACGGTGTCGATGCCGAAGACGCCATCGCCATCGAGCTGGACCACCGTGACGGCGTCTCGCTGTTCGCACATGTACCCTACGAAGACGCGCAGGACGGCCCCATCGTCGGTGACGCAGAGACCCAGCCTGGTGGCGACTACATCTTCCGACACGCCAGCGCCTGAGGCCCTCACCACGAGCTGCCCCAACTGCGGGCACACGATGGCGCCCGACGACCGCTTTTGCAGCGCGTGTGGTCAGAAGAACATCACCGAGAAGGACCGCTGGCTACCTGAGTTATTGCGCGCGAGCCTGCAAGAGATCACGGATCTCGACGGGCGCGTATTGCCCTCGATGTGGCTGCTGATCTCACGCCCGGGCTTTCTGTCGCGCGAATACAGGCTTGGTCGGCGCCGGCGCTATCTATCGCCCATTGGCTTGTTCTTGGTTGCCAACCTGGTGTTCTTCCTGTCTCCCACGCTCAGCGACCTGGGCATCGGATTCTGGGATCAGTACTCACTGCAGCCTTACAGCGCGTGGATGCAGCCGACCATGATTGCCGTGCTTGAGTCGCACGGCCTCGATGTCCAGGCGGCGCTTGACCAGGGCATGGATGTCCGGGAAACGGAGGCATTCATTCAGTTCGCCAACGCCTACGACGCCAGAATTGGGGACCTTGCGAAATCCATGGCCATCGCGCACGTGCCATTGCTGGCTTTCGGTACGTTGGTGCTGACATTCTGGCGCAGGCTGCTCTACGCCGATCATGTCGTTGCCTCGCTGCATTTCGTGGCCTTCGTGATGCTCTACTTCACGCTCATGCCCTACACCATTATCCCGCTGCTGCGACTCGTCGACGCAGTGCCCTTCTGGGACATCAACGTGTGGCGTGTGGCGCTCGCGATCAAGTTCGCTTACGTGCCCTTCATGTTTCGTACCGCCTTCGGCGTGCGCTGGTGGGTGGCGATTGCCGCAGTCGCGCCGTTCCTTGGGGTGCTACTCGTCACCCATACTGGCTACCGCTTTTTGCAGCTCTGGATTGGTTTGGCCATCGTCTGACGGCGGCGTCTCGGCGGCCTCGTTGAGCACGCGTTGCAGCTCGCCCAGCGAGTACGGCTTCTGCAGGAACCAGACACGCGGATCGTCGCCGGTCTTCAGCACCGCGTCGTTGTAGCCACTGGCAAGAATCACGGGCTTACCCGAATCTTGCTCGCGCACCGTCTCAAGAATGCCCAGCCCGCCAACGTCGGGCATCGACACATCGCTGATTACGGCATCGAACTCGGAAGCGCGTGAGAGCAGCACGTCCGCCGCGAGCTGGCTGTTGGTGTAGGACGTGACTTCCATGCCGAGGCGCTCGAGCCACGCTGTCACAATGGCGACGATACCTTCGTGATCGTCGATCACGAGAATGCGCTGCAAGCCAGGTGCAGTTTCGGTATCGAGCGGGATGCTGGTAATCGGCGCGACGTCAGGCTCCGTTGGCGCTACGCGCGGAATGAACACATCGAAGCGCGTGCCCACGCCGTCTTCGCTTTCGACTCGAATAGCACCCCGGACGGCTTTCACCACGCCGAACACCGTCGCAAGCCCCAGGCCGTGGCCCAGCTCGCTGTCGGTGTAGTACGGGTCGAAGATACGATCGATGCGGTCTTTGGAGATGCCGTGGCCGCGGTCCTCCACACTGATGAAAACGCCATCGCCCGCGTCTTCGGCCAGCCAGGTATGCAGGTTTGACCCGGTACGCCCGACAAACGACGACAAATCAGCCTGCCCAAGTTCAATCGTGATCGCCGTGTTGGGTGCCGAGGCTTGCTTTGCGTTGAGCACGAGATTCACAAGCACCTGACGCACCTGGTCGGGGTTTGCCCGCACCGTGCAATCGGCTTCGGAAATGTTGAGCTCCAGCGGGTGCTCGGCTTGCAGCGACAGCTTGAGCAGCTCCGCACTCTCGCGTACGAGGTCCGCCAGATCGATACTCTGCCTGCCGGTATCCGTCTCGGCACGGCCACCAATAGCCAGTAATTGACGGCACAGCGCCGAGGCGTGCTCCGTCGCCGCGAGAATCGACTCCAGATTGCCGCGGTGCTCAACGGGCACGTGCTGCATCGCGAGCTCAGCATTGCCGGCTATTGCGAACAGCAGATTGTTGAAGTCGTGCGCCACGCCGCTGGCCATGAGGCCCACGCTCTCAAGTCGCTGCGCAATTCCAAGCTGACGTTGGGTCTCGTGAAGCTCAGTGACGTCGATGCCCACACCGCCCAACATGCGCTCGCCGTTGATGCCGCGGATCGGGAACTTGGTGTCCCAAATCTGGCGGTCCGCGATGTCGCCGGGCAGACGCAACGGCCCGACCCAGGTGACGGTCTCGTCGCCGTCCATGGCCTCCTTGTCGGCCTTGATCAGCGCCTCGGCCGTTTCGATATTCATGAGCTCGCGGGCGGTGACACCGATAAATGACTCGAGATCCGTCCCCGCAAATCGCGCCGCGATCTCGTTGCCGTAGATATGCCGACAGTCCTCGTCCTTGATGTAGACGGCCGCAGGCACCTGGTCGAAGAAGGCGCGGAATCGAGACTCACTGGCCTCGAGTTGATCACGTGTGGCCACACGCTCGGAGATGTCGCGCACGATGCCCAGCATGGTGTGCGGTTTCTCGCCGGGGTTCGCGTGCCAGATGGCCCAGGCGGACACCCAGACGGGATTACTGTCAGCGCGCAGCAACCGGAACTCAGCGCTGTAGCGTCCGCCAGCGTTGTACGACGCGCGAACAATCGACTCGTGTCGCTCGCGGTCGTCCGGGTGCGTGATACCCATGAGATTGGGCGCGTCGGCCAACGATGCTTCCGAGTAACCGAGCAAGGCCACGAAGTTGGGTGACCAGAAGAGCTCATCGTCTGCGATGTTCCAGAGCCAAACGCCGTCTGCCGCGCGCTCCAGCAGTTCCCACAGGTCATTGGTCGCGACCTGTGCCGAGCTCAGAATTTTGGGCTTGAGGTGCGCCAGATCCATGCATGCTCCCCGTACACCGCGCGAACCTCTCTGCGCGGCAGCTAACGCTACCGCGCACGCAGGGTCTGCTGCGAGCAATAAAGTGAATTCTCAGCTGGACAGGTCTATGACACCGTCATCGCATCCGTGCGTGCCTCTTCGAGGACGCGTTGCAGTTCTGCCAGCGAGTACGGTTTCTGCAGAAACCAGACGCGTGGATCGTCTTCGACCTTGAAGGCGGAATCGTTGAAACCACTGGCAAGCACCACAGGCTTTTCTGTGTCGAGCTCGCGCACGGCTTCGAGTACCCCGATGCCGCCGATATCGGGCATCGAGATGTCGGTGATCACGGCATCGAAATCCATGTGCTGTTTCCGCAGCACATCGACTGCAAGCGCGCTGCTCGTGTAGGACGTAACCTCAAGCCCCAGTCGCTCCAGCCAAGCGACGACAATGGCCACGATCTCCGCGTGATCATCAATCACCATGATGCGCTGTATACCCGGCGCCGCATCAGGAACGGCGGCCGGCGCTTTGCTGGCAACGGCCACGCCTTCGGGGAGCCCCACACGTTTCAGGTAGACCTCGAAACGTGTGCCCTCGCCCGGCGTACTGTGCACACGAACGGCGCCATTGGCGGCCTTGACGATGCCGAGGACGGTGGCGAGTCCCAGGCCGTGCCCCAGCTCGTTGTCGCTGTAGTAGGGGTCGAAGATGCGTTCGATTTGATCGCGCGACATGCCCTTGCCCTCGTCGCGAACGAAGACACAAATGCCAGCGCCGGCATTGGCGGGCAACCAGGAGTGCATCTCAGGGCCTGCCACGCCGTCGAGCGTATCGAGGTCGACATTCTCGACGCCGACAGTGATCGTGGCGCCCGATTCGGAAGCTTGCTTGGCATTGAGGATGAGATTGACGAGCACCTGCCGGAACTGCGCCGCATCCGTCATGACATCGCAGCCCACACAACCCACCTCAAGCTTGAGCGGGTTTTCCGACTGCAGCGTCATTTGCATGAGCTCTGTGCTCTCGATGACCACATCGCCGACATTGATGAACTCGGCTTCGGGATCCCCCTTGCCGCCCACCGTGAGCGACTGCCGACAGAGCTCTGAGGCGTGCTCGGTGGCCGAGAGTATGGACTCGATGACACCACGCTGACCCGGGTCGACATGGAGCAGTGCGAGCTCCGCGTTACCTGCGATCGCGAACAGCAGGTTGTTAAAGTCGTGCGCCACGCCGCTGGCCATAAGGCCCATGCTCTCGAGCCGTTGCGCAACGGCCAGCTGCTTTTGCGTTTCGTGCAGTGCCGTCACGTCGATGCCGATGCCCCCCAGCAGGCGTCTGCCATCGGAGCCCCGAATCGGGAATTTCGTATCCCAGACGTGACGTACACTGTTTTCCCCGGGCACTTGCACCGGGCCGACCCAGGTCACTTTTTCGTCGCGCTGCATCACTTCACGATCTGCCGTCATGAGCGCGTCAGCCGTTTTTTCGTCGACGAGGTCGGCCGTGGTGGCACCCAGGAACGACTGCAGGTCCGTACCCGTGTACATGGCAGCGAGCCGATTGCCGTAGAGGTGGCGGCTGTCCTCGTCCTTGATGAACACGGCCGCCGGTACCTGGTCGAAAAACGCGCGGAAGCGCGACTCGCTAGCCTCAAGCCGCTGCTTGGTGTCCACACGCTCGGTGATGTCGCGCACGATGCCGAGCATGCTGTGCGGCGGCTCTCCAGGGTTTTTGTGCCAGATCGCCCAGGCCGAGATCCAGACGATCTTGCCGTCAGACCGAACCAGCCGAACCTCGATGCCATAACGACCGCCCTCGGCGGCCGAAGCCTCGACCACGGCCTGATGGCGTTCGCGGTCGTCGGGGTGTGTCATCTCGATGAGATTGGGCGCCTCGCTAAGCGTTTCTGCGGTGTAGCCCAAAAGATCAGCAAGCTTCTGCGACCAGAGCAACTCCTGGTCGGCGATCTTCCAGAGCCAGACGCCATCCGCTGCCCGTTCGAGCAGGTTCCAGAGGTCGTCGTGGCCGACCTGAGACGATTGCAGAATTGTTGGTTTGAGCTGCTTGAGTTCCATGCCTCCCCCAACCCAAGCGACTTATTCGCTGCCGCTTTGCCCCAACACTATAACCGCGCAAGCGCTAAGGACGCACGGGACGCGGCTCAGGTGGCGCCCAACTGCCATCCAACACGGTTGATTGCGGCTGGTATAAACGTAGAACGTAACTCCAGCCCGGCATCACGGGCAGGCAGTTGCTGCGGCCGTCCTCGCACTCGCCGAAATGGATCGTGACGCTGCCATCGGCGTCCACCTCGGATGTCGCTGAGTTGAATGCGTAGGCTTCCCGCGCATTGGTTTCCATGAAGCCTTCGGCGTTGTAGACGGTCACGGACCAGAAGCCGTCGGCGGGTACGTCGCGCAGTGTGAGTGCGTGTGCGACGCGGCCGTCGTTGTCTTCTGGCATCACACTTTGATACCAGGCCGCCTCGACCGGGTTTCCGCCCCAGCCCGAGGCCGTGCCCAGCAAGTGACGCACAGGGTCGACCTCGCCGCGCGCGCCGAACATGCCTTCGATGCTCGTCAGGGTTGCCGCGAGCTGCTTGAGCTGCCCGCGAATGCGCGCCATCGATTCGCGATCCCAATCAGGCGCTTCAAGCTGGCCTGCGTCGGTTTGTTCTACGCGGATGGCGTCCTGTAGGGCGTGCGCCTCAGCGATGTCGCGCCGGTCGTTCGCGTCAATGAACAGCCGAACGATGGCCGCGACGTAGCGCGTCTCCACATCATCTCGTGTCAGCGTGTAGCGCCCCGCACCGTGTTCAACCGTGATGGTGTAGTGGTCCTGGTCGATGATGTGCAGCGACTGAAACCGCTCGCCCGGATTGGGCATCACAATCGTGACGGGTTGTGTCAGGTCGAACACAGCGACGGAATACAGCGTGTCGCGGTTCATGCGCACGATGTGTTGTGCGTTGATGGGCGTCGGCGCGCGGCGATGCGTGAACGCCCCAATCTCGCCCTGTGCCAGCGTGCGGCGAAACGCCGAGTCTGTTTCGGCTCGGATGAAGTTATCGACCGTGACGGGCTCCTGCGCGAACGCTTGCGCGGCAATGCTTGCTGCAATGATCGCGGTCACATGTCTCATCGCTCAAAAGCCTCGTAGCGGACCCACTCGAAACGGGCGACGTCACCCGTATCCTTACCATTACCCGTGGCGTAGAGCCCCAGGTGCGCGCCGGTGTATTTCTTGCTCAGGATGTGGCCGGCGTCCATGCCAAGCGCAGGAATCGGTTCGCCTTCGTCGCCCAGTGTGTAGGAAAACGCGTACCGGTCGTCGCGCGACACGACCCGGAAGATGATGTCGCCCGCGTAACCCTCAAGCGTGGCCTCATGCACGACCTTGGCTTCTGGCGTCGCGTCGCGGTTGCTCTTCGGACCGATGGCTTCGACGCGCAACATCCAACCCGTGTCGCCACGTCGGACCGTGTAGGCGATGTAGTTGTTGTCCTTCTGGAACAAGTTCAGTCCCGCTTCGCTGCCCGGCGTGTCGCTGTCAAAACGCAGGCGTGCGGCATACTCGAAGTCGCTTTCGGTCTGACGGAACCCGACGAGGTTCGCGCGGCCGCGCTCCCGAATCACCGCGGCGTTGGCGCGAAGGTGTGCCGCGCCGTCCTTGACGACCACCGTGCCCGGTTCGGGGACACGTCGGTACGCCCAGTCCAGTCCGAGTGTATCGCCATCGAATTCATCGACGAATGTGTTGTTCCGCTCCTGCGGCTCCGCCGGGAATGGCAGCGGCGTCTTGCGCTCAATGCGGCCCGTTTCGGGCGCGACGACGGGCCAGAGTGTGTTGAGCTCCTGCCACCAGAACGGCTCGCGCTCCCAAGTGACGGGCACGAGGTGCGTCTCGCGGCCCATGTTCGAACCCCGTTCGTAGTCCCCACGGATGCCCAGCGCGACGAGATACCAGCGGCCGTCCTCGAGCTCGATGAGATCGGCGTGGCCTGTGCTGTTCACCCAGAAGTCGTAGGAGAGGTGGCGCGAGCTCAGGATCGGGTTGCGCGGGTTGGAGGTGTACGGGCCCATGATGTCGTCACTGACGGCAATCATCACGGCGTGGTTAAAGCTCGTGCCGCCCTCGGCGATCATGAGGTAGTAGCGGCCCTCGCGCTTGTAGAGGTGCGGGCCTTCCGACCAGACGCCGCCGCAGGCGCCGCGCCAGAGGAAGTGGCGCTCGCCTTTGAGCTGCCAGGTCTCGGTGTCGAGTTCCTGCAGGTAGATCTCGCCCTCGCCCGGGAAGCTGGGCTCAGCGGGGCTGTGTGTGCCGACGTACCAGGCGCGGCCGTCGTCGTCGAAGAACAAGTCCGGGTCGATGCCCGGCGCACCGTCGATGACAATGGGCTGCGACCAAGGACCACGCGGGTCGTCGGCCGTCACAATGAAGTTGACGAACTCGGTTCCGGCGCCTTCCTCGGGCGGCAAGTACACGTTCGTCGTGATGATGTAGTAGCGGCCGTCGTGGCAACGGATGGTCGGCGCGTGGATGCCACCGTCGCTTTGGACGTCGACGAGGTTCACGGCGCCCGTCGCCTGCGCCGGTCGGTGCAGGCCGTGGCCGATGAGCGTCCAGTTCACAAGGTCCGTGCTGTGGTGCACGGGCAGGCCCGGGAAGTACTCGAAGGTCGAGTTGACGAGGTAGAAGCCCGTGTCGTCGCGACAACCGGAGGGGTCCGGGTAGCCACCGCGGAGGATGGGGTTGGTGAAGTGGCCGTGGTCGGCTGCGGCCGGCTGCAAGTGCACAAGCCCCGCGACCATTGCCAGAACCAGCAGTGTGTTCCGAGTCATGCGCCCCCCCGGTGCGTTGTCCGGATCGCGTCTGCGAAGAAGTCGATGGTGGCACGCGTGCGACGCGGCATGAAAGTCCGGTCCGGGTAGATGAGCCACGCGCCTGCATCGAATTCTGTCGCTGTTGCTTCGTAGTCGGGTAACAGATCAACGAGACGGCCTTGTTCCAAGTCGTCGCGCACGAGCCAGTCCGCGAGTAATGCGGGTCCCTGCCCCATGAGTGCGGCACTGCGCAAGGCCAGTGCGTTTGAGATGGTCATGGCAGGCGTGATGGCGACCGTACTTTCTCTAGCCTTTGCGTTTCTGAATCGCCAGCGATCGCGAAATGCGGGCAGGTCGAAACACAGTGCGGGGTGTTGCGCTAAATCTCTGGGCTTCGAAATCGTTTTGGCCGAGGCTTGGTATTCGGGCGTGGCCACGACGTGATAGCGCACCGTCAGCAAGCGCGTCGCCACCACGTCGATCTGCATCGCGGGTGCGAGCCGAATCGCGACGTCGACTTGCTCGGCGACGAGATCGACATTGCGGTCCGTGAGCTTGAGGTCGAGCTGGATGTCCGGGTACTGCTCGCGGAACGCACCGACATGCGGCATGACGCAGGCGTTTCCGAAAGCCACCGAGGTGCTGAGGCTGACACGACCCGAGATGTCGCGTTCTCGTTGCTGCAGGTCATCGGTGATCGCATCGAGCTCGGCCACAACGGCGTCGAATCGCGCAAGGCATGACGCGCCAGCCGGGGTGAGCGAGAGCTGACGCGTCGTGCGTTGGAACAAACGTACGCCCAGTTCGCGTTCGAGCTGCGCCACGGCGCGCGACAGCGACGACGGATCCTTACCCAATACGCGCGCGGCGGCTGCGAAGCCGCCGTGCTGGGCGACTTGCAGAAACTGCTGAATCAGCGCCGTGTCCATTCATGCAGTATACGCACGAATATGATGCTTGATTGACTATTTAATGCGAGGACGAGCCACTTGATGCTTCACCCTCCAAAGCGCACCGCGATACGGAGCAAGCACATGAACATCGCATTCCTGGGGCTCGGCCACATGGGCCGACGCATGGCCGCTCGGCTCATCGAGGCCGGGCACGAACTCACTGTCTGGAACCGAACATCCGGCAATGTAGAACTCGCCGGAGCGCGCTGGGCCGACACACCAGCGGCCGCCGTTCGATCGGCGGAGCTCGTCTTCTCGATGGTGCGCGATGACGACGCATCACGCGAGGTCTGGCTGGGTGACCAAGGCGCGCTGGCGGCGCTGCCCGCGGAGGCCGTGGCCCTCGAATGCTCGACCCTGTCGTTGCCATTCGTTGACGAGCTCGGGCAGGCATTTCGAGATGCCGAACGCGAGCTACTCGACGCACCCGTCGCCGGATCCCGCCCTCAGGCTGAGGCCGGTGCATTAATCTTCTTTGTGGGCGGATCGACAGACGCATTCGAGCAGGCAGACAGCGCGCTCGCGGCCATGGCGGGTGCCGTCCACCACGCAGGTCCAAATGGCGCGGGCGCACTGGTGAAGCTCATGGTCAACGCGCTGTTTGGCGCGCAGCTCGCCGCGGTCGCGGAGCTCATCGGATTTGCCGACCGCGCGGGCCACGATGCGGCACGCGCCATCGAGATTCTGGCATCGACCCCGGTGACGTCGCCGGCCGCGGCGGGGTCTGCACAGGCCATGCTAGCGGGGCAGTTTGCACCCGCATTCCCAATCGACCTCGTCGCCAAGGACTTCGGCCTGGTTTCAGCGAGTGGCGACACCGTCGACGCGAAGTTACCGCTCGCCGCGGCTTGCCGAGTGATCTATGAACAAGCGGCTCGGGAAGGCTACGCCGACGACAACATCACGGGCATCGTGCAGCGGTACCGATAAGGTTGGTGCGCGGGGCAGTGTCAACTATGATGTATCTACATCATTGCACGATCGAGAGACACCGTGACCCTGCCCTGCGTTTGCACCACAGTCCGAAAAGCCAACCGTGCGCTCTTCCGGTTCTACGAGGACGCGCTCGCCGAGGCTGACCTGACCATCGTTCAATTCGCGATTCTCCGCGCGTTGCAACGCAACGGCGATACGCCACTGCCGCAGATTGCCGTAGAGCTCGTGTTGGAACGCACCTCGCTATACCGCACGATCGCGCCGCTCGTTGAATCAGGTGCGATCCGCCTATCGGACGCGAAGCACGGTCGCTCCAAGATCGCAAAGCTCACCAAGCGTGGGGAGCGCCAGATCGAACAGGCGCGTCCGTATTGGGAACGCGCGCAGGCGTCTGTCGTGTCGAGAGTTGGCAAGACGCAGTGGGCGCTGCTCTCGGAAGCCATGCTGGGTATTCCGGAGTTGTTGCAGTCGATAGAACCCGCGCATGACTAACGCGGCTTTTCTGGCCTGGCTCGCGCTGGGCCTGATCTGGGGCAGCAACTTCATCTTCATGAAGTGGGCCGTCGCATACATCACACCGCTGCAGGTGGTGCTGGCGCGCGTCGTGTTCGGGTTTCTGCCCGTGCTCTGCTACGCGCTCGCACGGCGTCAACTCAAAGTGTCTGACCTAAAGTCGAGCGGCCACTTTCTGGTCATGGCCTGCCTCGCCGCGGTGGTCTACTACTACGGCTTTGTACGGGGCACGGCGCTGCTGCCCTCGGGTGTCGCGGGCGCGGTGAGCGGCGCCATTCCGCTGTTCTCCATGATCACTGCGATCATCCTGCTATCTGACGAGCGCATGAGTACATCGCGCGCGATTGGCCTGCTCATCGGCCTGGTAGGTGTCGTCGCCATCGCACGCCCCTTCGACGCGGGCATTGGCACCGCATCGATGGAGGGTGTGTTGTTCATGGTGATCGGATCGCTGAGCCTGGGCGTGTCATTTGTTTACGCACGCCGATTCGTGACACCGCTCAAACTGCCCGCCGCAGCACTCACGACCTATCAGCTTGGATTCGCAAGCCTGATTCTGTTGATCGTCACACCCATGGGCGACATGGGCGACATCTTTAGCGACACCGTCGCCTCGGCCGGACTCATTGCAGGCCTGGGCCTGTTCGGCACGGGGATCGCGTACATCCTTTACTACTTCGTCATTCAGAAGCTGGGTGCCGTCGCCGCGTCTTCGGTGACCTACGTGCCGCCCGTGGTCGCGTTGCTCATCGGTGCGTTGCTGGTTGGCGAACCTATCGAGGCGCTCGACTACATCGCGACGGGCTGCATTCTTGCGGGCGTATTTTTGCTTAACAAGCGCCAGCGGAGGGCGGAATAGCCACGAGCTCGATCAGGTCCTGAATCGACCCAACAGCTTCTTCGCGAAGTTGATCGCGTCGCGCTCGGCTTTGGTCAGTGGGTCTGACTCGCGCTTTTGTGGTCCGTCCAGAATCGACTGCGCGAACTCAATAGCGTCGCGCTCGATGGCATTGATCATGGGTTCTTCGGTGGACTTGTCGTCGGTCATGGTCTGCTCCTGTATCAACTCGCTGATCGAGGTTTCGAACACAGCAGCAAGACACTTGAGCGACTCGAGACCGGCCTTGTTACCCGCCTCGATCCGCTGGATCGTGCGAGTACTGAGGCCGCAATGACGCGCCAGCTCTTCCTGTGACCAGCCCCGTTCGAGCCGGCGCTCCTGAATCGTCATGGGGATCGGTTCCGCTGCGTGTGAGCCACCGTTATGGCAGGAATTTGGGCGTCACAACACGACACTGTCGCGACACGGCATAACGACACACCCGATACGGGCGCGGGCCAGACTGACACTTGAAAAGGGGGAAATGGTGCCGGCACCAAGATTCGAACTCGGGACCTACTGATTACAAACCGCATTCAGGCCAGTTTGAAGCCGTTCGATTTCGTTTGCACGTGTTTTACAAGCGCTTGTTCCGTATTGCCTTTCTCTTTTATCTGGTCCTAGACTCCATGAAGACGTTTGCAGCCAGCTGCCTACATGGGACCTACACCAATGCCGAATCAGTGGGGCAAGATCTCCAAGTCCACCATCCAGAACCTCGTACCGCTCGAGCGAGGCCAGGCCTTTCTTCACGACACCGAACTGAAGGGTTTCTCGGTTCGCATCACAGCCTCCGGGGCAATGTCCTACGTGCTCGAGAAACGCATTAACGGACGCTCGCGACGCATGACACTCGGTCGATACAGCGAATTGACACCGATACAGGCACGCAAGAAAGCGCAGGCGCTACTGGGCCAAATTGCCATGGGCAACGACCCCGTGGCCGAGCGACGACGACGCCAGCGCAGCCTGATTACCCTTGAAGCCGTCTACCGCGACTTCTGCAAAGTCCGTAGCCATCTCAGCGATAAGACGCTCTACGACTACCAGCGCGTGCTCAAGGTCGCGCTGCCAGATTGGCTCAAGAAGCCGATCACCCTGATCACGCCCGGCATGGTGCAAGACCGATTTCGGAAGATCAGCGAACAACGTGGCCCCGACTACGCGAACCTGACCATGCGAAGCCTTCGCTCACTGATCAACTTCGCAATCGCCAATTA
This sequence comes from Pseudomonadota bacterium, assembly GCA_038524795.1. Lineage (GTDB taxonomy): Bacteria > Pseudomonadota > Gammaproteobacteria > Steroidobacterales > Woeseiaceae > CALBPI01. The sequence goes on along the minus strand of JBCBIJ010000006.1, from coordinate 226,634 downwards.
CGACGACGGTACTGATGATCCCTTGATGCTCCGTAACCCGGTATCGGTGCTGACCCGCACGCGTGCCTGGCACAAGGCGCAGCGCCGGCAGACCGTTCTTAAGCTGCATGAGCTCAAGCCGTGGTATGAGGAAGTCGAGGCACTACGCGACCCGCACGACCCGTTGAGCTTCGGCGACACCATGGCCGATTTTCAGCTGCTGCTACTCGCGACGGGGCTCCGGCGTGGTGAGGCACAGCGACTCAAATGGAGCGATATCGACCTGGCGGATCGCACCATGGAGCTACGAAAGACAAAGAACGGCCTCTCCGTGACCCTGCCGCTAGCCGGGCTAGCGTACGAGATTTTGGCGCGTCGCCATGAGATCGTGACGTCGCAATACGTTTTCCCAGGCAGAGACGGGCGTGGACCATTGGTCGAGCCCAAGAAGCAGGTTCAACGCGTTATCGACCAGTGCGGCATCGCGTACACCCTGCACGATCTCAGAGGAACCTTCATCACGATTGCTGAGAGCCTCGACATCCCACCCTACGCAATCAAGCGCCTCGTGAATCACAAGATTAGCAACGACGTGACGGCGGGTTACATCGTGTCAGATATTGAGCGGCTCAGACGTCCTGCGCAGCAAGTTAGTGATTTTCTGATGCGTGCGTTTGATGGCAGCGCCCGAGACGTCCTGCCCTTCCCACCGATCCGAGCAAGCAGTAACTCGCACCGCTGAGAATCGCTCCTTTGTTCGAAACACATCAAGCATGAATAACCGATGACGCGCAGCAGATTCCAGAAGGCAATTAGGTTGATCGAAGACTACGCAGGCAGTGATCAGCGTGTAGCGAGACTGCTTGCTCGAATTCGCAATCACTTGAGTGATTCGAGTTGGGACTACGAAAAGCTATACAACCAAACTGCTCGTTTTCGATTCACATTCATGCCGTGGCGAATTGGGTTGTACGGCGAAGACGTGATCGGCTTCGACAAGAATCAGTCTACTGCCGAGGCAATTGTCGAGAATCACGATCAGATATCAGGGGACGATTGGTTTGAAGAAGCCCCTTCCAACGAGTGGGTAGCTTTGATTGCTATGTCCCATCTGGTGGACGGCTTGGCATCGCGTCGATTGATAGAGAGCACTATTGCGCGAGGCCAACCCGATGAAATACGTGAGCTCGAGCTCTCCAACGTCACGGTCGCAAACCACGTCGCAGAAATGTGTCTTGAGACAGCTGAAATACTTACTGTGGCTGATTGTTTCATGCGTGAACGGGCAGTGCGCCGAGCCAAGGCCAAACGTGGCGCGAGTAAACGCCATGAACGCTCTTACGAGGCCATTGACGGCTTCGTCGAGTTCTACCAGGGAAACACCGCTATAAGTCGCAATGAAGCGGCTAGACGGTACTACAGAGCTTCTCTCGCAGATCTAGACCCGCCGGTGTATCGGAACGAGGAGCAAGCAGTACGTAGCCTTACAGCGGCCCTACGGAAGAAGATCGGGCTGAAAGACCAAGAGTAAGACGCTCGAAGGTACATCTACTGAGCAGACGTAGTACTTCTGCTCGGCATTCGCTCTATCTCATATGGCTGGACAATTTCAAACTGCTTCAGTGTCGTTAATGCAGACGAGAAACGGATGAAGCAACTACTCACCACGGCCGAGGCGGCCGAGTTCCTTGGCGTCAGCAAGGCGTTCTTAGAAAGGGACCGCTGGGCAGGCCCAGCAATCCCGTTTGTCCGGGTCGGTTCCCGAGCTGTTCGCTATTCCTGTTCCGACCTTGAGTCTTACGTTATGGCCCGCTCTACAGCGCGAGAGGAGGTTTCTTGAGCAGCTATTTGTCAGCTAGCCAGTTCCCTTTACTTGGTCTGAACTGGCTAGGTGACACCAATGGTGGCACCAGGCAATCGGCACGACAGGGGTTTAGCTAGTGCCTCGGAACAGGCTCAGGAGCGCCAGCACCGCAACTTTCGAATCGTCGAGGCAGGCGAGGACGTTGGAGGCCGCTCTTGTTCAGTCGATACTCTCAAGCTTGGTCTCAAGGGATGCGATCAGGATGTTCACGAAAGGCGCCCGAGAATCAACAATTGCTGAATCAATGCTGCTGACGGCGCCATTGACGACGGCACGTTTCAAGCGGGCCAGAACCGAATTGTTCCAGTGTTTACCTTGCTCATCGAATAGGTCACGCATTTTGACAGACCATTTGCGCTTGTTTGGGCGCATGTTTTTCTTGTTAAGGGTGACGCCAAAGTCCCCGCTTAGTGCGGCGGCATAAACTGACCAATCAACGGGGTCCTCTAGCTCTGCATCTTTCATCCCCTTGCACTTCGTCAAGTTGCAGTCAGCATCTGTAGTCAACTTTGCATCGATGGCTTTGTCTATTGCTGATCGCCCGGTTTCGTCAGCATCCATTAAGACATGCGTAGTGCACAGAGAATTCTGTAGCTCACTGAGCTTGTACGAAAGGTTGGAACCGCCACCTAAATGATCGATTGCGAACTGTCCATCGTTAAGGAACTGACGTAGCGCTGCTGATCGATCTGAGAAAACAGCTTGGAGTAGATCTCGGTCAGTTTCGCCTTCGACTACCAGAATCAGCCTAGCGTGCCTGAGATTGTCAGATGCACGAACCCCCAAAAGATCGCGAATTTGCGACAGCTCCTTTGCTGGCTCAGCGAGGCTGTCCGAAACGAGTATGTTGCTCCCGAGGTGAAGCCTGTCGACGAAGAGAGGATTGTGTGTAGTGATGACTACTTGTGACTTTTGAGACAGCTCTGCAAGGACTTCGCGCAGCCTGTGAATAGCTTTTGGATGAAGATGAGATTCCGGCTCCTCTAGCGCAACCACTGTTGCGGATTCATCTGCTGCAGAACGGTACAGCAGACTAATAGCTGCAAGACTCTTTATTCCGTCACCCTTTCTCTCGAGCAGTGTGGGGGTACCGTCATCAATGACGATGTCACAGGGAGTTCGATGAACCCCTAGGCGTGTTTTATGCGTATGAGCGGTAATCTGAACGCCCGATACGTCTGGAAGAAATTGAGAAAGAGTCACTAGTAGCTCAGCTGACAACTGCTCTAGAAGAGGCTCTTGCAGCTCTCGGAGTTTCTGTCTCGCTTGTCGATACTGGCTATTGCTTTCTAGGCTCCTTAGCCGACGGCTGACCATTCGCGAGACCACTTCCTCAGTGGCATCTGAAGCTCGAATAGCAGGTATGTAATTGAATTCGATCCGTTTGCCAATGAACTCGGCAATTTCGGAGGATTTCTTAGTTAGTGCAGGCCCGCCGCGGCCTCTCTTTATAACCTTGATATCGGGCTCGTGATCACGACCAATCTTGATCTCTATCGGTAGAGTGCCATTGAGTGAGCTACCGATAGACTGCTTGAAGTCGTCGATTTCGGACGGCGTAAGTTGGAAAGCAAGCCTGAAAGTAGATCGCCCTTTAGGCTTCGTTAGCTGCTTCGAAATCGGGAAATCTCTGTCCCAGTCATAGATATCTCGAAAGCGATGGCGGTTGATCACCGAATCGATCGGATATCTGCGAGCATTCGCCTCGATCAAGCTCATGGCAGCACTGATCGCATTTAAGAGATTCGACTTCCCTTCGTTGTTGGGACCGATAAGCACGGTGTATTGAGAAATCGGCAGGCGTTCGGCGCTGCCGATGCTTCTGTAGTCTTTGACCGTGAACTCGACTAGCTGCATGTCGACAGAAATCTAGGCCGGTCCCACTAGAGGCTCAAATTGAAGGGATTGCAGGTCGCAGGTCCGGCGGAAACCCGACGGTTGGGTTGGATCAATCCCGTAAAGTCCTGGCACAGACGGCAGCATTATCCATTGCCTCCGATCGACATATACCGCGCCTACATAGCGCCTACACGAGAAATTGAGGTACTCGAAGACTGACCAAGAACCTTGATTTTATGGTGCCGGCACACGGATTCGAACCGCGGACCTACTGATTACAAATCAGTTGCTCTGCCAACTGAGCTATGCCGGCAATTGTGCGTAGCTTAAGCCTGCGGCGCGCGCGGCGCCAGCAGATCAGCCGTTCGGGCAGCGCCCCGCGTCGCCCATGAGCACGAGGTCCGTGCCGTAGGTCTCGACGAAGTCGCCGCCCTGCCCGTTTTCGGGCAGGCGCACGTCGAGCCATAACACGGTCGCCTCGCGCGAGCGCTCGCTGATGCGCGCCTCGATACCCATCGATTTGGCCTGTAGCTCGGCGCGCTCGGCGTTCTCGCGCCCAGAGAAAAGGCCGATGGCGATCACGTCCTCGCCAGGACTACCCGCGATGAGATAGGCCTCTTCGAGGCCGCCCGCCTTGAGTGTGGCCAGCGTTTCTCGCGCCGTGGTGCGGTTGGGCAGATTATCAACGAGCGCGAAGTGGCCGATGAACACGTTGCCCTGCGTTGCGCGTTGGCGAACCTCGGCGCCCTGGGCGCGGATCGCGGCCAGCTCTGTCTGCGCCTCGCTGACATCCGTGAACGGCCCGACGCTCAGGCAAGTGCGGCCGATCGTCGCGGCCACCGTCTCCGTCGGGACATCGGGCTGCGCATCGACAGCGGCGGGTTCCACCACCTCAACGGGCGCCTCGTCTTCTTCGGCCAACGCGATTGGCGTGCCCAGCGTGTTGGGATCCACGACCGTCACGCCCGTCTCGGGCTGGCGCTGCTGGTACTGCTGCCAACCGAAAAAGAGCACATTCGCGATGACGAGCAGGAAGAAGATGTTCCTCACGCAGCAAGTCCTCCGTAGGCGGCCAGGCCGTCCAACACCAGGTGCGGACGATACTCGTGCCCGCGATCGAGCGCTTCGGCCAGCGCCTGGCCGTCACCGCCCGCAAAGCGGCAGACGATGGCGTCCGTGGCAACGCCAGCGTGCGCTGACAGCAAAGCCAGCGACTGCTGTACGGTGCCACACAGCGCGAGCAGCGCACCGTTAATTACCGCCGCACTCGTCGACTGACCAAACTGAAGCTCGGGCGCCTGCTCGACATCCACACGAATGCCGGCCGTGCGACTCGTGAGCGCGTGCGACATGAGATTGTGCCCGGGAACGATGAACCCGCCCAGGTGTTCACGGGCATCGACCACGGCATCGACGGTCAACGCCGTGCCCGCATCGACGGCCAACGCAGGACCATCCGTCTCGGCAGCAACGGCCAGTACGGCCATCCAGCGATCAATCCCCAAACGCGAGGGATCGGCATAGCCGCAACGTACGCCACGGGCTTCCTCGGAGGTCTCAGCAAAAACGGCTTCGACACCCGTGGCGCGTTCAATCGCCGCGGCCGTCGCGTGATTCGTGTCGACACCCGCCACGCTGCAGGCCAACACCTGCTCTACGCCATCGGCAAACCGCCAATGCGCCGCCTCACCGGAATCGACATGGTGAAGCGCACCTGTCTCGGCCACGGCGCCGTCGCGCCAAAGCCCCCACTTGGCGCGGCTGTTGCCGAGATCCACGAGCAACGCAGTCAAGACGCCGCGCTCCAGGCCAGCGGCACGATCTCGCCGCTCTCAAGCGCGCGTTCGTAGCCGTCCGTCATCCCGACAACCAGCAACCGGCCCTCAGCATCGACATCCCCGCAACGCATCATTTCGCCCTCGAGCTCGCAAGCGCGGTCGTGCAGCCAGTTGCGACGATTGAAGGCTGCAACGGTCTCCGTAAGCGGCGTGTGTTCAAACGCAGCGAGGCACGGCAGCCAGGCGCCCAGCACGGCGGCGCCGAGATCAGCGAGCGTCGTTTCAACCTGCGCCGAAGCGAGATCGACGATGCCGCGCGACCAGCCGCCGCCGGAGTCATCCAGCGAAAAGGACTCGGGCAGCTGCAGGTTGATGCCCACACCCGCGATGACGCGGAACACACCGTTCGGCGCCACAGAAGACTCGACAAGAATGCCGCCGAGCTTGCGGTCCTGCCACACAAGATCGTTGGGCCACTTGAGCATGGCTTCACCGAGCCCCAGCGATTCGAGCGCGCGTGCGGCGGCCACGCCCAGCGCGAGCGTCAGTGCCGACGCGTGCTCAGGCATGCGCTCAAAGGTCCAGCTCACCGAGAAACACAAACCCGAACCGCGCGGCGCCTGCCAGCGGCGGCCTGCGCGACCGCGGCCTGCAGTCTGGTGTAACGCGAGCACGGCTTCGGCGGCACCCGCGGCGGGCGCCGGGCGCTCGCTGAGCCAGGTGTTTGTGGAGCCCACAGCGTCGAGCGTGTGGACGGCGCAAGGCACGCCCGCGGCCTCTGCCGATGCGAGCAGCGCGTTGCGAATACCGACGAGTGTCATTTGCGGAACACGGAGAGCTGGCCGAGACGCGACTCGGTGCCCTCGCGCATGCGCGTGATATTGATGCGGTGTGTAAACACGATAAAGCAGGCCATGACCAGTGCATAGACAAACAGTGCGTTCTGCTCGGGCAGCCAGAGGATCGCGATGAACACCCAGGCTGCGTGACCCGTGATCATCGTGGCCAGACCCACGAACCCGATGACCAGGATCGTCGCGATCCAGACCGCGAGCATGGGCAGGACAAGGATCGGCGCGAACACGAGATACGTGCCCACGACCGTCGCCGCGCCTTTACCGCCACGGAAACCGTGGAACAGCGGATAGCAGTGGCCGAACACAGCCGCGCCTCCGCAGGCGTAAGGCAGCCAGTCGGGCGACGTGCCAAGGCCCAGTGCGAGCCCAGGAATCACACCCGCAGCTACGGCGCCCTTGCCCACATCGATAATCATGACGCCCAGCGCGAACAGCTTGCCGCCGCTGCGAAGCGCATTGGTGGCACCCGCGTTACCGCTGCCCGTGGTGCGAATGTCGAGCGCGCGAAAGCGCCCCAGCAACAGGCTGCCCATGATGCTGCCCACCGCATAGGCGAGCAGAATTTTGACGACGGCGTCGGTCATGACGCAATTATCCCACAGCTCGATTGCGGCCGGGCTGGCGCGCGCCGAGATAAATCGCAACGAGCGCGATGGCCGCGCCGGCAACCTCGGGCGCGGTCACAGGGCGGTCGAAGAGCAGCACATCCCAGCCGAAACTCAGCAACGGCTGAATGAGCAAGGACAGGCCAATCAGCGCCGCTGGCACGTGCGCCAGGCTGCTCGCGATCAGCAGCCAACCGAAGATGTGCGCGAACAGCGCATAGGCCACCAGCCAGCCCGCGTCCTTGAGCGTCGGAATCGCCAGCGACTCGCCTTCAAGCCCCGCAACGCCAGCGAGAAAGACCGCCGAAGCCAGCGACACGATGGCGAGCTCGCGCACGGGCAAGGCCGTGGGCTTCGAGCGCGATAACGACTGTGCATGTCGGAAACACAAAAGGTAGGCGGCATAACAAGCGGCCGTGGCCAAACCAAAAATGACGCCGAGCCGGTACTCGCTGCTGAGCACCGACCAATCGACGCCGACAATGAGTCCAAGCCCGACGAGCGCCATCGGAATGGAGATGAGCTGTGCAAAGCTCGGGCGCTGACCGAGCAGCACGAACCCGGCCGCCGTCATCACAAACACCTGGAAGTTCGCGAGCAGCGTCGCGAGCCCCGGCCCAACGTAGATGATGCTCTTGTGCCAAAACCAAAGATCGAGCGCGAAGCAGACGGCACCGATTAAGAGCATGCCGAACACCGCCGCACGCGGCCGGCGCCACCCGCCCGTGGCCAGCATCCAGCCCGTGAGGATCACGCCACCGATGGCCACGCGGTAGAACGCGCTGTTCGTCGACGACACGGACACGAGCGCTACGAAAACGGGCGAAAAACTAATCAGCGCGGCGCCCGCCAGCAGCCGCAATACCGGGTTGGCAAACATGTTCAGGGGGCGCGCAGCGTTAGCCCGCGCCGGGGCGGCATGTCAGGTGTGGCGGGCATGCGCGTAGTGTACCGCCGTCCTCGAAACTGGGCCTGAGACTTGTATTTAGATATTTATCTAATTATCTTAAGGCTCATGCCCGCACAACATCTGTTCAAGGCTCTGGCCGACCCGACCCGCCGCGAGATCCTGCGCGTGCTGCGTGACGGCTCGCTGCCTGCGGGCGACATCGCGGAACACTTCCCGATCACCCGCGCGTCGCTGTCGCACCATTTCAACCTGCTCAAGCAGGCAGAGCTCGTGCGCACGGAACGACGCGGGCAACACATCGTTTACTCGCTCAACACGAGCGTGCTTGAAGATGCCGCCGGCCTCCTCATGGAGCTGCTGCGGCCGAAGACCACGGAGACCACCGATGAGTCGTAAGTTCGCCAACATCATGAGCCTGCTGTTGGTTGCGGGCGCCGTCCTCGCGAGCGTGCTCGCCTACCCCAACCTGCCCGAGCAGGTGCCGACGCACTGGAACGCCGCCGGGGAAATCGACGGTTATTCGGGTCGGCTCACGGCCGCCATCATGGGCCCGGCGCTGGCGGCGGGAATCCTCTTGCTCATGTGGCTGATCCCGGTGATCTCGCCGCGCGGTTTCCGCACCGACAGCTTCCAGAATGTGATCAACGTGATCCAGGTCGTACTCGTCGCCTTCATGGTCGGCATGGGCGGCATCATCCTGGCCGCGGGCTTCGGCCACGAGCTGTCTGTCGGGACCATCGTGCCCGTTGCGACCGGCCTGCTGTTCATCGTGCTCGGCAACTACATGGGCAAGATCCGAAAGAACTTCTTCATAGGCATCCGCACGCCCTGGACGCTCGCCAGCGACGAAGTCTGGGCGCAGACACACCGCTTCGGTGGCTACCTTTTCGTGATTGCGGGCGCGCTGCTGATGGTCACGCCGCTCGTAGGCCTCGGCATCGAAGTCGTGGTGGGCGCCTCGCTCTTTGCAGGCCTGGGCCCCGTCGTCTACTCGTTCATTGCCTACCGACGCATCGAAGGCTTCGGACCCGACGAGGACACGCTCGAGGAGGTGCCAAATGAATAGATTCATCGCCGTCGTGGCCGCCGCGGCGCTGTTGCTCTCGATGCCCGTGGCGGCGCGGGACGAGGCCGTCATCGTCAATGTCGGCGACACCAAACTCCATGGCACGCTCGAGCTGCCGCGCCGCGATCCCATCGCGGCCGCCGTCATCATCTCGGGTTCAGGTCCGACGGACCGCGACGGCAACTCGGCGATCCTGCCCGGCAAGAACAACAGCCTGCGATATCTTGCCGAGGCGTTGGCGGACAAGCGCATCGCCTCACTGCGCTACGACAAACGCATGATCGGCGAGAGCGCCAACCAGAACATCATCGAGGCCGACCTGCGCTTCGACCACTTCGCCGACGACGCCGTGAAGCTGGCCGCCTACCTCGAAGAACGCACGGACGTGCCCGTGTTCCTGATCGGCCACAGCGAAGGCGGCCAGATCGCGCTGACCGCGGCCGAGCGCGAAGCGTTCGCAGGTGTTGCCGTGCTCGCAGGCCCGGGCGAACACCCCGCAGACCTCATTGCCAACCAGCTCGCACGGCAGATTCCGCCCGACCTGTTCGAGGACAGCGTGCGCACGCTCGATGCACTACGCGCCGGCAATCTCGTCGACGACCCGCCGGCGCAGCTAGGCGTGTTGTTCCGCAAAAGTATTCAGCCCTACCTCGTGTCCTGGTTTCGCTACGACCCGCCGAAGCAGGCGGCGAACATCGATGAGCCCTTGCTACTCATTTACGGCACCACGGACATCCAGGTCGACGTCAGCAATGGCGAAGCACTCGCCGCAGCCCACGCGGACGCCAGGCTTGTCATCATCGAGGGCATGAACCACGTCTTGAAGATGGTGTCAGGAACACCGGCCGAGCAGATGCCGAGTTACTCCGACCCCGACTTGCCATTGGCCGATGGCGTGGCCAGGGCGATCACGAGCTTCGTGACAGAGACTACGACACGCTCGCCATAGCTGGCGTCGACAGCGCGGCCGCGACCACGGCGCGCAGCGCGTCGTTGGTAAACGGTTTGGCCAGGTAGTCATCCATGCCGGCCGCAAGACAGCGCGCGCGGTCTTCCGGCATCGCGTTGGCGGTCAGACCTATAATGGGCACGCTGTGCCCCGCCTCGCGCGCTCGGCGTGTGGCTTCGAGTCCGTCCATCTCGGGCATCTGGCAGTCCATCAGCACGACATCGACACCGCCTTCGGCGAGCCGTTGCAGCGCGATACGCCCGCGGTCGACGTGCTCGACGGCGTAGCCCGCGCGCTCGAGCATAGCGGCGGCCACGCGCGCATTGACCGGATTGTCCTCAACGATGAGCACGCGGTAGTCGCTGGGATCGATCACCGCTGTCTCGGTCGCGGGCGGCGTCTCAGGAACCTTGCAGGCCAACACTTCTGGCATCGGGACGCGTAACGAGAACACGCTACCCTCGCCAAACGCGCTACTCACGTGAATGTCGCCTTCAAGCATCTGCGCCAGCTCGCGACAGATGGACAAGCCCAGACCCGTGCCGCCGAAGCGACGGTTGGCGCTGTCCTCGACCTGATGGAACGCGCTGAAGATGCCGCTGCGCTCCGAGTCTGGGATGCCGATGCCCGTATCAGAGACATCGATGCACCACTGCTCGCCGTCGATGGGGCCCGTTAGCGTGACCGTCACACCCCCCTCGTCGGTGAACTTGACGCCGTTGCTGACGAGGTTGGAGACGATTTGTCGCAGGCGCACGGGGTCGGTGAGTACAAGCTCGGGCACTGCGTCGGGTACCTCGAGCACGAGTGACAGGCCCTTGCTCTGCGCGACACCGTCGAACAGACGGATGACGCCACGCAGCAGCTCAACGATGTCGACGGGTTCGGGGTGCAGGCGCAACTCACCCGCGTGGATCTTTGAGATATCGAGCACATCGTTGGCGATTGCCAGCAGGTTGTGGCCGCTGTCGCGGATCGTCATGACCATGTCGCGTTCGGCGTCGCCGAGTGGCTGCTGTGCGAGCAGCTGGCTCATGCCCAGCACACCGTTGAGCGGCGTGCGGATTTCGTGCGACATGTTAGCCAGGAAGCGGCTCTTGGCCTCGTTCGCAGCTTCCGCTGCTTCCATCGCCTTACGCAGCGCTTCCGTGCGTTGCTCCACTTCAATCTCGAGGCGGTCGCGGTGCTGCGCCAGTGCGGCTTCCTGTACCGACATTTTCTCGAGCGCCTCGGACAACTCCATGCGCGACGCAAAGAGCCGGCGCTGTACGGCATTCGTGTGCAATCCGACGCGCGTGTTCGTGAATATCGCAACAGCTGTCGCCAACAGCACCAGAAACTGCTGCGCTCTGGTCTCTACGGCGGGCATCTGGAGCCCGTACAGCAGAACGGCTGAACTGAAGCCGACGAATGACAGCGCCAGGTTGGCGACGGTCTGGCGCCAAGTCATCACGGTGGCGCCGAACGAGAAGATAAAGAACAGCGTGAGCCCCAGATAGAGGGCAAGCTGCGGGGCCAGGTGCAGGAACAAAATGGCGTTCAGCACGTTGAACGGCACTTGCACCTGGGCGTGGCTGAGCCAGCGCAACCTCGGTCGGTTAACCGTCAGGCGCGCGAAGACGTTGTAGCCTAAGCCGGTGAGTGCGAAGGCGACGGCGTGCCAGATCGCGACGTCCGAACCCGTAATCGAAAACGCCGCGATAAACACACCTGAGAGCACATAGAGCAGGCCCGCCTCAAAGACGCTGTAGCGACGGCTACTGAGCCGCGGCAGCATCCTGACGTCGTCGCCTCGCGCGTTTCGATTTTCCGATCCCACTCTGGGGAAGCGGCAGCCGGGCTGGAACATTGAGGCCAAAAAAAAGAGGCCCCGTCGAAACGGGGCCTCCTGACGATCGATGTGTCGATCCGTACCAGCAGGTACGGTGACTTACATCATGCCGCCCATGCCGCCCATGTCGGGCATGCCGCCGGCTGCCGGCAGGGCATCGTCCTGCGGCAGGTCTGCGACCATGGCTTCCGTCGTCAGCAGCAGGCCCGAGACCGAGGCTGCGTTCTGCAGTGCAAAACGCGTGACCTTTGTCGGGTCCAGGATGCCGGCTTCGATCATGTCGCCGTACTCGCCCGTGGCGGCGTTGTAACCGTAGTTACCTTCGCCGTCAGCGACTGCGTTCAGAACGACCGAGGCGTCGCCGCCTGCGTTCGAGACGATCTGACGCAGCGGCTCTTCAACCGCGCGACGCAGGATGTTGATGCCCACGTTCTGATCGGGGTTGTCGCCTTCGAAGTCGCCGGCTGAACGGACCGCGCGGATCAGTGCAACACCACCGCCCGGCACCACGCCTTCTTCGACCGCAGCACGCGTGGCGTGCAGCGCGTCTTCAACGCGAGCCTTCTTCTCTTTCATTTCAACTTCGGTGGCAGCACCGACCTTGATCACGGCAACACCGCCGGCCAGCTTGGCCACGCGTTCCTGCAGCTTCTCGCGGTCGTAGTCCGAGCTCGACTCTTCAATTTCGCGGTTGATCTGGTCAACGCGACCTTTGATGTCGTTGGCCTGGCCAGCGCCGTCGATGATCGTCGAGTTCTCTTTCGAGATCTGGACTTTCTTGGCTTCGCCGAGATCTTCGAGCGTCGCCTTCTCAAGCGACAGACCGACTTCTTCAGAGATCACCTGGCCGCCCGTCAGGATCGCGATGTCCTGCAGCATGGCCTTGCGACGGTCACCGAAGCCCGGTGCCTTCACAGCAGCAACCTTCACGATACCGCGGATGTTGTTGACGACCAGCGTAGCCAGGGCTTCGCCTTCGACGTCTTCGGCGATGATGACGAGCGGGCGGCCCGCTTTGGCAACGCCTTCGAGCAGCGGCAGCAGGTCGCGGATGTTCGAGATCTTCTTGTCGAAGAGCAGGATGAACGGGTTTTCCAGTTCTGCAGCCTGGCTGGCCTGGTTGTTGATGAAGTAAGGCGAGAGGTAGCCGCGGTCGAACTGCATGCCTTCGACGACGTCCAGTTCGTTGTCGAGGCCCGAGCCTTCTTCAACGGTGATCACGCCTTCTTTGCCGACCTTCTGCATGGCTTCGGCAATGATCGTGCCGATTTCAGCGTCGCTGTTGGCCGAGATCGTGCCGACCTGCGCGATGGCGCTGTCGTCTTCGCAAGGACGCGAAAGACCCTGCAGCTCACCGACGAGCTTGCCGGCGGCCTTGTCGATGCCGCGCTTCAGGTCCATGGGGTTCATGCCAGCGGCGACGGCCTTGAGGCCTTCGCGCAGGATGGCCTGGGCCAGAACGGTCGCCGTGGTCGTGCCGTCACCGGCAACGTCCGACGTCTGCGACGCGACTTCCTTGACCATCTGAGCGCCCATGTTTTCGAACTTGTCTTCGAGTTCGATTTCCTTGGCGACCGATACACCGTCCTTCGTGACGGTCGGAGCACCGAAGCTCTTGTCGAGGACAACGTTGCGACCTTTGGGGCCCAGCGTGACCTTGACGGCGTTGGCCAGCGTGTTCACGCCAGCGAACATCTTGTGACGAGCGTCGTCACCAAAACGGACTTCTTTAGCAGCCATTGTTTTGTTCCTTAATAAAGAATGCTGTTTCGAATAGTGAGGTTCGGGTGGCGCGGGGCTTAGCCCTCAACAACCGCCATGATGTCGTCTTCCTTCATCACGAGCAGTTCTTCGCCATCTACCTTGACTTCAGTGCCGCTGTACTTGCCGAACAGCACTTTGTCGCCAACCTTCACGTCCAGCGCGCGGACGTCACCGTTTTCCTGGATCTTGCCGTTACCAACGGCAATGACCTCGCCCTTGATCGGTTTCTCGGTAGCCGCGTCGGGAATAACGATGCCGCCGGGCGACGTACGCTCTTCCTCCATGCGCTTGATGATGACGCGATCATGAAGCGGACGAATGTTCATCGATGAGTCTCCTTGAACTAAGTGATTGATTTTCAGTGTTAAAAATCGTTCCAGACGGGCGCCGCTGTTAGCACTCCGCCTAAGGGAGTGCTAATGATAGGGATGAGGCACGTGATTTCAAGACCCTCGACAGTGCGCCGTCACCAATTGGCGACACCCCGGTAACGGGTCACAATTCGGCAGGTTCGACGCGCCCCCAGCGGCCTGCGGCGGTATCCTTGGGGGTAATCAAACGCTTGTTTTGCCGGTCTTTGGCCGCATGAATCGATCCATGACGATGACCCGACTGTTCGCGACCTGGCTCGCGCTGATGCTGACTGCCCTCGTGCCCGCCCAGGCTGAGGACGAGCTGCTGCGTGCCGAAGAGGCCTTTACCTTCGACGTCAGCGAGGACGCCGGCGAGATCGTCGTCGACTGGCGCGTTGTCGACGGCTACTACCTCTATAAAGAGAAGATCGAGTTTTCGCTCGAAGATTCGAACGCGACGCTTGAGGCGCCCTTCCTGCCGCGTGGCGTCGACTACTCCGACGAGTTTTTTGGCGAACAGCAAATCTACACGGATGACTTTCAGGCACGTCTGCCCTATTCCGGTGATGCCGGCAACGCCACGCTCGTCATTCGCTCGCAGGGTTGCTCCAAGAGCTTTGGCATCTGTTTCCCGCCAACCACGCAGCGCGCCACGCTGACGCTGGCAAGCACCGCGCTCACGGCGCCCGCTCCGGCCAAGTCGCTGCCGTTTGGCGGGCCCAGCGCCGACGACTTCCTGCCGCCCGATCAGGCCTTCCAGCCGCGCGTCACGCGAGTCAGTGGTGACAGCCTCGAGATCGGCTTCCAGGTCGCGCCCGGCTACTACCTTTACAGCGAGTCGATCAAGGCCGAATTCGGCAGCGCCGACTACGCACCCGGCCAGCTCGGGCTACCCGCGGGTGAGCCCAAGTCCGACGAATACTTCGGTGACACCACGGTTTACTACGACGCCGCCTTCATCACGGTCCCGCTGATCCGCAGCGCCGCAGAGGCGTCGGTACAACAGCTGACTCTGAGCTACCAGGGCTGCGCCGAAGACGGCATCTGCTACCCCGTGATGTCGCAGACGTTCGATATCAGCGTGCCTGCCGGCAGCATCACGGTCGCGGACGCATCGGGTGCTGCGGCAGCCGCAAACCCGGGTCCGGTCTCGGAGCAGTCCAGACTGGCGTCGCTCATCAGTGGCGGCAACATGCTCGGCGTGCTGGGTACGTTCTTCGCGCTGGGCCTGCTGCTCTCGCTGACGCCTTGCGTACTGCCCATGGTGCCGATTCTGTCGGGCATCATCTCGGGTGAGGGCGAGAACACCTCGGCCGGGCGCGGCTTCTTCCTCGCACTGCTCTACGTGCTGGGTATGGCGCTGACCTACACCTCAGCGGGCGCGTTGTTTGCCTACTTCGGTGGTACGCAGGCGGCCACCTTCTTCCAGCAACCCTGGATCCTGATCACGTTTGCGGGACTCTTCGTGGTACTCGCCATGAGCATGTTCGGCCTGTTCGAGCTGCAGATGCCTTCGGCCATCCAGTCCAAGGTCGCAACGATCAGCAACGACCAGAAATCCGGTACCGCGGTGGGCGCCTTTGTCATGGGCTCGCTGTCATCGCTCGTCGTGACGGCCTGTGTGGCACCACCGTTGGTCGCAGCGCTGGCCGTCATCGCCGAGACGGGCAACGTCGCTCGCGGCTCCTCGGCGCTGTTTGCCATGTCCATGGGCATGGGCACGCCCCTGCTCATCGTCGGCGCCTCCGCCGGTCGCCTGCTGCCCAAGGTTGGCCCGTGGATGGAGACCGTCAAACAGACCTTTGGCTTCATCATGCTGGGTGTAGCCATCTACATGCTGTCGCGTCTCTCGAGTCTGATTCCGGGCGCAGTCATCATGCTGGCCTGGGCCGTACTCATTGTTGTCGCAGCGATCTTCCTCGGTGCGATGACGCCACTGACACCCGAATCCTCAGGCGGTCGCCGGGTCGGCAAGGCAGTTACGGTGCTGGGCGCACTCTACGGCGCGATGCTGTTTGTCGGCGGGCTGGCCGGTGGCGAGGATCCGCTGCAGCCGTTCAAAGGCTCGGTGCTGGCGCAGGCCGGCGGCGGTGCCGCCGAGTCGCACGAACTCGAATTTGTACGCATCAAATCCGTCGCAGACCTCGACCGCGCTGTGGCCGACGCCAGCGCCAACGGGCGCCCAGTCATGCTCGACTTCTACGCCGACTGGTGTGCGTCGTGCAAAGAGATGGAGAAATACACGTTCACCGACGCGCAGGTCGGTGATGTGCTCTCCAACACGATCCTGCTGCAAGCGGACGTGACAGCCAACGACGACGCGGATCAGGCCCTGATGGCGCGTTTCGGCCTCTTCGGCCCGCCCGCGATCATCTTCTTCGGCCCTGACGGCGTCGAGCGCCCCGGCTACCAGATTGCGGGCTACATGAAGGCGCCCAAGTTCGCGAGCCACGCCCGCGAAGCCATTGCCGGCGCGGGTCCCAACACGACCACCGCCCAGCGCTGACGCTTCGCGCTATCATTGGCGCATGCAGAAACTCGTTATCTACACCGCAGTCCTCGGGCTGGCCGGCGCGGCCGGGCTCGTCACAAGTTTCGCGGTCGGCACCAAACCCGCGCCCGCAGAGATCGCAACACCCGTCCCGCTCGATGAACAGATGGCGGCCGCCAGCGCGGGCGCGCATTCGGCAGCGTCGGTCGTCACGCTGGCCAACATGGCCGGCGGCAGCAACAGCGTCGAGGACTGGCAGGGCAAGCCCCGGCTCGTGAATTTCTGGGCCACCTGGTGTGCGCCCTGCCGACGTGAAATCCCCCTACTGAAGTCGCTGCAAACCGCACAGCAGCCCGAAGGCCTGCAGGTCATCGGCATCGCACACGACGACATGGACGCCGTGATCGCCTACGCGGAAGAGACCGACTTCAATTACCCCGTGCTCGTGGGCGAAGTCGAGGTGATCGCTGCGGCCGAGGCCTTTGGTGTCCCACTCAAGGGTTTGCCGTTCACACTCGTGCTTAGCGCCGAGGGCGAACTGGTGAATACCCACGTGGGCGAAATGGACGCTGAAGAGGCCGAGGTCATCATCGACGTGTTGTCGAAGCTTGAGGCCGGCGAGCTAAGCCTCGACGCCGCGCGCGAAGCGCTGGAGTAAACCGCCCCTCTGATCGTCTAGTGGCGCGCGTCGAGCCACTCCGTCATCTCGGTGAGCACCTCGAGCTGCTCGGGCTCGTTGAAGATCTCGTGCTTGAGCCCCGACCACATCTTGATCGTCTTGTCAGACGCAGCCGCCTCCTGGTAGACGAGCGTTGAGCCCTCGGGTGCCGTGAGTTTGTCCTCGCTGCCGTGCATGAGCAGCATCGGCAGCTCGAGACCCCGGGCACGCTCGCGCAAGTCGGCCATGGCGTCGAAGATCGCCACCACGAGCCCCGCGGGTACCTTTCCGTTGTAGACGAGCGGGTCATCGAGGTAGGCCTGCACGACATCCGGGTCGCCGCTAATCTCGTTCGAATCGAGCGCCAGCGTACCGAGGCCGGGTGCGACCCGCGCGATGAAACGCACGATGGCTTCCTGCCAGGCCGGGGGCGGATCGACCGCAATGATGGCCGGGCCCGACAGGACCAGCGCCTTGAAACGGTCCTGCTCGCGCAGCGCCGTGAGTGCTGCGATGAGACCGCCCATGCTGTGCCCGAGCAGCGTCACGGGCAGTCCCGGCAATGCGACGCGCGCGTGGCGATCGAGTTCGAGCATGCCCTCGACGAAAACACTGAAATCGTAAACACCGCCGCGCTTACCCGGCGACTGGCCGTGGCCCGCGTGGTCGATTGCAAACACGGCGTAGCCCGCCTGTGTCAGCGCGTCGGCGACGTGCGGGTAACGCCCGCTGTGCTCCGCCAGACCGTGCGCAATGAGCACGATGGCCTTGGGCGATTCAGGCCGCCAAGACTGCCAGACGAGCCGCGATTCGAGCGTGCCGGATTCGTGCTGCATCAGTCCTGCTCCAAAGCCACGAGGAAGCGCTGCCGCACTTCGGCCACGTGCTCGTCCATGGTCTCGGGCGTCCAGTCGCTCGTATCGACGGGTTCGAGCACCGTGACGCCCACGGTGGCAGGGTGAAACAACAGGTCACCCTTGGGTGACACGTCGAGCGCGTTGCGAATCACGATGGGCACGATGGGCACACCGGCCTGCTGCGCGAGGTGAAACGCGCCCTTCTTGAACGGGCCGAGTCGCGTCGACACCGTGCGCGTGCCCTCGGGCGCGATGACGACCGACTTGCCCTCGACACGAATCGTATCGACGAGGCGGCGCATGGACTCCACGGCCTTGGTCGCATCGCTGCGGTCGATCATGACCGTGCCTGCAAACTGCATGATCTGGCCCAACACGGGCACCTTGGCGATTTCCTTCTTGCCCACGCCTGCTAGGTCGCGGCGCAGCAGGCGCGCGATGATCACCACGTCAGCCTGGCTCTGGTGGTTGAACACGAACACGGCCGGGCGGTGCTCCCAGAGATGCGCCTCGCCCTCAACATCAAGGTTGAGCCCGATGAACGCACTGGCGACATCGGCGAACAGGCTCATCGAGAAGTTGAGCCCCTCCTGCTTCGACCCCGTGAGCGCCCAGATGGGCAGGCCCGCGAGAAACGAGGGAATCATGCTGCCCGTGGCCGCGGCCGTGCGCAGCAGGTCTGTCGGGCGCGGGCGACCGCGACTTGCGAAGCGACGTACGGGCCAACCGCGTTCTTCGGAGGCCTCGACGAGTTTCGGGTTTGGGTTCAGCGGCCGCGGGTTACCGACGCGATCAAGTAACGGCAGGTCGTCATTGCTGTCCGAATAGAAGTAACTTCGGTCAAGGTCCAGCCCAAGCTCTGCCGCAAGCGTCTCGGCCGCAGTGACCTTGCCTTCGCCCCAGCAAGTCGGCCGCACGATCTCGCCTGTAAAGACGCCGTCCTCAGATTCGAGCTCGCTGCAGAGCACGTGCTCGATGCCTAAGATCTCGGCCGCGTCCTCCACCTGGAAGCGGGTCGCCGAGGACACGATCGCCACCGTGTGGCCACGCTTTTGATGCGCCTCAACAAGCGCACGCGCCTCGGGGTAGATCACCTTGGCGATGTGCTTCTCAAAGACCTCGCGGCCCAGCGTCTCGAACTGCTCGACCGTGAGCCCGCGCATCATGCGGGCGCTGGCGACGAGCAAGCCCGAGAAGCCCAGGTTGCCCATACCGTAACCGGCACCGGCGGCGGCCAGCTGCATGATCTGCCCACGCGACAAGTCGCCGCGCAGCAACTGCTCGCGGAAGAACGAGAATACGGAGAAGCCCGCGATCAGCGTGCCGTCGAAATCAAACAGGGCCGCGATCTCGGGGCCCTTCGGGGCCTCATCAATTTCGCGCGTGATCTTTCGGTAGAGCTTCATGAGGGCGTGGGTCTCAGTCCAGGGCGTCTAGCGCCCGCGTGAGATCGGCGATGAGGTCGTCCGCGACTTCGATGCCAACCGACAGGCGCAGCAGGTTATCAGGAATCGGGCTGTCCGGACCCTCGATCGTCGCACGGTGCTCCACGAGGCTTTCGACGCCACCGAGCGACGTGGCGCTCGCAAACAGGCGCAGCCGCCCGGCGACGGCCAGGGCTGCGTCGCGCCCACCGCGCACCATGAACGAGAGCATTGAGCCGAAGCCATCGTGCATCTGCTTCGCCGCAACGCTATGTCCGGGATCGTCGGCGAGACCCGGGTAGCGCACACGCTCGACCTTGGGATGCGCCTGCAAGGCCTCTGCGATGGCCTGGGCGCTGTCGCTCGCCCGACGCTGCCGCAGGAACAGCGTGCGCATCCCCCGTTGCAACAGCCAGGCCTCGAACGCACCGCACACAGCACCGCCCTCGCCGCGCTCTGTGGCGATGCGTGCCCAGAAGTCGTCGCACTCGCGGCAGACGAGCGCGCCCGCAAGGACATCGCTGTGCCCGTTGAGCGCCTTGGTGGCCGCGTGCATCACAATGTCGGCGCCAAGCCGGATCGGTTGCGTGTGCACGGGTGTGGCCACCGTGGAATCGACAGCCAACAGGGCCCCCGCGGCATGCGCGAGCTCGGCCGCGCGCGCAAGGTCGGTCGTGTCCCAAAGCGGGTTCGAAGGCGTCTCGACCCAGACCAGTCGCGTGCCGGGCGTGATCGCCGCCACCAGCGAATCGGGGTCGGCGGTCGTGTAGGTCACGCGCTCGAGACCCCAGGTCTCGGCAAAGGTCTTAATCCAGTGTCTGAGCCCCCAGTACATGACGTCGGGCACAACGATGCGGTCACCGGGCGTCAACGCACGAAACACGGCGGTCGCCGCCGCCATGCCGGACGCGAACAGCAACGCGTCCGCGCCCGCTTCAAGCTCTGCCAGCATGCGTTCGGGCACGCGATAGGTGGGATTCTGGTCGCGCGAGTAGCCTACGCCCGGGTCGGGCAGCGCATAGTCGGTGTCGCGCGCGTAGGTGGTGGCCAGGTGGATGGGCGGTATCACGGCGCCCGTCTCTTTGTCTGCGAAATGCAGGCCCGACGCGATGCGCGATTCCAGCGCGGCGTCGTGGTCGTCAGTGTTTTTGGCCATCGCGCGAGTATACGCGAAGCGCTTGAGTGGCCCGCGTCAGGACGCGGCTTGCGGCGTGATGCCCTCGACGCGGTCTTCGAGCTCTTCGGTGGCCGCTTCGAGCGCGGCCAGCGTGTCGGCGTCGGGCTGCCAGAAGTTGCGGTCCGAGGCTTCGAGCAGGCGGTTCGCAAAACGGCTCGACGCGGTTGGGTTAAGCGCGGCGATGCGCTCGCGCATGGCCTCGTCGAGCACGAAGGTTTCCGTGAGCTTCTGGTACACCCAGGGCTGCACCTGACCTGTGGTCGCCGACCAACCCATGGTGTTGGTCATGTGCACTTCAATCTGGCGCACGCCCTCGTAGCCGTGCTCGAGCATGCCCTCGTGCCATTTCGGGTTGAGCATGCGCGTGCGGGTTTCGAGCGCCACCTGTTCGCTGAGCGTGCGCACCGTGCCCTCGCCGCGCGTCTGGTCACCGATGTACACGGGCGGCGCGTCGCCGCCACGTGCCCGTTTCACGGCACCCGTGATGCCGCCCAGCGTGTCGAAGTAGTTGTCGACGGTGGTGACACCGAGCTCGATGGAATCGAGGTTCTGATAGGTCAGCGAGACGTCGGCGAGCGTGGCGCGCAGCAAGGCGCTTTGTGCCTGTGGGCGACCGTCGCAGCCATAGGCGAAGCCTTTGCGACGCGAATAGGTCTCGGCGAGTTCTTCTTCGTCCCCCCAGCGGCCACTCTCGACCAGGAAGTTGACGTTGGAGCCATAGGCGCCGTCCTCGTTGCCGTACACGCGCAGTGCCGCGGTCTCGAGCGAACAACCGTGTTCGGTCTGGTAGGCCAGCGCATGTTTGCGAATAAAGTTCTGCTCGACGGGCTCGTCGGCAGCTGCGGCGAGGTACGCGGCCTCAGCCAGCAACTTGATCTGCAGCGGCATGAGGTCGCGGAAGATGCCCGACAACGTCATGACGACATCAATACGCGGACGACCCAGGTCCGCCAGCGGCACGAGCTCAGCGCCCGCGATGCGACCGTAGCTGTCGAAGCGCGGCACAGCGCCCATGAGCGCGAGCGCCTGCGCAATGGGACCGCCTTCGCTCTTCAGGTTGTCGGTGCCCCAGAGCACCATGGCGATCGACTCGGGCAATGCCTCGCCGGACGCCGTGTGGCAGGTCAGCAGGCGGTCGGCCTGGCGGCGGCCGTCCTGTACCGCGTAGTTGCTCGGGATGCGGAACGGGTCGAAGCCGTGCAGGTTGCGGCCTGTCGGCAGCACCTGCGGGGTGCGCAGCACATCGCCACCGGGCGCGGGTGCGATGAAGCGGCCATCCAGTGCGTGCAACAGGGCTGTGGTCTCTGAGTCCTCGCCCAGCAGCTGGTCGTAACGCGCCAGCTCGCGGAACATGTTGGGGCCGTCCTGGCCGGCGGGCAGCCCGGCGAGACGCGCGGCGCGCTCGGGGTCGAGGCCGTCGCCCACGAGCGCCTGTAGTGATGCACGTGCGGGCGTCACGCCGTAGGCCGCATCCGCCATAGCCGAGAGCAAGTCGACACGCTCTTCCACATCGGGCGGGCGGCCGACGATGTGCAAGCCGTGCGGGATCATTGTGTGCTCGAGCTCGAGCAGTTCGTCGCGCAACGTGCCAATACGCGCATCCCAATCCACCTCGGCCCATTCGGGGCTGGCAGCGCAGAGCTCGAGCTCGACCGCCTGCGCCTGGATCAGCGCAGCGAGCTCGGGGTCGGCGACAGCGTTGGCGTCGCGGCTGCGCCAGCGCTCAATCGAATCGTTGAGTTCCTGCAAGCCGCGGTAAAGGCCCGCCTCGGCCACGGGCGGTGTCAGGTAGCTGACGAGCGTGGCCGCAGCTCGGCGCTTGGCGATGGCGCCCTCGGACGGGTTGTTGGCCGCGTAGAGGTAGTAGTTGGGCAGGTCGCCAATCAGACGTTCGGGCCAACAGGCGCCGGACATGCCCGTCTGTTTGCCGGGCATAAACTCAAGTGCGCCGTGCGTGCCGAAATGCAATACGGCGTTCGCCGCGAAATCCTCTCGCAGGAAGCGATAGAACGCCGAGAACGCATGCGTGGGAGCAAAGCCGCCCTCGAACAGCAGGCGCATGGGGTCGCCTTCGTAGCCCATCGCGGGCTGCACGGCGACGATCACGTTGCCGAATTGCTTACCAAGCCCGAGCAGCTTGTTGCCGTAGGTCAGCTGGCGGCCGGGTGCGGGGCCCCACTGCGACTCGATCTCAGCGAGCCAGGTTTCGCGGCGCACGTGATCGTCGGCGTCGATCTCGAAACAGACGTTGGCGTCGGCACCGTACTCGGCGCGGTTGCCTTCAATCACCGACTCGCGCAGCGCGTCGGCGTCCTCGGGCAGGTCCTCGACGCTGTAGCCCGCCTCACGCATGGCGGTCAGCGTGTTGTGCAGGGAACCAAAGACATCGAGGTACGCCGCCGTACCTGTGTTGCCCGCGTTGGGCGGGAAGTTAAAGAGCACGATGGCGACTTTGCGTTCTGCGAGCGTCGCGCGCCGCAACGATACGAGCTTTGCGATACGCGAGGCGAGCATGCCGGCGCGCTCGGGGCAGCTCGACATGTCCTGCGGATTGTCGTCCTCGCTGAACGTGCAGCCGCGCGAGCAACCCGCGCAGGTCACACCGGGTGCGCCCGCACGACCGCCGAACACGGTGGGTGCCGTCGCACCATCGAGTTCGGGGATGGCGACCATGATCGTCGACTCGACGGGACTTAAACCCCGCTCGGAGCCGCCCCACTGATCGAGCGTCTGAAATTCAACCGGGTGCGCGGCGACATAGGGCACATCGAGCTTCTTGAGAATTTCTTCGGCGGCGGCGGCATCGTTGTAGGCCGGACCGCCCACGAGCGAGAAGCCCGTCAGCGACACCACGGCGTCGACGACCACTGTGTCGTCGTGCATGAAGAACTGTTCGATGGCAGGTCGCGCATCGAGCCCCGAGGCGAAGGCCGGTACGACCTCAAGCCCCCGCGATTCGAGCGCCGCGATCACGCCATCGTAGTGCCCGGCGTTGCCGCCGAGCAGATAGGACCGCAGCATGAGCACGCCCACGCGACCCGACTTGGCGGTACCACGTGGCAGCTTGGGCAAGGCGCGCAGGTCATCGTGAATCCGACCCTGCATGCGCGGGTGGTACAGGCCGACGTCGGGATAAGCGACGGGGTCTTCAGCGGGCTCGAGTTTTTGTGTCAGCGCCTCACGCGGCCCCGTCGCATAGCGCTTGGCGAGATAGCGCACGAGATTGGCCATGTTCTCGCGCGAGCCGCCCAGCCAATACTGCAATGTCAGGAAGTAGGCGCGGACGTCCTGCGCGGTGCCCGGAATGAACCGCAGCAGCTTGGGCAAGCGTCGCAGCATACGCATCTGCGCGGCCCCGCCGGTCTGTGCCTTTTTCTTGTTGCCGCGCAGCTTCTTGAGCAACGCCATGGGGCCCGATGCGGGCTTCGACATATCGAAGTCGCCCATCTGGGTGAGCACCGTGACCTCGCTGGCCGACATGGCGCAGATGACGGCGTCGCACTGGCCACGCTTGGCCGCGATGTCATCGATGAGCGGTTTGAAGTGGTCTTCCATGAACAACATCGTGACGACCACGATGTCGGCCGCGGCGATGTCGGCACGGCATTGGTCGAGCTTCGCAGGGCTCGCGCTCCACTCCGACGCGGCGTGCAACGACAGCCGCAGGCCCGGACACTCGCGCGCGAGATCCGCAGCTGCATTCTGCGTTGCTGTGGCCAGGTGCGTGTCCATCGTGACGATGACCACACGCATGGCCGTTTTGCTGCCCCGGACTGTGCCGTCCGCACCCATGAGTCGCCCCGCCAAGCGAATTGCTGTGAGTCCAATGTAGGTGTCAGGGACAGGATCGTCAATAAAGATTGACACTCTGAGTGTCTATTTCTAAGGACAAACAAAAAATCAGTCACTTACCGGTGCTGTGTCACAACAGTTTGAAGGACCTGCGTCATAAACCCACTGCTTTCCGGGAGCCGTCATGCCTCAGATTGCCCAGCTGCCTCGCTTGGCATGCTGCTTTCGTCGCTAGCTCAGCGAGGTGACCCTGGAGCGCGTCCGCCGCATCGACATCGCGCTCGAGGCCCAGGAGAACCTCGTTAACCCGACGCAGGGGCGGAACGAGCGAGGATTACTGTCAAACGGTCGCTAACTTGGTTAGTATTGCGGCCAATTTCGTCGAACCGGACAGATAAGGCATGGCCGGCCACGCTCACGATGTGCTGTTACTCAACGGACCGAACCTCAATTTGCTGGGGCGCCGGGAGCCGGGCATTTATGGTGCACGCAGCCTCGAGGACATTGTCACGGGCCTGCGCAAGGAAGCCGCAGCGCTGGGCATCGGTCTGACAGCGTTCCAAAGCAACGCAGAACACGAGCTCGTCGACCGCGTTCACGCCGCGGCCGATGACGGCACCGCAGCCGTACTCATTAATCCGGGCGCGTTCACGCACACCAGCGTGGCGCTCCGCGATGCACTCACGGGCATCGATTTGCCGTTTATTGAAGTACACCTCTCGAACATCCACGCCCGCGAACCGTTTCGCCGGCACAGTTATTTCAGCGATGTGGCGCTGGGCTCGATTGTTGGGCTCGGAGCCACGGGATACACGCTTGCATTGCGCGCGATCGCGAGCCACCTGCAGCAACAAGCCGGGGCCTGATCGCCGGGGGAACCAGAGCATGGACATTAGAAAAGTCAAAAAACTCATCGAGCTGCTTGAAGAGTCGGGCATTGCCGAAATTGAGATTACCGAAGGCGACGACGCCGTACGCATCAGCCGCTACGCCAACGCGCCCGCTGCCGCACCGGTTGCCGTGGCTGCGGCACCCGCACCAGTTGCGGCAGCGCCTGCACCCGCTGCCGCAGCGCCGGCCGCCGCACCCGCGGAAGACGCCGCACCCGCGCCCGAAGACGAAGGCCACGTCATCGAGGCACCGATGGTGGGCACCTACTACGCGTCGCCGGCACCGGGCGCCTCGCCATTCATTCAGATTGGTGACCGCGTCAAAGCCGGCGACACGATCTGCATCGTGGAGGCCATGAAGATGATGAACCAGATCGAGTCCGACGCCGACGGTGTCGTGAAGTCGATCCGCGTGCAGAACGGCGAGCCCGTCGAATACGGCCAGGCTCTCGTCACGCTCGACACGCGCGCCTGATCGCCGGGGCTGGCTCATGCTGGAAAAAATCGTCATCGCCAACCGCGGCGAAATCGCGTTGCGCATCCTGCGCGCGTGCCGCGAGTTAGGCATCAAAACGGTCGCTGTCTACTCGACGGC
The DNA here is from genome assembly GCA_038524795.1 of Pseudomonadota bacterium. GTDB lineage: Bacteria > Pseudomonadota > Gammaproteobacteria > Steroidobacterales > Woeseiaceae > CALBPI01. The sequence continues at coordinate 200,955 of JBCBIJ010000006.1, read as the reverse complement.
TGACAAGAACCTGAAACACGTGCTGCTTGCCGACGAGAGCGTCTGCATCGGGCCACCGAGCTCGACGGACAGCTACCTGAACAAGGCAGCCATCATTTCTGCGGCAGAAGTTACAGACTCGGTTGCAATCCATCCGGGGTACGGCTTCCTCTCCGAAAACGCAGACTTCGCCGACAGCGTGGAAAAGTCGGGCTTCACCTTCATCGGACCCAATGCCAAGTGCATCAAGCTCATGGGCGACAAGGTTGAGGCGATTAAGGCCATGAAGGAAGCCGGCGTTCCCACCGTGCCGGGCTCGGATGGCCCGCTGGGTGACGATCCCGACGAGAACCTGCGCATCGCACGCGACATCGGCTATCCCGTCATCATCAAGGCGGCCGGTGGTGGTGGGGGTCGCGGCATGCGCGTTGTGCACAGTGAGCCGTCGCTTGTGAACGCCATCAACCTGACACGCGCCGAAGCCGAGGCTGCCTTTGGCAACCCGGTCGTGTACATGGAGAAATTCCTCGAACGACCGCGCCACATCGAGTTTCAGGTGCTGGCCGACAAGCACGGCAACGCCGTGCACCTCGGCGAGCGTGACTGCTCCATGCAGCGCCGCCACCAGAAAGTCATCGAGGAAGCACCCGCGCCCGGACTGCCCCAGGCACTGCGCGACAAGATGGGCGCGCGCTGCGCAGAGGCTTGCCTCGAGATCGGCTACTCGAACGCCGGCACCTTCGAGTTCCTGTTCCAGGACAACGAGTTCTACTTCATTGAGATGAACACGCGCCTGCAGGTGGAGCATCCCGTGACTGAACTCGTCACAGGCATCGACATCGTTCGCGAGCAGCTCTCCATTGCCTCTGGCGAACCGCTGTCGTTTACGCAGGACGAAGTGGTCATGCGTGGTCACGCCATCGAGTGCCGCATTAACGCCGAAGACCCGAAGACCTTTATGCCGTCGCCGGGTACCGTCGATCTCTGGCACGCCCCGGGCGGACCCGGGGTGCGCGTCGAGAGCCACATCTACAACGGTTACCGCGTGCCGCCCTTCTACGACTCGATGATCGGCAAACTGCTGACGCATGGTGATACGCGCGACGTGGCGATTGCGCGGATGCGCGGCGCACTGAGCGAAATGGTGATTGAGGGCATCAAGACAAACATCGACCTGCACCTCGAGATCCTGCAACACGGCGCGGTACTGGCCGGCGGCACGGATATCCACTATCTCGAGAAACGGCTCGGTCTCTGACGCGCAACGATGGCCTGGCAGCAGGTAACGCTGGCGCTGGCCGAGCTTGACGCCGACACCGTCGAATCCGCGTTGCTCGCGGCTGGCGCCGTGGCCGTCACCTACACGGACGCGGCAGACCAGCCCATCCTGGAACCCGCGCCCGGTGAGGCGCCGCTCTGGCGCGAAGCACAGCTCACGGCCTTGTTCCCCGAAGACGCGAACATTGAGCGCATCGGGCTGACGCTGGCCGCGCAGCTCGACGGTCACAACCTGCCCGCGATGGACGTGAGCCTTTTGCCTGACCGCGCATGGGAACGCGAGTGGCTGCGCGACTACCAGCCCATGCGATTCGCCGATCGACTTTGGGTGTTACCGCACGGCGCCGACATCGACACGGGCGAGGATGTGGTCGTGCGGCTCGACCCGGGTCTCGCGTTCGGTACGGGCACCCACGCCACGACGGCGCTGTGCCTGACGGCGCTCGCGACCCAGCCCCCTGAGGGAGCGCGTGTGCTCGATTTCGGCTGCGGCTCAGGCATCCTCGCGATCGCAGCACTCAAGCTCGGGGCGGACACTGTGCTGGCCACCGACATTGACCCGCAGGCGCTCACGGCGACCCGGGAGAACGCCCAGGCCAACGATGTGGCGGACCGGATCGACACCGTGATGGCGCCTATGACCCCCGAGCCTGGCCAGTTTGACCTGGTCGTGGCCAACATCCTCGCGCAGCCCCTGATTGAGCTCGCCGCACGCATCGCAATGGCCGTCAAACCGGGTGGAAGGCTGCTCCTGTCGGGCATTCTGGCCGACCAGGCCAAAGCCGTTGCCAAAGCTTACGACCCGTTCGTTGAGTTCGACCCCACTGCCGTGCAGGATGGCTGGACTCTGCTCGAAGGCACTCGACGACGTGACTGATTCCACGACAGAAACTCGCTGCCCTGCTTGCCACACCGTGTTCGCGGTCGAGGCCGAAGACCTCGCACGCGCGGGTGGCAAAGTACGCTGCGGCGAGTGCATGCACGTCTTCGACGCCATGGCACATGCCACGACGCCAGAAGCGCCGCAAGACGCGGCTGACGAACCCGAAGAGATGGCGGTCGATCACGAGGCCGACGACGACGCGACGACCGACGAGACGCCGACGACGGGCACGACAGAGACCGCCTTCGATGTCGGCGAAGACCACGCCGCAAACATCGACGACGAGCAATTCACCGCCACCAACTGGTTCATCGTCGACGAGGCCGGCGACCTCGCGCCCATCGATGCCACAACCAACGATGCCGAGGCGCCCGAAGACGAAGGCGAACTCGTGTTCGGTTCCGACCAGGCACCCGACCCCGACGACAGCGGCGCTTTCCGATTCGGCGACGATACGCCGCCGGACACGTTACGCGCCGAGCTTGCGGCGCTCGTGGGCGAAGCGCTCGTCGAGGAGGATGACAACGAGGATGAGGAAGAAGACGGCATCGCTGCGCTTTCCCATACCGATACCGAAACCGACGCCGATCCGGTGGCAGAACACGAAGCGCCCGTCGCGACGGAAACCAGCGAGCTTGAGCCCGAGGGCGACTGGGATGACCTGCTGGGCGAACTCGACGGCGCGCTTGAGGCCGGTGGCGACGTCGATCTCGACTTTGAACTCGTCGACGCCGATGAGGCCGGCAACGAGACCTCCGTCGACCTCGACCTGACCCGCGCTACAGGCCAAACGGCGCAGCCCGACTTTGAGTTGCCCGACGATGCCCTGATGTCCGCGACATCGATATCGACGCCAGCGCTCTCGATTCCCGCAGTAGACAGCGCGGATCCCGGCGCAGCGCTGACCCTGGAAGGCGAAGCCGAAACGGAAGCCGAATCCGCACTCTCGCTCGACGCGGCGGCCGACGAGGGTCCCAGTGAGATCACGCTCGAAGCAGACAGCGACGATGTGTCGGCACTGACGCTCGCATCGGAAACACCGGAAGAGCTCACGCTCGAAGCGGGTGGCGCGCCGGAGGTCGAAATCGAGCCCGAGCCTGAGCCTGAGCCGGAGCCGGAGCTGGAGCTCGAAACCCAACCTGAGTCCGAGCCTGCACCCGAGCCGGAGCCCGAAGCGCCGAGCGCCCTCGAGCTCGAAGTGGCGTCGGCGGAACGCGCGCTCGATGCGGCTGCCGACGACGCCTTCGACGCGGGCGCTCTCGACGACCTGATGGCCGCCGCGGAAGCTCTGGACGCGGACGACCTCGCGCTCGAGGCCGAAGCCGTCGTCGATGGCGACGCGACCGACGACGAGCCTCCCGCGAACGAGGAGGCGCAGCCAATAGCCGATGGGGCTGTCGACGAAGACCGCTTGGAGACCGGCACGGTCGGCGAGGACACGATCAACGCCATGGCCGACGGCGAGCGCGGGGAAGTCATCGTACTGGGCGGCGAAGACACGCCCGCGCCGAAGGTGGCGAGCGCCGCATCCGAACTCGTTATCGATACACCTGCGACACCGACCGAAGACCCCGAAGACGATCCCTCCTTCGCCGAGTCGATGATCGTCTCGCCCGATCTCGCACCCAAGGCGCCGCGTCGCACCGGGCTCTGGCTCACGCTGAGCCTTGTGGCGCTCATCGGGCTCGCGGCCCAGACCGTGCACACCTGGCGCAACACACTGGTCACACAGCCCTACTTCGAAGACGTGTTGCCCACCGTTTACGGCACCCTGGGACTCGATCTCACACCCGCCTGGGACATCCGGCAGTGGTGCGTGGAAACCTCGGGCGCCCTGGCCATTGAGGCCGGGCTCGATGTGGAGTCGGTGTTTTCAAACCGCGGCGATTCCGCGCTGCCGCCTCCCGTCGTCAAGGTGCGCATTGTTGATGCCTACAGTGACACGCTGGCCGCCACCGTCATCGCGCCTCGCGATTACCTCACGGGCGCCGTGCCAGAGCGCGTCGCCCCGGGCGGCCGCATCACGGCACTGGCCCGGCTCGATTACAACGAGCCGCGGCTCGACGGCTATGAAGTCTCGCTCTGCTATGCCGGCGAAGGCGGCGCCCTGCGTTGCGGCACGGGTTGCCCAGGCAATGACTGAAGCGACGGAAGACCGCTACGGCGCGCTGCCGCGCGTGGGCCCGCATACGCTCACGGGCCGCGTGCTCCTGTCACCGATGGCCGGTATCACGGACGCACCGTTCCGCAAGCTGGCGCGCCGTTTTGGTGCGGCACTCGCAGCGTCGGAGATGACGACGGCCGACACGCGGCTTTGGCAAACCACCAAGTCGCGGCACCGGCTCGATATCGACAGCGACGCCTCACCGCGCGTGGTGCAAATCGCGGGCAGTGAGCCCGCACAGCTGGCCATGGCTGCGCGTGCCGTGGTGGACCGCGGCGCCGACATTGTCGACATCAACATGGGCTGCCCCGCTAAAAAGGTCTGCAAGAAGCTCGCAGGCAGCGCGCTGCTACAGGACGAGCCGCTCGTGGGTCGCATTCTCGATGCCGTCGTCGCGGCCGTTGAGGTGCCCGTGACCTTGAAGACGCGAATCGGCTGGGACCTGGAGCACCGCAACATCGCGCGCGTTGCTGTCATGGCCGAAAACGCAGGCATCCAGGCGCTGGCCGTGCACGGTCGCACGCGTGCTTGTAAATACGGCGGGCACGCACAGTTTGAGGACATCGCCGCAGTCTGCGACGCGCTGTCGATTCCGGTTTTTGCCAACGGCGATATCGATTCGGCGGCGCGCGCCGAAGCCGTGATGGCAGCGACAGGTGCGTCGGGTGTGATGGTCGGGCGCGCCACACAAGGGCAACCCTGGCTGCTTGAATCGATGGTTGCGCGACTCGCAGGCGACCCCGATGTCGCGCCACTTCCAATCGAAAAATCGCATGCTATAGTACGCGGCCATCTCGATGACCTTCACGCCTTTTACGGCGAGCGCAAAGGCATCTTGATGGCGAGAAAACACCTGAACTGGTACTGCCGTACGTTTGGCATCGCCGATCAGACCAGACGCGAACTGCTGCGCCTCAACGAACAGGATGCACAGCGCGAAATGGCGTTCAGGCTCTTCAATGGCGCGGAAGGGAACGACTCTCTAGCCGCGTAGCGCGTAGGCCTCAAATAAGGCGCAACGTGTGCAGTCTTTTTGGGGGAAGACGCAAAGTGGTCGAGACGCGAACGGGCAGCGGTGGCAGCAAGGCGACGCGCAGGGGTGCACCCGCGCGGATAAGCGCCAGCAGCAGAACGAGAAAGTCGGCCAAAACGAGCAAGACGACCGCACGGTCTGCCAGCAACAAGAAAGCCGAAAAGAACAAGACTGAGAAAAAGGCGGCCAAAGTGTTGCGCAAGGGCAAGAAGCCGCTCGCCACGATGACCCAGAGCGCGCTCGAAGACTATTTCAAGAAGCTCAACGGCACAGCACCCGGCGACCTCTACGACCTCGTACTCAGCGAAGTCGAACGCCCGCTGTTTCGTACCGTCATGGCCTACACCGAGGGCAACCAGAGTCGCGCGGCAGAGATTCTGGGCATCAACCGCGGCACGCTGCGCAAGAAGCTCAAGGCATACGCCATCTCCGTCGAGTAAGTCGTTTCATAACGAGGTGAGGTAGCGCCATGGCCGTTCGGCGCGCGCTAATCAGTGTTTCCGATAAGACCGGCGTCGACGCGCTGGCCGTAAGGCTTGCGGAGCACGGCATCGAAATCCTGTCGACGGGGGGTACCGCACGCGCACTGCGCGACGCCGGTGTCACCGTCACAGACGTCAGCGACGTCACGGGCTTCCCCGAGATCATGGACGGGCGCGTTAAGACCTTGCACCCGAACATCCACGGCGGTCTGCTGGGCCGACGCGGTACCGACGACGCCGTCATGGCTGAACATGGCATCACGGGCATCGACCTGCTTGTCGTCAACCTCTACCCATTCACCGCCACGATCAACAAGCCGGGCGCGACGTTGCCCGAGGCCATCGAGCAAATTGATATCGGCGGCCCCGCGATGATTCGCGCCGCGGCCAAGAACCACGCCGACGTGGCCGTTGTTGTGGACCCCGCCGACTATGACGCCGTGACCGAGGCCATCGCCACGGGCGGCCTGCCCGATGCCTTGCGTCGGCGGCTTGCCGCGCGCGCGTTCGCGCACACGGCCACCTACGACAGCCATATCGCCGACTACCTGGGCCGCGCCGCCAAGCAACCGCTTGCAGGCGCCGAATACTCGTTGGGCGGCGCACGGGTAGAGGCGCTGCGCTACGGCGAGAACCCGCACCAGTCGGCGAGCTTCTACGCCGACGGCCGTCAACACCCAGGCACGCTGGCCGCCGCCACGATGCGCCAGGGCAAGGCGCTCTCCTACAACAACATCGCCGACAGCGATGCGGCGCTCGAATGCGTGCGCCAGTTCGAAGCCCCGGCCTGCGTGATCGTCAAACACGCCAACCCCTGTGGTGTCGCCGTCTCAGACAACCTGCTGGCCGCCTACGACGCGGCATTTGCCACCGACCCGACCTCGGCGTTTGGCGGCATCATCGCATTCAACGCCCCGGTTCCGGGCGAGGTGGCCCGGGCCATCACCGAGCGGCAGTTCGTCGAGGTCGTGCTGGCGCCCTCATTCGAGGCAGCCGCGCTCGAGGCCTTTGCCAAGAAGAAGAATGTTCGAGTGCTCGAAACAGGCCCGCTGGGTGCGCTGCCTGCCGCAGTCGACGTCAAGAAAGTCTCGGGCGGCTTCCTTGTGCAAGACCGCGACGATGGCGTGATCGGCCCGGACGACCTCAAGGTCGTTACGAAACGCGCACCTTCAGACCGCGAGCTCGACGATTTGCTGTTTGCGTGGCGCGTGGTGAAATTCGTGAAGTCGAATGCCATCGTGTTCTGCCGTGACGCCATGACCATAGGCATCGGCGCGGGCCAGATGAGTCGCGTGTACTCAACGCGCATCGCCGCCATCAAAGCCGCCGACGAGGGCCTCGACGTCGCAGGCAGCGTCATGGCGTCCGACGCCTTCTTTCCCTTCCGTGACGGCCTCGATGCCGCCGCCGAGCACGGCGCCACTGCCGTGATCCAGCCGGGCGGCTCGATCCGTGACGACGAAGTCATTGCAGCCGCCGACGAGCATGGCATTGCCATGGTGTTCACGGGCATGCGCCACTTCCGGCATTGACCCGCATGCGCGTTCTCGTCGTTGGCGGCGGTGGCCGGGAGCACGCTCTGGCCTGGTGCTGCGCCCGCTCGCCGCGTGTCGACGAGGTCCTCGTAGCACCCGGCAACGCCGGCACGGCGCAGGAGCCGGGTGTCCGCAATGTGGCCGTGGCCGCTGGCGATATCGCAGGCCTCATTGACCTCGCCCAGCGCGAATCGGTTGATCTCGTCATCATCGGCCCCGAACAACCGCTCGTGGAGGGCGTCGCAGACCAGCTGACGGCCGCCGGCATCGCTTGCTTTGGGCCCAACGCCAAAGCCTCGCAGCTCGAAGCCTCGAAGTCGTTCACGAAAGCCTTCCTCGATCGCCATGGCATCCCCACGGCAAGCTTCGAGCGTTTCACAGCATTTGAAGCTGCCCGTGACTACATCGAACGCACGGGCGCACCGCTCGTCGTCAAAGCCGACGGCCTGGCGGCTGGAAAGGGCGTCGTCGTCGCCGACAGCGTCGAGATGGCTGTCGAGGCCGCGCGCGCCATGCTCGTGGACGGGCAATTCGGCGACGCGAGTCGCGAAATTGTCGTCGAGGCGTTTCTTGAGGGCGAAGAAGCCAGTTTCATCGCGATCACCGACGGCAAGACACTGCTCCCGCTGGCGACCTCGCAAGACCACAAGGCGCGCGACGAAGGCGATCGCGGCCCCAACACGGGCGGTATGGGCGCCTATTCACCTGCGCCCGTGGTCACGGACGCCGTAGCCGAACACGTGATGCGCGACATTATGCTGCCGACGCTCGAGGGTCTCGCCAAAGACTGTATCGACTATGTCGGCTTCCTCTACGCGGGACTCATGATCGACAGCACGGGCCAGGCTCGAGTGCTTGAGTTCAATTGCCGTCTCGGGGACCCCGAGACCCAGCCCATTCTCATGCGGCTCGCATCGGACCTCACCGTACTGGCCGAAGCGGCCATTGCGCGAACGCTCGACGCCGTGTCGATCGAGTGGGACCCGCGCGCGTCGCTAGGCGTTGTTATGGCCGCCGGCGGCTATCCGGGCAGCTACGACAGTGGCGCCGTAATCCATGGTCTCGATGCCGTCGACGATACCGCCAAGGTATTCCATGCAGGCACACGCCAGGAAGGCGACCACGTCGTTACGGCCGGCGGTCGCGTGCTCACGGTATGCGCGCTGGGCGACACCGTCGCCGAAGCTGCGCGGCAAGCCTACGCCGCCGTCGATACCATCGCGTGGACCGACTGCTATCGGCGCAACGACATTGGCTACCGCGCCATCCAGCGCGAGCGAGGCGAATCATGATCAGCGTTGCTGAGGCCTGGGCCCAGATCGAAGCCCAGATAAAGCCGCTCGACACCGAGCGCATCAACATTGCCGACGCCGCAGGACGCGTGCTGGCCGAGTCGGTGTCGGCCGAACGCGATCAACCGCCCTTCGACCGCGTGACCATGGACGGTATCGCCGTGCGCAACGGGAGCCAGGCCCAATTCGGTGTGGCCGGCACCCAGTACGCAGGCGACGCACCCATGACATTGGAAGACGGCGGCACGGCCATCGAGATTATGACGGGCGCGGCCCTGCCCGCGGGCGCGGACACCGTGATCCCTGTGGAGCGCTACACGCGCGACGGTGACACGATCACGCTTGAGGACGGTTACGCCGCCAGCACGGGCCAGTTTGTGCACCGCCGGGGCAGCGACCACGTTGCGGCCACGACCCTGCTCGAGCCTGGCCTGCGGCTGGGCGGCCCAGAAACCGCCGTGCTCGCCTCGGCGGGCCTCGCAGCAGTCACGGTATCCAGACTGCCTCGTGTGCACATCGTGGCCACAGGCAACGAACTTGTCGCAGCGGGAACGCCCATCGCCGATCACGAAGTGCGGCTGTCGAACGGGCCGGCCATGAGCGTCATGCTCGCGGCCGCCGGCTACCCGGGTGCCCAGGCACACCATCTGCCCGACTCGCCCGAGGTCTTGCGCGAACGATTGGGTGCCCTGCTCGGCGAGGCCGATGTCATCGTGCTCTCGGGCGGTGTCTCCAAAGGCAAAGCCGACTATGTGCCCGGTGTGCTCGAAGACTTAGGCGTGACGCGGCATTTCCACCGTGTGGCGCAACGCCCAGGCAAACCCATTTGGTTTGGCTCAGGGCCGTCGGGGCAGCTCGTGTTTGGTTTGCCGGGAAATCCGGTGTCAACGCTGGCCTGTTGCCGGCGTTACGTGGTGCCAGCGCTGGCGTTGGCCAGTGGCGAGCGCGCGGCCGAGTCAAAGCGACTCGCGCTGGGCGCGGACTGGAAGTTCGGACCGCCGCTGGCGGCCTTCGTGCCTGTGGTCCTGGAGATGGGAGACACGGGTCTCGTTGCGACGCCGCTCTCGACCAACACCTCGGGCGATTTTACGGCGCTCGCAGGCACCAACGGATTCGTGGAACTGCCCGCCGACCGCGAAGACTTCGCGGCCGGCGAACACTATCCGTTTTTCAGCTGGACGGAACGCTCGAGTTAACGACGCATCGCGTCGAAGAACTGCGAGTTGGTCTTCGTGTCCTGCATCTTGTTGAGCAGGAACTCGACCGCCGCAAGCTCGTCCATGGGGTGCAGCACTTTGCGCAGCACCCACATCTTCTGCAGCTCTTCGGGGTCCGTAAGCAAGTCTTCCTTGCGTGTACCTGAACGGTTGATGTTGATCGACGGGTAAACACGTTTCTCGGCGATACGGCGATCCAGGTGAATCTCCATGTTGCCCGTGCCCTTGAACTCCTCGTAGATCACTTCGTCCATCTTGGAGCCCGTGTCGACGAGCGATGTGGCCAGGATAGTGAGGCTGCCGCCCTCCTCGACGTTGCGCGCGGCACCGAAGAAGCGCTTCGGCCGATGCAGCGCATTCGCGTCAACACCACCCGTCAACACCTTGCCCGATGACGGTACAACCGTGTTGTAGGCGCGGGCGAGACGTGTGATCGAGTCGAGCAGGATCACGACGTCGCGCTTGTGCTCGACGAGGCGCTTGGCCTTCTCGATGACCATCTCAGCGACCTGCACGTGGCGGCTCGCGGGCTCATCGAATGTCGACGACACGACTTCGCCGCGCACGGTGCGCTGCATCTCGGTGACCTCTTCCGGGCGCTCGTCGATGAGCAGCACGATAAGGTCGCACTCGGGGTGGTTGACCGAAATCGCCGTGGCGATGTTCTGCAGCAGCATCGTCTTACCGGCCTTGGGCGGCGAAACGATGAGGCCGCGCTGGCCTTTGCCGATGGGCGCCACGAGATCGATGATGCGCGCGGTCAGGTCTTCCTTGCTGCCGTTGCCCTGTTCGAGCTTCAGGCGGTCGCGCGGAAACAGCGGCGTCAGGTTTTCAAAGAGCACCTTGCTGCGCGTGTTCTCGGGCGGCTCGTGGTTGATCTGGCCAACCTTGAGCAGCGCAAAGTAGCGCTCGCCGTCTTTGGGCGGACGGATCAGACCTGAAACGGAATCACCCGTGCGCAGGTTGAAGCGACGGATCTGGCTGGGCGACACATAGATGTCGTCCGGGCCTGCCATGTACGAGCTGTCGGCCGAGCGCAGGAAGCCGAAGCCGTCCTGCAAGATCTCGAGCACGCCATCGCCGTAGATGTTCTCGCCGTTCTTCGCGTGCGCTTTGAGCACGGCGAAGATGATGTCTTGTTTGCGAGAGCGGGCGAGGCCTTCAAGGCCCATGGATTCGGCGAGCTCAACAAGGCCGGCGGGCGGCATGTTCTTGAGCTCGGTGAGGTTCATGGCCTGCTTGCTCTGTTCGAGCTCGTCGGCCGAAATCACCTCGAGGCCGCTGCCGTCATCAAAAGGCAGATCGCTGTGCTGACGCTTGCGATTGCCCTTACGACGCGACTTCTTCTTGCCGCCCTGGTTGTTGGAGCGCGATTGCTGTTGCGAACGGCCCCGGCTGCTGGTTGCTGTAGTCAAAGCTTCACTCACAGATTGCTTTCAATAAATTCGCTGAGCGCCGATTTGGACATGGCGCCTAGCTTCTGCGCCTGCACAGCGCCGTCCTTGAAAATCATCAGGGTCGGGATGCTGCGGATGCCGAATTTCGGCGGCGTGTTGGGGTTCTCGTCGATGTTGATTTTGGCGATCCGAAGGCGACCTTCGTACTCGTCTGCGGCCGCATCGAGCAACGGCGCGATCATCTTGCAGGGTCCGCACCACTCGGCCCAGAAATCGAGCAGAACGGGTACGTCCGACTGCAGGACATCAGTCTCGAAATTGGTGTCGTTGGTTTGTGTGATCTTGTCGCTCAACGGTGTTACCCCTGGTGTATTTGACGTGTGGACAAATGGTGTTTCCGCTCAGGAAACAAGCATTCGGATCGAATTTGGATTGAGTTTTGAAACGTTTGGAGGCGTTGGATTGGATGCCGTTCGACGCGGTTTGCGTGCAGCTGCCGCGGAGCGGTTGTTGGTGCGCCGACGTCTCTGCCCGTCCCAGGCAGTGGGTGACTCGGCGCGCTGTATCAGGCACTATGCGCTGGCTTGGCCGTGCCGTTGATGTACTTGCCGTCCCGGTGAGCTCTTTCGGTGGCTTCGGCCCGCGCCTGCCGGCGCGTCGCACTCATTCAGTGCATTCCGACGGCTCTTGCGACGATTTGCCGAGACTTGGATGCGGCTTTGTGGCTGCACACGAGCTTCGAGAGCGGGTACTTAAGCGTCCTGAGTTGTAGATCTTATTGGGAGCTTTTGTGGACGCTGCAACGGCAGTTGCGCTTTGCTGAGGTAATTTCACCCGTTCGCGGGCCATTTTGCAAGTGTTTGCACCATGAAATTGACCACCAGGCGGTGGGGTGCAGCCAGATAAGAATTTGAAAACACACTATGTCTGACGACCACCTCTCCGAACTTGAATTCTCGAGCCTCGAGCTGCCCGATCTGCTGCGCCGTGGCATTGAGGATGCAGGCTTCAGCCACGCCACGCCGATTCAGGCGCAAACACTGCCACAGGCACTCGCAGGCAAGGACGTTGCGGGCCAGGCCCAGACGGGTACCGGTAAGACCGCCGCCTTCCTTATCGCGCTTTACAACCAGCTTTTGGGTTCGGCCACAACGCGCGAAGACGGTGACAGTGGCATTCGCGCCCTGGTGCTCGCGCCGACACGTGAACTGGCCGTGCAGATCGCCGACGACGCCGCTGTGTTGGGCAAGCACACGGGTCTCAAACTCGGCCTGGCCTACGGCGGCCGCGACTATGAGAAGCAGCGCGACATTATCGCGGCGGGCGTCGATGTGCTCGTTGGGACGCCGGGCCGCATCATCGATTACTTCAAACAGCGTGTCTTCCACATGAACCAGGCGCAGGTGCTCGTGCTCGACGAAGCCGACCGCATGTTCGACCTGGGCTTTATTAAGGACATCCGCTACCTGCTGCGCCGCCTGCCGCCCGCCAGCGAACGCCTCAACCTGCTCTTCTCAGCCACGCTGTCCTACCGCGTCATGGAACTGGCAGCGGAACACATGAACGACCCCGAGCTCATTCGCGTCGAGCCCGAGAAAGTCACGGCCGATCGCGTCGAGCAGAGCATCTACTACCCGTCCAACGACGAGAAGATCCCGTTGCTCATCAAGCTCATGCGCGAGATGGACAACATCGACCGCACGATGGTGTTCGTCAACACGAAACGCGAAGCCGAGCGTCTCGAAGACACGCTCAACGCCAACGACATCCAGGCGAGCGCCATTTCGGGTGACGTGCCGCAGAAAAAACGCCAGCGCATGCTCAAGTCGTTTCAAGAAGGCGAGCTCAAGGTGCTCATCGGCACCGACGTTGCCTCGCGCGGCCTGCACATCGACGACGTGACACACGTCTTTAATTATGACCTCCCGCAGGACCGGGAAGACTACGTACACCGCATCGGTCGCACGGCGCGTGCCGGTGCATCGGGAACGGCTATCAGCTTCGGCTGTGAGCAGTACGTGATCTCCTTGCCGGATATCGAGAACTACATCGGCTTTCGTATTCCGGTCGAGAGCTTCGACCACGAAGACCTGCCCGAGATCGAGCGTCCGCCCCGGCGTCCCCGTCGCAGCGGCCCGGGCCGCGGTGACGGCCGTGGCCGCAGCGGCGGCGGCGGTGGCCGTCGTCGCAGCGGCGGTGGCGGCAGCAGCCGCGGCGGGTCCGGCAACGGCAAGCCCGCTGAAGGCGAGAAGAAGGCGCCGTCCAGCGACAGTGGCGACAAGCCGCCGCGCAAGCGTCGTCGGCGCCGTCGGCGCAAGCCTTCGGGCGAAACGACCGGCGCCAAGACCGACGCCTGAATCAGTTGCCGAGCAGCAGCTCGGCCACACTCTCTGCCGTGGGTAGTCCGGGCAGGTCTCGAGCAGGCCGGCTCGTATCCGGCCGCCGCAGTCCCAGCACAGCGCCCAGCCCAAACGTCCGCCCCGCGTGCAGCACGGGCGCTGAATCATCGATGAGCAGACAGTCGCGCCGGTCGATGCGCTCGACCTGCGAGAACCGCTGCCAGAACGTCTGCGTTTCCTTGGGCGCACCGAAATCCTGTGAACTGTAGGCCGCATCCATGTGGGTCAGCACCTGGGTACGTCCGTCCTTGAGCTCGAGCAGTTGGCGTACGGAGTTGGTCACAAGCACGAGACGGTAGCCCGCAAGCCGCGCGCGGTGCAGAAACGCCTCGGCACCCTCGAGCCAGGCGATGCGATCGTCCTCGGCGCGCTTCACGGCCATCACGTCGAAGTCGAGCGCGTCGCTCCAGTCATCAAGGCAGTACCAATTCATCGTGCCGCGCAGTCGCTCGATGCGCCCGAGGATACGCTGCCTGGCCTCAGCCTCGCTGACGGCCTTTTCGGCGGCAAATGCCGTGGGCAGCGCCTCCAGCCACACATAGTTATCGTAGGCGAGATCGAGCAACGTGCCGTCGAGGTCGAGCAGCAGGGTCTCGCGGTCGTCAAACAGGTGGTCCACTGGGGCTCCAGGCGGCGTAGTCGGCTGATCGGTCTCTTGTTACCATCCGCCGCTCTTCAAACGCAGCGACACCGATCATGACGCAAAATCTTGATTGGGTGGTTGCCCTGGCGCGCCGCGCCGGTGCAGCAATCCTTGACGTGTACGGTACCGAATTCGAGGTCACCGAGAAAGACGACGCGTCGCCGCTGACGCGCGCCGATGTGGCTGCCCATCATGTCATCGTCGACGGCATCGCGGCGCGCGACGCGCACACGCCCGTCATCAGCGAGGAAGGTGGTCTGCCCGACTTCGACGTGCGCAGCACCTGGAACCGTTACTGGCTCATCGACCCGCTCGACGGCACCAAGGAGTTCGTGAACCGCAACGGCGAATTCACCGTCAACATCGCGCTCATCGAGAACCACGCGCCCATCTTCGGCGTCGTGCATGTGCCCGTGCGCAACGTCACCTACGTGGGCGACACGGTCAACGGCGCCATCCGCATCGACGGCAATTCACCGCCCGAGGAAATTCGCGTCACCCGCAAGACGCCGCCAACGGCGCGTGTCGTCGGCAGCCGCTCGCACGCCAGCGATGCACTGGGCGCCTGGCTCGCCGCCATCGGTGACCACGAGGTGGTGCCGATGGGCAGCTCGCTGAAGTTCTGCGTCGTCGCCGAAGGCGGTGCCGACGTCTACCCGCGCCTCGGCCCCACGTCCGAGTGGGACACCGCCGCCGCGCAGGCCGTCGTCGAAGCCGCCGGCGGTCGCGTCGTGCGCACCGACGGCACACCGCTTGCGTACAACACGAAAGCCGATATTCTGAACCCACACTTTGTGGTTATTGGCAGTCGGTCACGCGACTGGCTCGCACCACTTGCGCAGTGAGGCCGGCTGGGGCATGGACGACAACATCAGAGAGATCGTCGATCACGAATCGCTCGACACGCTGACCAAGCTCAAGGAGCTCCGAGTCATGCACCGCGATCTCGACGACCTCATCGACCGCCTCTCCCACGACGTCACCGTGGACCAGGTGCGGCTGCGTCGACTCAAGAAGCGAAAGCTCTCACTCAAGGACGCCATTGCGCGCCTTGAGTCCGAGATCATCCCTGACCTGAACGCCTGACGTCGGGCGAAAAGACGGCGCCGATGTGCGCCTCGCCTCTGGCCTCGGCCAGCGCCACCTGTCGGCGGCGTTCCTCGAGCCGCGCCCGCTGCTCTCCCGTCAGGCTGCCCACACAGTGCGCGCAGCAGATTCCGGGCTCATAGTCCGGGTGCGCCAGGTCTTCGGGCGACAAGGCCCGCCGACACCCGTGACACTGCACGTAGTCGCCGGGTGCGAGGTCGCGATCAACCGCGACCCGAGAATCAAACACGAAGCACTCGCCCCGCCACTTCTGCTCGAGCCCGGGGTCTGCGGCCACAGCATCAAGGTAACCCAGGATGCCGCCGTCGAGCTGGTAGAGCTTTTCAAAGCCCATGTCCCGCATGACGGCCGTGGCCTTCTCGCAGCGGATACCACCCGTGCAGAACATGGCGACGGGGCGTTCCCGCGCATCGCCGAGCTCACGCTCAACGTACTCAGTGAACTGGCGAAACGAGGTGGTGCCTGGATCGACGGCGCCCGTGAAGGTGCCGACCTCGATCTCGTAGTCGTTACGCGTGTCGATCACGAGCGTGTCGGGATCATCCAACAAGGCGTTCCAGCGCGCCGCGTCGACATGCTCGCCCTGCCCATCGGCCGGGTTCACCTCCGGGTGCCCCATCGAAACAATCTCATCGCGGTATTTGATGCGCAGCCGCCGAAACGGGGCTTCATCCGCCTCGGACCAGCGACCCTGCAAGTCCGCGAAACCGGGTTGCGTGTCGAGCCACGCGAACAGGTCGTCGAGCGCCGCCCGCGGTCCCGCCAGCGTCGCATTGAGACCTTCCGGCGCCACGATTGCCGTCCCCAGCAAGCCGCGCGCCGCGGCGGCCGCACGCACGGCTTCACCCAGCGCGCGCGAATCCGCAACGCGAGTAAAGCGGTAGAAGCTGACGACGTGGCACCGATTCATCTTCACATTATCCCATAGCGGCGCGGTTTCTCGCTGGTCCTGTTCGGTCTCACAGTTTCCGGTGGCTGCGCCGTGGGTGGGCCTTGTCGGGGACGCTCGAGTACATCCCTGTATCGCTTGGCAGGCGACATCCATGTCGCCTGACACCCCGCCAAGGCCCACCCACGACGCATCCCCCTGCGACATCGAAGCGTCACGGACTGCGCAAAGGCGTTCAGATTGAGGTGGCGTAGGGGTGTGTGGGCGCGGGGATGTTTTTTGGGGCGTTGGCCGACAGGGATGTCGGCCAGCGAGCGATACAGGGATGTACTCGAGCGCCCCCAAAAAACATCCCCGCGCCCGCGCGCCCCGAAAACGGTCAGACTTCTAGATGATTGAGGTAAGACGACGCCTCAGTCGTCGTCGCGCTCCGTCACTTCGGTGACGGTGAGGATGCTGTGGCGCAACGGCTCGCCGAGGACGAGTCGCGCGTCGCGCTCGATGGCTTCGAACGAGAGCTCAAACTGCAGCTTGCCGTCGCCATTGACATGGATGGTGCCCTGCTCGCGCAACGTGCCCAGGAAACCGCGGAACAGCTTGCGGTCGAAGAAGTCGGGCGAGCGCAATCCATAAATGATCGAGAGGCGCTCGGCGCAGAGTTGGCAGAGTTCCTCGAGGCGGTTTTGGGTGAGCTTGCCGCTGCCGAAACGGTTCATGAGCGCAATGGTCATGAAGTAACGCTGCAGCACAGGCACCACGGACTGGCCGAGCTGCGTCAGCGCGAAGGCCTCGGCGCTGCCCGCGGGCGGGCGCAGCAGCACGTTGCCGTCGCGTCGCAGAAGGCCCGCGCCAACCATGGCGTCAATAATCCGTTCGACGACCGTGTCGAGTTCGTCTGGGCCAAAGTGCAGGCGCATCTCGGCACGGACATGCGGGGCGGTCAGGCGAATCAGGCGTTTGAGTTCGTCGAGCTCAAGTGCGTTGCCGTGGATGTAGCAGGCGGCGACGAGACCGTGCAGGGCGACAAGGTGCAGCACGTTGTTACGGAAGTAGGTCAGCAACACCGCGTCGCGCTCGGCGAGGTTCACAATGTCACCCAGTGGATGCGACTCGACGCTAATGACCTTCATGCGCAGCCCGTGGGCGATGATGTCGCCAGGCGGCATGTCGGGGACGGTCGCCACCGCGCTGTAAGGCGTCAGCGCGTACAGCGACTGATACAGCGCGAGCTGGCGTTCGAGATCGGCGCGCGCCATCTTGAGGCGCGGCGTACCCAATAGCGCGAGCGCCAGCATGCTGATGGGCGTCGCAGCCGCGGCCGCGTTGATGCGTTCCAGAATCTCGCCGCCCAGACGATCCACAACCTGCGGCATCCATTCGGGGCGCTCGCCTGGGGTCAGCTCGGTTTCGCGCCACCCCGGCACGGCGGCGTCGAGCGTCTCGGCGAGATCGATGGGCTCACCGATGTTGACGTAAACGCGACCGAAGTGTTCGCGTAGCGCACCCAGTGAACGGAACAGCCCGCCCAGCGACTCTTTCTTCTTGCCTCGGCCGCTGAGCTCGCCGATGAATGACGTGCCCTCGATGAGCCGCTCGTAGCCGAAGTAGATGGGTACAAACTTCACGGGGCGCCGTGCGTCTTCGAGGAAGGCGCGAACGGTCATGCTGATCATGCCGCCTTTGGGCGCCAGCAGTCGGCCCGTGCGGCTGCGGCCGCCCTCGATGAAGTACTCGATGGGGTAGCCCCGCGTTTGCAGCGCCTTCAGGTAGGCATGGAACACGGCAGCGTAAAGCCGGTTGCCGCTGAACGTGCGACGCAGGAAGAACGCGCCGCCGCGGCGCAGGATCGCACCCACAACGGGCAGATTGAGGTTGATGCCCGCAGCCACGTAGGGCAAAGAAAACCCGCGGCGGTAGAGCACGAACGAAAGCAGCAGGTAGTCAAAGTGGCTGCGGTGACACGGCACGTAGACGAGTTCGTTGCCCTCCGCAGCGGCCTCAAGCGTCTCCAGGTTGTTGAGCTCGATACCGTCGTAGATTTTGTTCCAGACCCAGAGCAGCAGCCGTTCCAGAATGCGCACGGTTGGGTAGGACAGGTCGGCGGCAATCTCGTAGGCGTACTTGCGCGCCTTTTTCTCGGCGCGGCGGCGCTGACGTGAGCCCGGCGCGCCCTCGGCTTGCACGAGCGCGCGCACAGGCGCTTCGGCCAACACCTCGCCGATGAGCGTGCGGCGGTGAGAGAGGTCGGGCCCAACGGTCGCCTCGCGGCGCAGCCGGAAGTGGACGCGCAGCACGCGCGAGGTTTTTCGGAACGTGCGCGCAGCATCCTGGCCTTCGCGCAGTATGGGTGCCAGCTCGAGCGGCTCCGAAAAATGCATGAGGGTGTGGCGGCCGTGCAGCAGCGTGGTGATGAAGCGGCGCGTGCGGCCCGCCACGTGCCAATCCTCGGAGAAGAACAGCGAGAACAGGCTACGTTGCTTGCCCGGCGAACGACCCCAGTACAGCGCGACGGGAACCAGATAAATGGGCAACGCATCGACCGTGGTCGCCGACGCATCCCGGGCATCGACGGCCAGACCCACGAGCCGGGTCAGGCGCCGCGACTGCTGGCGAGAACGGCGGCGAAGTAACCAGCCCGACATCTTGCGCAGCACGACGACGGACCGACCGAGGCCTTCATTGCCGAACTCGAGTTCATCCGTCGGCGCGGGGAGCCCGAGCTTTTCACAGGCCGCGTTCAGCGCGAGGAAATCAGCTAGCCCCCCATTCTCGAGCACGTAGCACACGCGCACAGCCGGATCGGCCGCCAGCGATTTCACGCGCTCGATGTGGGCTGGCGGCTGCAGCTCCGGTCGGACCCAGAGTCGCATGACGCGCGACAGCCCCGCATACAGGCTGCGGCTCAGTGGATTCATTCGATGTTAGTCCCCGGGGGCCGCCTCCGTGACGGCCTTGTCCCCGCGCGCATTGTAGCGCAGCACGCCCGCTTCCCGACGCCGCTTGAAATGCTCCGGTCGCTGCGCAACGCTGTCTGCCGACACCCCGTTGCGGGTTTTGGAGTCACCATGCAGCCTCAAGCCGCCCTGGCGCGACCGGACGTTCCCGACGCGCGCGAGACCGCCCTGTTCCTCGACGTCGACGGCACCTTGCTGGCGTTTGCAGAAACGCCCGACGCAGTCGTCGTCGATGAGGCGCTGCGCAACTTGCTGGGCGACCTGCACAAGGCCTGCGGCGGCGCGCTGGCGCTTGTGAGTGGCCGCAGCATCGCCTCGCTGGATGGTCTGTTTGGCCCACTCGAGCTGCCTGCGGCAGGCTCGCACGGGCTCGAGATTCGCACGGATGGGCGCATTCACGAACTCGGCATCCCGCTACCCGATGTCGCGCTGGATCGCATGCAGGCGCTGGCGGCCACCCACCCGGGCAGCCTGTTCGAGAACAAACGCTTTGGTGGCGCCCTGCACTACCGGCGCGCCGTCGAGCATGGCCCGGCGCTGACGACGGCCATGCGCGGGCTCGCCCACGAGGTTGGCGCGGGCTTCGAGCTCATCGAAGGCAACCATGTGCTCGAGCTCAGTGCCGCCAGTGGCAATAAAGGCAGCGCCATTCGGTTCCTGAGCACACGCGTGCCCTGGCGTGATCGGCGGCCCGTGTTTATCGGCGATGACACCACCGACGAGCCCGGCTTCGAGGCCGTCAATGCCCTGGGCGGTGCGTCGATCCGCGTGGGGCAGCGTCCGGGCACGGCCGCACGTTGGCAACTGGACAGCATCGACGCAGTGCAGGCATGGTTGCGGACGCTGGCGGGGGCCAACTGACGAGAGACGATGCAAGACCAAAGCAACAACCTCGATCTCGGCATCATCGGTAACTGCCAGATCGCTGCCCTCATCGACAGTCGCGCGCGCATGGTTTGGGCCTGCTGGCCCCAGCTCGATGCCGACCCCGTGTTCTGTCGTCTGCTGCAATCGGACGCCGTGCAGGCTGACCCCGACACACCTGGCAGCTACGCCGTGGAGCTCGACCGCTTCTCGCACAGCGAGCAGCGCTATCTGCGCAACACGGCCATTGTCGAAACCACGCTCTACGACGATCAGGACGGCGCCGTGCGGATCACGGACTTTGCGCCGCGGCACGCCTATCTGGGTCGCATGTACCGGCCAATCATGCTGCTGCGTCGCATCGAGATCGTAGCCGGCGCGCCGCGGATTCGCATCCTGCTGCGCCCCGCGCACGACTATGCGGCCTCCGCGCGCAACCGCGTTCGCGGCAGCAATCACATCCGCTATGTCGGCGACGGCGAGCACACCATGCGGCTGACGACCGACGCCTCGATCAGCAGGGTCATCGACGGCTCGTGGTTCGTGCCCGATCGAACGCTGCACCTGATCCTGGGACCCGACGAGAGCGTGACCGAGTCGCCGGCCGAGTGCTTCCGAACCAACTTTGATGCCACACGCGACTACTGGCAGAACTGGTCACGCGGGCTGTCGATTCCGTTCGAGTGGCAGGCCGCCGTGATTCGCGCGGCCATCAGCCTGAAGCTCTGCACGTTCGAGGACACGGGCGCCGTCGTCGCCGCCGTGACCACGTCGTTGCCCGAGGCGGCCAACAGCGGGCGTAACTGGGACTACCGCTTCTGCTGGCTGCGCGACAGCTACTTCGTCGTGCACGCACTGAACCGGCTCGGTGCAACGAAAACCATGGAGGCGTATCTCGGCTACATCACGGCACTCGTGGCCGACATGCCCGCCGAGGGGCTACAGCCCGTGTACGCCATCAATGGCGATGCGGACCTCACGGAACGCACGGTCGATTCGCTGGCTGGCTACCGCGACATGGGCCCAGTCCGCGTCGGCAACCAGGCCTACGAACAGATTCAGCATGACGTCTACGGCGCTGTGGTGCTCTCGGCCACGCAACTGTTCTTCGACGAGCGTCTGGCCAACCCCGGCGGTCCTGCGATGTTCGAGCGGCTCGAGATCCTCGGTGAGCAGGCTGTGGCTGTGCACGACCAGCCCGACGCCGGGCTCTGGGAGTACCGTGGCAGAAAGCGGGTGCACACGTTTTCCACGCTGATGTGCTGGGCGGCCTGCGACCGACTGGCCCACATCGCGCAGCAGCTGGCACTGGGCGACCGCGCTGCGTACTGGCGCACGCACGCAGACACCATCCGCGGCGTTATCGAGCGCGAAGCCTGGGACGAAGACCAGCAGGCCTACACCGAGAGCCTGGGGCGGCCTGAGCTCGATGCGAGTCTGCTCATGATGCACGAGCTCGGTTTCGTGGCCGCCGATGACCCGCGCTTTGTCGGCACCGTGCGGGCCATCGGTGCGGCGCTCAAGCGCGGTCACCACCTGTTCCGCTACAACGCGGCCGACGACTTCGGCGAGCCCGAAAACGCGTTCAACATCTGCACCTTCTGGTACATCGAGGCGCTGTCGGCCATGGGTGAGCACGCCGAGGCGCGCGAGATGTTCGAGCACATCCTCGACTGTCGCAATCCGCTGGGCCTGCTTTCGGAAGACATCAACCCAGACGACCTGAACCTCTGGGGCAATTTCCCGCAGACCTACAGCATGGCGGGGATCATCAATGTCGCGATGCGACTCTCGCAGAGCTGGGAAGACGCGCTGTGACGACGCTATGAGTGATACCGGCAATCTGATCATCGTCTCCAACCGCGTCGCCAAGCCCAAACCGGGCGGGCGTGCCGCGGGTGGCCTCACCGTCGGCATCCTGGGCGCACTCCGAGACCAAGGCGGCACCTGGTTTGGGTGGAGCGGCAAGCTCGTCGATCGCGAACCGCGTGACGCCAAGATCAGCGAACATGACAACATCCGCTTCGCGACGATCGACCTCAAGGCCGAGGACTACGAGTCCTACTACAACGGCTTCTCGAACCGCTCGCTGTGGCCTCTGTTCCATCACCTGCTCGCGTTTTTCTCGTTCGACCGTGCCGACTTCGAAGGTTACTTCCGGGTGAACCAGATCTTCGCGCGCAAGCTGGTGCCACTGCTCAAGCCCGACGACACGATCTGGATTCACGACTACCATCTGATCCCGTTGGCCGGCGAGCTGCGCAAAGCCGGAGTACGCAACCCGATCGGTTTCTTCCTGCATGTGCCGTTTCCCGGTTACGACATGCTCGAGAGCCTGCCCAACCACGAGTTTCTCGTGCGCTCGATGTGCGCGTTTGATGTCGTCGGATTTCACACCCAGCGCGACCTCGACTCGTTCCACGAAGCCGTACGGCAGCCAGACATCGGCGGCACCGTCGACCGCGATGGCCGCATCCACATCGGCGGTGGCAGCTTGTTTGCGGGCGTGTTCCCGATCGGCATCGACGTTGGCGAAGTCTCAAACCTCGCGGGCAGCATGTACGACGACGCCGAAGTCACAGCCATGCGCCAGAGCCTTGACGGCCGTGAGATGATTATTGGCGTCGACCGGCTCGATTACTCCAAAGGCCTGGCGCTTCGGTTCCGCGCCTACGAGAGACTGCTCGAGAACCATCCCGCGCACCGCAAGCACCTCACACTCATGCAGATTGCACCGCCCACAAGGGTCGGCATTCGCGCCTACGACGAAATCCGCAACGAGCTCGAGCAGGCCTCCGGTCAAATCAATGGGCGCTTCGCAGATACAGACTGGGTGCCGATCCGCTATCTGAACAAGGGCTTCTCGCGCGCGACGCTTATGGGCTTTTTCCGCTCGGCGCAAATCGGGCTTGTAACGCCCGTGCGCGACGGCATGAATCTCGTGGCCAAAGAGTACGTGGCCTCGCAGGACCCCAAATCACCGGGCATGCTCGTGCTCTCGCGTCTCGCGGGTGCCGCCCACGAACTCGAGGCGGCCGTGCTCGTGAATCCCTATGATATCGATGACGTCGCCGATGGCATCAACCGCGCGCTGGTCATGCCCCTCGAGGAGCGGCGCGAGCGATACAACGAAATGATGGCCGTGTTGCGTCGCAATGACATCACGGCCTGGCGGCAGCGCTTTGTGGAAGCGCTGCACGCGGAGCGAAAAAGATGAAACTGGCAACAGCCGAGAAGCGCTGGCTCATCGCCGACATCGGCGGCACCAATTCCCGGCTTGCGGTCTGGCACCCCGGCCAGGGGCGCGGCCAACTCGTCGACCTGCGCAAGCTGTCGAACACCGCCTACGTGCAGATCGACGACATGCTGGGGTCTTACCTCGACGGCTACTCAGGCGACACACCGACGGGCGCGGTGCTCGCAATCGCGGGCCCCGTCACCGGCGACGCCATTAGCCTGCTCAACATCGACTGGTCCTTCACCGTGGCCGGGCTGCGCGAACGCCTGGGGCTCGGCGAGCTCATCGTGATCAACGATTTTGAAGCGCTCGCGCACGTCGCGCCTGTACTACGTGACGATGAGTACCAACAAATCGGCGGTGGCAAGGCCGACCCCGACGCACCTGTCGTGCTCGTGGGCCCGGGTACCGGACTCGGTGTGGCCAGCCTGATACCCACACCGGAGCGCCACATAGCAGTGCCCGGCGAAGGCGGCCACCGGAGCCTCGCGGCAGCCAGCACCGACGAAGCGCGCATCATCGAAACGGTGCGACAACGCTTCAGCCACTGCTCGGCCGAACGCGTCCTCTCGGGCGCCGGGCTCGCCATGCTGCACGAGATCCTGCATGACGAGGCGCTCTCGGCGGCCGAGATCAGCCGCCGCGGCAAGGACGGCGACGCCAAGGCGCGCGCCACGTTTGAGCAGTTCTTTCTGTTTCTGGGTACCGTGGCCGGCGATCTCGCCCTCACGCTCGGCGCCCACGGCGGCGTCTACATCGGTGGCGGCATCGTGCTCGCCAACATCGAGCTGTTTGCCGAGTCGGGATTTCGCGAGCGCTTCGTCGACAAGGGGCGGTTCCGCGACTACCTGGAGGCTATCCCGACCCGCGTGATCACACTCGACACACCCGCGCTCGTGGGCCTGGCCGGGCTTGTCGCGACGCTCTAGCCGTCAGGCCTCGAGCGTGCCCTCGGCAAAGCGCACGCTGTAACCACCAATCCACACACGCGTGACAGCACCGCCGCGCTTCTCGGTGCGCGCCTCAAGCGCGCTCGGTCGCCCCATCACAACGCCCTGTGAAATGGACCAGCGCGCATCCAGCGCATCACGCGAATCGAGCGCTGTAAGCAGACCCACGAGTGCGCAGTTGGCACTGCCCGTCGCCGGGTCTTCAGGCACACCGTCGTGGGGCGCAAACATTCGCGTGTCGAGCCGATCGCGATCTCCGTCGGGATCGAGGCGGACGTAGCAATGGATGTCGGTATTCATGCCCGCCGCGAGGGCGGCATCAATGGCCGCCGTATCCACCTTCGCGCGCGCCAATGCCTCGACGCTGGTCAACTCGACCATGAGAAACGGCAGACCGACGGATGCCTCCTGCGGCGGATGCCCGTCGGTCGCGATGTCGTCGGGCGCCAGCCCGAGTATCGTGGCGAGCTGCTCCGCAGGCCAGGTCGCGCCCAGCGACAAGGCCTCAGGTGCTTCGAGCTCGCACCAGGTGCCGGCGTCGCGCGACTCGATGCGCACCGGCACGCGACCCGCGCGCTCCTCGAACACGACATCGATGCCTGTGCCGATATCACCGAACACGCCGGTCTCGGCGAGCACGGCGGCCGTGCCGACATTGGGATGACCCGCGAACGGCACTTCACGCGTTGGCGTGAAGATTCGCACCGTGAACGCCGTGTCGCTACCCGCTGGCGGCGCACTGACAAACGTCGATTCCGAGAAATTGAACTCGCGCGCGATGCGTTGCATGGTCGCCGGATCGAGCCCGTCGGCGCCCGTCACCACGGCCAGCGGGTTGCCACCGAAGCGCTGCGACGTGAAGACATCAACGATCGTGAACGCAAGCCGCGTCATTCAGGGATTGTCGTCGTCGTCATCGGTCTCACCCTCCATTTCGGCAAGACGCTTGTCCATCTCTTCCTTGCGCGATTTGGCCAGGTCCTCGACGGCCGCAGCCTTGTCCATCGGCGCCTTGAGTTCATCGGCGATGGGCGTATCGCTCTGGTCGCTGGCCGTTGCGTCCTCATCGTTGATGATGACTTCGGACTCACCACCGCAACCGGCGGCAAGCATCAAGACCGCAGCGAGCGCGGCAAGACGGGAATGGCGCATATCAAGTCTCCCTCAGGGGTCACAGACGCGCGAGAAACGCGCCCAACAATTCGTTGATCACGGGCAGTGCCGTACCCAGGCGGTGGTCGGAATCGACGAGATGCAGCGCCACCACATGCTCCCGTGCAAAACGGATGCTGTTGTCGACAGGCACCACGTCGTCGTGCCAACCGTGCACGATTTCCATCGGGCAGTCGGGTGCGGGCGGCGTGAGGGCGTCAAAGCCTTCCATGTAAAACGCGGGCGCGAGCACAAACACACCAGCCGGTGTGACGTGCTGTGCTGCAGCCGTGGCGACGTGGCCTCCCATGCTGGAACCCACGAGCACCACACGGCCCTCGAGACTCGACAACGCGGCCACGAGTTTGTCGACGCGCGGTTGCGGTTCGCGCATGCCCTGGTAGTCGATGGACTCAACACTGGCGCCGGCCGCACGCGCGACTTCAGCCATGGCCTGGATCTTGGTGCCCCAGGGACCCGACTCGAGGCCGTGCGAAAACACGACGTGATCAATGGACATGCGTGCTGCAGCTCCGTAACGCGTAGATGCCGCATCGTGCCCCGGCGAGATTGCGGGCGTCAACGCGGCGGCATGCCCCACACGAGCAGATCCGCATCGACGCGCCAGGCGTAGGTCGCCATCGCGATGCGGCCGCGGTTGACGACGACCCCCTCGGCGCGCAGGCGGTCGCGTTGCTCGCGCCCTGCCGGAGAGTCCAGCGCCAGGCGGATATCGCCCTTTGAATTGACCACGCGGTGCCAGGGCACATCACTACCATCTGGCAGCTCGCGCAACACGCGCCCGACTTCGCGCGCGCCGCGCGGCAGCCCGGCGAGCTTCGCCACGTCGCCGTAGCTCGCCACACGACCCGCGGGAATCTGGCGCACGGCGTCGCGGATGCTCTGCTCGCGTTGCGCGCGTTCCGGTGTCATTGCTGGCCGACCCCACGCAACCGCGCGCGAATGTCGTCGCGCGCGCTTTGCAGTATAGAGTCGCGGTCGAGCCCGTCGAGAATATCCCGCACGACCTGCTTCGGGCCGGCCTCGCCCCAGGAGCAACCGGCTGCCAGGTAATTGCGCGCGACTTGCCCCACAACGTAGGTGCCGTAATAGGCCACCGCACCCTGCGCGCCCGCCGTCACGAGCGTCGACAAGCCCGCCGTGCCGACTTTGAGCGCACTCGACACGAAGTGCACGGCCCAGACCGTGCCCATGAGCGCCAACGCTTCGGTGCTGATCACGCGCACGAGCTGCCCGGCCTCATTGCGCGAGAGCGGCAACGCGAACACGCGCGACAGGTGCACGACCATGCCGACATCGATGGCGGCGGCTGCGAAGAGATCGGCAACCGGCAACGGGTTTACGGCGACAGCCACGCCTTTCGCGATGCAATAGGTTCGCACGAGCTCGTCGGCAATCTGACCGCGCGCCTCGAGCAGGCGCTGCCCCACCTTGTCGGACAGGTCGGCCGCGAACAACGACGCATTGAGCGCCGCCAGCGTCTTGCCTTCCTGCTCGGCGATGCGCCAGAGCCGCTCGCGCAGATCGCCCAGGTCTGGCGCGCGCTCACGCGTCGTCGTGGTCTCATTGCCGTCCGCGTCCCGGGCCACCACTGTGACCGGTGACGGGTTGGCCGCAATCGCGATGATGCGGTCGTCGGGCAACAGGCCTTCGGTGTGTTGGGCCAGCGCTTCGAGCAACAAGTCGCGCTCGGCGTCGGTGTACCGATCTGCCTTGTTGAGTACGAGCAGCAACGGCGGGCCGAGCTTTCCAAGCATCTCGAGCGCACGAAACTCGCTGTCCGTGAGATCGCTGTCGACGCAGAACAGGATGATGTCGGCGCGGCGCGCCACTTCCTCTGCCATCTGCTCGCGCGACTCGCCATCGGCTTCGTCGATGCCCGGCGTGTCGATAACAAACAAGCCGCCGGCCGGGCGTTCGTCGAGTGCGGCCATGGCCGTTGCTCGGGTTTCGCCGTGCAGGGCGCTGACGCTAAAGACATCCTCACCTACAAGCGCGTTGAGCAACGAAGACTTGCCTGTGCTCACACGGCCGAACGCCGCGATGTGCAGGTGGCCCTGCTCAAGCTTGTCGAGCATGGCGCGCACTTGCGCGTAGTCGTCGGCCAGCGCCGCGCGCAGCGGCGCCGGTAGCCGCTCGTCGTCGAGCAGCTCCGTCAGCGACTCACGCGCGAGCGCCAGGTTGTGCGCCCCGCTGTCGCCGGGCTCAGCGGTCGTCGCGTCGGTCGGCTTGGTCGAGCGCCAGCCGCGCCACACGGCGGACACCCTGTTCCAGATACTCATCGAGTCCCTCTTCAACGGCCGCGGCGGCGGCCTTGGCAGAGAATGCGCCCTCGCGCTCGAGCGAGGCCGAAAGACCTCGGCCCACGGCATCGAAGATCAAGCCATAGGCCACACTGTGCACAAGCCCACCGGCGATCGTACCGACGCCCGGGAAGGCCTTGAGCCCATTACCGGCAATGGCCAACGCAACAGGCAGCGCTTTGCCCACACGGCTTTGGCTCAAATCCAGGAACTGTTCAACCTCAATGTCACGCGCCTGCTGGCCGTACAGGCGACACAGATCCTTGGTCATCTGGGTGCCGATGTAACCCTGAATCACAATGTCGGTGCCGGGCGTCACGGCAGCCAGTGCGCCCAACACGGCGCGACGCGTGGCCCCGCGCACGATCTGCTCCGCGCGCTGTGTCCGGTAATCGGCTTCGGCGCGCGCCAGCTTTTCAGCGGCCAGCGTGAGCAAGGCATGCTCTCGTAGCGCATTGACAGCGCCGAGGTCGCCTCCAAGCAATTCCTCGAGCGCGAGCACGAGCTGACTGAGATCACTGGCGCGCTCGCGCGTCTGCGTCGACTCGCCGCCCACGCCGTCCCCACTGACAACCGTTTCATCGCCGCCCGCTATCGTGACAACGAGCGCCTGCGGCGGCGCAACATCTGCTGCGGGCGCACCCAGTCGCTGCTGCAGACGCTCAAGTAACTGCGCGCGTTCTGCGGCATCGTAGCGATCCGCCTTGTTGAGCGTCACGATGAGCGGCTTGCCGATATCGCGGAGCTTCTGCAACGCGTCGACCTGCTGGCGATTCAAATCGCCGTCCGTGACAAAGACCACGGCGTGCGCGCGCCGCGCTTCATCGAGCATGGACGCATCGAGCTCACGCCCAACCGCTTCAAGCCCGGGCAAGTCGGCGATGGTGATCTCGGCACCCGTTTGCGCCTGCCAGCGATGGCGCGCGATTTCTGTCGTGCTGCCGGCCAACGGGCTGACTTCAATCGCAGCACCCGGCAGCAGCGCGCGGGCAAGCGACGACTTACCCGTACTGACCTCACCGTAGAGCGCAATCGTCAGCTCGCTGCCGGCGCGCTGCGCGTCGAGTAGCGTG
Source organism: Pseudomonadota bacterium (assembly GCA_038524795.1). Classification (GTDB taxonomy): domain Bacteria; phylum Pseudomonadota; class Gammaproteobacteria; order Steroidobacterales; family Woeseiaceae; genus CALBPI01. Next base: position 172,102 of record JBCBIJ010000006.1, on the reverse strand, counting down.
AGCTCCTGGGCCGCGGCACTGGCGTCAACGCCCTCCGAAACCACGTTGTCGAGCCGCTCGCGCAGCGCCGACTCGTCGAGCGCCGGCACCTCAGCGGGAGGCTTGGCGCGCGAGCGCGGTGCCAGCACACGACAGCCCAACCAACCGAACAGGGCCACCACGCCGATGACAGCGGCGGCGGCCACGATGCGAAACACTAGCGGTGCCGTCAGCAAGCGCGCCCAGAGATCGAGCGCCGTATCCGTGAGCGCAAACACGAGCCACAGCGCCACAAGGAACAACAATCCGAGCGCGACGACAGCCGCAATACGAAGCGCCCCACCGAGCTTCATGCCGCGCGCCTCCGTGTCGTAACCGCGATACTCAATGCGACACCCAGCGGTACGAGCCGTTCAACCCAGTCGCCGGGCGTGTTCGGTAGCGCGTTGGCGACAACGGTCAGCCCGAAGCCACTGAGCAGCACAGCCAGTGTCGCCGACGGCGACAGCTGCCAATCGCAGAGACGGGCGACGAGCAACGGCCCGAAGGCAGAGCCCAGCGCGTGCCAGGCGAACAGCACACGCGAGAAGATGTCCGCGGGCACAAATAGGGCAATGGCTGTCGCCGTGCTGGCCAGCGCGATGACCACGACACGGGCAAGGCGCGGCGCGTCGTCGGCAGAAGCGTCCTCACCGCGCCAGTCGTGCGCAACGGCGGCTGCGGCAGCCAACAACTGACTGTCCGCGGTCGACATGATCGCCGACAACACGGCTGCGAGCGCGACACCGCCGATGACGGGTGGCAGCAGGGCCGATGCTGCGACGAACAAAGCTTGCTCGCCATCGGGAACAGTCGCATACAGCGCGCGCGCGGCGAGCCCCAGTGCGAGCATGCCCGTGTAGACGACGAGCGCCCAGCCGATCGCGATCGCGCGACCCCGTCTCAGCGCCGCCTCGTTGGACAGCGCCATGAACCGATTCACCACATGCGGCTGCCCTGGGTATCCGAGGCCAATGCCGAGCGTTCCCAGCACGAACGCAAGCCCAAGCACGCCGGGCTGATCACGAACGATCGAGCCTGACAGCGCGGCGTCCCAGCCCGCCGGTGTGGCCGAAACGGCCGCCACGGCGACGACCGGCAACACCACGGCTACGAGCATCATGGCAAGCGCCTGGAGTGCATCGGTAACACTCACGGCCCAGAAGCCACCGACCAGCGTGTAGAGCATGACGATGCCGGCGCCGATGAGCACGCTGGCCTCCTGCGACCAACCAAAGTTGGCGGCAAAGGCCTTGCCCGCACCGTCGAACTGCGCGGCGATATAGAACAGAAAGCAGAAGCAGATAATCACCGCCGACAGGCGCAACAGCGGCAGCCGCGCCGTGCCCAGGGATGCGGGCAACACGACTTCGGACAACGTGAGCTCGCCGCCCCCGCGCGCCAGCCGACGTAGTCGCGGTGCAATCACGAGCCAGTTGAGGAGGAAGCCGCCCAGCGTCGCCGGAAACAACCAAAGCGCCGAGATGCCCCAGGCGTAAGCGGCACCGCTGACACCGAGCAACGTCCAGGCCGAAGAGGAACTCGCGCTGGCCGACAGGCCAGCCACCCAGCCACCGAGCTTGCCACCGGCCAACAGGAAATCATGCGCATCGCGATTACGCCGCGATGCCCAGACCCCGATCCCGATGAGCAGCACGTTGTAGGCGAGCAACGTGTAGAGAACGGTGGTCTCGCGCGTCATCATGCTATGGTACCCGACGATGACGCGCCCCCGCGATAAGCGCCCCGGCTGGCAGTTCTGGATCGATCGCGGCGGTACCTTTACCGACATCGTCGCGCGGCGTCCCGACGGCACGCTCGCCGCCACCAAATTGCTCTCCGAACAACCCGGTCGCTACAGCGATGCGCCCGCCGAAGGCATCGCGCGTTTGTTGCGCAGCGCGGCACCCGCCGGTGTCGAGCGCATTCGTATAGGCACCACCGTTGCCACGAATGCACTGCTTGAGGGGCAGGCGCCACCCACAGCACTCATCGTCACCAAAGGCTTCCACGACCTGCTCGAAATCGGTGACCAACGCCGCGACGAGCTGTTCGCACTGCACATTAAGAAGCGTCGCGTGCCAGTCGCGCGCATTCTGACCTGCCAGGGACGCCTTGACGTTGCCGGTCACGAACTCTCGGCACCCGACCTGGATACGCTCGAAGCGGCCTTCGCAGCACTTGCGGCCGACGGCATCGACACACTTGCTGTCTCTCTGCTGCATGGCTGGCGCCACCCCGGGCACGAACGCAAGGTCGCTGCCGCCGCACGCAGCGCGGGCATCACCGCCGTCACTTGCAGCCATGAGACGGCGCCCACGCAGGGCTATCTTGCCCGCACGGAAACCACGCTCGTCGACGCCTGGCTCACACCCGTACTCGCGCGCTACCTGCAACGCTTCCGCGACGCCCTGGCCGACGTCTGTGACTGCGACGACATCACGTTTATGCAAAGCAATGGTGGCCTTGTCGACGCCGACGCCATCCGTGGCAAGGACGCCGTGTTGTCCGGCCCCGCGGGCGGCATCGTCGGCATCGCACGCAGTGCAGAGCCCGGCGAGCGCATTGTGGGCTTCGACATGGGCGGGACCTCGACCGACGTCTGTGTCTGGCAGGGCGCGTTCGAGCGGCGCACCGATAACCGCATTGGCGGCTACCGACTTACGACGCCCATGCTGCGTCTCGAAACTATTGCCGCGGGCGGGGGCTCAGTCCTCGCCTACCGCGACGAGCGCTTTGTCGTCGGCCCCGATTCCGCGGGTGCCGACCCGGGCCCCGCGGCCTACGGCAAAGGCGGCCCGGCCACGGTGACCGACGCCAACGTGGTTTTGGGTCGCCTGCCCGTTGACTTTGTGCCCCGCGTGTTTGGCCCCAACGGCGACGCCCCACTCTCACTCGAGGCGAGCCGCAGCGCGCTGCTCGCACTGGGCGCCGGCAGTGCAGACGCCGTGAGCCAGGCCGAGAGTTTCGCGACCGTGGCCGTCGACAACATGGCCGCGGCGATTCGTCGCGAGACGCTGCAGCGCGGTGAAGACGTGCGCGCATTCACACTCATGGCGTTTGGCGGCGCCGCGGGCCAGCTCGCCTGTCGTGTTGCGGATGCGCTCGACATCACGCGCGTTCGGGTGCACGCGTTTGCAGGCGTGTTCTCTGCATTGGGCATTGGTCTCGCGGATCGCATGACGCTGCGCGAAGTCGCCATCGGGGCGCAATTGCACGACGCGGCAGCGGACATCGAGCGTGAACGCACCGCCGTCGCAGCAGCACTCGAACCATCAGATCTCGTCGAGTTCGATGCCGTGCTGCAAGTGCCCGGTGCGGACGCCCCAATCGCGGTTCCGCTCGACACGCCGTACGCCATGCAACGCGCATTCGAGGCCGCGCACCGCAGCCGCTTTGGCATCGAGGCCGAGTCCGCACCCGAGGTACTCGTGCTGCGCGTCCGTCACATTACGGCGCGCGCAGACGCACCGACTGTGGTCGCTGCGGAAGCCACACAGGGCGCCGCCTGCGGCAGCGCCACCCTGCACGCACAGGGCCATATGCTCGAGGCCGCCGTCTGGCGCTCCAGTGACATCGGCGGCACCACGATCGAGGGACCGGCCATCGTTATCGACGCACACGCCACGCTGGTCGTCGACCCGGGCTGGCGTCTCACCCGCGACGGTGACGGTGGGCTTCACCTAGAGCGTCATGCGACAGCCGCGGCGCAAGGCGACGTCGACCACGCCGCATGGCTCGAGGTCTTCAACAATCGCTTCCGCCAGGTTGCGGAACACATGGGCCAGGTGCTCGAACGCACGGCCCATTCAGTCAACATCCGTGAACGGCTCGACTTTTCCTGCGCGCTGTTTGACGACCAGGGCCGCCTCATCGCCAACGCACCGCACATGCCCGTGCACCTGGGCTCGATGGGCGCCAGCGTGCGGCATGTGATCGACGCGCGCGCGGACGCGCTTGCGCCCGGCGATGTCATCGCACTGAACAGCCCCTACGCCGGTGGTACCCACCTGCCAGACATCACGCTCGTCCAGGCCGTGCCCGACAGTGCGGGGGCTACGTTCTGCTACCTCGCCACACGCGCCCACCACGCCGACGTGGGCGGCATCGCGCCGGGCTCCATGCCCGCCGACAGTCGGCACATCGACGAAGAAGGCGTGCTCATCGACAACCTTCGGATCGTACAGGGCGGTCGCTTCGACACCGAGACGCTGACACGCGTACTCACAGAGCTCAAACACCCTGCACGCAACGTGGCGCGCAATCTCGCCGATTTGCGCGCGCAGGTCGCCGCACTCAGCGAGGGCGTGCGCCAGGTCGAGACGATGCGTAGCCAGTTTGGCGCAGCACGCGTGGCCGAGTTTATGGCCGCCGTTCACGACAACGCGGCCGGCTGCGTTCGCCGCGCGCTGCGTGGGCGCAAGGGCGGGCGCGCAGCGATTGAGCTCGACAACGGCCTTGTCATTCGGGTGCGCGTCACGGTCGATGGTGATCACGCCCACGTCGACTTCACGGGCAGCTCAGCGCAGCATGCCGGCAACTTCAATGCACCACTGGCCGTCACGCGCGCAGCCGTACTCTACGTGTTGCGCACGCTCGTCGACCATGACATCCCGCTCAATGACGGCTGCCTCGCGCCCGTGACCTTAACGGTTCCCGAGGGCAGCTTTCTTAACCCCGCCGCGCCCGCAGCGGTGGTCGCGGGCAACGTCGAAACCTCGCAATGCGTGACCAATGCGCTCTACGCCGCACTTGGTGTGATGGCCCACGCACAAGGCACGATGAACAATCTGACGTTCGGTAATGACGCGGTGCAGTACTACGAGACAATCGCGGGCGGCACGGGTGCGGGCGCCGCCTTTGACGGCGCCGACGCTGTGCAAAGCCACATGACCAATAGCCGCCTGACGGATACCGAGGTGCTCGAGGCACGTCTGCCCGTACGTGTCGTCACGTTTCATATTCGGCGGGGATCCGGTGGTGGCGGCACCTACCGCGGCGGCGATGGCGTGGTGCGCGAGTTGCTCATGACCGAGCCCGTCACCGTGTCGATCTTGTCAGGATTCCGAGCGCGCGCGCCGGTGGGGCTGGCAGGCGGTGATCCAGGGTTGTGCGGCCGTAACTGTGTTGTGCGCAGCTCAGGCGCAACAGTGCCGCTGTCAGGCGTTGCGAGCGTAGCGCTGGCCGCGGGCGACACGATTCGAATCGAGACGCCGGGCGGTGGCGGCTACGGCGGCGCTCAGCCGGCCAGCGCGCAGACGGCGGACAGCAGCGACATGGCGTAGACCGCGCCGGCCACCAGCATGGCGGGCGAAACGTCGTCGCGACGATAAGCGCTTTTGTTGTTGTTCATGACGCAATCCGTAAGGCGGGTTCAGCAGATGATTCGCCTTGCCCCGCGAGTCGGATGCGCAAGTTGGTGGGATCAGGGGGCGGGGTACTCAAACGCAGCGCGACACGCCGAGGTGCCGTCGCGGTGCTGCACGATGGAATACATGTGCGGCTCGTGAGCGCCGCGCGGCATGAAGGCGATCAGGAGGCGCACACCCTCCTCGGCGCCATCGTCAGCATCGGTATCGGCATTCGTAGCCGCATCGCAGCGAACGGACCAGCCGGTTTCTGTCTCGAACGCGCCGCGTCTCGCGAGCGTCTCCAGAAACTCAGCCACCTGCCCCTGCACACGTTGCCACGTCGCTTCACCCCTTGGCGCAAACACAGCCCACCGGGTTCCCAGCTCTATACGTCGCAGAATGAAGTGATTGAGTCGCTGTCGCGCCAGCGCGCCACGCTCGCGATCACTGGCGTTGGCGCAGGTCACGAGCCCCGGGAACAACATGCGTCGCTGCGTCCCTGTTAGTAAAGGGTTGATACCCGCACGCAGAAGACGGAGCGCATCGTCGGTCTCAAGCGGTGACCAGGGCAGCCAGTCCCGGTGCAACGCCGCGGAATTTTGCCTGAGGTCGTCAGCCAGCGCGGCCCAGACATGGCAGCGCCGGTCCTGGCGCGCGAGCAACCCGGCCAGTGCCCCTGCTGCAGGCAACGGTTCGGGCGTCTCACCCTCGCGGTTGCGCAGCGCCGGATAGTAAGTCAGTGCGTTATGTCCGTGGCGCCAGGTCTCCGCGCCTTCGCCCTGTCGGCCCAGCGGGTGCATGCCACCGGCGGGCGGATCGACGATGAGCAGCGCATTGCGCGACTGGCAATAGCGTTCGGCTGCGAAATGGAACGCGGGGCCCGCCTGCGACAAACCGGCGTCGCCGCAGGCGTAGAGCAGGTCAAGCTCGGGTATGGCATCGAACGCAAACAGGCCCGTGCCCAGGCGGTCGGACCCGATGAGATCGTAGTCGGTCAGCGACGTGCCATCATCGCCGTGCGCCGCCATTTCGACGTAGCCGATGGTGGCATTCGTGATCGTCGTGCGCATGGCCAGCGGCCGGGCGATGTCTGCAGCCGTCGGGTCGAGCCGAACGAGCGCGGACGACTCGAGCGCGCGCCCGATAAACCGGCGCGCTTCGACCTGCGCCGACAAGGCCGTATGAAATTCCTGGTCGGCAATCTGTCCCGTCACAACATCGAGACGCTGCACGGTGAGGTTGAAGGCTTCATCGTCTTCGATGCCGTCGTAGTCGACGGACGCCCGCAGTCGTTCGCGTGAACCCGGGTTTCGCGCAACGAGGACGAGCGGCGCACGTTCCGTCGGCAACTCGACGCGGCCACCTTTAGCGTTGTTGGCGATCCGTACAACGGCCGCGTCGCGCCCCCCGTGCTGGAAGTACTGCGCAAGCGTCAGGCCCAGCGCACTGGTCGGCCAGTCGCCACCGAAGACGCGATCAAAATGCGCCAGGCTTCCGATCATGACCGCGGTATCGACGGGGCCCGCCGCAGCGCGACCGAGGAACGCAGCCACGGGCCTTGCGTCGACAGCGATGCGGTCGTCGGCGGCAGGCGCTTCGACGATCGTCATGCCGTTGATATCGTGCTGCGCCAAATCTGCTCCGTGCCACCGGGAAGCGCCGCGATCACGACACGCGTGAACGGGCTTCGGGTATTCTATGACCGCACATGACGTTCAACCAACCCGCAGGCTACAGCTATCTCGCGGAACGCTTCCCGGCGCTCACGCGGTATCTGCCGCGCCTGCCCCTGGGAGACTACCCGACACCGCTGCAAAGACTCGGTGATCGGCGTCGCGGTTTGTGGGTCAAACGCGATGATCGCACCCATCCCGTCTACGGCGGGAACAAGATTCGCAAGCTCGAATACCTGCTTGGTGATGCGCGCCAGCGCGGTAGCGCCGACGTTGTCACCTTCGGTGGTGTCGGTTCCAACCACGTGCTGGCGACGGCCATTCACGGGGGCGCCCTGGGTGTGCGCACGACAGGCATGATGCTGCCGCAACGCATGACCGACTACGTGCGCGGCACGCTGGAACGCCATCAGCAGATCGACAGCCGCCTGTTGCGCTCGCCTGCCGCGCGTCGCGCACGCGTGGACCTCATGCGCCAGCTGCGCGACGATTCCGAGTCGGGACTGACGGTCGTACCGCTGGGCGGCACGTCTCCGCGTGGCAGCGTCGGCTATGTCAACGCCGCGCTTGAACTGGCCACGCAGTGGAAACGACCGCAGCCGCCCGAGCGCATTTATGTGGCGGCCGGCACGATGGGCACCGCCGCGGGGCTTGCTGTCGGGCTCGCTTTGCTGGACTGGCCCACGGAAGTGCACGCTGTGCGCGTCACAGCGCCGTCACAGGTCAATGCGGCTGGCATGAAGAAGCTCACGACCAAGCTTGCCCAACTGCTACAGCGGCACGACGCGCGGGTGGGTACGCTGGATTCGCCCTGGCAGCGGGTCACAATCAGAAAGGACTACCTGGGCGAGGACTACGCCGATGTCACGCCGGCCTCGCAGCGCGCCGTTGCCGAGTCGAAGCGTCGTTGGGGGCTGCCGCTCGAGACCACCTACACGGGCAAGGCGATGGCCTGTCTGCTCGATGATCTGTCAGAGCACCCCAGCCACGGCGACTGGCTGTTCTGGCACACCTATAACGGTCGCGCGGCGCCCGGTTCCGTGGGCGCGTTGGAATCCGGGTACGCCGACTTTTTGTCGCTCTGCCGCTGAGCCTGTTCGCGCGCCTTGTCGCGTTCCTCGATCTTGCGCGCCGCCTCGCCGTACACCACCCGCAGCCACTCATCGCTGCGCGACATCAGTTGCTGACCTCAGGCTCCGTGCCGACCTCGTCTTCAGCTTCCTGCATGAGCTCATCGAGTAACTTGGCCACGGTTTCACGATCGGGCGCGTCCGCGGGCGGCGCCGCGACGTTGCTGACGTAGCGCAGCTGCAGCGGATCATCGACGGAGACGGCGCGAGCGACGCCGTCAGCCACAAGCGCCGTCAGCTCAGCGTCGGGCTGCTCAAAGGCGGCCAGCCCTTCTGCGGCCAGGTCTTGCCAGGCGCGTTCATCGTCCTCGAGCTGCGGGTGCACCACCACATAGGTCACGCCGTCGCGCGCGCCCACTGAAACGGGCTCGTTGACGATCGTGACGCGCGTGCCGAGCCCCGTGACGCCATAAAGCACCTCGATGTCCTCGGGGTAAAGCCGCACGCAACCGTGGCTCACGCGCATGCCCACGCCGTAGGGTTGGTTGGTACCGTGCAGCAGGTAGCCCGGCATGTCGAGTTTGAGAACGTGTCGGCCCAGCGGATTGTCGGGCCCGGGCGGCACGATTGCGGGCAACGGATCACCCATCGCCTTGTGTTCGGCGCGCACAGATGCGGGCACGTACCAGGCCGGGTCCGTCGCCTTCGCGATCACTTCGCTCGAACCCGTGGGTGTGGCCCAACCCACACGACCAATGCCGACGGGGTAACTCGTGACGGTAGCGGTCTCGTCTTCGGTCGCCGGCTGAAATGCAAACAGGCGTTTCGCGGCAATGTTGAGCACGATGCCCTCGCGCGGGGCGTCGGGCAGCACAAACCGCGTCGGCAGCACAACGCGCGTGCCCTCGCCCGGCAACCAGGGATCGACTTCAGGATTGGCATGCACGAGCTCGTCGTAGCCCAACCCGTAGCTGCGCGCGATGTCTGAAAAGGTGTCGGCGTCGCGTGCCTCGATGACCTGAACCTCGCCGTAGACACTTTGCTCAGGGTCGGTGATCTCGAAGACATGCGCGGTCTGCGGCGCCCCATCGAACGCGATGGATACCTCGGGCGCCTCGGCGCCCGAGCTGCCTGGCCCGAAGCCCGGCTGCAGCAGGCTGCACCCCGAGGCCAGGAGCAACACTCCAGCCGATGCCACACGACCCAATACGCGTACTGCGCGCATCAGGCGCTCCCGGCTTCCTGCAGCACCGCCGCGTAGCCAGCCGTGACTGGCAGTGCATTCGACGCGGCGTCACCCGACGCCACCAGCGCGCGGTGGATGGCCGGCAAGCGGTAGCACGGCACAGACATGAACAAGTGGTGTTCCGCGTGATAGTTCACGTAGTAAGGCGCAATGAGTGCGCGTGCGAGTCCATTCGCCCGAGTCGTGCGAGCCACGCGCCAGGGATCCGGCTCGTTGGTCATGCAGGCGTGCTCGGCGATGTTGCGAATCCGCGTCACGAGCATGTTCCAGGTCGCCGCGGGCAGCAACCAAAGCAGCACATAGGCCCACAGCAGTCCAACCGACCAGGCGACGAGCGCCAAGGCAACGTTGAACGCCAAGAGCAGGTAGTCCGAACGGCGCAGCCGATAGCGACCGAACAGCGCCAGCGCAAACGGGAGTACACGCAGTTTCAGGAAGGTCAGCCCCGTGAGATCACGCAGCACCTTGCGCGCAAGACTCGCGCGTGTGACGGGAAACGGCGCCGACAGCACGAGATCCGGGTCTTCTTCCTGTTGCGCGTAGGCGTGGTGGCGCAAGTGGTACTGACGGTATTCCGCAAGATCGATGCCCGTCGGCACGGCGCAGAACCACTGCCCCAGCAGGTCGTTCCACCGCGTACGGGTGGCGAGCATGCCATGCGCCGCGTCGTGCATGAGAATCGCGAGCCCGAGCTGCCGTGACCCGATGACGAGTACCGCCAGCGTGATCGTGAGCACGTTGGGTAGGGCAATCGCGAGCGCCGCTGCCAGGCCGATCACGACCCAGGCGTGCGCCACGAGCAGCACGCCGCGCCAGGGCTGTCGTGCGGACAGCGCCTGCCATTCGGTCTCGCCAAACACCGTTCGACCCTGGATTCTTGGAACTCGTGCCATGGGTCGAGTCTAGCAAAATCAGGGGGTTGAGGGCCTGCGGAAGCTGTGCAGGACCAGCGGCCAGCGCACACTGCGGCGCTGCGGACCCCAAGCGGTGCGCAGCGTGTTTGCAAACGCGCCCACGGGGTCTTGGCCTGTGGCGCGCCGGCAGCGTCGCACTGCTGACCAGCTCGCGAGATAGCCCAGCGCGTCATCGGCACGCCAGTTGGCGCGCACTTCGAAGCGCGGCGCGGCGACACGGGGCCAGTCAGGCACAATGTCGCGGTAGCCGTTTTCGACGTGGTCGCGCTCGGGCGGCCAGTAGCCATCGATGGCACCGCGGTAGAAACTGAGCACGGCCGCGTCGACGGCAGCGCTCACGGTCATGAGTTCGTAGGTCCAGACGGCCAGGAGACCGCCGGGCGCCAGCGCGCGCGCCGCCGTCGAATAGAACGCCTCGACATCGAACCAGTGCAGCGCCTGCGCCACGGTCACAAGGTCCGCCGTGCCCGCGGCGACGACCTCGGCCTCGGCCGGCGCGACCCGGTAGCTGACGTTGTCAGGGCCCTGCGCCTGCGCCACCTGTGGCACGCTGGCGTCTGTCGCGACAACCCGCTCAAAGTGCGCGGCCAGCGCATTGGCGGCCTGGCCATTGCCCGTCCCGCAATCGACAGCAAGTGTGCGCGCGGGCGCCTGGCCGGCGAGCCATGCAAACAGCGACGGCGGGTACAGCGGCCGGAACCTGGCGTAGTCCACTGCGTGTCCCGAGAAATGGTCTTTGAAGCTCATGCCCCCGTCACCTCCACGACTGCGCCCGGACCCGTCACGAAGACGCGGTCGCCGCGCCCGGGCTGAATGTTCATACCCCCCGTGAAGCCACCGTAGGCCGGCAGCACCGCACAGTCATCGCGAAACCAGAATGCGGGCGCACGCATCCGGTCTGCGCCCATGACGAGCCGGCGCGTCGGGTGCAGGTGGCCTGCCAGCACGTAGCGCCCCGCAGCGGCTTCGGGTTCGTGCGCGAAGCGGAACGGGCCTTCGTCGAAGTGGTCGTCATGCCAATCGATGCGCGCGCCGAGCCCGGCGGGCAGCGCATTGGCGGGTACCCGATCGTGGTTACCCGCGACCACCACAAAGTCGAGATCGGGGAACGCTTGCAGCCAATCGGCGAGCTGCTGCGGCCACTCGTCACCGGGCCGCGGCGGCGCGTGCATCAGATCGCCCAGCACGAGCAAACGCTCAGGCGCGTAGGCACCCAGAAGCCCGCGCAGCGTGTCAAAGTCACGCGCCGTGTCGCCGTCTGGAATGGCCAGGCCGCGACTGCCGAAGACCGCAGCCTTGCCCAGGTGCCAGTCGGCGACAATGAGCGTGCGCCTCGCGGACCAGAATGCGGCGCGCTCGGGCAACAAAGCGAGCGTTTCACCTGCCACGTCAACGTCTACGGCACCCGTGCTCACGAGGCACGCCGCCCGCGTTCGGCACCGGCATTGAGGCGCTCGGCCATGCGCTCGACGCGCGCGCGCCAGGTTTCCGAAGACATGATCTGGCTCTGCAGCCGCTCCGCCCAAAGCGGAAATGCGAACGGCGACAGCGCTTTGGTGTCCACAATCGCGACCTCGCAGTCGGCGAGTCGCTCGAGTGCGGCCCGCATACGTTGGGATTCGAGCTGCGCCTCCAGCACTTCCCGACGCGCCTGGTCGAGCAACAGGTTCGCGTCATCGTAGCGCTCGAGCACATCGAAGATGAGACCGCTCGACGCCTGAATTTGACGCGTCGACTTACCGCTGCCTGGATACCCCTGGAAGACGAGCCCCGCGATACGCGCGATGTCGCGGAACTGACGTTTCGCGGCTTCGCTTAGATTTGCGCTCGCGTACAGGTGGTCGACGAGGTCGTCGGTCGCGAGCCAGCGCTGCACCGACTCGGCGTCGATCTCGAGGTCTTGCTGCGTGAGCAGCTCGAAACCGTAGTCGTTAACGGACAGCGTGAAGGTAATCGGACGCTCGCGGCTAATGCGCCAGGCCACGAGTGTCGCCATGCCCTCGTGCACAAGCCGCCCCGCGAACGGGTAGAAAAACAGGCTCACGCCCTCGCGCGTCTTGCAGCGTTCCACGAGCAGCAGCCCGGGCGCCGGCAGCCGCGACACGGCCGCCTGATGCTCGAGCAGGGGCGCCACGATGCTGAGCTCCCGGTCGTCCCGCTGGCCCGCAGCAAAGCGCGCGAGCACGCCCAGCATGCTGTCGGCCAAAGCCGTCGATAACGGCATGCGCCCACCCTGCCAGCGCGGCACGGTCTTGCGACTGCCTTTGGCGCGGCGCACGTAAGCCGTCATGTCGCGCACCTGCACAAGCTCGACGAGGCGCCCGGCAAACAGAAACCGGTCGCCCTTGTCGAGCCGCGAGACAAAGCCCTCTTCGATCGTGCCCAGCGAGCCGCCTGAGAGCCATTTCACGCGCATGGCCGTGTCGCTCGAGATCGTGCCGATGCTCATGCGGTGCTGGCGCGAGAGCCGGCGGTCGGTCATGCGCATCACGCCATCGACGGACTCAACGCGGCGAAACTGCGGGTAACCCGACAAGGCCTGACCGCCGCGCGTGATGAAGTCGAGGCACCAGCCCCATTCCGTCTCCGTGATCTCGGCGAAGGCGTGCGTCTGGCGTACCTCCTCAAGCATCGCGTCGGGTTCGAAGCCACCGCCCAGCGCAATGGTCACCAGATGTTGCACGAGCACGTCGAGCGAGCGACGCAACGGCAGCCGCGCCTCAATGTCGCGCTGGCGCCAGGCGTCGCGGGCGGCGACGATCTCAACTAGCTCTAGCGCGTAGGTCGGCACGCAGCACACCGCGGACACGGCACCGGGCTGGTGGCCGCTTCGCCCGGCGCGCTGCATGAGCCGCGCCACGCCCTTGGGGCTGCCCACTTGCAGCACCTGGTCGACCGGGGCGAAGTCGACACCGAGGTCGAGCGATGACGTGCACACCACCGCGCGCAATTGCCCGTCCGCAATACCCTGCTCGATGCGCTGACGCAGCTTGCGGTCGATGCTGCCATGGTGCAGCGCCAGCGTACCAACCCAGTCCGGACGTGCCTTCATCAACGCTTCGAACCAAAGCTCGGCCTGCGAACGTGTGTTCGTAAAGACGAGCGTTGTGTTGGCGCGCTCGAGCTGCGCGACAACGGCGTCGACGAGACCGATACCGAGCCGGCCCGCCCAGGGGAAGCGCTCAAGCGTGTCCGGGTACAGCGCCTTGATGGTGGTCTTCTTTGGCATCGCGCCCTGCACGAGCGCAGGCGCGCCTCGTCCCCAGCACAACACGTCGCGCGCCTCGTCGAGATTGGCCAGCGTGGCCGACAGACCCCACACGGGCAGACCCGGACGCAAAGCGGTCAGCCGCGCCAGGCAGAGCTCAAGCTGCACGCCGCGCTTGTTGCCCATGAGCTCGTGCCACTCGTCGACGACGACGGCCTCGAGGTGGCGGAACAGCTTGCCGCCTTCGGCGTAGCTCAGCAGCACCGAGAGGCTCTCGGGCGTCGTGACCAGTGCCTCGGGCGGCTTTGTGCGTTGACGTTGCTTCTGCGTCTGCGAGGTATCACCCGTGCGCATTTCCACGCGCCAGGGACTGCCGAGCGCGGCTGCCGCCTCACTGAGGCTACGCGTCGTGTCGTTCGCCAGTGCCCGCAGAGGCGTGATCCAGAGCACGCGCAGCCCGCCTTCTGTATGGCCACTGGCCATGAGCGGACCGAGCCAGGCGGCCAGTGTCTTGCCGCTGCCCGTCGGCGAATGGATAAGCCCAGAGCGGCCGTCGGAAAACGCGCCCCAGGATTCGCGCTGGAAGTCGAAGACCTCCCAGCCCTGAGACGCAAACCAGTCTTCCACGCGGCTCTGCGCAAGGCTCATGGCAGCAGTGCCTCGAGACTGGCGAGCGTGTCGGCCGCTGCAGGTGCCAGCTCCTTTCGCCATCGCCGGATGCGCGGAAAACGCACGGCGATACCGGACTTGTGCCGCGTCGAGCGCGCGATGGCTTCGAATGCGAGCTCGAACACCTGCACGGGCTCAACCGAACGCACGGGCCCGAATCGCTCGCGCGTATTGCGTCGGATCCAGCGATCGAGCTCGTCGATTTCCTTGTTGTCGAGCCCCGAGTACGCCTTGGCGATGGGCACGAGCAAATCGCCGTCCCAAACGGCGAAGGTGTAGTCGGTATAGAGGTTGGCCCGGCGCCCGTGGCCAGGCTGGGCGTAGAGCATCACGGCGTCGACCGTGTGCGGCTCGATCTTCCACTTCCACCAGAGCCCGCGCTGTCTGCCCGTACCGTAGTGACTTTCCCGGTGCTTGAGCATCAGTCCTTCAACGGCCCGCTCGCGTGACGCCTGGCGCTGCTCGGCGAGCGCCGACCAGCTGGGCGCCTGAAGTACCTCGGATAGGTGTAACCGTTCGGGGAACGCGGCCGCCAGGGACTCGAGCTGTGTCCGGCGCACCGCCAGCGGCTGTTCACGCACGTCGACACCGCCAACCTCGAGCAGGTCGTAGCAGCGCAAAATGACCGGATAGTCGGCGAGTGTCTTCGCCCCGGGCTTTTTGCGGCCGATGCGCCTTTGCAGCGCCGAGAACGGCATGGGCGCACCGTCTTGCCAGGCCAACACCTCACCGTCGAGCACAGTGCCATCGGGTAACGCCTCGGCCGCGGCAGCGATCTCCGGAAACTGGCCCGTGATGAGTTCCTCACCGCGTGACCAGAGAAAGGTTTGACCCTGGCGACGAATGAGCTGGCCCCGAATACCATCCCATTTCCACTCGGCCTGCCATCCGGCCACATCACCCAACTGCTCGGCGACCTCGTCAATGGACAACTCGCCAGGCTGTTTCTCGATCGGGCTGGCCAGGCAGTAAGGGTAGGGCCGCGACAACACGGCCGCACCGTCGTCCTCGGCCAGCAGCGACGCGGCGAATGCCGCATCGGGCGTCCACTCCCCCATGAGCCGGTGCAAAATGACGGGCCGCGGCAGGCCCGACACTTCGGCGAGTGCGCTCGCCACGAGCGTCTGCGACACGCCGACGCGCAGCGCGCCCGTCATCAATTTGTTGACGAGATAGCACGCGTCGTAGGGCAGCGTCTGCCACCAGCCCGTCACCCGTGCGCGGCGCGCGTCGTCGTCCTCGAGCGCACGCAGTGTGAGCAGGTCGCCCTCCACGAAATCCGCAAGCCCGCGCGATGCGAAAGGGTCCGGCACCACGCGGTCCGCGAGTAAGAGCGCAATGGTCTCCGCAAGATCACCCACGCTGGCATAAGTCTGCTCCACGAGCCACTCGGGCAGCTCGGAGCTCTCGGCGAGCCACTGGCGCAGCAGGCTCGCGCCTACAAGACGGCGCAGGCGGCGTCCCGAAAGAAAGTACACGGCCCAGGCCTGGTCGGCGCCGGGCGCGGCCTCGAAGTATTCCACCATCGCGGCCACCTTGGCGTTGGTCGAGGTGGTCTGGTCGAGCGTGCGGTAAAGCTCAGTGAACCGCTGCATCGGCTACGTCCTCGTCGCCTTCGAGCGGGCCGATGTCGAGCTCCGCGGCGTCCACACCGCGTTCGCGCAGCAGCCGCACGAGCGTGTCGCTGTGGCCGTGTGTCGTCAGGACGCGCGACGCACCGACGTCTTCGATCGTGGCAAGCAAAGACGGCCAGTCCGCGTGATCCGACAATACGAAACCGCGGTCGTAACCGCGGCGGCGCCGGTTGCCGCGCACGCGCATCCAGCCCGAGCAAAACCCCGTCTGCGCGCCTTTGAACCGGCGCATCCAGCGGGAACCCGCCGCACCCGGCGGCGCGATGACGAGCTCGCCGGCGTAGTCACGGCGCTCGCGGCCGTCGACGGGAATCGTTTCAAGCATCGCTACACCCGCGGCGCGGTAGAGCTCGGTGATCGTCTGCACGGCACCGTGCACGTAGGCGGGTTGATTCGTCAGCGGTGCCAACTCAGCCAACACGCGTTGTGCCTTGCCGAACGCGTAACTGAACAACACGCTGGGCCGGCCCGAACGCCGGTTGGCCTGCCACCAGTCGAAAATCTCGCGTGCCACCTCGCTGGCGGGCGGCCATCGGTAAACCGGCAACGCAAACGTCGCTTCGGTGATGAACACGTCGCAGGGTACGATCTCGAATGGCGCGCAGGTCGGGTCATCGTCGCGTTTGAAGTCGCCGCTTGCGACCCACACCTCGCCGTTGCGTTCAACGCGGATCTGCGCCGAGCCCAGGACGTGTCCGGCCGAGTGGAAACTGACGGTGGTATCGCCCAGCTGAATCGGCTCGCCGTAGTCAACGGCATCGATGTGCTGATCCTCGCCGAGGCGTTGGCGCAGAATGGGGACGCTGTCGCGAGCTGCGATGTAGCGCGCGGCACCCCGCCGCGCGTGATCCGCGTGGGCGTGCGTGATGAGCGCCAGCTCTGATGGCCGCATCGGATCGATGCAAAAGCCGCCCGCAGCGCATTCCAACCCGCGCCGGCTGGCCGTAATCAGCGCGGGCACGCGCTAGGTCTTGCCGGCAGGCTTCTTGGGCGGATCAAGGTACGAGGGCCGCGGGCAGTTGGGCCGCAACCCGGCAGACTGCGCCTTGTTGTACTCGAGCAGCGCCGCCGGCAGGAGGTCGACGAGTCGGTCGATACGTGTGTCACTCGACGGGTGCGTCGACATGAACTCGGGCGGCTCGTTGCCCTTGCTGTTCTGCATGTTCTGCCAAAGCTTGATGCTCTCGCGCGGGTCGAAACCCGCCTTGGCCATGTACATGAGGCCCACGCGGTCGGCCTCGTTCTCCTGGCCGCGGTTGAACGGCAGCAGCAGACCGAGCTGCGCGCCAATCTGCAGGGCTGTCGATGCGCTGCGGGCTGCGATAGGTGTACCCCCGACGACGCCCGACAAAACGCCAACGCCGACCTGAGTGGCCCTGGTGCGTGCCATACGCTCTGCGGGGTGACGCTGCGTGACGTGCGCCACCTCATGACCCATCACGGCCGCAAGCTGAGCATCATTCTTGGTTACTGCGAGCAACCCCCGGTAGACGCTGATCTTTCCGCCCGGCAATACGAAGGCGTTGACGGGCTGTTGATCGAAAATAGCAAGTTCCCACTCGTACCGTGCCGCCTCGCCATCCAGTTGCATCACAATGGCGTCCGCCACGCACGAGACAAACTCGATAGTTGGACGGTCGCGAACGAGCGGCACTTCGGCGCGCATCTTCTCAAAGGTGGCGCGGCCCTGCGCATTGAGATCGGCATCGGACACCATCGACGCGCAACCCGAAAACAGGGCCAGAGCGGCCACGGCCAGGGCTGTCGATGTGTTTCTGCGAAACGCGCGTGTAGTCATAGCGTGAGCTCCGTTGTCAGGACCCGCGCCGCAGCATGGACATGCCGCCGCGCAGGCTGTCGACCAGCCGCGACATCGCGCTGTCGACCGCACCCGAGAGCCGCTGCTGCAGCGGGCGCTTGATCTCGTATTTAACCGAGAAAATATCACGGCCGTCTAACGCGCCTGAAAGCCAGGCGTCGCTCGTGGTGATCTCATCTATGAGACCCAATTCCAGCGCCTGCGTTCCCAGCCAGTGCTCGCCCGTGGCGACGTGCTCGAGATCCATGTCGGGGCGGTACCGCGACACGACGGCCTTGAACAGCCGGTGAACGTCCTCGAGTTCTTCCTTGAGCTTGGCGCGGTCCTCGTCGGTGTTCTTGCCGAACATCGTGACCGTACGCTTGTATTTGCCCGCCGTGACCTGCTCGAAATCAACGCCCTTTTCCTCAAGCAGGCGGTTGAAGTTGGGCAACTGCGCGATCACGCCGATGGAGCCCACGATGGCGAACGGCGCTGCCAGGATCCGGTCTGCCACGCAGGCCATCAGGTAGCCGCCGCTGGCCGCCACCTTATCCACGGCCACGGTGAGCTTGAGCCCCGCGTCACGCACACGTGCAAGCTGTGCGCACGCAAGACCGTGTTCGTGCACCATGCCGCCCGGATTCTCGAGCCGCAGCAGCAGCTCATCGCCCTCGCCCGCGACGGCGAGGATGGTGGTAACTTCTTCGCGCAGCGAAGCCACGCCCTGCGCGCGAATGTCGCCCTTGAACTCAAGCAGAAAGGTCTTGGGCCGCGAGGTGTCGTCCTGCTTTTCCGCCTTGCGGTCGGCCTTTTGTTTTTTCTTAAGCGCCTTGAGGGCGTCGCCGCTCGTGATGGCCCTGCGCAGCGATCGCGACAGGTTTTTGTATTTGTCGTTGAGTTTCTCCACGCGCAGCGTTTCCGACTGACTCTGGCGTTTTGAGAATGCCGCCGCCATGGCGAACACGACGAAGATGGCGACGAGGAAGGTCAGCGTCTTGGCAAGAAACAGGCCGTAGTCGGTCAGAAAGGTGCTCATCGTGTCGCGCTATGCCTTCAGGACGTTGCCGCCGTATCGAAACCGACGTTGTTTTTCTCAAGCACTCGCTCGGCGCGGTAGCTCGATCGCACGAGCGGACCAGACACCACCTCGAGGAAACCACGCTGCAGGCCCGCCTCCCGGTAAGCCAGAAACTCGTCGGGCGTGACGTAGCGTTCCACGGGCAGATGGTTCACCGTCGGTCGAAGGTACTGACCGAAAGTCACGATGTCGCAGCCAATCTCGGCCAGGTCGTCGAGTGTCTTCAGGATTTCCTCGTCCGTCTCGCCGAGGCCCAGCATGAGGCTCGTCTTGGTCAGCACATCAGGCCGGTGCTGTTTCGCGAATTTGAGGACGTCCAGCGTCTGCCGGTACCCCGCGCGCGGGTCGCGCACGGGGTGCGTGAGGCGCTCAACGGTCTCGACGTTTTGCGCAAAGACCTCCAGCCCCGAATCGAGCACCGTGGCCACATCCTGCGTGTTGCCGCTGAAGTCCGGGGTCAGTGCCTCGACCGCCGTTTCGGGCGTGCGCCGTTTGATCGCGCGAACGCAGGCCGCGTAATGCCCCGCGCCGCCATCGGGCAGGTCGTCACGGTCGACCGACGTCAGCACGATGTACTTGAGCCCCATGGACTCAACAGCGATTGCCGTGTTCTCAGGTTCTTCGTGATCCAGCCATCCTTTGGGGTTGCCCGTGTCGACGGAGCAGAACTGGCAGGCGCGCGTGCAAACGCTGCCCATGACCATGATCGTGGCCGTGCCGGCGTTCCAGCACTCACCGATGTTCGGGCACTTTGACTCTTCGCAGACGGTGCTCAGGCGGCCTTCGCGGACCGTTTTCTTGACGGCTGAGAACTTGGCGCCCGCAGGCATCTTGGCGCGCAGCCACTTGGGCTTATCGCCGCGCGGGGCAGCGCCTCGGTCACCGCGTTGCTTGACGCCGTCCTTGATCGCCTTGAAGCCGGCCTCGTGGGCGTATTTCTGGCCGCTCGTAACGACTGGGATGCCGCGCAGCGTCGAGCCCGGACGGGTGTCGCGGGCTGCCGCGCCCCCGGGGGCGGATGGCTTCGATTTTTGGGTGGTTTGGTCGGCCATGCGGGTTCCTGCGGTTTGAGCCCCGATCGGGTATTGTCTCATGCCGGCGCGCAGCCGGGATAGCGCCACAAGCCTGAGACATGGGGGCAGCATGACCGAAATACAGGGCCACGCGACCAAGATGGCAGTGAGCCATGAGGATCCCGTCCACTACACCATGCGACTTGACGACGCGCGGCTCGACATGAATCCGCTCATTGGCGAGACCGTGACGCTGACCTTCACGGGCAACATCCACTGCAGCAATTGCGGGCGCAAGACCAAAAAGAGCTACAGCCAGGGTTACTGCTACCCCTGCAGCCAGCGGCTCGCGGCATGCGATATGTGCATTGTTCGCCCGCACACCTGCCACTTCGACGCAGGTACTTGCCGAGAGCCCGACTGGGGGCAGACACACTGCTACCAGGATCACTTTGTCTACCTGGCCAACTCGTCAGGCCTCAAGGTCGGCATCACGCGTCAGGATCAACTGCCCACACGCTGGATCGATCAAGGCGCTACCCAGGCACTGCCCGTGTTGCGAACGCGGTCCCGCCACGTGGCGGGACTCATAGAGCACGCCATGAGTCAGCACGTCAGTGACCGCACAGACTGGCGCAAAATGTTGCGCGGCGATGCTGAGCCCATCGATCTGGCCGGCCACGCCGAGCAACTGCTCGAGGCGACCCAAGAGACGCTCGATGCGGTGTCGTCACAGTTTGTAGGCCGGTTCGACGATGCCGTGTTTGAGCGCGTTGAGGCTCCGGACACGCACTTAAGCTACCCCGTTGACGTCTGGCCCGAGAAGATCAAGTCGCACAATCTCGACAAGACGCCGGAGATCAGCGCAAGACTGAATGGCATCAAGGGGCAATACCTGATCTTTGAGGACGGCGTACTCAACGTACGAAAGTACACGAGCTATGAACTCGTGCTCGCAGCCTGATTCGCGTTGCGCGTTGCTTCGGGGCAAAAAAAAGCCCGGCGGGGGGACCGGGCAATCAGGGGGAAATCACAAATCTCTCAATGCAATCGGTACCAATTGACCAGTTCCAGCTGGTCGTACTCGATGTCGAAGTTCTCGGCCAGCAGCCACGTGAGCTGCGCTGCCGAGACCTTGTAGCCGCGCTCATGCGTGAGCTCGACGATGCCGCTGAATCGATCTGAGCGGTCCAGCAGCGGGTCAGTAACGTCAAATTGAGTGTAGAACTTCGACTGCATGGATTTGACATTACGCATTAGGTGCCCTGGTAGACGTGATCTGCCGCACAGAATGCGAATATCCCATTCCGGGGCGTAGCCGCTTGCAGCCGCCGGGCGCTCGCGGTAACAATAGCGGCTCAATGCGCACTGTTCTTGATTAAGCATATGAAATACAAAGGCTTTCTGATCGCCACGCTGACACTCTGCCTGGCGCTGGCGAGCACTGCGGGTGCCCAAGCCCTGCGTGACAGTCTGTTTGCCGAGGCCGATCGCGCCTATCAGTCGGCCCGCGATGCCAACGCGGCCCTGCTTGCGCCGCGAAATTTCGAACGTGGTCAGAAGGCCTACCAACAGGCCGAACAGGGGCTCGAGCGCGGTCGCAACGTCGAGTACATCCGTTCGAGACTGTCTGACGCCACGTCGCGATTTAATGAATCGGCCGAGTCGGCTGCACTCACTCGGACCACCCTGGCGGCCACCATCAAGACACGTCAGGACGCGCGTGCCGCGGAAGCGCCTATCCTGTCGCAACCCATCTGGGAGGACGCCGAAGAGGCGTTTGGTCGGGCCATCAACCAGCTGGAACGCGGCGACCTCAAAGACGGCCGACGCTACGGCCTCGAAGCCGAGAGCCTCTACCGCGACGCCGAGCTGGGCGCGATCAAGACAAAGTACCTGAGCGAAACCCGGCAGCTGCTCGCGGATGCAGAGCGCGCACGCGTCGATCGTTACGCCCCCGCCACGCTGCAGAAGTCGCGCGACCTGCTCGCACGTGCCGAGCGTGAGCTCAATGAGAATCGCTACGACACTGATCTGCCGCGCAGCCTCGCGCAGCAAGCCAACTACGAAGCACGCCACGCCATCTACCTGTCTGAAGTAGGTCGCCGCGTGCGCGATCGTGATTTAAGCGTCGAGGAACTCGTACTGTCCTGGGAGAAACCGCTGGCCGAAGTTGCCGCGGCAGCCGACATCGTGCCCGATATGGCCAACGGCGGCGACGCGCTGGGTGCGCAGCTCGCGGGTCACATCACGACACTGACCGAGTCCAACCAGGGCCTCGAGCAGGACGTGCGCGAGTCCGAGCAGCGCGTCGCGGAAATGTCCGAAGAGATTCGCCTGCTTGACGAAAAACTGGGCGGCGCCACTGCAGAGCGCGCCGCGCTAATGCAGCGACTGCAACGCCAGGCGCGCATCAAGGAACAGTTTGAAACCGTCGAGAGTATGTTCTCGCGCACCGAGGCGCTCGTATTCCGCGAAGGCGACAACATCACCGTTCGCCTCGTGGGTCTGAGCTTCGCGAGCGGTGCGGCCACGATCGACCCGAGCTACTACCCGCTGCTCGAGAAGGTGGAATCCGCCATCGACGTCTTCCCGCGATCGGACCTTATCATCGAGGGCCACACGGATTCCTACGGCAGTGACGCCACCAACCAGTCCTTGTCGCAGGCACGCGCCGATTCGGTTCAGCAGTACATGCTCAACGCCATGCGGATTCCGAGCACGCGACTGACAGCCACGGGCTACGGCGAAACGCGCCCCATTGCCAACAATGAAACGTCACAGGGACGCGCGCGCAACCGACGTATTGATGTCGTCATCCAGCCACGGCTGGACTGAGCGCCCCTAACGCGGATCGCCGTCCGACACGTCCTCGCGTGTCGGGTGCATCCCCTCGCGGTGGTGGCGCCACCAGTCGGCGATGATGCCCGCGGTGAGCGCATTGACGAGGTAGCCGTACTCACTGTGTACGACGAGGCGGCCGTTCTCGCGATAGTGGTTGAAGACGTCGTAGTCCTCGATTGAATTCACAAGCCCGAGCGACTCCATCTCACGAAAATCGTTGCGCATGCAGCGGTCCAGAGCCGTGAGTTCGCCGATGGCAACCACGTTGACCCAGTCACCAATGTTGTCGGGATAGCGTTCCGCGCCCTCGCGGTCGTGACCCATCATGCCGCGTTGCATGATGTGGTTGCCCAGCGGGCTGCCCAGCGTCATCAGCAGGCTGCAACCGGCGTCGTGACCATCTCGGCGCGACAAAGCCCAGAGCGTGTCCCAGCCAATCACCGAGCCCAGGCTGTGGCCAATGACCAGAACCGGTCGACCCGCTTCCGAGGCCTCGACGATCTTCTGACGCAGGTCGGCGCGCGCCGCCTCGCCCATACCCATCTCGTCCTGGATGTACCGGCGCACGTCACGCAAGGTCACGCGCATATCATCGTTGGCGAGGCTTGCGACGAGAAACGGCAGCGCGTCACCGGCGAGGTACAGCCAGCGCGTCAGCCGCGTCTTCCAGGCCGTGGCCTCCTCCACATCACGAGCGCTCGGACGCGCCTGGGCGCACAGGGCCTCGATGCCCGGCAGATCAATCTGGATATCGCGGTAGCGCTTGTAGAAGCCGTAAGTCCAGCTCGCGCGCACGAAGGCATCAGGGTTTGCGGTCAGGTCCGCAGCCACATCGGGGTCAACGCGACCCAGGCCTTCGAGCAGACAGCGCCGCAAGGCGTCGAGATGCAGTTCAGCGGGCGGCTTGGGCTTCATGCCCGGCACGAACACAATCAGCGGCAGGCCGGCAACGTCAGCCACGGAGTAACCTCGCAAGCTCGTGCAGGTTGCGAACCTCGACGGGCGGCTCGCCGTGGGTATCGGACCAGGTCTCGCCGTTCCGATTCACCCAAACGGCATGCTGACCCGCATCGCGCGCCGCGTTCACATCACGCTGCGGGTCGTCGCCGATGTGCAGCACCTCGTGCGGCCGCGCGCCCATCACGGCCTCGGCCTTGCGGAACATGCGGGCGTCGGGTTTGGCAGCGCCCGCGTCGGTTGCCGTGACTCGTGCACGAAAATACGGCGCGATACCCGCCGGGCCCAGACGCGCATTGCCGTTGGTGAGCGCCACGAGCCGAAATCGACCCGCTAGCGCAGCCAGCACCGGGCGCGCATCGTCGTAGAGCCGAACCCGATTGCGGGCGGCGTCGAACACATTGAACGCGCCATCGACGAGTGTGTCGGGGTAGCCCGTTTCGCGGGCCATCTCGGCCAGTACGCGCCGCCGCAACCAGGTCAGGTCGTGCGCGCGCTCGTGGGCATCGGCCACGACACGTTTGCGCAGCGCCATACGGGCTTCGCGGTCGAAGCGCTCGCCCACGCGCGGATAGTGGATGTCGAGCCAATTCGACATCGCGGCCTCAGCGCCGTAAATGACGGGGCGAATCGGCCAGAGCGTATCGTCGAGATCAAAGCTCAGCGTGGTGATGCCGGGAAACATCATGACTGTGCCTCAGGGTCGGGCACGGCAGGCGAATCGATGGCGGGCGCGACCCCGTGGCTACCGCTGCGCAGCGTGATCACAAGCGCACCACCGAGCGTCACGAGCCCGCCGACAATCATGCGCGGCGTGACAACATCACCCAGGAGCAAGACACCGAAAACGACGCCGACCACGGTGGCCAGCAGCAACAAGGGACTCACGAGCGACAGCTCGTAGTGGCGCAGCAATTCGTAGGTCCCGCCGTGGCCAATGAGACTCGCGCCAATGGCCGAAAACAGAACCAGGCCCAGCACGAGCGGCGACGCCGTCATGACGGCTTCCACCTGGCCCGTTTCTGTCAAGAGCGACAACACGGCGAGTGTCGGGAAGGCCACCACGGCGAGCCAGCCCTGCAGCTGAAACACATCGACTTTGACGCGCGCTTTCATGAGCGTCATACCGGCCGCGCCCGCGAGCGCTGCGCCCACAACAAGCAGCACAGCTTCGCCGTAACCAAACACGCGCGGATCGAAGCCAATAATCATCACGCCAAGAAAAGAGACGGCGATGCCGAGCGTGCGCCGCCAGCGAATCACCTCACCCAGGAACAGCACCGACATCAGCGTCGACAGGGGCACGCCAAGCTGCACCAAAATGGCCACGGTCGACACGTCGGCGGCCCGCTGCAAACCGAAAATCAAGAACGCGAAGTGCACGGTGCCCATGAGCAGGCCGACGCCGATGAGGGTCGGCATCTGTCCACGTTGCAAACGCAGGAACGGCGCAAGAATGACGAGCACGACTGCGAACCGCAGCGCCACGAAGGCGAGCGGTGGCAGTTCGCTGAGCACAAACTTGGAGGCCACGAGGTTGAGGCCGAACGCAAGATTGACGGCCAGCATAAGCAGCCAGTGAGACGGGGTCATCGCAGGCGGAGTTGCCGCGTGGCGAGCGCAGGGGCTTCAGGGTGTTGCCGAGGATAGCACTCCGGATTCTTCAGCCGCGAGCCCGCGGCACTGCTCCCAGGCCAGCACCACGCGTTTGCGTTCGGGTCCCCAGCGGTAGCCGCCGAGTCCACCGTCGGCGCGCAGCACACGGTGGCAGGGAATGAGGATGGCGACGCTGTTGGCGCCCACCGCACCACCCACGGCGCGCGCCGATCCCGGCTGGCCGATACGTTCCGCAAGCGTTGCGTAGCTCACGGTTTCGCCGGGCTCAAGGGCCACGAGCGCCTGCCAGACTTTGTGCTGAAATGGCGTGCCCACCAGCAGCACATCGATGCGCGACTGACTGGGCTCGAAGACCGTGGCAACAGCAGCCGCGCCATCGGACATCGGTTCGAAGACCGCACCGGGCCATTCGCCGCGCAGATCGGCGAGCCGTTGCTCGCGCTGCGCCGCATCGCCGAGACGTAACGCGACAATGCCGCGCAAGCTGCGCACAAGCAAGGCGTCACCAAACGGCGTCGGTCCAAACGCCCACTGGAGTGTGAGCCCCTCACCGCCGCGCCGAAATTCACCGGGTGTCACCGCATCGATGGCGACAAAGAGATCGTGCAATCGACCCGGGCCCGATAATCCCGTCTCCCAGGCGGCCGCCTCGACGGTGGCGTCTCGTCGCAACGCATCGCGGGCGTCGGCCAGCGTGAGGTGGGCGAGGTAGCGTTGTGGCGAGATGCCCGCCCAACGCCGAAACAACCGCGAGAACTGAGAGGACGACAAGCCGGCTGCACCGGCCATGTCAGCCACGTCCGGGCGCTCCCGTCGGTGCGCGGCAATCCACGCGATGGCATCGGCGATGCGGTCGTAGTCGCGGTGTGTTACGGCTTCAGTATCCATGGGCGCAGTGTGCGCGCGGGCGGTGGGACGCACCACCCGAATCCTGCTAAGCGGTCACGCCTAGTTGGCAGGGAACAGCGGTGGCAGATCGGGCTGATTCGCCAACCTTGCCGCGGCACCTGGCTCGTGCACGCTGCGTAGCGCACGCTTCAGGACATCACCGCGCCAGGCCCCGTCGTCACCATTGCCCCACAAATGGCGGTTCAGCCCTTCGACCGCGGCTGCCGCGTCGTCGGGCAGGCGCGCCGCAATATCGCCCAGCGTGCGCGGCGAATCGTCGGACCAGAAGTGGCCCGCCCAGGCTACGAGTGCCTTGGCCGCCTCGCGCGGCTGATTCGCTTCGCAGGCGCGCTGTACTGCCTTGAAGGCTTTCTGTGTGGCGCGGAACGGGGCCGCGTCGTTGCGCGCCCGGCGCTGGCGGCGGCGTTGTCGTCGGTCGCGATTGTTTCCACGCCAGACGAGCCACAGCGTGATCAGCCACAGGGCAAGCAGCCCGTAGTTGATCGTCTTGAGACGGAACAGGCGCTCGCGGAGTTCGATGTTTTGCGGTGCCGGGGTCGCTGCTGCAACGGCTGCCGGCTCGGCCTCAGTCTGCGCGGGGGCTTCTGTCACCACGGGCGACTGCGGCTGTGGTGTGACCCCTGCAGCCTGCAGGATCGGCAAGCTGACCGTGGTTGATGTCCAGGCGCCGGTCTCTGTGTTGAACCAGGGGACCTCAACGGACGGCAACGCGAACAGCCCCCCCTGCGACGCGATGACGGCGAAGCCCTGTTCGCGCGCCGAGCGCATCGTGCTTTGCTGCGCCCGCGTCTCTAGATCGGGCTGGTCGGGATAGACCCGCAGGCCGGATTGCTCCGGAAAATCGAGCTCGGGTAGCTGGCTCGACATGAGCCCGTCGGCCTCGAGGCGGAGCCGCACATTGGCGGGCTCGCCAGCCTCGAGAATGCCATCTTCGGGCCGCACCGTGGCGCGCAACCGAATGTCGCGAGCGGGCAGCCAGTCTGCGCCCGCAAACTGGGCGGGCGGCAACACCACGGGCTCGACCGCGAGGGTCAGCGGTTCCGATGCGTAAACGCGCGGTGACGAAATGCGGCCGCGCTCCCAGATACTCGCCTGGAACCGCACGGGCTCAATCGTGAAGCTGCCACTGGCCTGCGGGTACAAGGCGTAGTTGCGTTCCGTGACGCCATAGAGCCGGTCGCCGATTTGTGCCTCGTAGCGCCGATCATCGGCCAGTCGCTCGATAATGATCTCGCCGCCCTCGACCCGCGGCTCTTCCCAGCTCATCTGGCGCACCGCGACACCGATGTAGAGTTTCACGGTGTAGACGACCTGCGCCTGCACCCAGGACTGCTCGCGATCCAACGAGACTTCGAGGAACACGTCCGCCTCCCCGGGCGGGGCTTGCGTGGCTTCGCGCACGAGCACGGGAATCGGGTCGCTCGATACGCCGTCCACAGACAACGGCGGGATCTCGAACTGGCCGACCTCTCGCGGCAACAGCACGTAGGTCCAGCGGCGGCTGGCCTGTCGCTGCCCGTTAATGATGCTGATGCTCGTGTTCTGGCTGCGGCCCAGCACGTCGAAGTCTGTATCGAGCCCTGAGATGTCGGGCTCACCCTGCTCGCCGCCGTCGGCCGTCAGCGTTAATGAGAACGACTCATTGACCTGCACACTGGAGCGGTCGACAACGGTGGTTACGTCCGCGCCAACCGTCGCCGATACCACCCACGCCAACAACGCGCACAGCCCCCATCGCTTTACCATGGCTCGGTCCTGTCATCGGGCCAGAGCCGGTTGCCGTCCTGATCGGTCTGCCGACGCTGGTACTGGTAACGGAATTTACGGCGTAACAGGCCGCCCGGGTCGTCAGGAATCCGGCGCAACCACTGTTCGAGTGCCTGTTGTTGCTCGGCGGCCGTCCGTTCCTCTTCGGTCTGCGCCTGCGCCGGCGTGGGTTCGCCATCGGGACGGGCCTGCGCTTCACGAAGTTGGCGTTGGATCTCCTCAATCGCCTGGCGCTCGGCCTCCTCGTCCTCACTGCTCATTTGACGGTCTCGCGACGTGGGCTGGTCATCACCCGTTTGCCCGTCCTCGGCGTCACCGCCCTGCGCGGAGCCCGAGCCGTCCTGCTGCTGGCCGCCGTCCTGGGGATCGCCCTCACCCGAGTCGCCTTGGCCGCCATTCTCGCCGCCCTGTTGCTGGTTGCCCTGGAGCTCGCGCAGCAGATCGAGATTGTGCCGTGCATCCTCGTGATCGGGCACGTCGGTGAGCAGACTTTCATAAGCGGTGATGGCAGCCGCGATCTCTCCCGACCGTGCCAACGCCGTGGCGTGGTTGTAGCGCGCGGTCGTGCCCTCAAGACCCTCGAAACGCGCCGCACTCTCGCTGAAGTCTCCAGCTCGATAGGCCGCGCTGGCCTGCCAGGCAGGATCCTGGAACAACTCCGCAGCTTCGTAGGCCTTACCAGCTTCGAGTGCCTCGGCACCCCGCTGGTCCCGATTTTTCCAAAGCGATTCCCAGGTACTGGCCTGGGCTGGCATGGGCACGATCATCATGAGCGCAAGGCAGCCCGCGACAACATAGCCGCCTCGGCGAAACGCAATCGCGACAAGCGGCAGCAGCAACAGCGTGATCCAGGGACCCCGGTCGAGCCAGCGCTCGATCGATTGGCTCGCCGCATCACTGTCGCGAGAGATGCCGCCGGGCTGGGACTGCAGGGACAGAGCAGCCAGATCGCTGTCGTCGGCACTGAGTCTCGCAAACGCGCCATCACCGGCGTTGGCGAGCCGTCGCAGCCCCGCAATGGGCACTTTGGGCAGCGCAATGTTGCCGCGGCCGTCCGTCACAAAGCCCGAGTCCTCGGCCGGAATCGGGCCACCGGCTTCAGTGCCCACTGCCAGTACGGACACCGTGTGCCCCGCATCGCGAATGCTACGCGCCGATGTCAGGGCCGGCGGCAGGTTGCCGCCGTCCGTGATGAGCAGAATGCGGCCCGTCTTGACGTCGGCCTGTTCGAGCAGCTGGCGCGCCTTGTCGAGACCCGACTCCGGGTAGCTGCCGCGGCTGGGCATGAGACTTGGAGACAGCGTCGGCACGATCGCGTCGATGGTGTCGATGTCGTCTGTGAGTGGTGTCACGACGAAGGCATTGGCGCTGAATACAACGAGTGCGGTCTCACCGCCTTGTCGCTCGCGCAGGATGTCCTTGAGCTTGAGCCGCGCACGCGCGAGGCGCGAGGGTGCGACGTCAGTGGCCTCCATGGACCGCGACAGGTCCAGTGCGATCACCATCGCATCACCATCGCGTGTGACGGGCACAGACTGGCGCTCCCAGGCCGGCCCCGCCAGTGCAAGCGCACCCGTGACGACGGCCAAAGTCAGCAGCACCGGCGTCCAGACGCTGCGCTCGGCCGGTCCGGCCTCAATCAACACAGCATCGCGAAGCGGCGGCGCGACCAAAGACCGCCAGGCGTGACTGACGCCCGCACCACGAATCCAGTACCAGGCACCCAGCGCGAGCACGACCGGGATCGCCGCCAGCCACCAGGGCCTCAAAAAGTGCAACTCCGCCATCACCGTGCCGTCACCGTCATGATCATCCGCGGCAGCGCCAGCGCGCCCAGCAACAACAGGCCCAGGGCCAGCGGCAGGTGGAATACTTCGTCGCGGGGCCGCAGCCCTGATTCCTCGTCGGCGGCCGGTTCGAGCGCGTCCAGCTCCCGGTAGATGCCCGCCAGGCCCGCAGTGTCGCGGGCGCGGAAGTAACGCCCGCCCGTGATTTCCGCGATACGGGTCAGCGTGTCCTCATCGAGGTCCGAGGACGGATTCACGAGACGCGGGATCATGCCTGACTGGATCTGCATGCGTTCGGCGCCAATGCCTATCGTATAAATCTTGAGTCCGATCGTCGCCGCGAGTTCCGCGGCCTTGAGCGGCTCGATACTCCCGGCCGTGTTGGCACCGTCAGTGAGCAGAATCAGGACCTGTTCCTCGCCGTCGGCATCGGCCTCGCGCAAACGCTTCACGGCCAAGGCTATGGCGTCGCCAATCGCAGTCTTTTCGCCGGCGAGACCGATCGCGGACTCAAGCAACAGCGTCTTGATCGTTTGCCGGTCGAAGGTCAGCGGGGTCTGCAGGTAAGCACGGACACCAAATAAGATCAGGCCCAAACGATCGCCCTCGCGACGATCGATGAAGTCGCCCGCCACGGCCTTGGTCGCGGTCAGTCGGTCCACGGCGCGCCCCGCAAGCTGGAAGTCCTTGGCCTCCATGCTGCCCGACAGGTCGACGGCGAGCATGAGATTGCGACCCGTGAGCGGCGCCGACTGCGCGTCGGCCAATAGCTGCGGTCGCGTCGCGGCGGCAACGATCAGACACCAGGCCAGCAGCCCGAACAGGGTGCGCGGTGTGAGCCAGGCGCTACCGACAGGCTTGGTTTCAATGAGCGCCGCAAAACCGCCGCCCGCCGGCACCCGCAGCGCACCGCCCGTGGCATCCCGGGACACGGGCGGCAACAACCAGACCAGCAACGGCACTGGCAACGTCAGCGCCAGCCAGGGCCAGGCGAAGACGAGATTCTCGAGCCACACGGAGAGGTTCACGAGATCGTCCCACGGGCGGCAGCCCCACGGGCAGCAACCCGCGGCCAGCGCTTGCAGAGCTCGACCAGTGCTGTGACGTCAGCGGCACCCAGCTGCGGCGCGTCAGGTCGGTACGCGGCGTCGAGCAACAAGGCACCCGGCGCGGCATCAAAGGGCGCATCCACGAGCGGCGCATTGAGGTGCCGACGCCAGGCGTCGCCCACAAGACCCGCAGCCTGGTCGCGGCCCGAAACGGCAATGGCCGTGCGACGCAACGTCGCCGCCAGACCACAAAGAAAGGCACGGTGATCGCCTGTCGTACGCCAGTCGCGCTCGAGACGCAGGACTTCGCGGTTGGCGAGCCGGGAAATCGCATTGCGTCGGTAACGGATCAGCAAGACCAGACCCACGGCCGCAAGAATGACGAGCGCGGCCAACAACCACCATCCCGGCGCCAGCGGCCACCAGCCCGGTGCGTCGGGCAAGTGAATGTCGCGCAAGGGCAGATCGGCCGGGTTCATCGGGTCATCCGCGACGTCGCACCCACACCGACGCGTCCCATGAGGCCTTGCATGACCTCAAGCGGATCATCGTCGGTTGCGACTTCCTGAAAACTCACGCGACTGCGTTCGCAGAGTTCGCCCAGCGCATCACGACGGGCCTCGAAACGCGCGATCCAGTCGCGGCGTCGTTTGCCCGTGGTGTCGATGACCAGACGGCGGCCCGCGATCGACAACGGATAGCGACCTGCGGGCGGCAATTCGCGTTCCAAGCCATCACTGATGAAAAGCACGAGCACGTCGTTGTGGCGCGCGATGCTGACGAGGTGCGCACTGGCCTTTTCGGTCATCCCCGTGAAGTCGCTGGCCAGTGCAATAAGGCTGCCCGGGTGCGCCACGCGGTGCAGACCCGCCAGCGTCCGCTCGACAACACCCGTGTCCGAGTTCGGCGCATCGAAGCTGGACTGCATAGCGGCCATTTGATGAATGAGCCGCAGCGCCGCGCGGTGTCCCAGCAAAGGGCGAAGTTCGGCATGCTGCGCGCCGTTGAATACAAAACCACCCAGGCGGTCGCCGCGCTGGACCGCGGCCCAGCCCAGCAAGGCCGCAAGTCGCGCAGCCTGAACACTCTTAAATACGCCGCGCGTGGCGAACTGCATCGTGGGCCGTTGGTCGACCCAGCAAAACACGGGGCGCTCGCGCTCTTCGCGGAACAGTTTGGTGTAGGCGCGGCCGGTGCGGGCCGTCAGCCGCCAGTCGATATTGCGGGGGTCATCGCCGTCCTGGTAAAGCCGCGCCTCGTCGAATTCCATGCCGCGCCCTTTGAAGTGCGACAGGTAGTTGCCGCCGCGACGCGCGCGAATGCGCAGCGCGTCGAGGCTCAGGTGGCGGGCCGCATCGCGCAGCCGGATCAGCTCGGGCTGCGACACGAGGGACGGGTCATGCGTGACGATCCGCCCGGCGCCTGCGTCGGTCGCGGCGCTCACGGCGTCAAGGCACGCCGACG
This sequence comes from Pseudomonadota bacterium, assembly GCA_038524795.1. GTDB lineage: Bacteria > Pseudomonadota > Gammaproteobacteria > Steroidobacterales > Woeseiaceae > CALBPI01. Next base: position 140,033 of record JBCBIJ010000006.1, on the reverse strand, counting down.
CCGGCCAGCACCCGCTCGATGAAGTCGTCGGGCATCATGCCGTCGGCTTCGGCCTCAAAGCTCAGCAGGACACGGTGGCGCAGGACGTCCGGCGCGACATTTTGAATGTCGTCGGGCGAGACATAGTCGCGGCCCGCGAGCCAGGCGTGGGCGCGCGCCGCGCGATCGATGGCAATGCTCGCGCGCGGACTGGCGCCGAACTGGACCGCCTCCGCGAGCGTGGGATCGATGCGCGCCGGCTCACGCGTTGCGATCACGAGATTGACAATGTAGCGCTCGAGCTCGTCGGCCAGGTGCAGCCCCAGTACGGCCTGGCGCGCGGTTTCAACCGTTTCCGCGGAAATCGGCACCGCAGGCGCAAAGCTTGCGCCGCCGCGGCTGGCGTCACGGCCCGCACGGGCCTCGGTGCGGTTGATGCGCAGGATGCGCTGTTCGTTCTCAGCATCGGGGTAGCCGACGCGGACATGCAGCAGGAAGCGATCCAGCTGGGCTTCGGGCAGCGGGTAGGTGCCCTCCTGCTCGATCGGGTTCTGAGTCGCCATGACCATAAACAGCGACGGCAGCGGATAGGTTTTTTTACCGACCGTGATCTGGCGTTCTTCCATGGCCTCGAGCAACGCCGACTGCACCTTGGCCGGTGCGCGGTTGATTTCATCTGCGAGCACGAGATTGTGAAACAACGGCCCCTGTCGAAACCGGAACGAACCGTCCTGGGGACGATAGATCTCGGTACCCGTCAAATCCGCGGGTAGCAGATCGGGCGTGAACTGCAGGCGGTGAAAGTCTCCCTCAATGCATTGGCTCAGCACTTTGATGGCGCGCGTCTTGGCCAGCCCCGGCGCGCCCTCTACGAGCAGGTGACCGTCGCAGAGCAGGGCCAGCAACATACGATTGACGAGGTGCGGCTGGCCGACCACCCGTTCACTGATATGGGCTTCTAGTTGTCTGAACGCGTCGCTGTGTGCCAAGACCGTTTCCGTTGCAGTTACCTGGGCCGGCGAGTGTAGAGTATCCGCCTCGGGCGGCTCAATGCAGGCCGCTGATTCGGCGAACCTCTTTAATGACGCTTTTCCGCACCCGAAATTCCCTGAATACCTCCGCGCTGCGGGCGCTGGCCCTGGTCGCGCTGGCGCTGAGCACGGCGCCCAGCGCCCGCGCCCAGACGCTGCCGGAGTATCCGATCCCGTTTGACCGGCTGCGGTCCGCGTTTCCGCAGGCCGTGGTAGTCGCGCAGGGCACGACGGCCTGTTACCCAGTCGATGCGTTGCTCGCCAACACGCCCGCGCGCCGGTCGCGGGGCCTCATGTTCGTCGAGTCCATGGCCGAGGACGCGGGCATGCTGTTCACCTACCCGCGACCGGCCACCCTTTCGATCTGGATGAAGAACACGCTCATCCCGCTCGACGTCATTTTCGCCGATGGGGACGGCAACGTCATTAATGTCACGCGCGGCAAGCCCCTCTCGCTGGAGAGCATGCCCTCGGCGCGGCCTGCGCGTTACGTACTCGAGCTCAACGCCGGCCGCGCCCAGGCGCTGGGCCTCGACAATCGCGGCCGTTTGCTGGTGTTTGGTCCCTGATCTTCGCAGGGCGCGCACCCCGTCCTTCAGAATGACGAATGCGTGTCGACCGACGCGGTTTCACGAAGCCAGGCAAGCGGTTTCGTTGTGGTGTGGCAGCGTCTATAGTTTCCGAGTACCTCGCTCCTGGAACGCCGTAATGCACCACCTGGCCGCCAAACCGCTCTTCAATGTTCTGTCGAGCGCCGCCTCGAAGACCCTATTCCTGGTACTTGCCACAGCGCTTCTTCTGGGCGCCTGTTCTCGCAAACCGGAGCCCCTCACCGCTGAGCAGATTGCACGCAACAATGAAGGCGTCGCGCTCATGGGGCAGTACCAGAACGAGGACGCGCGGGCAGTGTTCGCGGTGCTCACCAACGAGCGCCCGGATATTGCGGCGTTTCGGGTGAACGAGGCGATCGCGACCCTGAACCGCAACAACGAGGGTGATGAACAGCGAGCCCTGGCCATGGTTCGCGAAGTACTCGAGACCGAACCGGACAACAGACACGCCGCATACATCGCCGGTCTTATGAACCTCTACATCGGCGACGCCGAACCGGCCTTGGCGCGCTTTGAGCAGGTTGGCAAACTGCAGTCCGAAGACCCGTACGTCGACTACTTCGCAGGCCAGGCGCTTGACCAACTCGGTCGTACGGATGCAGCACTCGCGCGCTATCAGCGCGCCATTGAACTCGATCCTTACCTGCGCAGCGCCTACTACGGCGCCGCGCTCGCGCTGCGGCGCACGGGCGACGCCACGATGGCCCGCAAGATGCTCGACGACTACCGGCGCTTGGAGCGCAATCCGCGAGCGAAACTGGCTGAGTTCCGCTACACGCGCTTCGGTCCTCTTGGCGAAGCCATTGCCATGGGCCCCATCGACGGCACAACGCCGATTGTCGAGCCAGTCGAAGGCCCCGTGTTTGGCGAGGCTCGCCGCGTAGCGCAACTGCCCGGTGGCGGCGCAAGCATGACTGTGGCTGACATGGACACCGACGGACGCGTCGACCTCTTTCTCGCGCGCGCTGATGGCGCAAGCGTCGTGCTTGCCGGCACCGAAGACGGCAGTTTCAGCCGCGTCGACAACCACCCACTCGCAAACATCGAGGGCGTTTCGGCTGCGGCCTGGGGCATTCCCGATGTCTCGGATGATCTCGCGGTGTATCTGTGTCGCCGCGGCGATAACCAGCTACTCCAGCGTGGAGACGACGGTTGGGCGCCAGCGCCGGGTGACGCCGATATCCGCGATGGTGGTGACTGTGCGGACGTCGCTGCCGCCGACGCCGACCATGACGGCGATCTCGATTGGCTCGTGGTCAATCGCGATGGCGCCAATGAGCTGTTTTCGAACAATCTGAACGGGAGTTACCGACGCCTGAGCCAGGAGTCCGGCGCATTGATTGCCGGCAACGCGGACGCCTCGCGACAAGTGTTGATCACGGACTTTGATCGTGACGGCGATGCGGACCTCGTCGTTCTCAATGACGCGGCACCCCACCAAGCCATCGTCAATGACCGCCTATGGCAGTACCGAGCCGCCGAGGGCTTTGACGCGTTTCGCCGTGCCGATCTCGTCACGGTCGCAGCCGCTGATCTCGGCGCGGACGGGCAGGTGGAGTTGATTGCGATCGACAGGACCGGTGACCTGATCGTTTGGGCGCCCGACGATGCGGGTGTCTGGCAGCCAAGCCGCGCGGTCACGAACGCCAGCGAAGACCCCGACTCGGCGGCACTGGTTGCCATCGATGTGACCGGCAATGGCGCGCTGGACGTCGTCGTTCACGACGCCACCGGCTGGTCCGTCCTTGAACAGTCGACGTCCGGTTCATGGGACACGCTGCAGCGCGAAACTGTGCCGCTCGTCGCACTGACGCCCGTGGTCTCGGACGCGGCAACGGGGCCCACGCTTGCCGGCATCGTCGAAGGCTCAGACGGCCACGAGCTGCTGGTATGGCCCGCGGGCAGCGGTCGCCACAACTTCATCTCGGTGACGACGACGGGTCGCTCCTACATTGTCGAAGACATCCGCTCCAATCCGAGCGGCATCGGCACGGAGATCGCACTGCGCGTCGGCAACCGCTGGACGCTGACCGATACGTTCGACCGCCACTCTGCACCCGGACAAAGCCTGCAACCTATAGCGTTTGGTCTGGGCGGTGCCGAGCAGGCGGACTTCGTCCGTCTCACCTGGTCCGATGGTGTCTTACAGACGGAACTCGCACTTGCAGCCGGCGAGCAACACGTGATCGAGGAGTACCAGAGACAGCTCGCCAGTTGCCCCGTCCTGTTCGCGTGGAACGGCGAGCAGACAGCGTTTGTCAGCGACGTGCTCGGCGTTGCGGCCATGGGCTTCTTCGTCTCACCGGGCGTATCGTCGACCCCGCGCCCCTGGGAGTACTTCGAATTCCCGGACGGCGCAATCGCACCGCGCGATGGGCGTTACATCATCAAGATTACAGAGCCGATGCAGGAGATCGCTTACGTCGATCAGGTGCGCCTGCACACCTACGACCTACCTGAGGGCTGGTCGATGACGCTCGATGAGCGACTGTACACCGGTGGCGGGCCGGCACCCACAGGGCGCCCGATGTTCTTCCGCGATGCCAGCCAGATGTTGCCGAAGCGTGTCGTAACCGATCGCGGTGAAGAGGTCACAACGACCGTGACCGAAGCTGACGCTGTGGCGGCGCCGCCCGGAGAACGCGATCCGCGCTTCCTGGGCCGACTGAGTGGCCTCTACACCTTGACCCTCGAGTTTGACGCGGTGATCAATCCGGCAGGCAGCGAACCCGTACTTGTCGCTGATGGCTGGATCGAATACCCCTACTCGCAGACGGTGTTCTCCGCCTGGCAGTCGGGTGCCAGCTATGCGCCACCGTCACTCGAAGCATTCGCTGACGGCGTGTGGCAGCCTGTGTTCGAACACTTTGGCTTACCCGGCGGCATGCCGCGCGAAATGGCTTTGCCACTTGCCGATCTTCCCCCCAATACGACAGCACTTCGGATCTCCACACTGTCCGAGGTCTACTGGGATCGGCTCGCAGTCGTTCACGCAGAAACGCCACCGACCGGCTCGGTGGTCTCGCACGTAGCGCAGCCTGCCGTTGCACGGCTTCGCAAGACGGGTTTCGCCAAGCGTGAACTGCACGCGCAGCGCCGCCCCTGGTATGCCTACGAAGACCGCGCTGCTTATTGGGATACAGCCTACGCGCAGGGACAGTACACGGCGCTCGGGCCCGTCGAACCCCTCGTCGACCAGCTCGACGACGCCTTCGCACTGGTCGGTCCTGGCGAGGAACTGCACCTCGAATTTGATGCACCCGACGACGCGGTGGGCGGACGTCGGATTGTCGTGGCCGAGATCCGCGGTTACGCCAAGGACATGGACCTCTACACTGAGGACGGCGACCAGGTCGGCCCCCTGCCGACCACACCCGGTCTTGAGCAAAGCGAGAACCGCGACAAGCTGCACGCCACTTATCTGACCCGGTCCAAAGGCGGGTATTGATGCAAAGCGGCGGGACCAGGCGCGCGGTTGGCCCGCGCCTCCGCGTCGTCCTGATTCTGTTGCTCGCAGGGTTTGTCCTGCTCGCACTGAATTCGCTGTACCTCGCGGGCGTCACACTGACGGAGCAATGGACCGGCGCCAGCGTCCAGGGGCTGTTCTACCAGTACATGTTCCTGTTCCATCTGGCGGTCGGGCTGGCGCTTGTCGCGCCAATCGCCGTGTTCCTGTTTGTGCACGCGCGCGCGGTGTGGCATCGGCAGAACCGCGCTGCTGTTCGCATGGGCCAGGCGCTGATGGTTGCGGTCATCGTGCTGATCCTGAGCGGATTGCTGCTGATTCGTTTTGACGCCTTTGCGATCAACGATGCGACCCTGCGGCGCATCGCGTACTGGTCCCATGTCCTGACGCCCATCGCTTCGATCTGGCTGTTCGTCCTCCACCGCCTTGCGGGGCCGCCACTGCGCTGGCGCGGCGGTGTCCGCATCGCAGCGTTCGGCGCGGCGGCCGTTGTTGCCGCGATCGGCATCGATTTCATGCGCGACAACGCCGCGGAACCTGCGGCTGTGCTGGCGGACTTCAGCCCGGCACTCGTGCAAACGGCGGGGGGTGGCCATATTGACGCGCAGCTGTTGATGAAAGACCGCTACTGCCAGGACTGTCACGCCGATGTGCACGAACGTTGGGCGGGCAGCGTGCACAGCACGTCGTCGTTCAACAACCCCGTGTACCGCTTTTCTGTGATTAACACGCGAAATGCGGTCACTGCGCGGGACGGTCACGCGGGCGCCGCGCGATTCTGCGCCGGCTGCCACGATCCCGTGCCGCTGCTTTCGGGGCGCTTCGACGAGCCTGGGTTTGACCTTGAGTCCGGGCCCGAAGCGAGTGCGAGCATCACGTGCACCGCGTGCCATGCGATTACTGCTGTGAACAGCCCGCGGGGCAATGCCGACTACACCATTGAGGCGCCCGTGCACTATCCGTTTGCGTTCAGCGACAATGCGTCTCTGCGATGGATCAACGCGCAGCTCATCAAAGCTAAGCCCGCGTTTCACAAGAAGACGTTCCTGAAACCCGTGCACCAAACCACGGAATTCTGCGGCACCTGCCACAAGGTGCACCTTCCCCCGGAGCTCAATGACTACAAATGGTTGCGCGGGCAAAACCACTACGACGCATTTCTGCTCAGTGGTGTTTCCGGTCACGGCGTGACCAGCTTTTACTACCCGAAACGCGCGCAACCCAACTGCAATGGTTGCCACATGGCGCCCATGCCATCGACGGACTTCGGCGCCAAAGCGTACCCCGGCGTCGACGCGCTCGCCGTGCGCGACCATCTGTTCCCCGGCGCGAACACGGGCATCGCGCATCTGCTGGGCCAGCCCGACTCCGTGATCGAGGCGCATCGCGCGATGCTAGAAGGTTCCGTGCGCGTCGATCTCGTTGGCTTGCGCCGGGACGGTCAAGTGGACGGTGACCTGATCGCCCCGTTGCGACCGCAGGTGCCGGCGCTCGAACCTGGCAGTGAATACCTGCTGGAACTGGTGCTGCGCACGCTGACGCTGGGGCACATGCTGACCCAGGGCACCTCCGACTCGAACGAACTCTGGGTCGAAATTGAAGTGCTTCACGAAGGTCGAACGATTGCGCGCTCGGGCGGTCTCGATCCGCGGGATGGCGCGGTCGACCCCTGGTCCCACTTCGTCAACAGTTACGTACTGGATCGTGATGGCCATCGCATCGCCTTGCGAAATGTCGAAGACGCATTCGTAGCGCTATACGACCACCAAATCCCGCCCGGCGCAGCCGATGCGCTGCACTACAGGCTGCGCGTGCCCGACGACATCGAGGGTACCCTCACCGTCCGTGCATCGCTGCACTACCGCAAATTCGATACAACGCTGCTGGCGGCCGTTGAGGGCGATGCCTTCGATGGCAACGACCTGCCGATCGTCACACTGGGACAGGATGAAGTCGTCTTCCCGGTCGGCGCAAATGCGAGCCCGCTACAGACCGCGGCGCCGGAGACCCCGGAGTGGTTGCGGCTCAACGACTACGGTATTGGAGCGCTTCGCAAGCCAGAACGCAGGCAACTGCGTCAGGCGGAAGCCTTGTTCACGCGCGTCGAGAACCTGGGCGAGTCAATGGGTGCGCTCAATTTGGCCCGCGTCTACCTCGAAGAAGGCCGCCTCGATGACGCCGCGGCGGCGCTGGGCCGTGCCGAACGACATGATCAGCCGCCCGTCCCGTGGTCGCTGGCTTGGTTCAGCGGTCGCCTGCTATTCGAACAGGGACGATTCCCGGCTGCCATCGAGGCGTTCGAAGCCCTTTACGAAACGCGCTTTGCTGAAGCCCGGGAGCGCGGCTTTGATTTCTCCCGCGACTATCGACTGACAAACCAGATCGGCCTGACCTGGGGCGAACTGGCTCTGCAGCAGCCCGACCCCGAAGACCGGGAACGCGCACTGGGCGAAGCGCGCCGCTGGTTCGAGACGAGCCTCGCGCGCGACCCGGAGAACGCTCAGGCGCATTACCAGTTGGCGCGGATTGCCCGAGCCCTGGGCGATACCGATGCAAGCGAGTTTCATGCCAGTGAGCACCGTCGCTATCGCGTTGACGACAATGCGCGGGATCGCGCGGTGGCCAACGCGCGACGCAGAGACCCCGCAGCCGATCACGCGGCCAATGCCGTTGTGATCTACGATCTGCACCGCGACGGCGCGGATCGCTACGAAGCCGTGCGCGCAGATAGCGTCCTGAAGACCGCAGCGCGATGACCGCAACCGACCGACGCAGCGCCGACGGTGAGGCGCGGATCAAGCGTGCCTTCAGACGCTCTTTGCTGGTGATCTTCGGCCTCGCCAGCATGGTCGCTGTCGGCACCGCACTGTTTCTCTGGTCGCAGCGCGAGGCCCCTAGTGTCGTTGACGAAGCTGACGTCGGTCTTGACCGTCTGCTGACCGAGACCGTGTTACCCGAAACGCCCCGCGCACCCTATACCGATATCGCCGCCGCAGCGGGCATCGATTTCGTGCATCGCTCTGGCGCGACGGGTGACCGTTTGCTACCGGAGACCATGGGTGGCGGCGTCGCCTTTTTCGACGCCGATGAGGACGGCGATGCCGATCTGTTGTTCGTCGATTCGGGGCCCTGGGCCGACGATACCCAGAGCCGCTCGGCGTTTAACACGTTGCGTCTGTATCTCAACGATGGCAGCGGTCGGTTTGAGGATGCAACGCTTTCGGTCGGTCTGGCCGGCGACTTCGGCTTTGGCATGGGCGTGGCCGTGGCCGACTACGACGGCGACGGCCGCACGGACCTCTTTCTTTCTGCGGTCGGCAGCAACCGGCTGTTTGCCAATCGACCCCAAGGGTTTGTCGATGTCACGGAGACCGCCGGTGTTGCCGGCGCCGCAGACGCCTGGAGCACGAGCGCTGCGTTCTTCGATGCCGACGGCGACGCCGATCTCGATCTCTTCGTGCTGAACTACGTCGCTTGGTCTCGAGAGATCGATTTCGAGGTCGACTACCGGCTCACGGGTATCGGCCGCGCCTACGGCCCGCCCGGTAATTTCGCCGGGACCCAGCCCTACTTCTACCGCAATCTGGGCGACGGTCGGTTCGAGGAGGCGTCCGTCGAAGCCGGGTTTCATGTCGTCAATGCAGCCACGCAACAGGCCGTCGGCAAAGGGCTGGCGCTGGTGCCCATCGACCTCGATGGAGACGACGACCTCGATCTCGTGGTTGCCAACGACACCGTCCGCAATTTCGCGTTCATCAATCTGGGCGACGGCCAGTTTGAGGAACGCGGCACAGAGCTCGGTCTCGGCTTTGACCGCAACGGCCGGGCCACAGGCGCCATGGGAATTGATGCGGCAAATCTTTTCGGCGACCGGGTGCTCGCCATTGGCATGGGCAACTTCTCGAGCGAAATGAGTTCGTTCTATGTGGCAAGCGGGGACGGCGCGTTTTCGGATGAGGCTATTGGTCGCGGTATCGGCGCCGCGTCTCGCGCCGCGCTGACGTTCGGACTCATGTTCTTCGACTATGACCTCGACGGCAGACTCGACCTGCTACAGGCCAATGGTCACGTGGAAAACGAAATCAACCGCGTGCAGTCCTCTCAAACCTACCGTCAGTCCGCACAACTGTTCTGGAACTGCGGCCCGGACTGCCGACAGACCTTCATTCCCGTAGCGTCGCAATCCACAGCCGAACTGTCGCAACCCATCGTCGGTCGTGGCGCCGCCTACGCGGATGTCGATGCCGATGGCGCACTGGAACTCGTGCTGACGCAGATCGACGGGCCACCGTTGTTGCTGGACCGAAGCGAAGCCGCGCCGGGCCATTGGCTGCGCGTTGCGCTCCAGGGCGCCGCACCGAACACAGACGCCATTGGTGCTGTCGTTACCTTGGTTACGGGCGCGCAGCGTCAGACCCGGACGGTCATGCCAACACGCAGCTACCTGTCTCAGGTTGAGCCGGTACTGACCTTCGGTCTGGGCGCGTCGCGTACCGTCGATCGTATCGATGTGCGGTGGCCCGACGGTACGACCACGCGCGTCGGCACGACGGTCGCCGACCAGCTCGTGCGGATCTCGCAGCAACCTGAGCGGTAGCGGCAGCCTGCCGAATAGTGCGCGGATATCCGGTATCCTGTCCGGCCGTGCTGATGCGACCCTGTCATCGAGAATGCGCCCAGGAACGCTGACAACTGTTGTTTACCTAGCCGCGTGTGCCGCCTACCCCTTTGCCGCGAACGCCGACTGGTTTGAAGACGCCACGGGCACGGCCGGCATCGCGTTCGATCATGTCAATGGCGCCACGGGTGACTTCTGGTTTCCCGAAATCATGGGCGGTGGCGCCGCGATACTCGACTACGACGGAGATGGGCGCTACGACGTGTACCTGGTGCAGAGCGGCGACATTGGGCCTGCTGTCGAGAAAAGTGGCCGCAAGGCTGGCGACCGGCTGCTTCGCAATGTCACCGAGAAAGGCGGCGCTATGCGCTTTGAAGATGTGACCGAGCGAGCACGCATCGATGCGCGCGGCTACGGTCAGGGTGTTGCCGTAGGTGACTATGACGGCGACGGCGACGCCGACATCTACGTCTTGAACTTCGGCCCCAACCAGCTCTGGCGAAACAACGGCGACGGGACGTTCGAGGACGTCACTAAACAGGCGGGTGTCGGTGATCCAGGCTGGGGTGTCAGTGCGGCCTTTGCGGACCTGGACGGCGACGCGCTTCCCGAGCTTTTTGTCGTCAACTACGTCGACTATCAGTTCGACACGCACCGCGAATGTCGTGCCGCAGGTAGCAGTCGCCGAGACTACTGCTCACCGTCGGTCTACCCTTTCAACCGAGACACGCTCTACCACAACCGAGGTGATGGCCGATTCGAAGACATCAGCGAGGCTGCGGGAGTCGCGGACGACCCCCAACCCGGCCTCGGCGTGGTCACTGCGGACTTTAATGATGACGGCCATATCGACGTGTACGTCGCAAACGACGGCGAGCCAAACCACTTTTGGCTCAATCAAGGCGATCTGACCTTTATTGACGACGCGCTGTTGGCCGGCAATGCCGTCAACGCGGCCGGTTCGGCGGAAGCAGGAATGGGTGTCGATGCTGGCGATTTTGATCGCAACGGTGCGCTGGACCTGTTCGTCACCCATTTGGTTCGAGAAACCAACACGCTCTATGCCAACGACGGCACTGGTTGGTTCAGCGACGTCTCAGCACAGTCGGGGGTTGGTGCGCCGAGCCTGCCGAAGACTGCATTTGGAACGGCGTTTGTCGACCTCGACCTCGACGGCTGGCTCGACCTGTTCGTGGTTAATGGGGGCGTCACGATCGAAGCCGACCTGGCGGCCACCGACGATCCCTTTCCTTACCACCAGACAGATCAGGTTTTTGCCAATCGGCAGGGCCGATTCGTCGACGTCACGGCGGACGCCGGGCGTGTGCTGACGGAGTCTCACGTGGGTCGCGGCGCGGCATTCGGAGATCTGGACAACGATGGACGCGTAGACGCTGTTGCCGCAAACAACAACGGGCCAGCCAAACTGCTCCGTAATGTGGCGGGGACAGGACGGGCGTGGCTTGGGCTTGAACTGGTCGACGCGGAGGGTCGGACGCAGGTGCACGCGGCCGTGTGGTTGCTCGGAGACGACGGTTCCGACCTCTGGCTGCACCGCGCTCGCACCGATGGCTCCTACGCATCGGCCAGCGATTCGCGCGTGGTCTTGGGTCTGGGCGCAACCGCGGGCGCACAGAGTGTGCGCGTCATTTGGCCGGACGGGGCCAGCGAGCGCTTCGACGAATTGACACCAAATCGCTATCACAGACTGCAGCGTGGTGACGGATCGTGAGGGCCTCTCAGTTGCTGCGTGCGGGTGCACGCCGTCGCGCCATGGGCATAACGGTGGCATTGACGCTCGTCGCATCCCTTGCCGCGGCAGACTCCACCGTCCCCAAACCCGACCTCTCGGAGTCTGCCGAGCCTGTGCGTGAGTCCTTGACCGCAGAGGCTGCACGCATGACGGCGTTGCTCTCGCAAACCGAAGACGCATGGGCGCTGGCCTCGGGTTGGCTCGCCCTTGGGGACAGCTACTTTGCCCACGACTTCTATGCCGAGGCACTGACTGCCTATGCTGCTGCGCAGGGCCGTGTTGGCGAGCAGGGACCGATCCTTTATCGCGTCGGCCTTGCGCACATGGCGGAGGGTCGTGCGGCACCTGGCGTGGCAGCATTTGACGTTGCTATCAGCGACCTGCCCGATTCACTGCGAATGCCTGCATTCGTGCGGCGGGGCCGTGCACGACTCGATCTGGGAGACACGGCGGGCGCGCGCAACGACTTCGAGGCGGCACTGCGCCTTGCCCCAGAATCACCGGCTGCGCTGGGCGGGCTGGGACGCGCTGAACTGGCCGCTGGCGACGCGGCGAAGGCACGAGATTATCTGAAGCGCGCACTCGAATTGGACCCGGCAGCTACGCGATTGCACCAACCGCTGGGTATGGCCTATCGCACGCTGGGGAACATCCCAGCGGCACGCGCCATTCTGGCTGATGTCGGCGACGGCGAGCCGACGCTTTCGGACCCGGTTATTGCTGCCATTGCGCAGCGCTCACGCAGCCCGCAGTTCTTCGTGCAAACCGGCCTCGCGCAGGCTGACCGCGGCAACTTCGATGCCGCGGCCGATTTCATTGGGCGTGCGGTGGCACTCGCGCCGGACGACCTGACGATAGTGGCAACGCATGGCCGCGTGCTGGCCGAGTCCGGCAACTACGGCGCGGCCCGGGCGGCCTTCGAGCGTGTCACCGATGCGGACGCGGCCTCGGCCGAAGACTGGCTGTACCTGGGCCGAATCGAGCAGGCCGAAGGCCAGTTCAAGGCGGCCAAGGTTGCGTTTCAAAATGCCATCGCGCTGAATGCCAAGGACAGCACTGCACGCGAATCCCTTGCCCGAATTCTGTTGCATGAAGGGGGCTTCGACGAGGCAACCACCATCTACGAAGCACTGGCGTCGGAGACTCGGGCGCGCGATGAACGAGGCCGACTGAACTACTGGGCGGCCGTCAGTGCGCTCGGCGCCGGCGATTGCCCGGGCGCACTCAAGCGTCTTAGTGACGGCCTGGCCGGCGAGCCGCCGTTCGACGCAGCGCTGTTGCAGGCGTCGGCGCGCGCCTGGGCGACTTGCCCCGGAACCGGTGCCGCGCATCTGCAGACCGCGCAGTCATGGAGCGAAGATATCTATCTGGCCGCGCCGGGTGTGGAGACAGCCCGCACGCTAGCCATGGTTTACGCAGCCCTGGATCGGTTCGAAGATGCGGTCGACCTGCAAGCGGAGGCCATGTTCGAAGTGCTGAAGCTCACGGGACTAGAGCGCCGACCGGAATTGCAGGCCGACATGGCACGTTACCGCAGCGGCCAGCCCGCCCTGCGGGCGTACGCCGCGACAGATCCCTTGTTTCAAATCGACTAGGCGCGAGCGTCGCGCTACTTCACCCGCCGAACACGAATACTTCTATTGAGGCCTTCCGGGGACAGCAGAAAACTCCCAAAAGAGGCGCGCCGGATTTCGACCTTGCGGTCTGGCCCGTTGTAGCGGAATCGCTCTGAACTGATTTGTCGCCAGATCTGGCCGTTGTCGAGCTCAAACACGGTCTTTTCTCGATCTATGCGACCACCCCAACCCTGAAAGCCGCCGATCACGCCCGCTTTGATGCTTTGGCGACCATCGCGCTCAAGCTGCCGCTCCATACCAAAAGAGTCGCTTTCCGCCGCCACCTGTTCCGTGGCGCTGGAGGTTGCCGCTTCGCTGACCGGCGGCACGGGCTCGGCAGCCGCTTCTGTCGGCGCCAACGCAGGTTCGGGACTCTCGGTCGCGGCGGATTCCACTGGACTCGGCGACCGCGGCGTTTCGCGAGCCGGTTCGGGCGCCGGCTCGGGCGCCGCCGGCGGCGGGGGTGGCTCCGATCGGGTGAGTTCGTCGTAGCACGCCAGCCGTTTCGCGTCGTCCGCGATCTCGGCGCAGTCCGCCACCTTCGCGGGTGACGCGGCGCTTGTGTGCGTCGCCGCAAAGGCAAGACCACCGATACAGGCAAAACTCGCAAGACGTGCCCATTGCATCTGAGTCCGGCGCGTCACCGTTTTGCGGGTGAGCGCGGGTTTTAGGCCATTCGGTGTTTGCATCTCTTTAAACCTGTTTCTCGCGCGAACAACCGTTTGGACCGTTGTTAGGCGCAACCGATCCCTATTGTAGCGACGATTTGCAGTCCCAGGATGCAGATCGGTGGTCTCGCGTACCTCGACGACATCACGATGATGTGACCGAGCGCGTATCCTACGCTGCCTGGTAGTGCCGCCCAGTGAGAACCCGATGACGTCAACTGACCCACAACGAGATCGCCTCGGTCGCGAGGAGTGGGCGCGTTTTTGGGCCCGCGGCACGGTGACGACCTTCGAGGGACACTTTTCGGGCAACTACGACCAGGAAATTGCCGAGTTTTGGCACCAGGCCCTGGAGCCCCTTGACGACGGCGCCTGCGTTGTCGACCTTGCAACGGGTAACGGCGCCGTTGCCTTGCTGATGGCGGCCTGGGCCAGGACCCAGAACCGGTCGCTGGCCATTACGGGCGTCGATTACGCTGCAGTCGATCCCGAGCAGGTGCGTGCAGCGCGACCGGAGCTCGCGGCAGACCTCGACGCGATCACCCTGATTGGCGGAACGCCGCTCGAAGCCACCACGCTCGACGCCGGGTCAGTGGACCTGGTGAGCAGTCAATATGGTTACGAGTACGGCGATACCGCGGCGGGCAGTCGCGAAATTGCGCGCATTTTGCGGCCGGGTGGCAGGCTCGCAATGATCCTCCACCACAGTGACTCGGCCATTCTGCAGCAGGCGCAAGAGGGGCTTGCTCAGCTGGACTTCTGTATCAACAAGACGGATTTCGTGCGGCTCGGACAGCGCATGGCGAAACTGTTCAGAGGGCTGAAACCCGGCGGTACGGGGCCCGGCAAGCTGCATTGGTCTCCCGGTGCCATCAAGATCCGCGAGTCGCTGCTGGATACCGCCGAGCGCGTCCAGAAGCGCGGCGAAACCCCTACCGCACGCGCGACGGACGCCGGCTTTATCGAGTTCTTGCTGCCTTCAGTCATGCAGATTGTGGAGCGATCACGCCAGACGGACGACGCATCGCTCGCAAGGGTCTGGGCAAATTTGTTAGCCGAAGTAGAGACTTACCGGCTTCGGATGGCCGATCTGACGTCCGCTGCGGTCGACGCCGATGGCCTCGAAAAGATCGTCGACGAGCTCAAAGCCGTGGCCATCGCGGACGCACGCGTACGTCCTTTGTATTACCGCGGAACGACATTGCTGGGCTGGGCCCTGACCGCCGTTCGGGCGTGAATGGCGCTATTGTTGCGCCATCACAACAGTCTAGCCACTCGAAACGTGGCAAAAATGTAACAACCCGGCTCCGAATGTCGAAAAAAGCGATTCAAAAAGCGGGCTTTGGGGTGGCAATGCACTGGACAAGCTAAAAAACCGCTCTTAGCTATGGGTGTCTGGGTATTTCTAACTGGCATGCGACGTTCATGGCGTCGGACCGACACTGGGTCACAATTACGCACGAAATTGTGTTGGCACTGGGCAACAAGATGGGCTAGTCTCTCGCCACGAGTGATTCGTGGGGGCCCTGAGGCAGACGCCAAATTGGGAAGTCGCGGACGCGAGTTAAGCAGGGGATTCGCGTGCAACGTCGCAACGAGTGAGCGGCGTCGGCGCGGACGCTTTCTCTATCAGGAGGGAATATTCCAATGAAAGAAAACAAGCTCCGACTGGCAGTTCGAACTGCACTAGCGGTCGGCGGCCTTGCCACCGCGGCGGTCTCGCCCACCGCTTTCGCCCAGGACGAAGACTCCGCCGAACTCGGCCGCGTCGAAGTCACGGGATCGCGCATTAAGCGCACCGACGTCGAGGGCGCTCTGCCCGTACAGATCATCGACCGCGAGACCATCGAGCTCTCGGGCGAAGTGTCCGTTGCAGACGTCCTGCGTAACCTGCCGATCAACAGTGGTGGCTCGTTCCGTCCGCAGTCAGGCAGCACCGGACAGGCCGCAGCGACACTGAACCTGCGCGCACTGGGTGCGGGCCGCACGCTGATTCTCATCGACGGTCGTCGTGCGCCGGTGGCACCTAACCTGGGTGTCGGCCAGGACTTGAACCAGATTCCGATTGGCGCGGTTGAGCGCATCGAAATCCTGTCTGACGGCGCCTCGGCCATTTACGGTACCGACGCTATCGGCGGCGTGGTGAACATCATCACTCGTAAGGATTTCGAAGGTGCCCAGATCGCCTACGGTGAGGGTTACTCGTCACGCGAAGGTGGCGACACCGCGATCGGCTCGCTGCTATTCGGTGCGTCGGGCGCGAAGAGCTCGATCATCGCCGGCGTGTCTTACAACAAGCGTGAAATCGTGTTCCAGCGCGACCGACCATGGTCTCGCGGCGGCGCATCGACGTTCTCGAACAACTTCCTCGGTAGTGGCGTTGACGCGAACGGCGATCCGATCCGGGATCTTCCCGATATTTCGGGTGCGCTTGATGCGGATGACAACCCGATTCCGGATGGCATCCCGGACGCGCGCCCGCTGCGCTTCCTGGGCGCAACCGACACGGACGAAGATGGCACGATCGACATCGATAATGGCATCCTCGGCCCAGGCAACGTGCCCGGCTGTCAGGGTCCGAGCTTCAGCGTCTCAGCCAGCGGTTTCTGCTTCTACGACTTCACGTCGCAGGCTGCGGACGAGGCTGAACTGGAGAACCTGTCGTTCTTCGCCCGCTCGACCTACGAGATCGACGAAGACTGGACGCTGTTCGGCAACTTCTCGGTCAACCGCGTTGAGTCGTTTGGTCGCTACGCGCCGGTCCCGTCATCGCCGTGGCTTGTCGGTGGTTTTGGTGCCATCGTTCTCCCCGTGGGCTCGCCCAACCACCCGTCAACGGCTCCGACGGATGGCGGCTTGAACCCGGCGTGGGCGGACTACGGTGCCGTTGCTAACGAAACGCTGCTGCTTCGTCATCGCTTCGCAGCGAACGGTCCTCGTGACACGAGCACCGATTCCACGCAGTACGACCTCGACGTTGGCGTTCGCGGTCTGATCGGTGAAGTCGACGTCGAATTCGGTGCACGTTGGACGGATTCGGGCTACGTCGAAACCGGCCGGAACTACATCGTATCCGCGCTGGCCCAACCGCAGTTCGACTCAGGTGCCTACAACATCTACGACCCGTTTGGCGTGTCTGAAGATGTGCGTAACTCGTTCACCGCCACGATCGGTCGTGACTCGTTCACGGAGCAGGTTGAGCTCTACGCAATCGGCTCGACCGATCTGCTTGAAATGGAGCACGGCCCGCTGTCGGTCGCATTCGGTGCTGAGTACCGCGACGAAAACTTCGCGGACGAGTTCGACGCACTGCAGGCTAACGGCAACATCACGGGCTCCGCGGGTAACTCCTCAGCCTACCGCCGTCACCAGTACGCGGTGTTTGCTGAGGTACTCGTACCGATTCTGGAGGACCTCGAAGTCACGGCCGCTGGTCGCTTCGATGACTACAGCGATTTCGGTGATGTCTTCGTGCCGAAGATTGCCGCTCGCTGGCAGCCGCTTGATGAGCTGACCCTCCGCGCGAGCTGGGGCGAAGGCTTCCGCGCACCGCCGGTTGGTGTTCTTGCTGCTGCGCCGTCGTTCTCAGCCGATACCGTTGTCGACCAGGCTACCTGTGTCTCGTTCGGGCAGGCGCCTGATTGCCAGCTGCAGGTCACCGGCTTCGTGATCGCCAACCCGAACCTCGGGCCCGAGGAATCGGACCAGTTCAGCTTTGGTGTCGCGTTCCAGCCGTTTGATTGGTTCAGCGGTTCGGTCGATTACTTCCAGACGGAAATCACCGAGCGTATCGCTAACATCGGACCGCAGACTGTCGTCAACTGTGTCGCTGGCACGCAGGTCAACTGCCCGCCAGGTCTGACGGAGCTGTCCCCGACGGCAACGCCGGGCGATCCGACGCTGGGTCTGGGTGTCGCCCGTGGTGCGGATGGGGCGATCCTGTTCCTCCAGCGCGGTCAGGCTAGCCTCGGTACGATTGATGTGTCCGGTGTCGATGTCAGCCTGAACACCACGTTCGATCTGGGCGGGTTCGGCACGCTGACCAACGAGTTGGTCGCGTCGCAGGTACTCAGCTACGAGATTGACGGTGGTGACGACATTGCAGGCGAAGCAGAGCTGCCCGACTTCCGTGCGATTCTGCGGACGGTGTGGAACTACGGTGACTTCAACGTCGCGTACAACATCAACCACATCGGTCCTCAGGACAGCGCGCTGTCGCCGTCTCTGGACCGCCTGTCTTCGTGGACGACCCACGATATTCAGGTGACCTACCTGACGCCGTACAACGTCCGCCTCTCGGCTGGTGTTGACAACATCGGTGACAAGGATCCGGTCCTTGATCCGGGCGAAGGCCGCGGCTTCAACCTGGACCTGTACGACCAGTACGGTCGTGTAACCTACGTGCGCGCTCAGGTCGACTTCTAAGTCAATCTGACAACGCCACAGTAGAGGCCGGGAGCTCTTACGAGCTCCCGGCTTTTTTTTTGCTTACAAACCGTAACGCTTGATCTTCTCGACGAGCGTCGTGCGCTGCATGCCCAGGCGCTTGGCGGCCTGTGCCACCACACCGTCGCACTGCGCCAGCGCATCAGCGATGAACCGGCGCTCCACCTCGGCGATGTGCGCCTTCAGGTCGACGCCCTCCTCGGGCATCTCAATGGCCACCGGTGCCGCGGGTGCCGCGGGTGCCGCTGCCTCCGGCGGCTCGATGCCGCTGATTTCCTGTGGCAGGTCTTCAGGAACAATGCGCCCGTGGGGTTTGAGCACCATGAGGCGCTCCACGAGATTGGCCAACTCGCGAACATTGCCGGGCCAGTCATGGTCAATGAGCAGCGCCAGCGCGTCGTCCGAGAAGCTGACGCCCGTATCGTGCCGCGCCTCGATCCGGCGCACCATTTCCTCAAGCAGCGGCTGAACATCGTCACGCCGCTCGCGCAGCGGCGGCAAATCGATTTCGACGACGTTGAGTCGGTAATAAAGGTCTTCCCGAAACCGACCGTTCTGGATCGCTTCGGCCAGGTCGCGGTGTGTTGCCGCAATGACCCGGACATCGACGGGCACACTCTTAACGGCGCCTACGCGCTCCACCACACGCTCCTGCAAGACCCGTAGCAACTTGACCTGCATCGCCGCCGGCATGTCACCAATCTCGTCGAGAAACAACGTGCCGCCGTTGGCCTGCTCGAACCGACCTTTGCGGGCCGACGTGGCGCCAGTAAACGCCCCCTTCTCGTGGCCGAACAGCTCGCTCTCCAGCAGATCGTCGGGAATGGCACCGCAATTGACGGCCACAAACTGGCCCCCGCGGTCCGACTGATGGTGAATCTCGCTGGCCACGACCTCCTTGCCGGTCCCCGATTCACCCGTCACCAGTACGGTCGCCGCTGAGGGCGCGACACGCGCGATGATGTCTCGGATACGGGCGCTCGCCGCGCTTTGGCCGATAAATGCAGCGCCGCCAGGCTCAACGTGCGTCGCCCCGAAGCCTGCACCTGTCACACGCTCGATGAGCGTTCCCAGCGCATCAAGGCGCACGGGCCATTCAAGCGTCTCGACATCGGGCTCGGCAGCGTTTGTGGGCGCGCCCACGGCAACGAGCGCAGCCTCGGGCAAGGCGCTGCGTAGCGGCGCCGACTCGCCGAGGCCCGCACCCGCCATCACCACCGCACAGGGACTGGCACCTTCAAGCGCATCGCGCCAGTCCTGAACGCCAGCCGCGATAACGCGGGGCACGTCAAAAAAGGAAATGAGATCCACCAGCGCCTGCGCGCGATCACGGTCGTCGTCGATGACGAGAATCGGGGCGGTCAAAGGATCATCCGAGCGGCTTAGCAGGCACGCGGCGAGCGTACCGCAACGCCAACGTGAACTAAAGTTGCGTGCCTCAAGGCCGCTACACAGGCGACCGGGACACGCGCTACGCAAGGACGCAAGGCATGAGCCTGCTGGACAAGATTACCGGCCGTAAGCGCCCAGCCACTGCAGCGGCGGGCGGCGGCCAGGGCGGCGGCGACGTCAGCCTGCTCGACGGAAGCCTCGACACGCTATCGACCGTACTACGCACGATGGGCGAGTTTTCGTTTGAGCTCGAGGAAGAAATCGAAGGATTTCCCGACCGTTGTGCGCTCTACGCACGCCACGTCGCCACGGGCGCGGGCATTGAGGACGAAGGCATCTCCAAGAGCGACGATGGCCAGCGCGAGTGGGGCCGCGTCCGACGCTTTTACACCGAGCGCCGACAGCAGGAGGCCGAGTTTGTTGAGGAGCGGCTCCGCAACTACCGCCTGCTCGTCGAGGACCTGGCCGTTGGCCTGCGTTCGGTGGCCACGCGTGAAGCGCTCACAGAAACCGCAGTTCGCTCGAGCCTGGGCGATGTCGAGCGCGCCGCCGACACGGGCAGCGTTGCCGATATCCGAAGCGCACTGGCCACGGCCATTACTACGGTCGTCCAAGCCTTTAACGAGCAGCGCCGTCAGTTCGAAGCGCAGCTGTCACAGTCGAATGCTCGAATGATGAGCCTGCGGCGCGACCTCGCCGTCGCCCGCGAGGACCTGAAGCGCGACCCGCTGACCGACGCCTACAACCGCGGCGCCTTCGACACGGGCCTGCAACAGGCCGTGGCGCTGAATTTCCTGCTGCGCCAACCGACCACGATCGTCATGCTCGACCTCGACAACTTCAAATCGATCAACGACGAGTACGGCCACGCCGCGGGTGACGACATCCTGCGCTCCGTGGCCGACTGCCTGGCCCGCACCTTCGTACGCCGCTCGGATCTCGTTGCCCGCTACGGCGGCGAGGAATTCGCCCTGATCCTTGCGGATGTGGATGTAGAAGCCGCCAAGCCACTCGTGGAACGCTTCCTCGACACCGTGCGCTCCACGGTCAAGATTCCCTACGCGGGCAAGGATCGCATCGTGACCTGCTCAGCCGGTCTCACAGAGCTCATGCCGAGCGACACTGTGGAGACCGTTCTGTTGCGTGCCGATCGGGCGCTCTACCGCGCCAAACGCGAAGGCCGCGACCGCGTTCGCGTGGAAATCCCGGAAGCCGCATAAACACCGCGCTTTAGGCGTCTCGAAGACGTCTCTGGCGCTCCCGAAACACTAAAGTTCTGCCGTCCGCGGACGCCATCACGGGTGGTGGACTGCGCATCGCGTAGCCGCCCGTGCAGCCGCAGACTAACTCGGAGGAAGGCTCTTGGACCTCGCTACCCTGATCGGGCTGATTGGCGCCTTCGGCGTGATTTTCGCGTCCATCTTCATGGGCGGCTCCATCTCCACGTTCATCAACGTGCCCTCGCTGACCGTGGTGTTCGCGGGGACCTTCCTCGTGACGATGATGAAGTTCTCGCTCGGACAATTCCTGGGTGCCGCGAAAGTCGCCGTCAAGGCCTTCATGTTCAAGCTCGCAACACCGCAGGAGCTCATCGAGAAGGCCGTGGAACTGGCCAAGGCCGCGCGCCAGGGCGGAATCCTTGCGCTCGAGGAAGCCGAGATCAACGACGAGTTCATGCAATCAGGCGTCAACCTGCTCATCGACGGGCATCAGCCCGAGATCGTGCGTGACATGCTCATCAAGGACATGCAGCTGACGGTGCAGCGTCACGAAGAAGGCCAGAACATCTTCAAGGCCATCGGTGACGTCGGCCCGGCCATGGGCATGATCGGGACGCTCATCGGTCTCGTACAGATGCTCTCGAACATGGATGACCCCAAACAGATTGGTCCGGCCATGGCCGTCGCGCTTCTTACAACGCTCTACGGCGCCATCCTCGCCAACATGTTTGCCTTGCCGATTGCGGACAAGCTCTCGCTGCGCAGCGGCGAGGAAAAAGACAGAAAGCGGCTCATCATCGACGCCCTGCTGGGCATACAGGAAGGCCAGAACCCGCGCGTTATCGCGAGCATGCTCGAGGCCTACCTGCCCAAGTCGGCGCGCACCAAAGAAGAAGCCGAAGCGTAAGGGCTGACCGCTGATGGAAGAGGCACCCAAAGCAGAAGAAGGCGGTGGCGTCCCGGCATGGGTGATGACCTTCGCCGACCTCATGACGCTGCTTATGTGTTTCTTCGTGCTGCTGCTCGCGTTCTCTGAGATGGACGCGCAGAAATTTAAAGAGCTGTCGGGCTCGGTCAAGAACGCGTTTGGTGTCCAGGCCGAAATCGAGGCGCGCACGATTCCCAAGGGCACGAGCGTCATCGCCCGGGAGTTCAGCCCAGGTAAGCCGCAGCCGACGCTCATCAACGATGTACGCCAGTTCACCATCGACTCGAACCAGAACACGCTCGAATTCGATGAGGAAGAAGACAACGACGAGCTTGAGCGCGAAGCGGAGCGCATCCGCC
This sequence comes from Pseudomonadota bacterium, assembly GCA_038524795.1. Classification (GTDB taxonomy): domain Bacteria; phylum Pseudomonadota; class Gammaproteobacteria; order Steroidobacterales; family Woeseiaceae; genus CALBPI01. The sequence continues at coordinate 117,946 of JBCBIJ010000006.1, read as the reverse complement.
GTGCGCTCGAGGCCGAGATCCAGGACGGTGCCCTGGCCGTGGTGACGGAACAGGACAAGGTCGTCATCCACGTCCTGGAGAAAGCGTCGTTCGGCTCAGGTGACGCCACCGTGCGTCAGACGTTTAAACCCACGCTGAGCAAAATCGCCAACCTGCTGACCTCGTCCAACGGTCGGATCGACGTCGCAGGCCACACCGACAACGTGCCGATCTCGACGTCGCGTTTCCGCTCCAACTGGGAGCTCTCGACGGGACGTGCGGTATCGGTCGCGCAGCTGCTCTTGGGCAACGCCGAGCTCGAACCCCGCCGATTCACGGTGACAGGCCACGCAGACACACAACCACGCGCGGAAAACGACACGGCCGAGGGTCGCGCCGCCAATCGCCGTGTCGACATTCGTATCGTGATCGGCAAGGACTGGGACTCGCCCAATGTCATCAGCGCCGATGACGTCCTGTTGCCGCGCGAGGCAACACGCAGAGACTTGAGCAACGAGACCGGGACGCAGGAAGCGCCCGCACCGTAGGGAGTGACACCATGACAGACCAGGCCAACATGAGTCAGGGCGAGCGCGAAATGCGCCGCTCCTTCCGTATTCGAGAGCAGGCGTTTATCGAGGTCCGTGTACTCACGGACTCGGAATACGCCGCTGTACTTGAGTCTCGCTCACTGCAACAGCCCAGCGCATTCGGCAATCATGCGCGCCTCGTTAACCTGGAGAACCGATTCCAGGAAGCCTTTACGCTGCTGGGCAACGCGTCGTTGCCGGTACGTGAGTGCCTGTCAGCGCTCAACGAAAAATTGAGCCTGTTATTCGAGGAGCAGCCCGAGCGCCAGGCGGCCATGACCCGTCTGACCAGTGGCGAAGCGGCGACCTGCGAGATCGGCGCCACGGGCCTTCGATTTGATTATGATGTGCACATTGAGGAAGGCAGCAAGGTCTTTCTACAGGTGTTGCTGACAGCGGATCGCCACTATCTCGAGACGGCGGCTGTGGTTCGACGGACGCCGCCGCCCCTCAACGAGAGTGTGCACGGTCGCTACGGCGTCGCAGCCGAGTTCGTGGGCTTCAGTGAGGCCGAGTCGGAACTGCTCATCAAGCACCTGTTCCAGCGCGAAAGCGAAAGCCTGCGCATGCGCAGGCTCAGTATGGACGATTGAGATTCCGCGCGGTCGCGCATAGATCGGTTAACTCGACAGCGACTGCATCATCGCCTGCATGCGTTCCCCGATGCGGGGTTCCATGTGGGCGAGACGCTCTTCGTCGACGCCAAGCTTGACCAGGCAACCGTGTTCGAAGTCAACGGGCGCCTCATCCGTTGCAGAACACACGATTTCCGCGCCGTAAACTACGTCAACGAGGTGCACGTCGCCACCCGCGATGTCCTTGAAGTGCTCGATCGGCTCCATCGTCTGGGCGATCACCTCGTCGAAGCCCCAGTCCTCAACAATGCAACGACCGATTTGCGGGTGCCAGGTATCGGGGTCGTCGCTGCGCGCCAGCATATCGACACGCATGCCCGGAAATTCCGTGGCCTTGGTGATCATGTAGAGCTTGCCGATCTCGTGAAGTAGGCCGCAGAGAAACGCCTGTTCGGGCGACACCTTGCTGCACTCGCCCGCGAGCACGTAGGCCACCGATGACATCGCAATACTGCGCCGCCACAGGACCGCGAGGTCCTTGGCAATAGCCGGGTGTTCCTGGGCGATGAAGATCTGCTCGACGGCCAGCGCGATGGCCATGTTGCGCACCTCGTTAAGACCAAGCCGCATGACGGCTTGCTTGAGGTCGCTGATGGTTCGATTCGTCGAATTGTAGAAGGCGGAATTGGCCGACTGCATAAGACGCGAGGCGAGCACGCTCTCAAGACTGGCGAGCTCTGTAATGCGATTGATATCGCAATCCTCTTGCTCAAGCGCGTCGCGAATCTGGATCACGGCGTCGGGAAACGATGGCAGTCGAATCTGCCCCAGCGTCAGCTCCTTCGAAAGAAGCTGCAAAAACGCCATGCTTTCCTGGTTGACCATATCGGGTCTCCAAATACTCTGTTCTGTCTACTGCGGGCCGTGGAGTCGTACAAGCAACTCGGCTTCACCGGTCGAAACGCCGCACCGTCGTGCGATTTCCTCGGCCGGGAGCCCCTCCCGTGCACAGCCCGCCGCATCTGTTAGCGACCGCGGGCTGGAAATCTTGCATTGTTCAAGCTGGGCCTGGACGAGTTCTTGCAATCGGGCGTTGACGCTGTCGAGCTCCTGCTCGACGCGGCCAAGGCCGGGCGCCGCAAGATCAGCGCCTGCATCGCCGCGCGCTGCTACAAGCTCGGCTAGCCGGCGCAAGTTGCCATCCTGCTCGTGCAGCCGGCGGCGTACCCCGAGCAAAGTCGTGAACGTGACGATAAACATGAAGGCGAACACCACGGCCAGCGCGCCTGGGTAAGTCAGCGTTTGGACAGTCACAGCTTGTCTCCCAGGTAGTCGGCGTAGTCGCCAAGACGTGATTTGAGCCGCAGCAACGCCTGCCCGTGGATCTGGCAGACGCGGGATTCACTGACGCCCAAAATCATGCCCACCTCCTTGAGGTTCATATCGCGCTGGTAGTAGAGCGACAACACGAGGCGTTCGCGCTCGGGCAGTTTCGAGATGGCACCCTCGAGTCGGTCCGTGAACTGGATTTCCTCGAGCGCATCTTCGGGCTCCGCGTGGTCGGCCGATGCGATTTCGCGGGATCGGTCCGAGTCGGTGTAGGGCTGCTCGAGACTGAACAACCGGCAGCTCGCCGAGTCGCGCAATACGTCGTGGTATTCCTCGAGCGGCATGTCGAGATGGTCGGCGATCTCCTGGTCGCTGGGGTGGCGACCGAGCTCGGACTGAAGCTCAGAGATGCCCTCCGTGATGCTGCGGTAACGCCGGTGCACGGAGCGCGGTGTCCAGTCGGACTTACGCACCTCATCAAGGATCGCGCCCCGAATGCGGATCCCCGCGTAGGTCTCAAAGCTCGCCCCGCGGCTCTCGTCATAGTGTGCCGCCGCCTCGATGAGTCCGAGCATGCCGGCTTGCACGAGATCGTCGAGCTCGATGCTTGCGGGCAGCTTGGCGAGGATGTGATGCGCAATGCGCTTCACGAGCACAAGATTGTCGTTAATGAGTTGCTCCGAGGCGCTGGCCGCGCCCGAGCTCTTGGCTTGTGCGTAGCTCATCCCTGTTCTCCTGACACAAGTTGTTGTTCGGCGATGAGTCGCTCGAAAAAGAATTTGAGGCCCCCGCTGGCGCCGTGTGGCTGCTGCCAGGCTTCGGCTTTTTCGGCGAGCTGGGTAAAGGCTTTTGCCGACCAGCTCGCGGGGTAACCATCAACGACCGCGCGTTGTTCCTGCACGGCCTTGCGCAGGTAGCCATCGGAGGGAATCGTGCCCGCGTGACTCAGCACGACATCCAGAAAGCGGTCCGTGACGCGCAGGAGCTTTTCAAACAGTTCGCGGCCATCGACGCGGCTTCTCGACATGTTCGAGAGCACGTTAAAACGCCTGATGCCGTAGTCGCGACTGAACACCTTGATGAGCGCGTAGGCATCCGTGATGGAAGCCGGCTCGTCGCACACCACGACGAGCACGTGCTGGGCGGCCTGGCAAAACCGGGCCACGTTCTCCGCGATTCCTGCCGCCGTATCGACGACAAGGACCTCGGGCTGGCTTTGCAGCTGCGAGAAGGCAGAGATAATCGCTGCCTGCGAGGCCTGTGGCAGATCCGCCATCGTACGGTCGCCCGACGAGGCCGGCACGATGCGCAGGCCCGACGGGCCCGTCATGATGGCCTGCTCAAGCTGCGCCTCGCCGCGAATCAAATGCGCGAGGTTGCAGGCGGGCTGCAAGCCCAGCAGGACATCGACATTGGCGAGGCTCAGGTCAGCGTCCATGAGCATGACGTTGCGACCGCGCTGCGCGAGTGCCACGGACAGGTTGACAGAGACGTTGGTCTTGCCGACACCGCCCTTGCCGCTTGTGACGGCGATGACCTTGGTGGGCTTGGCCGCAACGGCCTCGCGCAATTCCGTGGCCTGTACCGAGTTATCCATGGCTAGCCTCCGCGCGGCCGAAGCGTTCGGCCAGGTCCAGTTCTTCAGGCAGGAATTGATCTTCGGATGCGTACTCAAGCGCCCGGTTCATGAGCCAGAGCTTGCGGCGCACGGCGCTCGAGAGATCGTCAGGGACCCGCTGCCCGTCGCAGAGATAGGTGAGCGGTAACCCGTTACGAATGAGCACCGACAGCGGCGCGCCCAGACGGCTCGCCTCGTCGATCTTGGTGAGCACGGCGGCCTTGAGCCGCACCTGGCCGTACTGGCGCACGACCTCGTCGAGCAGCGGCGCATCCGTTGTGGCCGCCAGGGTCAGGTAGAGATCGACGGGGCGCTTCTGGCTCGCCAGGCCGTCGAGCATCTGTGCCAGGCGCACGTCGCGCTGGCTCACGCCAGCCGTATCGATAAGGACGAGCCGGTAGTCTTCAAGCCGTTCGAGCAGGCCCCTGAGCGCTGCCGGGCCCGACGCTTCGAACACCGACGCGTTGATGATGCGACCGAACGTGCGCAGCTGATCCTGGGCACCGATGCGGTAGCTATCCATGGACACGAGCGCGATGTCGCGGGCGCCGTGGCGTACCGCGTACTGCGACGCGATCTTGGCGATTGTGGTGGTCTTGCCGACACCCGTCGGACCGACGAAGGCCGCGACGCCGCCGTGTTCGATCAGCGACTCATCTGCGACCGGCAGCGCGCGCGATAACTCCGCGATGGGCTGGCGCCAGGCGTGTGTGAATTTTCCGGGTGTGCGTTCGATCTCATCGCAGACGCGGCGCGCGATATCGGGCTCGATGCCCAGGCGCGTGAGATTACGCAGCACCTGGGCGCGGACGGGGTCCCGCGTCGCCTGCTGCTGCCAGCTCAGTGCGCCCACCTGATTGGCGATGAGATCGCGCAGCGCGGCCAGCTCGCTGCGGACACCGCCCAGCGCCTGACCGTCGGCTTCCACTTCGAGTGCGGTGACGTGGGTGTCGTCGATGCGGTGTGTTTCCGCGTGCGCAGTACCCTGATCGACCATGGCGAGCAGATCGCGAACGGGGTCCTGTGTCGCCGCAGCAACCTCGGTCTCGTCTTCCTCGACTTCGGAGGGCGCCGCGGTCGTGGCCTCGGACGGCGCGGCGGGTTGGCGCAGGGCCTGTTTCACGAGCGCCTCGTCGTAGTCGAGCGCGGCGATAATCTCGATGTAATCACCGACCCGCCGGTTCGACAGGATCACCGCATCGGGGCCCTGCTCGGTGCGCACGGCCTTGAGTGCCTCGCGCATGTTCGGTGCCAGAAACCGTTTGATCTTCATCTTCTACGTAGCTCCGTGCCACTTGTCGCGCGAATCCGTTTCGCGCCTCCCTGCCCCTACTGTCCGACAGACGCGATCATGCGGATCTGTCGGTCGTCGGGAATCTCGTTGTAAGCCAGGACATGCAGGTTGCGAATGCCTTTCATCATCTTCGCGAGCCAAGGCCTGACTGTGGGTCCCACCAGCAGCACCGCCGATTCCCCGGCTGCTTCCTGGTCGTTGGCCTTCTCGGCCAGGGATCGGTGGATACGCTCCACGAGCCCCGGTTCGAGCCCGGCCACGGACCCGTTCTGAGAAGAGTTATTCAAAATCTGTTCCAACTCGGGCTCGAGCGTCAAAACAGGCAGTTCTTCGGCGTCAGGACTGATGTTCTGGACGATCGAGCGGCCAAGGGCGACGCGTACTGAAGACGTCAAAGCGTCGGGATCCTGACTCTTGGCGCCCTGATCAGCCAAAGTTTCGGCGATTTTTCGGATATTCCGAATCGGGATGCCTTCGGCCAGCAGGTTCTGCGCCACACGCAGGATTGTGGCCATGGGCAGCGTCTTGGGTGTGAGTTCCTCGACGAGCTTGGGTGCGCTCTTGCCCAGGCGTTCAAGCAACTGCTGCAGCTCCTCGTGGCCGATAAGTTCGTGCGCGTGCTGCTGCAGCACCTGGCTGATGTGCGTCGCGACAACGGTACTTGGATCGACGACGGTGTAGCCAAGCATCTGTGCCTCTTCCTGCTGCGCCGGCTCGATCCAGACGGCATCCAGTCCAAAGGCGGGGTCGCGGGTCTTGAGGCCCTTGATGTCGCCGTAGACCTGACCCGGGTTGATGGCCAGGTCGCGGTCGGACTCGATCTCACCCTCGCCCAAAGGCACGCCCATGACCGAGATGCGGTAAGCCGAGGGCTTCAAATCCAGGTTGTCGCGGATGTGAACGGGCGGCAGCAGGAAGCCCAGCGTATCGGTGAGCTTGCGCCGCACGCCTTTGATCCGGTTGACGAGCGGACCACCGCGCTGGCGGTCCACGAGCGGAATGAGCCGGTAGCCGACTTCAAGGCCAATCGTGTCGAGCGGCGTGACGTCTTCCCAGGTCAGCTCGCGCGTCTCGGGCTCCGGTGCCGGTGCGGCCTCAAGCACTTCGGGCTCGGGCGCGGGTTTGCGAGACAAGCGCCAACTGGCGTAGCCGCAGACGCTGGCCAGCAGGATGAACGCAAAGTTGGGCATGCCCGGGATCAGTCCCAGCGTGATGAGCACACCGGCCGTGACGGCCAGCGTGCGCGGCTGGTTGAACACCTGGCGCACGATCTGGTTCGACATGTCCTGCGCGTCGGAGACGCGGGTGACGATGACAGCCACGGCCGTCGACAACAGCAGCGACGGCACCTGCGCCACGAGGCCGTCACCGATGGTGAGCAGCGTGTAGATCTTCCCCGCTTCAGAAAAGCTCAAGTCGTGCTGCATCGTGCCAATGGCCAGACCGCCGATGACGTTGATGAACAGAATGAGAATGCCCGCGATGGCGTCACCGCGGACAAACTTGCTTGCGCCGTCCATGGCGCCGTAGAAGTCCGCTTCATTAGCAACTTCCTTGCGCCGCGTGCGCGCCGTGTCCTGGTCAATCAGGCCGGCGTTGAGATCGGCGTCGATCGCCATTTGTTTGCCGGGCATGGCGTCCAGCGTGAATCGCGCCGTCACTTCCGACACGCGGCCCGCGCCCTTCGTGACCACCACAAAGTTGATAATGACGAGGATGGAGAACACGACGAAGCCGACGGCAAAGTTGCCGCCCACGACAAAGTCCGCAAAGGCCTGGATGACCTTACCCGCGGCACCGCTACCCGTGTGGCCGTCGAGCAGCACCACGCGCGTCGACGCAATATTGAGCGCGAGTCGCAGCAGCGTGACGACCAGCAGCACGGTCGGGAACACACCGAAGTCCAGCGGTCGCGCGACGTAGATAACGGTCAGCAAAATCGCCAGCGACAGCGCGATATTGAAGGTGAACAACGTGTCGAGCGCGAACGGCGGCAGCGGCACCATCATCATCGCGAGGATCACGAGCAGCAGCAGCGGCACCCCAAGGCCACGACCAATGTTTCCAAGGCGCGTCATGCGTCAGACTCCCTGTCGTTATCGCTATCGTTTTCGATATCTGCCGGCACGCGGCGTTTGGTAAAGCGGTATTCGTCGACCTCGGGCACGGGCGGCTCGGGTCGCTGCGCGCCCGGTGCCAGGTCACGCAGCTGGAAGATGTAAGCCAGTACCTGCGCAACGGCCGTGTACAGGCCGGCGGGAATTTCCTGGTCGATCTTGGTCGAGAAAAAAAGCGAACGTGCAAGCGGCGGTGCTGAGAACAGCGGCACGCGGTGTTCGTCGCCGAGTTCGCGAATCCGGGCGGCCACAAGGTCCTGGCCCTTGGCGACAAGCTTGGGTGCCGCCATGCGGCCTTCCTCATAAGACAGCGCCACGGCGTAGTGCGTCGGGTTGGTGATGATCACGTCCGCGTACGGCACCGAGTCCATCATGCGACGCGTTGCCACCTCTTGCTGCATCTGCCGGATGCGCTGGCGAACTTCGGGCCGACCGTCGGTCTCCTTCATTTCGTCGCGCACTTCCTGGCGCGTCATGCGCAGCTTCTTGGCGTGGTCGAACAACTGCCAGGGCACGTCAATGGCCGTTCCAACGAGCAGCCCCGTACTCACAACGAGCAGCGTCATGGCCGCAAGCCAGGTGGCCTTTACGAGTCCCGCCGAGGTCGGCATGTCGCCCAGCCGCATCACTTCAGGGCCGACGTAGCTTAGCCAGGCCACGGCGATTACCGCGATGACGGCCACCTTGGCCACGGACTTGGCCAGCTCCACCATCGCCTTGAGTCCGAACATGCGCTTGATGCCCTTGCCCGGATTGATCCGCTCGGCCTTGGGCGCGAACGCCGACGCACTGAACGTGGCGCCACCGAGCATGACCGAAAAACCGAATGCCGCGCAGGCGATGACAAAGCCGAGCGGCAGCATGATGAACAACGCCGACACCACCTGCCCGGCAAGCGACTCGGACAGGAACCCCGGGTCAAACATGCGGTTGCGATCGATCACGAAGCCCGCGGCGAATCCGTCCGCGAGCCGCCCGCCCAGCGGACCACCCAGCACGAGCAAAGCAGCGGACGCCGTCAGCATGACGCCCGAGGTGGTGAGCTCCTTGGATCGGGGAACGTCCCCTTTCTTGCGCGCGTCTTGACGACGCTTGGGCGTCGCTTGTTCTGTTTTTTCCTGGCCGTCCTTATTCTCTTCAGCCATCAGCGTGCCCCCACCGAGAGGCCCGCGAGCGCATCCAGCGCGGCCGGGAAGAGGTTGTCGAACATGCGCTCGATGCCACCCACAGTCAGGTAAAGCACCGTGAAACCGAGCAGCATCGAAATCGGGAAGCCGACCGCGAACAGGTTCATGGTCGGCGCTGCGCGGCTCATGACGCCGAACGACAGGTTGACGATGAGCAGCGTCGTCACTGCGGGCAATGCAATCTGCATGGCGCCGACAAACAGCTGGCTCGACCAGGCCAGAATGGCCTGCGCGTCCGAGGCGTCAAGGAACGTGCTGCCGATCGGGGCAGCTGTGAAGCTGTCGGCCATGAGTTGGATCAGCGCCAGGTGACCGTTGATGGCCAAGAATACGAGCATCGTCAGCATCAGGTATAACTGACTGACTACGGGGATGTTCACGCCACTGGCGCGGTCGATGAATACGGCGAAGCCGAGCCCCATGCTCATGGCAATGGTTTGTGCGCCCAGCGTGACGGCGTCGAAAACGATCTGCACCGTGAAACCCATGATGAAGCCGAGTGCGGCCTCCTGCATGGCGTGGATCAGGCCCGACAACGAGAACATCGTCATCGGTGACAGGTCGTGCTCAACGACGGGCGCCATGAGCAGCGTGAGCACAATGGCCAGCAACGCGCGAATGCGTCGCGGCACGAACGCACCGCCGATCGCGGGGATTGCGACCACGAATGTTGAGATACGGATGAACGGCCAGATGTAGGCCGCGAGCAGTTCGACGATGGGCGCAATATCGAGCGTCACAAGCTCACCCGATAATCGAGGGGATGTCCTGGATCAGGGTGCGCGTGAAATTGACGAGCGTACCGATGATCCAGGGCCCGGCGACCATCACCGACAGGCCCAGCACGAGCAATTTCGGAATGAACGACAGCGTCATTTCGTTGATCTGCGTGGCCGCCTGCAGCATGCCGATGATCAGGCCGACGGCCAGTGCGGAAAGCAGCAGCGGCGACGACACCGCAAACGTGACCCACAGGGCCTGCTGACCGATCGAGAGAATAGACTCGGGTGTCATGACGGCCTCAGACGTAGAAACTCGAGGCCAGCGTGCCGAGCAGCAACGCCCAGCCATCCACAAGCACAAACAGCATGAGCTTGAACGGCAACGAGATGAGCATGGGCGACAGCATCATCATCCCCATCGACATGAGGACACTCGACACCACAAGGTCAATGATCAGGAACGGGATGAAGATCAGGAATCCGATCTGGAAGGCCGTCTTGAGTTCGCTGACCATAAAGGCCGGGATGACCACGCTGAGCGGGACGTCATCAATCGAGTCAAAGCCCGAGTGACCAGCGATGTTCGCGAACAGCTTGAGGTCGGCATCCCGCGTCTGGTCGAGCATGAATGTTCGAACGGGCTTCAGTCCGGCCGTTACGGCTTCGGTCATCGTTATCGTACCGTCGCGGTAGGGCTGTACTGCATCGGCGTTGACGGTGTTGATGACCGGGGACATGACGAAGAACGTCAGGAATAACGAGATCCCGATGAGCACCTGGTTGGGCGGCGTCTGCGCGGTACCCAGCGCCTGACGCAGGATCGACAACACGATGATCATTCGGACAAAGGCGCTCATCGACAGCAGCAACGCCGGCAACAGCGTCAGCAGCGTCATCGTGACGAGAATCTGCAGGCTCAGGCTTAGCTGTTCGGGTGCCTCAGTGCCCACGCCTTCGACGACCAGCGGCAGTGCTGCGTCCTGGGCTGCCGCGAGACCGGGCACGAAGCCCAGCACGAGCACAAAAAGAACGGTGCGCATCATGACGTGGACTCACCGCGCTTGAGCGCGGCACCGAGTTCGCGAAGCTTGCTGGCAAATGCCGTGTTGGCGGTTGCCGGCGCATCAGCCTTGATCGGCTCGCTCAGCGTGTGCAGATGGCTAATGCCATTTGCGGTGATGCCCAGCAGCACCTGTTCATCGCCGACCTGAACGACGGCGAGGCGTTCACGGTTGCCCACCTGTCGGCTGGCAACGATGTCCAACGCTCCCGTGGTACCACGCAGCCGTGCCGGCCCGCGGGCGTAAAGCCAGCCGCAGACGACGATCAGAAGCAGCACCAATGCCAGGTTCATGATCATGCCTGCAGCGCCGCCGGCGGGCAGTGCGACGGGTTCTGCCGCGTACGCCGCGCCCGACAGGGCGAGGGACGCCGACATCGCCGCCACGGTGGGCGCAAGCCTCGGGAGTCGCATGGTGATGGCCTCAGTTCAGCGTCTGAATGCGTTCGGCGGGGCTCACCACATCGGTGAGGCGTACGCCAAACTGACCATCGACGACGACGATCTCACCGCGGGCCACGAGCGTGCCGTTGACAAGCACGTCGAGCGGCTCACTGGCACTGCGTTCGAGCGCCACCACTGAACCTTCGGCCAGGTTGACGAGCTCGCGGATGGAGATGGTCGTGCTGCCGACCTGAAGGGCCAGCGTCACAGGGACATCGAGAATCAGGTCGAGATTGACGTCGGCCTGGCTGGCCGCGTCACCGGCCGTCGGCGTCATTGCGTCCGGCGCGTATTTCTCTTCGGTGGCGGCGTCGTTGGTGTCACTCATTGACTTGTTCCTGTAAGGCGTAAGTTCATTCTGAAACGGATTAGCGGCGCTGCCCGTCAGCAGTCAGCCAGCGCTCGAAGCGAAATGCGTTGGCGCCGTCGCTGGTGCCGAAGCTGCCCTCGGCGCGCTCGACCCCGCCGATGGCGAGACGGGCCCGCTCGGGTGCCGCGATTGGTAGAAGATCACCCGGCTTGAGCGTGACGACCTGGCGCAAAGGCAGCGTGATATCGCTGACGTGAACATCCGTGACCACGTCCGTTTCTGCGAGATAGTGTTCGAAGCAGGCACGCCAGTGCGGGTCACCCTCGACGCGGCGAGCATTCGCGGCGCCCTCCAGATCGTCCATGATCGAGGCGACCTGGGTGTCGGGAAGCAGCAGGCGCAGGTGCCCTGTTTGTCCGGCGACACGAATCTCGAACCGGCAGACGATGACGCGTTCCTTGGCGTCGATACCGCTGCCGATGCTCGGGTCGAATTCCCGGGCCAGGACCTCGGGAGCGAGCGCGATGAGCTTTTCCCAGGAAGGCGCCACCGTGTCGAGGAACTGGGCCATCGCAAGCTCGGCGACACGCAATTCACCGGCCGTAAACTGCTGCCGCGCGGGTCGTGGCGGCGCCTCGGGGCTCGGCTCGGAAGTGCCCTCTTCGCCCGACTCAGCGTCAGGCTCTTCGGCCGTAAATCCGAAGAAGGCCTCAACCAGGGCGGTCAGCAACGCGTCATCGATGAGGATGAGGGCATTGCCAGGCAACGGCTGCAAGGCGACGCGCAGCGTAATGATGGGCGGCACCGTCTTGGCGATGGCCGCCGCGAATCCCGCAGAGAAGGTCTCGTCGGCCGTGACGCTGACACGCGTGCGCAACAACGTCGACCAGTGCGCCGCCGTGCGTTTTGCCATCTGCTGACAGATGCCCTGCAAACGCGGGAAGCTGCCAAAATTGATGTAGGCGTCGGGCCGCAGTTCGAAGGGCATGACACTGGCGGCCGAGTCACTGTCGCCGGCACCGCCGACCACACCAGCTTCGACACCGGCCAGCAAGGCGTCCTTTTCGTCGTCGGACAGAATCTCTTGCGGTGCTTCGGCGGCATCTGCGCCGCTGTCGCTGACGTCGTTTTCAGGCGTGTCAGCCATTTACTGCACCACGAGATTCGTGAAGAAGACAGCCTCGACGCCGCCCTTGCCCGTTTGCTCCATCAAGATCTTGTTGATCTCCTCGAGCGCCATTTCGAGCATCCGCGCCTTGCCTTCACGCGTGGAGACGTCGCCGTACTGGACGTCACCGTAGATGATGATGAGGTTGTTGCGGATGATGGGCGCGTGCGTCTTGATCGCCTCGACAACCGCCTCGTCACGCGTCATCAACTCAAGTGAAATCTGGAGAAAGCGACCTTTGCCGCGCTCATCCATGAAGTTGATCAGCAGGGGCGGGTGGATGCCGTGGTAAATCGCATCCTTGCCGGCGGGTTCGGCGGCCATTTCGGCCTCGCCCTCCACTGCCGACGCTTCAGGTTCGCCGCCCATCATGCCCTGCACCATGGGCCCCAGGAACACGCCCGCCGCGAGTAACGCGATGGCGCCAACGGCAATGATGATGATCTTGCCCTTACCGCCCTTTGGCGCTTCTTCTTGCGTAGCTTCGTCTGCCATGTCGTCTCCGAATCGCGGCTCGTGCCGCAGTTGATTCCTGAGAGACATAAAGCAAAGGGCGTGCCAAACCCTTTTTATATATATTTTTCAGCTACTTAAGTATTTCCGACACTATCCGGGTGACGGTTTTCCGTCGCTGTGGCGGCGCACTGGGGCCAGGCGTCAGAAATTAGACGAAGGTGTCGATGAGGCCGCGTGCGCGCAGCCGGACCACGGGTTCGGTCACGGGCGTGTCATCCCGCTCCGCGGTGCCGGCCTCGGCCTGTACCTCGGATGCACCACTGCGCTCCGTGTCCTGGGGCTCCCGCCCCGCGCTGCCCGCGCCCGTATCGGCGCTGACATCGGCTTGCGACAACTCGAGGCCCTGTTGCTCAAGCATTTCCCGAAGGCGCGGGAGACTCTGTTCGATGGCGTCCCGGGTCACCGCGTGTGCCGCGGTGAACTGCACACGTGCCTGCGCCTCCTCGACCTCGATGGCCATCTCGATGGGACCCAGGTGTTCGGGGTTCAGTGTCAACTGCGCCTGGGGCAGGCGCGCCTGAATGACCCAGCCAACCCGTTCGGCAAACTGGCGACCCCAGCCGCCCTCGCCGGGCATGAGATCGGGGCCCGCAAGCTGTGGGACTGCGCTCGGCGTCTGGGGCGCGATGCCCACGGCCTCGCGCAACGGCGACAGTGCACCGACGAGCGCGTCAAGACGCGCGGGCTCGGCGCGCGCGGCACTCGTGGCCTCAATGGCGCGCGGACCGGCGGCGGCGCGATTGGCGGCGCGAGCTGCGGCGGCAAGCGCAGGCGCCGTGGGCGTGCGGGCGGCCTCGGTCGCCTGCAGTGCGTCCGAACGGGCCGCCGCCTTCGCGTTTGCGGCGTCCTTGGCCGCTTTTGCGCTCGACGCCGCGGCCGTGCTCTTGAGCGCCTCCACGCCCCCAGTTTCGGGGGACTTGCGCGCGTCGGTCTTAACGTCGACGGTCGCGCTGCGCAGCGGCGCCAATGCCGTGGCCTCGGTCGTGCCCGCGGGCGCGGCACGTTGCAGCACGGCTGGCTGTGCCTGCGCGGTGCGAATCTGGTCGGCCACGGCGCCACCCAATGCATCGCCCAGGGGACGATTGATGATCGGATCAAGAACCTCTTTGCGGGCGCCCTCAATAAGAGGCGTGGCGCTGGCGGGTGCCGCGGCATCTCCGGTCGGCACATTGCCTTCCTTGAGGGGCAGCGCGACCGGCACTGCAACCGGCAAGGTCTTGCCGTCCTCGCCCGGCAAGGCATTGCCGCCCGGCGTGTCCGCGCCAGCCTCGGCATCGAGCAGCAGGGCCGCGAATTCAAGCGCCGCATCCAGTGCGCGCTTGTCCTCCACGTCCGCAACGCCAGGCTGTGTGGGGCCTGCCGCGCCTTTGCCCAGCAGGGCCAGCAAAGGTGAATCGGTCGCTGTGGTCATCAGGCTGCTCCTTTCCGTGTTGCTGCGCCAACCCGAATCGGGGTCGGCGGTGCCTGTTCAGTGCCGTGTCGAATCTGTTGCCGTATCTGTCACTGCAGCTATCGTGCCAAGCCCGTCACGGCTCACGCCGCAGCGTCCGTGACAACGCCATGGCGTCGTCGATCTTTTGTTGCGCGACCTCGGCCCGCACACGCGCCTCTTCATTCAGTCGCGCGGTCAGCTGCTCCAGCGAGCGACTGCGGCGGCGTTTGTCCTGCCACATGCGCAGCACAACCAGTCGTCGCTGATCCGCCGTGGCGACCACGTCGCGCTGCGCCGCGATCGCCTGGTCGAGCCGCGAGAGAAACGTGTGGTAGTCGTGCCAGTGCGCGCCATGCCAGGACGACTGCTCGCGGCTCATGTCGTGATAGCCCGCCCGGTATTGTTCGAGCTCCTCGAGCGTCTTGCGCGCCGCTGCGACGGCCGCATTGACTTCCGCCAAGGCTTCGGCCGCCGTTTGTTCTTCGCGCTCCGCGTGCTTTTGCACGGGCGCCAATCGTTGCCGTCGATCACGCATTCATGAGCACCCGGATCATCCGGTGGCGCCGATCGGTGCGGCGTTGCCGTCCGCGCCGCGACCGGCCAGCGCTGCCAGGCCGTCGAGGCTCTCAGCTCGCGTGACCTGCTCGTCGGGGCGCTGACGCAAGAAGGCCTGGACCTCGGGCCAAAGCGCGATGGCCGCATCGACCTCGGGATTCGCCCCGGGCTGGTAGGCACCGATGGCCAACAGGTCAGCGTTTTGCTGGTAGCTGGAAATCGACTGGCGCAGCGTCAGCACCTGCTCGCGCTGCGTCTCATTGGTGATCTGCATCATGGCGCGCGTCACGGACGCCTCGACGTCGATCGCCGGATAGTGGCCCGCTTCGGCGAGCGAGCGTGACAGCACAATGTGGCCATCGAGGATGGCCCGCGATGCGTCGACAATGGGGTCGTTCTGATCGTCACCTTCGGCCAGCACCGTGTAGATCGCCGTGATCGAGCCGCTGCCGGCCGCACCGTTGCCGGCGCGCTCCACGAGCTGCGGCAGTTTGGCGAACACCGACGGCGGGTAGCCCTTCGTGGCCGGTGGCTCACCAATGGCCAGCGCAATCTCGCGCTGGGCCTGTGCGAAACGGGTCAGCGAGTCCATGAGCAGCAATACGCGCTTGCCCTGGTCTCTGAAGTGCTCAGCAACGGCCGTCGCCAGCGCCGCACCCTGCAACCGCATCAGCGGGGGGTCATCAGCCGGGCTTGCCACGACAATGGCGCGCGACAGGCCTTCGGCGCCGAGCGTCTCGTCGACGAACTCCTTGACCTCGCGGCCACGCTCTCCGATGAGCCCCACCACGATGATGTCGGCCTCCGTAAAGCGCGTCATCATGCCGAGCAACATGCTCTTGCCGACGCCCGAGCCCGCGAACAGGCCCATGCGCTGACCGCGGCCGACGGGCAGCATCGCGTTGATGGCGCGAACACCCACGTCGAGCGGCTCCGAGATCGGCTGACGCGACAGCGGGTTGAGCGGTTCGGGGTTCAGGTTCACGACGGCGTCACCGCGAATACGCGGCCCGCCATCGAGCGGGCGGCCGCGGCCGTCAATCACGCGGCCCAGCATGTCGTCGCCGACAGGAATGTGACGCGTGGCCGGCCCCGGGATCACACGCGCATTGGGCGCAATGCCGTGCAGATCTTCGGCGGGCATGAGAAACAGTCGTTCGCCCGCGAAGCCCACGACCTCGGCGTCAACGCTGCGGCCGTCGTCAGCCAGTACTTCACAGTGCGCGCCAACGGCGGCCGAGACGCCCTCGGCCTCGAGGGTCAAGCCGACCGTGCGGCGCAGGACGCCCTCAACCACAAGCGCGGGGCGCGATTCGACGTCGCGCAGCCGCTGCTCGAGGCGGCGGCGAACCGTGCTGAAGCTCGCCTTGCGTGCGCTGTCGGCAGCCGCATTCACTGGCGCTGATCGCCCATGAGCGCGTTGACCATCGTCGCGATACGCGACTCGACGCGCGCGTCGATATTGGAGCTCTCGCTTGAGATGTGGCAGCCGCCACGTGTCAGCGCAGCGTCGTGCACGATGCGCCAGCGCGCGCTGGCGGACTCATCATCGGAACTGGCATCACGACCCAGGATGGCCTCAAGCCGATCCGCGTCTTCGGGATGCAGGTGGACGGTGATCTGCGAGGCCGTCACGGGAAGCAACGATACGGCGTCGCGAACGAGACCCACGATGCTATCGGGGTCGAGCTCGAGCTGGCGCTTAAACATGCGCCCGACCATGACCGTCACCATGCGGGCGAGCTGCGCTTCGAGCGCGTCGTCGAGTTCGTCGAGCGGCGCCGCGAGGTGTTGTAGCGTGGCCTCAAGCAAGTCGCGGCGTGCCGTGAGTTCTTGCGCGGCCTCGACCAGGCCCTGCTCGCGGCCTTCCTCGAGCCCCTTGCGCAGACCTTCGGCACGCGCTTCCTCGTAAGCTTGCTGCTGCAGCTCCTCGAGGTCTGCGGCCGTGAGCATGCCCGACTGGGGAAAGTCGGGCGCCTGCCAGCGGTCTCCGGCGCCGGACTCAGACGTACTCATCGTCACTGTCACCGAGATTGATGTCGCCGTTGTCGGCCAAGCGACGCGCGACCTCAAGGATTTCCTTCTGCGCCGCTTCGACATCGGAGAGCTTCATGGGGCCGCGGGCCTCCATGTCTTCCTCAAGCAGCGCGGCGGCGCGTTTGGACATGTTCTGGAAGATCTTCTTCTGAACGGCCGGGTCGGCGCCCTTGAGCGCGATCACGAGCCGGTCGTTGGAGACTTCGCGCAACAGCGTCTGGATGCCGCGGTCGTCGACGTTGAGCAGGCTATCAAAGACGAACATCATCTCGGCGATACGATTGCCAAGATCGGGATTGGCGAGGTTGATCTGTTCGAGCACAGCCTCGCCATCCGCGTTGTTCAGCGCGTTGACAATGCCCGCGGCAACGCGGTCACCGCCGACCTTGGCGGTTCGCGAGACTGTGATGTTTGAAGACTTGGCCGCAATCAGGGACTCGATTTCGGCGAGCGCGCTTTGCTGCACGTCGTCAAGGCGCGCCACGCGCATGACCACCTCGGCGCGCAAAGCGTCTTCGAAATTCGCCAGTACTTCCGCAGCCTGCTCGGCCTCGAGATAGGACAGCACGATGGCAATGATCTGCGGGTGTTCGTCACGTACGAGTTCGGCGATCGATTCGGCGCTCATCCACTGCAAGGTGTCGAAGCCGCTCGCGTCGCCGTCGACGAGGATTCGGTCTATAAACGCATCAGCCTTGTTGGCGCCGAAGGCGTTGGTTAGCACCTTACGGATATAGTCCTCGGTGCCCACGCCAAATGAAGCGGCATCGTCCACGGTTGTGACAAAGGTCGAAAGCACCTCGTCGGCCGTCTCGCGGGTCACGTTCTTGAGCCCCGCCATGGCCACACCGACGGCCTGCACTTCCTTGGGCTTCATGTGCTTGAGCACCTGAGAGGCCTCCTCCTCGCCCAGTGACATGAGCAGAATGGCGGCGCGCTCGGTACCCGAAGTGTTGTTCTCGTCACTCGCCACTGTCGTCGATCCATTTGCGAACGACCTGCGCGACGCGCGCCGGGTCGTGGCCGGTGATGTTTCGCGCGGCGGCGACTTTCTCCTGGTAGGAGAGACCCGGTGTGCTGGGCGCATCGAGCTGACCGGCAACACGTCCGCCGCCTTCACCGTCGCTCGGTAGCAGCGTGCTTAACCCGCCACTCGGCGCGGGCGGCGTCACGATGCTCTTGAGCATCGGCCGCACGATACCGAAGGCCAGCACCAGCACGAGCAGTACGCCGCCGGCCTGTTTACCGATCTCACGCACGATGGGCTGTTCCCAAATGGCCGGGCCCTCGCCGGGCTCCATGAGGGGCGCGGGCCTGAATGGCGCCACAACAACACCGACCGAGTCGCCACGCGCCTGGTCAAAGCCCACGGCCTCGCGCACGAGCGCTTCAATCTCGGCCACGCTGGGCGGCTCCACCGTCACGCTTGCGGCCGTCGCGGCGCCGGCATCGGCTGCGGCTGCGTCGCCCTCGGCCGGCACCTCGGCGCCAGCCGCAGCGGCTTCTGATGCCGTCAGTGCGACCTCGTCGACGATCACGGCAACCGACAGACGCTGGATTCGACTCGATGGGCTCCGCGTTCGGGAGATCGTGCGGTCCATTTCGAAATTGCGCGTCGAGCTGCGCGACGAGTTCAACGTGTTGGCCTGATCAGCAGGGTCGGCCGCCAAGCCGCCCGCCTCGGGCGGTGTATTGGTCAATGCACCCGGTACGCCGCCCGCCAACGCGTCGTTGGCCTGGCGCTGCTGCTCGTTGATTTGTTCGCTGCGCACGACCTGCGAGGTCGGGTCAAAGGCCTCGGTTGTGGCTTCCACCACAGTGAAGTCGAGACTGGCGGTGACCTCGGCGCGCACGTTGCCGTGACCCAGCAACGGAATCAGGATGGCCTCGATGCGACGTCGGTAATCTGCCTCAAATTCACGCGTCATCTTGAACTGATTGGCGGTCATTGCGTCGTTTTCCATCTCACCGTCGCTCGACAGCAGATTGCCGAACTGGTCGATCAGTGTGACGTCCGCGGGCGCCATATTGGGAATGGCGCTCGCGACGAGATTGATGATGGACTCCGCCTGCCCGGCTTCGAGTTGCTGGCCGCCGTAGAGCTGCAATAGCACCGAGGCGCTCGGGCGTTGCCGGTCACGAATGAACGCGGACTCCTTGGGGATCGCCAAATGCACGCGTGCTTCCTGCACGGCGCGCAGCGACTTGATGGTCTGCGACAACTCAGCCTCTATAGCGTGCTGGTAGCGCGCGGTTTCCATGAACTGGCTGACGCCGAAGCTTGACGACTCGCCCATATCGTCCATACCGCCCTGCGACTGTCCAAGGCCCTGAGAGGCCAGCTGCATGCGTGCACTTTGTAACTGATCCGCCGGAACGAGAATGGCGCCGCTGTCCGCGATGTCGTAGTCGACACCGGCGTTGCGCAGTGCATCGACCACGGCGGCCGCTTCGCGTTGTTCAAGACCCGAATACAACGATCGGTACTCCGGTTTCTGTGACCACATGACCACGGCCACGCCCGCGGCAACGGCCAGTGCCACGCCAACCAGCAGTAGCACCTGGCGCACAGCCGGTATCTGCAGCACGTTGCCGAGCTGAATCTGCGGCACGGCGGCAGTCTGTATCTCAGTGGTAGGTACGGTAGCTTCCATCTACGCAGTTCCTGGTCTTGATGCCATACGGGCCCGCTATACGGGCATATTCATAACTTCCTGGTAGGCGTTGACGAGCTTGTTGCGCACCTCAGTCATCGCCTGGAACGACAGGCTCGCCTTTTGCAGCGAGATCATGACCTGGGTCAGATCAGCGCCAGGATCGCCGGCCTCATAGGCCGCTGCCTGTGCACCAGCC
Organism: Pseudomonadota bacterium; assembly: GCA_038524795.1. Taxonomy (GTDB): domain Bacteria; phylum Pseudomonadota; class Gammaproteobacteria; order Steroidobacterales; family Woeseiaceae; genus CALBPI01. The sequence goes on along the minus strand of JBCBIJ010000006.1, from coordinate 98,160 downwards.
GTCTGCTGCGCGTCATTGACGGCATTGATCGACTTCGAGAGCAGCGACGAAAAGTTGGGCCCGTCGACCTCGGCAGGGGCTGCCGAACCCACACCATCGAGCTGCGCATTGAGCTCGCGGATCTTCGAAAGCAGGTTGGCTGAGCTTATGTCGTTCATGATCTGTCCTCAGGCCACAGAAGGGCGCGCGCCGTAGCGCGGCTGGCGGTCGGGAATGGTGTAGCCGGCTTCGCGCAAGCGGGCGATCTTGTAGCGCAGCGTGCGCGGGCTGATGCCCAGCGCGCGCGCCGCTTCGGTGCGGTTGCCGGAGCCGGCCTCGAGCGCGTCAACGATGCGACGGCGTTCCTCGTCGCGCAGGTCGTGGCGCAGGTCGCCTGCTGACGCCGTGGTCGGCGCAGGCGCAACTCGGGTTGTGTGCACGGCTACAGCGCCGGCCGTTTCAAACACGAGATCCGAATCGGTAATCGTGTCGCCAGCCAGCAGGATCAGAATGCGTTGCACGAGATTGTCGAGTTCGCGAACGTTGCCAGGCCAGTCGTGCGCCAGCAGTCGCTTCTCAGCACGCGCCGTGAGTGTCGGGCGAGCGCGCTGCCCTTCGCAGTAGCGCGTCAGGAAGTGTCGGAACAGCGGCAGCACATCGCCACGGCGTTCGCGCAGCGGCGGCACGTGCAGCGGGAACACATTGAGTCGGTAGTACAGATCTTCGCGAAAGCGCCCCGCTTCGACTTCGGCTGCAAGGTTGCGGTTGGTCGTGGCCAGCACGCGGACATCGACCGTCTTGCTACGCGTCGCGCCCAGGCGCTCGACCTCACGTTCCTGGAGCACGCGCAGCAGTTTTGCCTGCAGGCCCAGGTCCATTTCACTGATTTCGTCGAGCAGCAGCGTGCCGCCGTCGGCCTGCTCGAACTTGCCGGGCCGCGCCTGCTGCGCACCCGTGAACGCACCGCGCTCATAACCGAACAGCGTGGCTTCGAGCATCTGCTCGGGAATCGCCGCGCAGTTGATTGCGACCCAGGGTTTCTCAGCGCGTGGAGAGCGGTTGTGAATAAAGCGTGCAAAAACTTCCTTGCCAGCGCCACTCTCGCCCGACAGCAGCACCGTGGCGTCGCAGTTGGCCACACGTGCCGCGATCCCCAGCAGGCTCACGGTATCGGCATCACCGCAGACCACGGTGCCCGTGTCGACACCCGTCACCGACAGTGACCGGTGTCGTGACAAAGTGCGCGACACGGTGTCGATGAGCTCGCGCGTTTCGAACGGCTTGACGAGGTAGGTCTCCGCGCCGAGCTGCATGGCCGCGACGGCGCGCGGGACGCTGGCGTAGGCCGTCATAAGAATCACGGGCAGGCCCGGATGCTGGTCGCGGATGTCCCCCAGCAGCTCCAGCCCATCCATGGGCTGCATTTGTACGTCACTGAGTACGAGCTGCACGGGGTACTCGCTCGCGAGCGTCAGCGCCGCATTGCCGTCGGTCGCTGCGAGCACCCGGTAACCGGCATCGGTCAACGTCGCGCACAGCGCCTCGGACAAGTCGGCGTCGTCCTCGACGACGAGAATCGTGGCGCGTGGGTGTTCGGTATTAGACATGGCCCACCGCCTGGTTGGAGAAGGTGGCCGGCGGCACATGCGCAGAAATGGCAGAAAACTGCGATGTGCCGCCGACGGGGGGGAAATCGGTCCGGGCGACAGGCAGGTGCAATGAGAAGCAGCTGCCGCTCGGAGAGCTTTCGACGGTGATGTCACCGCCGTGGGCTTGCGCAACCGAACGAACAACGGCCAGGCCCAAACCCGTACCTGCCGGTCGGGTAGTAAAAAACGGTTCAAAGATCTGGTCCGAGAGACCGGCGCGGATCCCGCGGCCTTCATCGCGCACGGCGATGTACACGGTGTCGCCGTCGCCATCCACGGCAATCGTGACCGTGCCGCCCTCGGGGCTGTGTTGCACGGCGTTGACGACGAGGTTGGCAATGGCGCCGCCCAGCGCGCGAACGTTGCCGCACACGCGCGGGCCCGGATCGGGCGCATTGACACGCAGCTTAACGTGGGCGGGTGCAAGACCCCGTGCATCATCGACGACTTCGTCGACAAGCGCGGTGATATCCATGATCCGCTCGTCGGCGGGCGTGCCGTTGGCGAAGCGCAGCATGTCATCAACCATCGACTCGATATCGTTGAGGCGGGCGACGATGCGGCTGCGGGCCGCATCATCACCGGCGCGTGAGGCCCAAAGCATGGCCGTCGACAGTGGCGTGCGAATCTGGTGCGCGAGTCGCGCGGCCATCTCTCCGAGCATGGCCAGGCGCTGCTGGCGCTCGGTGCCTTCCCGGTTCGCGCGCGCGGCGGTCACGTCGATGAAAACGACGAGACGCGCGTGCGCATCGAGCGGGGACTCAGTCAGCGTGTACCAGTGCTCGCCCAGTGCGTATTCACCTGCCGCGGGCTGCGCGCAACCCAAAGCGGCGCTCGCAACTTCGGACCACGTGTCGCCGATGAGCGGCGCCGAAAACGCGCTGGAGGCCTTTGCGTTGGCATCGGTGATGCGGCCGTCAGCGTCGACGATGAGTACGAGCGCGGGTAAGGCTTCGAGAATTTGTGCCATGCGCTCGGCGAGGCGTTCACGCGCAGCCGCCTCGCGGTTGCGCACGTGACGTGCGCGACGCAGTGCGGTGGCCAGTGTAGCGACCTGCGACTGCAGGCGATCGTAAGCGGCATTGAGTTCCAGCGAGTGTGCGTTGAACGCTTCGAAGGCCGCCGTAAGGCCGGCCTCGGTCGCTGTCGTCGCTGTCGTCGCTGTCACGTTGTCTGTGTTCACCTGAGGTCCCATTCAATCCGTCGAAATGGTGTCAGGACAGTAAAAGCAAGTTGCGTGCCACTTCCGTGTGAGCACTTTTAATACATTAATTCAGCAACTTACGATTCTTCCGACTGTGGTCAAAACGTCAATTTTTCGTCACGGGCTCAGGCGGCGCGGAGTTTTTCGACGAGTGTCGTGCGGCGCATGTTGAGCAGCCGCGCCGCGCGGGCGACCACGCCATCGGCACGCGCCAGGGCGCTCTCGATGAGTGAGCGCTCCAGATCGCGCAGGTAATCCTTGAGTGCGATGCCCTGCTCGGGCAGCGCGCCTGCGGCCGTCTCGGCGTCGACGGCTTCGATGTCGACGGCGGCACCGCGGAATTTCTCGGGCAGGTCCGCAACGGTCACAATACCTGTCGGGTGCAGGATCGCGAGCCGTTCGACCAGGTTGCCGAGTTCGCGCACGTTGCCTGGCCAGGCGTAATGCGCCAGTGCCGCGAGTGCGCAGGGCTGAAGTCGCAGTTTGCGTTGCGCACCCGATTCGCTGCCGAGCAAGAGCTCCGCGAGCAGCCCCGGGATATCTTCGAGGCGCTTGCGCAGCGGGGGCATATCGATCGGGAATACGTTGAGCCGATAGTACAGGTCTTCGCGGAAGCGGCCGTCAGCCACAGCCTGCTGCAGATCACGGTGGGTGGCCGCAACGATTCTCACGTTGGCGGTCCGTGTCTCGCCGCTGCCCACCCGCTCGAAGCAACGTTCCTGCAGCACGCGCAGCAGCTTGACCTGCATCGGCATGGGCATGTCGCCGATCTCATCGAGGAACAGGGTGCCGCCTTCGGCCAGCTCAAAGCGGCCCTTGCGCGTCGCAACGGCACCGGTAAAAGCGCCCTTCTCGTGACCGAACAGCTCACTTTCGAGTAGCTCAGCGGGAATCGCACCACAGTTGACGGGTACAAACGGGCCGTCGGCGCGGTCTGACAAGTCGTGAATCGTGCGTGCGACGAGTTCCTTACCCGTGCCGGATTCACCGTTCACGAGTACGTTGGTCTCAAAGCAGGCAACCTGCTCAATGAGACCACGCACGTGCGCGATGGAAGCGGAGCTGCCTGTCAGGCGCTGGCGGCGTTGGTTGCCACGGTAGCGCCCGGCCTGCTCGAGCAGGTGCGCGAGGCGCGAACGACGGACGGGTTGTTCGACGGGCCACACCGGTGCCGAATCGAGCACAGGCAGCAGGGCATCGACATCACCGACGTCTCGTAAAAGCAGAATGGGGGTGTCCGCGGGTAGCTTGTCGCCGGCGGCATCCAGACTGGCCCGATCGACAACGATGGCCGTGATGCGGTCTGGCAGCGGATCCGTATCGGCGTCGATGACGGGGTAATCGAGAAATTCGATACGGTGGCGGAGATCGGCGAGCTGGCTTGAATCGGTGTGCATCACCCAAACAGCGTGCCGAGCGTCTTTTGCGACGTTCTTGTCTGTCATGGCCTGTCCTTTTGCATGCCCGCCAAAGTCCTTATGGCGGTGTCGCTACCCTGCGACAGGACAAAGCATAGTCAGACGTCCGGCCCGAACTGTGCCGGAGATCACATTTCTTCAGTTAAAACCTACAGTTTTGGAGCTTATGTGAAGTCGGTCCGCAACAAAGTTCAGATTTGAGCGGTCTCTGCGTAAGCCCGGGACGCGCGTCGTCCGAGCCGCAATCCATCGATTTCTGCGGCCACGCGGTCGCGAAGCGCGGTCAGTCTGATCCGGAATTCGGCGTCTTGGCGTGCCAATTCCTGTAACGCTGTGGGTTCGAGGTTGGGTGCCAGTTGTCGGATCAACGCATCACGGTCCTGTCCGCACTGCGCCATGTGCGCGGCATCATCCGCAGCAACCGCATCCAGTAGTGCGGCCTCAATCGCCGCAACCCGCGCCAAATCGGTATCAGCCATCGCTGGGCGCCTGCGTCGGTACCTCGTCGCCGATTGCGTCCCAGGCACTCTTAACCTCGCGGACAAGACCTTCGACTTCGTCGATGATCGCGACGTCGCTCTTGAGATTGGCCTCGAGCAGCCGACGCGTCGCGTAGCCGTACAGCGCCACGAGATTTTCAGCGAGGCGGCTGTCGTGTGCATCGTCAACAGCGACCTGGAGCACATCGAGAATGGCCACGGCCTGGCTCAGGTGTCCGCCCTTACCGGCCACGTCATTGTTACGAATGCAGTGCTTGGCCATCGACAGGCGCGCCACGAACCGCGTCATCAGCGACGCGATCAGCGTATAGCCGTCAGCGGTTTCCACTGTGTGTTCGGCAGCCGAGCTGCGATAGGCCTGGTTGGCTGTGTGCGTGGGTGCGTACATGTCGGTCTCTATGACTGGCCCGGCGTCGGCACGTTGGCGAGCTGGGCCGCAAGGAAAGAACTGGTCGAGTTGAGGTTGGCCAGCAACGCGTCGAGCCCGTTGAACTGACGCAGCAAGCGCGCTTCGAGCGACGCCAGCCGGTTCTGCAGCCGTTCGTTCTGCTCACCGATCGACTCAATGCTGCTCTCGAGACCTTCGGTGCGCGCGCTGAGAATCCCGTCGCTATCGACGTAGGTGTCGATTACGGCCGTGAGCCGCGCGCCATAGCCTTCGTCACCATTAAACAACCGTTCAATGGCCTGGAAGTCCTCGTCCAGAACCGTATTGAGTGCGTCGCTGTCGACCTCGAGCTTGCCGTCGGTATCGAGCCTGACACCGACTTCGTTGAGCGTGTCCAAAAGTGGGTTGGCCGACGTCGTCGCCTCCGACAGGGTCTGGCGCAGTCGCGCCGTAACACCGCGCAGCGCCGAGTCGCCCTGCAACGCGCCCGCGACCCGCGTCTCGGGGTCAAAAGCCGAGAGACGATCCGACGTATCGATGAGGTCATTGTAGGCTTTGACAAATGCGTCGACCGCGTTCTTAAGGCCGCCCGTGTCATTGCCGACGGTGACGTCGAAGGCCGCGCCCGAAGTCTCCTGCAACGCGGTGAACGTGACGCCATCGACAACACCCGAAAACACGTTGGTGTCGCTCGTCACGCTGAATCCGTTGACCGTGGCACGCGCGTCTACGGCGGCCACCGACTCTGTCAGATTGTTGATGCCGTTGTCGGGGTCGAAGGTCAGCGCCGACAGACCGTTGTCCGTCGTGGCCTGCGTCACGGTGATGCTGTTCGCAGCGCCTGTGCGCGTTCCCGTGAAGACCAGGAAGCTCCCTGACTCAGCATTGACAATGGTCGCCAGCACGCCCGTGTTGTCGTCTGCGCTGTTAATCGCGTCACGGATGTCGGCCAGCGTGTTGGCCGCCGGGTCGATCGTGACGCCGAACGACTCGCCACCGATACTGATGTCGAGCGTACCCGAACCGACAACAGCGTCCGCGCCCGTGAACGACCCTGAACTCAGTCGGGCAGCCGTTGCCAGCGTCTCGATATCAATCGAGTACGACGCCGGTACGGCCTCGGAGGTCACCGCCAGCGAGACGGCGTCCTCGTTGTTGGCCGAGATGGTTCGACCGCGAACCGAGTCATCGTTCTGCAGGGCTTCAATGGCGTTCTTGAAGCCTTCGAGTGAGGACTTGAGACTGCCGTAAGCGGACAGGCGCGACTGAAACTGCGTCTCGCGTTGCAGCAATCGCTGTGACGCCGCCTGACCCTCAGCGGTCACGAGCTGCTGCACGAGACCATTGACGTCGAGGCCGGAGCCAATTCCTGTCGATGTAATACCGGTCATGCTTTGGGTGTCCGTTCCCTGTTACTGCAGCGCCCGCGGTTACGCGGACGCCTCAACGAGCGACGGCAGTACCTCGCCCGTTTCAGCCGCCTTGACCACCGCTTCGGGTGGCAGCTGGCGGATGATTTCGCCGGTCTCCCGGTTCATCACCTTGATGACCACGATGCCGCTGTCGGCGTCGGGCTCGAACTTGAGCGCGGGCGACAGGCCCTGGGCCTGCACGTTAACCTGCTCAAGCGCCTTCTCGAGGCGAGCCTCGCTGACGGGGGCACGTTGCGCTGCGGCCGAATCCTTGGCCTGCGTAACGGCGTCACCTTCCTGGCGCACCGATTGCGTCGTCACGTCGTCGCCGGTGGGCGCAGCACGTTTCGGCGCTGCTGCCGCGACCTGGCGTGTCGTGACTTCGTTAATCGGGTTCATCGTTGTCTAACCTCTGGGTCGGGCGGCTTCCCTGCCGCCCTTCCGAAGTAATCCGTCCTGGATTACTGGAGCAGGCTCAGCGCCAGCTGGGGCTGGGCGTTCGCCTGGGTCAATACCGATACACCGGCCTGCTGCAGGATCTGCGCCTTCGTAAGCTGAGCGGTCTCAGCGGCGAAGTCGGCATCGAGGATCCGGCCACGCGAGGCCGACAAGTTCTCCGAAACCGTCTGCAGGTTGGAGATCGTCGATTCGAAGCGGTTCTGGATAGCACCGAACTCACTACGCAGCGAGTTGATGGTGGTCAGCGCCGCATCGACACGCTGGATGGCGTCTTCCGAGGCCGTCACCGTCGTCACACCAACGGAACTCAGCGTGGACGAATCGAGCGCGATTGAAGTACCAAGACCGAGCTTCGTGGCACCTGCAGCAGAAAGCGTGATGTTCTCTGCAGCACTCAGCGTGATGTCACCCGACGTGGTTGTCGCGGTGCCACCGGCTACAGCATCAGCGATACCGCCGGCAGCTGCGCCGCCGAAGGTCTCTGTGGCTACGATGTCACGACCGTCGATCGTGGACAGCGTGAGGTTACCCGAGGTCGAATCGAACGTGGCCGAGACACCCGTTTCCGAGGAGAACAGGTTGATCTGTGCCGCGACGTCACCGCCCGTCAGTACACCGTTGGCGTTCTGATCAAAGCCGCTGTAGATCGACGTGTTGTTGATCGTCAACGAATACGTATCACCCGCAGCCGTGCCCGTCGTCGTGGTGAACGCGGCGTCTACTGAGTTCGCCGCCGTTGCCGTCAGACCGGGTACGCCAGCAGAGTTGATCGCGTCAGCTTTGGCCTTGGCGCTGCCGTCAACGGAAGCACCCACGGCTACCGCGTCAGCGGTGCCGACCTGAACCGTCAGTTCTGCATCAGCGAGCGCTGCCGTGGTGACGGTGCCCGTCGCCGTGGCGATCTGGCCGATCTGGCCGGTGCGAACGCCCGTGTTCAAGCTGACGTTGATCTTCTCACCGACGTTGGCGCCAACCTGGAAGGCCGCGTTGCCGAAGGTGCCATCAAGAACTTTGAGACCGTTGAAAGATGTCTGCGAGGCGATACGATCGACTTCGGCCAAACGCTGCTGCACTTCGTCATCGAGTGCCTGGCGGTCAGAAGCCGAGTTCGTCGAGTTAGCCGACTGTACGGCCAGCTCGCGAATACGCTGCAGGTTGTTGGTGAGCTCGCCAAGCGCGCTCTCTGCGGTCTGTGCAAGTGAAATGCCGTCCGACGCGTTTCGTACAGCCTGGTTAAGACCGCGGATCTGCGTCGTGAAGCGTTCCGAAATTGCAAGGCCAGCAGCATCGTCCTTCGCACTGTTGATGCGAAGACCAGTGGACAAACGCTCAAGAGACGTCGTCAACAGACTCTGGGAACGGTTTAGGTTCCGCTGAGCGTTGAGCGACGCAACGTTCGTGTTGATTGACTGTGCCATTTTTTAAAACTCCTAAGTTTCCCGTACCCGGCACGTTAGCTGCCGGCCGAATCGCAACACGTCCGTAGACGTCGTGAAATGCGCTTCACCTGGGTTAGCGGAGTGCGGCTGCAAACCTTGAGTGGTTTTTTGGAACTGTGATGGCGTTCAAAGCGCGCGACCAAAACACCGCAAAGACCTTGCGAGATGCTTTAGCCCGCTGTTCGGAATTCGTGACTTGCGTCACGAGAACGCGACCACTTACAGCAGACGGAACAGAGACAGGCCCTGGATTCGGAGGAACGACTGCTGAGCGGCTTCGAGTGTCGTCGCCTGCTGTGTCAGCGCGGAGATGGCTGCGGCGTAATCGAGGTCCTCAATGTCCGCAAGCGACTCCTGAAGGACGAGCGTGGCGCCCGCGTTGGCATCGACTTGTGACTCGATCGTCGCGAGCCGGCTGCCGACGCCCGTGCGCACCTCAAGAACCCTGGAAAGAGCCTGGTCGAGTCCCTCGATGCCACGATTGATCGAGGCATCCTGGCCAGCACGCTCGGCATCACTCGTCGCAGGCGCCTCTAGCGCCGTGACGAGCCGATCAATGATGCTGAACATGTCCGTGTTGGGGCTCGGGCCGACATCAAAGACGTCACCCGTCGCCGGGCTGCCCTCGACGCGGACGTCGAGTCCGCCGAACGCGATGCTGTCACCCGCCGTAAACGCACCGCTCGCGACCAATATGCCGCCACCATCACGGACTTCGTAAGCGTCCGCGGCCGTGAATGTGATCTGGTAGGCCTCGAAGTTGTAGCCCGTGACGCCCGCGGCGTCGTTGTTGAAGATCGTGCCCGTGCCCGTATTGGCCGCCGAAGGCGTGGCGAGCACCTGACCGTTGCCCTCGCGAATCCGACCAAAGATCCGGTCCCCGGAATCACTGTCCGGAATCTGGCGCGTGCGGGAGATCGACACGAACCGCTGGCCCTGGTCACCGTTGTAGCTGTACCCGGCTGCGGTGCGTGTAAAAGGCTGGGTCTGCGTCTGATAGCCGGCAAACAGATACTCGTCGCTGGCGTCGCGTGTATTGGCGAGTGCCAGGAGCTGATCCAGGCTCTGTCGCAACTCGGCGGCGATGAAGTCACGCGACTCGTTGGTCTGCGTGGCGTTGGACGCTTGCAGTGCAAGCTCGCGCGTGCGCTGCAACAAGTCAGTGACACCCGTCAGGGTTTCTTCCTCGAGCCGCAGGCGGCTTTCGGCGAGACCTGCGTTGCGCTGGAACTGCTCAACGCTGTCGATCGACTCGCGCAGGTTTAGCGCTCGCGCACTGCCCACGGGGTCATCCGACGGGCGCTGGATCTGGCGACCGGTCGCGACCTGCTCCTGCAGATCGTTGAGGCTGCGCTGCAGACGCTGCAACGTCAGCACGTTGTTCTCAAAGAAGGCCTGTGTGGATACGCGCATGATCCGTCCTTAACGTCTTGTGGCCGCCAGCAACGTGTCGAACATCTCGCTGGCCACGCTGATCACCTCTGCAGCCGCCTGGTAGGCCTGCTGGAAGCGGATGAGCTCCGCGGCCTCCTCGTCGAGATTGACGCCCGACTCTTCCAACCGGCGTGTCTCGGCGCTTTGCAGCACGATGCCCTGCGCATCAGCCGTGTTTTCGGCAAGTCGGGTTCGGCTGCCTACCGTCGCAACGAGCGATGCGTAGGCCTGGCTGACCGACTGCGAGCCCCCGGCAAGCACACCGGCGTCGCGTGTGGCACCCAGGGCCAGTGCATTGCGGTTGTCACCCGCGGCGTTCGTGTTGCGCTCCACCGTAAAGCGATCGCCTGTCGTGGGCGTTCCTGTGAGCGTGTAGGCGGAGCCGTTGAGCGTGATGGTGTCGCCGGGCGTAAACGCAAAGCTGCCCACACCGTTCACGCTGTAGGTATTGGGGCCCGTGAATTCGATGACGCTCGTGGCGAAGAAATTCGGATCCGATGTATCGAGCGGTACGCCGTTGTCGATGCTCGCGTCACTCAGGTTGTTGAGATCCGCAGCGCCGCGCGTGGGGCCCGCCGCCGCGAACGCACCCTGGTCGCTCGCAACCACAGAAAGCCCTGAGATGGCATCGAGCACAGGCTCGACTTCAAACGTATCGCCAGCGGCGGGCGTACCACTCACGGTAATCGCAAGCCCGTCAGCGCGGAACGGATCTGCACCCGTACCCGTGCCCGCCAAGGTGAGCTCCGCACCCGTGTCTTCACGGAACAGACGGTAGTTCGTGCCATCGAAAAGGAAACGGTAGCCTGCCTGTGGCACCTGTCCGACGTCCTCGACGACGACACTGATGTCGCCGGTGCCCGTATTGAGCGCCGAGGGTGTGCCACGTGCCGGCCCTGTCGCGAAGATATCGCCACCCAGGTTGCCGTTGGCATCGAGCCCTAGCGCGTTCTGCGCGTTGAAGGTTTGCGCCACGGCCACGGCGCTGGCGCCAAGCGCGCGACGCGTCGGGTCTAGGATCGTGTTCTGGAACTCGAAGAGACCGCCGATCTCACCGCCCTTCAGAATGTCGCGCAGTGGCGTGTCGCCGCCCAAACCGCGGTAGATCACCTCGTTGCGGTTCGGATCGAACTCGGACGGCTGCACCTCGAGCTCGAAGGTCTCGCCACCGATCACGAGTGTCTGGCCGTTGCCAACGAAGACGTTGATCGAGCCGTTGTTCTCCTCGGTGATCGTCACGTCGACGAGTCGTGTGAGCTCGCGCACGAGCTGGTCGCGCTCATCGAGCAGGTCATTGGGTGGGCGCTGCGTGCCGGCCGTGACGATACGCTGGTTCAGGTCCGCAATCGATGTTGATAACTGATTGATTTCGCTGACAGTCTGAGCGACTGCCTGGCTCGTTTCCTCGCTGACCGCTGCAAGCTGATCATCGAGCGACTGGAAGCGCGCGACGAGGCTCTCGGCTTCAGCAAACAACGCACCGCGCGACGCCGGCGTGGCCGGGTCCAGCGAAAAATCCTGTACCGCGGCGTAGAACGACGACAGCGCCGGCGCGAGACCGGCCAATGGATCGGCCAGCAAATCATCGACGCGCCCACCGAACCCCGCCAGTGTCTCGAAGCGCGATGCCGACGAGCCCGCGTTGCGGACCTGGTTGTCGAGAAACGCGTTGTAGTAGCGCTCGACACTGTTGATCTCCACGCCACGGCCGAAGAACCCGACTCCCGAGAACTGCGGCGCGCGCGCCGACAGCTGTACGCGCTGACGGTTGTAGCCAGGCGTGTTGGCGTTGGCGATGTTCTGCCCGACGGTATCGAGCGAACGTCGAAACGCCGTGAGCGCGCTGGTGCCTATTCCGAGAATCGATGACATGGATCAGTCCGTGTTGGTAAGCGCGGGCCTTACGGATCACCGCACATGCGTTGATAGCGACAGGAGGTCGGTTTGCTTGAGCGCGCCCAGGACGCCGCGCATCGTGTCACCGCTGGCGACACGGCGGATCTTGGCCGCGTAGTTGGGGTCGGTGGCGTAGCCGGATCGCTGCAGGGCTTCGGCAAAGCCGGCCACATCATTGGCGCGGTTGCGCACGCCCGCATAGCGGTCGCTGCCACCAATCAAGGCACCGTAATCGGCGAAGCTCTGGTTGAGCGACGGGTAGGCGCGAAACGCCTCACGGCGCTGGCGCATGGCGCCGTCCTCAAACTCCAGCGTGTCACGCCGCACGGCCGCGCCCTGCCAGCTGCGGCCCGCCTTGATCCCGAACAGGTTGAGGCTGCTCTGGCCGCCCTCGCCCGGCATAACGTGCTGGCCCCAACCCGTTTCGAGCGCGGCCTGCGCGAGTACGCCCAGCGGGCTCACGCCGAGCTTATCGGCAACCGCGCGTGCGTGGGGCAGGATGTCTTTGATAAACGACTCGGGGTCTCGCCAGTTCTCTGGCGAGGGAACCGAGGCTGTGACGCTCGGTGGGCCTGCGGTTGGTGCCGGTGCCGTCGTTGACGCCACGGCGGCTGACGCGCGCGATGTCCGCGCCACGGGCGTCCGCGCCAGCGTCAGGGGGTTTGGTGCCGGCGTGTGACGGGCCCCGGGATCACCGCCCAGCTGGCGAATGAGCAAGTCTTTGAGGCCGACGCCTGCGCCCGAGGCGATGTCATCGGCAATTTGCTGATCGAACAGATCGCGATACATGCCGCCGCCGCCCGCCTCACCGAAGATCGGGTCACCGAAACTCGCCGCCCGCATGCTCTTCAACATCTCCTGCACGAACAGCGCCTCGAACTGCCCTGCGACCTTGTTCAGCGCGGCATCACGATCACGACCCGCGAGCGCGCGCAGGTCCGTGAACTGGCCGAAGTCGGTCACGCTGGTCATGGTGACACTCAGATGACGAGCAACTCAGCGCGCAGCGCGCCGGCTTGTTTGAGGGCTTCAAGAATGGCCACAAGGTCGCCCGGGGCGGCACCCACTTCGTTGACGGCCTGCACGATCTCATTGAGATTCGTGCCCGGCGCGAACAGGAACATGCGGTCGCTTTCCTCGTCGATCGACACGCCCGAGTCTGTTGCCAACACGGTTTGGCCGTCCGAGAACGGCTCGGGCTGACTGACAAAGGGCGTTTCAGAAATCGTTACGACGAGCGAACCGTGGGCCACGGCCGCGGGCGATACGGTGACGTTGCTGCCGATGACCACGGTGCCCGTGCGCGAGTTGATAATGACCTTGGCCGCAGCGGGTGCCGGCTCGACTTCGATGTTCTCGAGAATGCTGAGAAACGAGGTCCGCGCGCCAGGTGTTTTCGGCGCCTGGACGCGAACGCTGACCGCATCGATGGCCTCAGCGGAGGCCGGGCCCAGCATGTCGTTGATGGCCACAGACAGACGGTTGGCCGTGGTGAAGTCGGGCGTGTTGAGATTGAGCACGACAAAGTCGGTGTCGTTGAAGCCCGCGGCGACGGCCCGTTCCACGGTTGCGCCGTTGGGAATGCGTCCGGCACTGGGAATATTGACGGTGATCCGCGAGCCATCAAGACCTTCGCCACCAAACCCGCCGACGACGAGATTGCCCTGCGCCACAGCGTAGACATTGCCGTCGATACCGCGCAGCGGCGTCATGAGCAGGCTGCCACCGCGCAGGCTCTTGGAGTTACCGATTGAGGAGATTGTCACGTCGATCGTCTGGCCCGGTTTGGAGAATGGCGGCAGCTCGGCGTGAACCGACACCGCCGCAACGTTTGTGAGCAGCGGGTTCACGCCCTCGGGAATCGTGATCCCGAACTGATTGAGCATGTTCTGCAGGCTTTGCACCGTAAAGGGGGTCTGCGCCGTCTGGTCACCCGTACCGTCGAGACCGACGACAAGGCCGTAGCCGACAAGCTGGTTGGTACGAACGCCAGACACGGACGCCAGGTCGCGAACGCGTTCCGCCTGTGCCACATCGGCGCCCGTCAACGCGACGGCCGCGATCAACGCCGGCGCGAGTCGCAGGACCCAGTCCCGAAAATTCCAGTGGTGCATGCGTTGTGCTCCTGTCGCGACTACTGCGGAAACCAGATGGACTGAGCAAAGCGCTGCAGTAGGCCCATCTTGTTGGCCGCAGCCAAGACGCCTTTGCTCGAATAGGTGATGCGCGCGTCGGCAACGCGGCCGGACGGCACACTGTTGTCGGGGGCGATGTCGTAGGGCCGGATGATTCCGGACAGTCGGATGAACTCGTCACCCTGGTTGAGCGTCACCCACTTTTCGCCGCGGATGACGAGGTTGCCGTTGGCGAGTCGTTTGACCACGGTCACGGTGATGTCGCCGTCGAGCCGGTTCGACTGGCTGCTCGCGCCCTCACCATCGAACTCGTTCGTGGAATCGATCGTCGCCGAAAACAGGTCGTCGCCGTTGCGCTGCATGTTGCGACCGAAGATGCGCGGGTTCGCAATGTTCACGCTGCCTTCCTTGCTCGTCGAGGTACTCGACGACTTGGTCGCAGTGGTGTTCTCAGAAAGCCGGATCGTCAGGATGTCGCCCACGCGCCGCGCGCGCAGGTCCTCGAACAACCGGACGTCGAGGGCTTCCTGATAGATGGCCCCGTTCGTGGCTTCGGCCGCGGGTTCGACGATGGGCTCGGGCGGCGTGTAGTCGGGGCCGCCCAGATTGACGATGCAACCCGTCAGCGCCAATGCGCCGGCGAGTGAGAGCGCGATGCGAAAGATGCGTTTCATTGGGGGTCCTAGAGGTTCTGCGTCAGGAACTGCAGCATCTGGTCGTTGGTGGAGATCGCCTTGGAGTTCATCTCGTAGGCGCGCTGCGTTTCGATCATATTCACGAGCTCCTCAACGACGTTGACGTTGGAGCCCTCAAGCGCGCCCTGCTGCAGGCGGCCGAGGCCGTTGAGGCCCGGCGAGCCCGGCTGCGGCGTGCCACTGGAGACGGTTTCGGCAAAGAGGTTTTCGCCCCTGGGCTGCAGGCCGACGGGGTTAATGAAGTCGACGATCTGCAAGATGCCAACCTGGGTCGGCGCGGTCTGACCGGCGAGCTGCACCGACACCGTGCCGTCGACACCCACCGTGATGGACTGTGCGCCCTCGGGAATCGTGATCGAGGGCTGTACGAGGTAACCGCCCGCGGTCACGAGCTGGCCCTGCGCGTCACGCTGGAACGAGCCGTCGCGGGTAAAGCCCAGCGTGCCGTCGGGCAGTAAAATCTGAAAGTAACCGCGACCCTGGATGGCCACGTCGAGCGGGTTGTCGGTCTGCAGGATGCTGCCCTGCGCGTGTAGCTGCTCCGTGGCAACGACACGAACACCCGTCCCTACGTTGAGCCCCGAGGGCAACACCGTGTCCTGCGAGCTCTGGCCACCGGACTGGCGCTGGTTTTGGTAGATCAGGTCCTCGAACACGGCGCGACCGCGCTTGAAGCCATTAGTGTTGACGTTGGCGAGGTTGTTCGAAACGACCGTCATCTTGGTCTGCTGGGCGTCGAGCCCGGTCTTGGCGACCCACAATGCCTGGTTCATCGTCTACTCCTGGATCTAGCGAAGCGACAGCAGCGCGGCGGCTGCGTCAGCGTTTTCTTCTGCGGTGGTAATGGTCTTGACCTGCATCTCGTACTGGCGCGCGAGACCAATCATTGTGACGAGCGCCTCGGCAACATTGACGTTGCTGGTTTCAAGCGCGCCCGGGGTCAGTCGAACCGTTGCGTCGGGAGGACTCGAGGCCGCGTCAGTGCGGCGTAACAGACCATCCGTGCCTTTCTCGAGTGCGTCGTACGCAGGTTTGACCAGTTTGATGCGATCGACCGTGGCCAGCGTTTGTGGGCCCTGCCCGACGGGCTGTACCGAAATCGTGCCGTCGGGTCCGATCGTGATGGTTTCAGAAGGCGGTATCGCCACGGGGCCACCTTCGCCCAGCACGAGGTTGCCCGAACTCGTCATGAGCTGACCCAGCGTGTTGAGTCGCAGGTCGCCGGCGCGCGTGTACGCCTCGCTGCCGTCGGCCGCCTGCACGGCAATGAACCCCTCGCCCGAGACCGCGACATCGAGATCGCGCCCCGTCGTAACTGTTGCGCCCTGGGTGAAGTCGGTGGCGTAGGACTCGCCCACGGCGTTCACGCGCGTGGCGTAGCCCGGGCCGTCGACGTTGAGCGAGCGGAACGCGTGCAGGTCCGCCCGAAATCCCGTCGTCGACGCGTTGGCGATGTTGTTGCTGTTTACGGCCTGCGCGATTTCGGTTTGTCGCGCACCCGTCATTGCAATGTAGGCCATCCGGTCCATGCCTGACTCCTCCTAGCGGCTCCGATTACCGTCGGATGTTGATGACGGTCTGCGTCACGGTGTCGGCCGTCGAGATCATCTGCGCGTTGGCCTGGAAGTTGCGCTGCGCGGTGATCATGTTGACGAGCTGCGCCGTCAGGTCGACGTTTGAGGCCTCGAGCGCACCCGACTGAATCAGCCCGAAACGTGCGGTGCCCGCATCGCCCAGCGCAGCGTCGCCCGACTGGAACGACTCGGCCCAGTTGGTATCACCGTCCTGTTGCAGGCCTTGGGGATTGACGAAGGTCGCAAGCGCGAGTTTGCCCAGCGCCGTCGATTGCCCGTTCGTGAACTGCGCGAAGATAACACCCGTCGGGCTGACTTCGAGCCCCGTCAACCGGCCTGTCGTAAAGCCGTCCTGAACCACCGAGTTCACGCCGAAGGCATCGCCGAACTGGGTCGTATCGACGAACTGCAGGTCGACATTCAATGGGTCAGCGCCGTTGCCCGGATCGTACGGTGCCAGCGTGAACGAACCACCGACGGGCACCGTGAGGCGACCGTCGCCACCGAACTGCACGGGCTGCGCCGTACCCACGATGTTCCCGTCGATCGTCGTCTCGACCGTCCACTCATTGGGGTTGGCGCCCTTAATGAAGTACGACGTGGCGGTATGCGCCGAACCGAGCGAATCGTAGATCGTGACCGCGGTCGTGAAGTTGAAGCTCGTCGCATCCGAAGGATCAAACACCGGGTTGATGGGCGCCGCAGCATCCGCAGGCAGGTTGATCCCATACGACACCTGACTGGTAGCCGACGGCGGATTGGCACCCGTATTGAGCTGCAAATCAACGAGGTTGCCCGTGTTGAAGTTGCCGTCAGCGGCCACGGGGTAAGACTGCACGCGCAGACCATTGGCATTGACCACGAAGCCCTCGCGATCGACCTCGAACGTGCCGGCGCGCGTATAGAGCCGCGAGCCACCATCGTTGAGCACGAAGAAGCCCTCGCCCGAGATGGCCAGGTCGAGACTGTTTGAGGTGAACTCGATGTTGCCCTGCGAGAACTGCTGGGCGACATCAGAGAGTTTCACGCCGCTGCCCGATGCCGTCGAGCTGACGGCCTGGGTGCCCACGGCGAAAACTTCCGCGAACTGCGCGCGTGATTCCTTGAAGCCTGTCGTGTTGACGTTGGCGATATTGTTGGCCGTGACCCCGAGGTCGGCCGAGGCCGCGTTAAGGCCGCTCAGTGCGATACGAAATGGCATGATCGTTGTCTCCGGTAATGCACGCTTGAATCAGAAAATCTCGCGGACGTTGTCGAGCGAGAACGCGCCCAACGCCAGCGAATTGACGGTGACGCCCTGGCCCGAGCCGTTGAGCGTGACGCTGTCGGCACGGGCGCGAAGCAGCGTGGGCACCCGCTCCACCTCGTCAAAACGAGAGATGCGGGCCTCAAAGGTGTAGCCACCGCGCGCTGCCGGCGCGCCGTCGGCCGTAAAGCCATCCCAGCGGAACGCGACGTTGCCCGAAGGCTGCAGGCCGAGATCGATGCTCCGCACCAGCTGTCCGCTGGCGTCGAGCACGTCGACCGTGACGTTGCCGCTGGCACCCTCAACGGTGACGGCGCCCTCAATGCCCGCGCCCGAGCCGTCGAGAAGCGCCGCGTCGGTCGCAACCAGCAGGTCGCGCCCCACGAGCGACGAGGCCTGCAAGGCCTGGTCTGAATAGAGATTGGCCGCGAAGCCGTCGAAAGACTCATTGAGCTCCTCGATACCGGTCGCGGTGGTGAACTGCGCGAGCTGGGCGAGAAACTCGCCGTTGTCCATCGGCTCGAACGGGTCCTGATTCTCGAGCTGCGCCAGCATGAGCGTGAGGAATTCGTCCTGGCCCGTCGACTGGGTGCTGACCTCAGCAGGCTGACGGGCCAAACCCAGGTCTTGCAGCTGCGAAAAATTTTCAATAACACTCATCTTCAGTTTCCTCGATCAGCTTTCGCCCATGCGCAAGGTCTGCGCCAACAGGTCTCGCGTGGTGGTCATGATTTCCACGCTGGACTGGTAACTCCGCGAGGCCGACAGCATGTTGACCATCTCCTCGACGGTGTTGACGTTGCTCACGTAGACGTTGCCGTTTTCATCGGCCTCGGGATGCTGGGGCTGGTAGCGCTGCGTTAGCGGCGCCTGGCTTTCGACGATGCCGCGCACGCGAACACCGAAGTTGGCCGACTCGTTGTCGAGTGCGGCACCAAAGTCGGGCACGGATTGGAATACGGGCTGGCGCGCACGGTAGACCTTGGTGGCGTCACCGCTCGCGCTGTCGGCGTTGGCCAGGTTGCTTGCCGTCGTATTGAGCCGCGTGGATTGCGCGGCCATCGCCGACCCGGCGATACCAAATACCTTATTGAGTGACATCAGCTACCTCCTCGGATGGCGAGTGTCAGGCCGCGGATCTTGCGGTTGATAAACATGAGCGAGGCCTGGTAGCCGACGACGTTCTCGGCGTATTTGGCCTGTTCGACATCGGCCTCTACGGTGTTGCCGTCGACTGAGGGCTGCAGCGGTATGCGATAGGCCACGGCCGGATCGAGACCGGGCGCGCGTCCGGGCGATGTGGGGATGTGCTGCGCGTCGGTCGTCGCCATGCGCAGATTCCCGCCACCCGTCTCTGCCGCGCGCATGGCCGCGCGGAAGTCGATATCGCGCGCCTTGTAGCCGGGCGTATCGGCGTTGGCGAGGTTGTTCGCGAGCAATTCGTTGCGTTGTGTGCGCAACGACAGTGCCTTCGCGTGATTGCCAAACGGGTCGATGTCCATGTGCGAGCCTCCTGCTCGATACGTGCCGGGGCACGCGTGTCCTGCGGAGGTAGATAGCAAAGCGCGTGCCAGCTCTTTCAAGTCGTTGATTTATTTAGCGCTCATCACGGCGGCCGCTGTTGTTGCCGGCGCCAGCGGCAAGCCTTTGCCGCAGAAAGGCCGTGTTTTGCCGGGTTTGCGTCAATGAACCGACGCCCACGCGGGGTTTCGCGGGGGTGGCACAGCTCTTGCAATTTCTCTTTCGACCGGCAGCCGACCATGGAGCCCCACATGCCGAAGCGCGACGTAAAATCCAGACAAACTACTGAGCTAATTGACTTTTTGCTCAGCAGCCCAACACGGCCCGAACTGCCGCAGGCTCAGCGTGGTGTCGGATTCTTGACGCTGGCGGCCTGTGCGCTGGTCATCGGTCTTGCGCTGTCGCATGCCGCCGCGGCCAACAGTGCCGCACCCGCCGAAATCGCTGCTGCCGCCCGCAATGCCGTCATCGCGGCCCGGGGTCTAGACCCCGAACGTACGCTCATCGAAGCCCAGGCACCCGACGCGCGACTCAGGCTCAGTGCCTGCGACCGACCGTTGAAGACGTCCCGCCTCGACGCACGGCCAGGGGCGCGGCGCGAGACCGTGCGCGTCGCCTGCACGGGCAGCACACCCTGGAAGGTTTACGTCCCCGTGACCGTGTCGCGATTCGAGCAGGTGGTGACGATTGAACGTAATCTGCCGCGCGGCCACGTACTGACCCAGGCCGACCTTGGCAGCCGCCGGCTCGACGCAAGCCGGTTACCCGGCGGCTACCTGTTACGGGCGGAAGACGCCATCGGCCACGTGCTGACCCAATCCGTCGCCGCAGGCGGGGTCCTCAAACCCAATCAACTCAAGGCCGACGACGCGATTCGTCGTGGCCAGGCCGTGGCACTGATCTCAGGCGCGGGCCCCGTCGCCATCCGCATGGGCGGCGTGGCGCTCAACAGCGCCCCCGTGGGTGGCCGCATCCGGGCCCGCAATGCGAGTTCAGGCACCATTGTGGAGGGCGTTGCGCTCAATGAGGCCGAGGTCCGGGTGACAGGCAGACGATGACCGCGCGGGTAGCATGGTGCCGCGAGAAAAAACTGTGCGAAATTTCACAGAATGTCCTAAAGCTAGGTTTCGCTCTGCCGCTAAGCAGGGCACGGAGATATAACGTGAGGGAGTTATCCCATGGGAAATGACATCAATGGTGTATCTAAATCGGGTCTCCCGAAGATCACCGACGTCAACAAATCGCGGCGCGTAGAAGGCGAAGAACGCCCAGCCGCCGAGCGTGGCGGCGAACGGCCGGCGGGCAACGAGACCGTTGCACTGACCGACGGTGCGCGGCTGCTCGAGCGGGTCGAGGGCCAACTTGCAGAAACGCCTGTCGTAGACGTACAGAAAGTTGAAGCCGTGAAGGCTGAGATCGCGGACGGTAGCTACCAGGTCGATGACCGAGTCATCGCCGAGAAGCTCGTTCAGAGCGATCGCGAGCGCGGCTGAACACTGGATGACGGACGCAGCGGCACAACGCTTCGAGCAGACGCACGCGCTGCTCAGCGACACCGTGAAGTCCTGCGAGCGCCTCTATAACGCGCTCCAGGACGAGCGCGTGGCGCTGGCCGGCGACGACGCGGGCGCGCTCGACAGCGCCGTGGGTCGCAAGAAAGTGCACCTGGCGGCGCTCGAGAAGCTCGAGCAACGCCGACGTGCGCTGCTTGCGGCCTGTCGTTACAAGGAAGACCTGCAGTCGATGCAACGCTTTGTGCTCGACAACGATGCCAACCGCGAGCTGCAGGCGTTGTGGTCACGCACGCTCGAGTTGCTCGCCGCGTGTCGCAAGGCCAACCAGACCAATGGCGCGGTGATTAACTCGCAGCGTCGCAACACCGGCGAAGCGCTCAGTGTGCTTCGCAACGAACCACAAGAGCCGGAAACATACGGCGCGACCGGGAAGACGGAAACTACCGGTCAGTATCGGGCGCTGGCAGAAGTCTGACGCCCGGGGACGAACAGCGAGACAAGGAGTCACCCATGCTGATCGTGAGCCGGCGAAATGCCGAGTCCATCCTGATCGAGCCCAGCAAGGACCTGGATCCATCGACACCTGTCGGTGAGATCTTTGGCGACGGCCCGATCGAAATCACGGTCTTTTCGGGGGCCGGCCATCGCGTCAAGATGGGCGTGGCGGCGCCCAGCGCCTTGTCGATCTGGAGAAAGGACGGCGACAAGAAGAGCGCCTGACGGTACACAACACGATGATCGAGAAACGGCGCCTGCGGGCGCCGTTCTTGTATCAGACTAGGCGCAGTCTAGGTGCGGGCGCTTCCGCGTCGACGACGTCTTCAGCAACCTCGTCATGGGTTGCCGCACCAATGGGCAAGCCGATGACGATGCAGGCGCCCCGGCTCGCGTTGCGCACCGTGATGTAGCCGCCCGCCGCTTCCAACGCGCGTCGGCACCAGGCGAGGCCCAGGCCGTAACGCCCCGAGCCTTCCGCGGCCGAGAGTTTGACGTAGGGCTCAAAGACCCGGTCTGCCGCCGCAGCTGGGATACCAACGCCGTTGTCGTACACGGCGAGTTCCATGCGGCCCTCGTTGGCCTCAGCGACATCCACGACGACGTCGAGCTTGCGCGGTTCGGGGTGATGCACGAGTGCGTTGTGCAAGACCTCATGCAGCGCGTCCGAGGCCAACGCACGATCCGCTTGCACGCGCCCCGTGGCCGCATTGACCGCGAGCGTCGCGGTCGCAGGCGGCCCGATACGCCGAAATTCTGCGGTAATGACGCGGCGCAGGCTGAACCACTCGATTCGGGGCTGGCGGTGACCCGCCCGCTGGTAGCGCAGGTACTCGGCGACGAACCGGTCGAGACCCGCCAGACGTACGTCCAACAGCCCCAAAGCCTGCATGGCAGCGTCGACGTCGCCCCGCAGGACGTCCTCGCGGACGTACCCCGAGAGCTGACGTGCCGAACGCACGAGCGCGGCGACGTCTCGCGACAGCAGTCGCGAAAACGCCTGTGAATCGTTGTCGTCGCCGTCCCAGCTCACCGCAAGGCCTCGCCATAACTGCCCGTGCAGACGGTGCGCCGGCAAGGGTTTGCCGGTGCCTATCGTCGCACTTATCGTCCTGCCGCTAGCGGCATCCACCACGCCACGCTTTAGTGCCGTGGTGTTATGTCGTGTGGCCGCGTGACGCACCCGTCAATCACCCCCAAACCCCTAAAGATCGGGCGCTGTGCGCCGCTACCGGCAAGAGGGACTGGGCGTTCGTTGCGGCGTACGCCCGGCTGATGCACGGAACCTGCACACGGAGGCGCAGGCGATCGACATGACGCACGAGAGTCTTCACGAAACCATCGAGCAAACCGTCGAATTGGCAGCAGCGCGCGCCTCTGCGAAGGCCTTGTCGCTGAATTGCCGGATCAATGCGGCCTGCAAGACGCTGTACGATTTCGACAGCTGGTGTGTGCGGCAGCTCATCACCAACCTGCTGGCGAATGCGCTCGAGTACACCGACACGGGGTCAGTCACTGTCACGGCCGGCGCCCAGCCGTCGGGCGCGTTCACGGTCACCGTGGAAGACACGGGCCCCGGTATCGAGCCAGGCATCCAGCAGATCATGTTCAGTGCGCCGGACCAGCGCGAGTCGCTGCCCGTGGGCAACCACGTCGGCTTCGGGCTCATGATCTCGAAGCAGCTCGCGGAAATGATGGGCGCCACCCTCGAGATCGAAAGTTCGCCCGAGACGGGCACCTGCGCCACCGTAGCGGGCGCCATTCGTCCCGGATCCATCGAACGTATGACCTCGACTACCGTCACCGATGCGCTGCGCAACAGCCAGGCACTCATCGTGGACGGTGACATCGTCGCGCGCCGGCTGCTTGAAGCGCACCTGCGCTCGTGGGGTCTGGACGTGCGCTCCGTGCTCGACATCGGCACCGCCATCGAGGTGCTCGTCGAATCGAGCCGCCGCGACCGACACATCAGCATGGTGTTCGTGACCCACGAAACCGACGGCGATGACCTCGACACACTGCTCGCCGCGTTGCACAGCGACACGGCGCACCGCGACACGATGCTGGTGATCACGGGCAATGACCTGTCAACGGGCCGGTTCACTGTCTTGCAGGAATCGACTGACAGCATCGTGCTCAATACGCCTGTACGCGCCTCTGAGCTGTTCGATTGCATCTCGCAACACCCGCGCATCCGCTCGCGCTTCGAGAAGACCGCGGCCATCGAGACACCCTCGCCCGAACCCTTGGGTCGGCGTGTCTTGCTCGTTGAAGACAATGTCGTCAACCAGTGCGTGGCCAGTGAAATCCTGAAGCGCATCGGTGTGGCTGTGGAGGTGGCCAACAACGGCGCCGAAGCGCTCGAGATACTCGACGGGCATAGCTTCGACTTCGTGTTCATGGATTGTCAGATGCCCGAAGTGGACGGCTTCGAGGCCACGCGGCGCATTCGTGCCGATGCCCGCTTCGACAATCTGCCCGTCGTCGCCCTGACGGCCAACGCTCTGTCGGGCGACCGCGAAGCCTGCCTTGAGGCGGGCATGAATGACTACCTGACCAAGCCGTTCACGCGTGATCAGCTCGAGTCGATGCTCGACAAATGGACGAGCGCTACCACGAGCGTGCCCGTCTCCGAGACGATTGAAGGCACGAGCCAGTACGCGGCCATGTCGCTGATCGACGAGCGCGCCTTGAACGAGATTCGCATGCTCGACCAGGACGGCGAGTCGGTGATCTTCGACGAGATCGTCGGCGAGTACCTGACCTCGTCGGAATCACTCGTCGACACCCTGGCTGGCGCCGTTGAAGGCGGACGCGCCGACGAAGTGGCCAGCTGCGCACACGCGCTCAAGTCGAGCAGTGCCGCGGTAGGGCTCGCCTTTTTTGGGGAGCAGTGCGCGCGCCTTGAGCAAATGGGCCGTGAGGGTCGAATCGCCGAGATTGAGCCGCTCTGGGACCAGGCACTCGTGTGCTACCGCTACTCAATCGAACAATTGCGCGGGATGAGTGCGCGCCAGGTCGCCTGAGATGACGGAAAGCATCACCGGCATTTACCGGATCCTGCCGGATACGCCCACCGACAGGCCGCCGCTCGTGCTCATCGTCGACGATGAGGCCACGATCCGACTGATGACGCGTCGCTTTCTTGAGCACGCCGAGTTCATGGTCATCGATGCGGCCTCGGGCGCAGCTGCCCAGAAACAACTCTCGCGCGTCGAGCCCGATGTGATCCTGCTCGACGTGGATATGCCCGGCATGGACGGTTTCGAGCTCACACGCTGGATTCGGGCGCGGCCACAAACCCGGTACACGCCGATCGTCATGATCACGGGGCGCGAAGACGCCGAGTCCGTGAACATCGCCTACGAAGTGGGCGCCACGGACTTCATCGTCAAGCCGATCTCCTGGTCTATCCTTGCGCATCGCGTTCGCTACATCCTGCGCGGCTCGCACACCCAGGCTGCCCTGCGCGAATCGCACTCGCGCGTCAAAGCCATCGTCGAAGCGCTTCCCGATCGACTGTACTCGATCGACGAGCGCGGCCGAGTGATGGGCGACAACACCTCGCTCGCGAGCTTCGATCCTGTGTCGGGCACCACGGTCACAATGACGACGGACGCCTGGTCGGAGTTCGAACACGCGTTCCGACGCGAAATCGAGCGCACGGCCGGCCAGCACGTTGAAGCCGTCCTGCGCACCGGCAGACCCGTTGAGTCGGCCATCAGCATCATCGGCGACAACAACCGCCTGAGGCACTACGAGGTGCGCGTGGTCAAGCAGACGACCAAGCTTGGCTTGGCCGTAGTCCGTGATGTCACGTCACAAAAAGAAGCCGACCACAAGATTCGCCAGCTCGCGTACTTCGACCCGCTCACGGGGCTGCCCAACCGGCAGTACTTCTCGAGCGAGCTGCGCGCCTGCATGGAACAGGCGCGCCGCGACGGCGCGTCCTTTGCGCTCCTCTATATCGACCTCGACCACTTCAAGCGCATCAACGATACGCTGGGCCACACAGCCGGCGACGAGCTGCTCAAGATGGTCGCCAAACGCCTCGAGCGCTGCCTGCGTGCCGAAGACCTCGTGGCCAGGCCTGGCAGCACCCACGGCGATGACACCAACGTGGCGCGACTCGGCGGCGATGAGTTCACGCTGATCGTGCGCGACACGGCCGCCGTCGACAACATCGAAACGGTGGCCAACCGGATCATCGACCGGCTCAAAGTGCCGTTCGAATTCTCGGGCCACGAGTTCGTCGTCACGCCCAGTATCGGTATCGCGCTTTACCCCAACGACGGCGAAGACGAAGAGACGCTGCTCAAGACCGCCGACGTGGCCATGTACCAGGCCAAGCAGGCTGGCCGCTCGGGCTACTCATTCTGCACGGAGACGACGTCGGTACGCTCACTGGAGCGGCTCGACCTCGAGCTCGATCTGCGGCGCGCGCTCGAGCGCGGCCAGTTCGAGTTGCACTACCAACCCAAAGTGACCACCAACGGCTGGCAGCTCACGGGTGCCGAGGCGCTGCTGCGCTGGAAGCACCCCGAGCGTGGCTACATCTCGCCAGCCCGGATCATCCCCATTGCAGAGGACACGGGACTCATCGTGCCCATCGGCCGCTGGATCCTGCAAGAAGCCTGCCGCCAGCTTGCCTCCTGGAGCCGCCAGGGCATCCCCATCGTGCCGGTTTCGGTCAACCTGTCGGGCCAGCAGTTCTGGCAGGACGACATCGCGTCGGTCGTGGAGGCCGCGCTCGGTACCTATGAACTCGATGCGGACAAGCTGCACCTCGAACTGACCGAGGGCGTGCTCATGCGTGATGTGAAGCAGACACGGGACGCGCTTCAGGCGCTCAAGCAGACGGGCATCTCGCTGGCCGTTGACGACTTTGGGACGGGCTATTCGTCACTGGCCTATCTGCGCCAGTTTCCGCTCGATGCGCTCAAGATCGACCGCTCGTTCGTCGATGACCTGCCCGAAGACGACGCTGCCGCGATTTGTAGTGCCATCATCAGCATGGCGCAGAGCCTGCACCTGACCGTGGTCGCCGAAGGCGTGGAGAACCGTGAGCAGCTCGACTTCCTGACCTGCCACGACTGCGACGAGATCCAGGGCTACTTCTTCTCGAAACCGCTGCCCGCCGCAGAGTTCGAAGCTATGCTGCGTCGCGAGCAGAGCTTCGTCGATTTCATCGGCGACGGTATGGGTCAGTCGCTGAGTGTGGCGGCCAATGCGTCGGCGACGTAAGGCAGCTTGCTCGAGGTCAGGCCGGCGACGTTAACGCGCCCCGAGCCGACGATGTAGACATGATGCTGCTCGCGCATAGTCATGATGACATCGGGCTCGACCCCGAGCAGCGAGAACATGCCGTATTGATCGGCCATGAAGCCGAACCGTTCGAAGCCTCGCTCGGCCATGGCCGCGGCAAAGTCGCGGCGCTGACCACGCATGCGCTCCCGCATCTCAGCGAGTTCCTCAAGCCACATGGCACGCAATGCGTCGTCGCCCAGGATTTGCGCCACGATCGCGGCGCCATGATCAGGCGGCATCGAAATCATCGCCCGCACGATCTTCATGAGGTGGCTGCGCGTGGCCGCCGCCGACTCGGCGCTCGCCGTAATGACGGACAGGGCACCCGTGCGCTCACGGTACAAACCGAAGTTCTTCGAACACGAGGCCACGGCGATCAGTTCGGGTACGTTGGCCGCAAGTACGCGCAGGCCGGCCGCGTCTTCATCAAGTCCCTCGGCGAAGCCCTGGTAGGCCGTGTCGATGAACGGCAGGAGGTTCTTCTTGACGCACAGCTTGGTCACGGCCTGCCACTGTGCAAGTGTGAGGTCGGCGCCCGTCGGGTTGTGACAGCAGCCGTGCAGCAGCAGCACATCGCCGTCAGGGATCGCCTCGATACCGCCCAGCATGGCGGCCACGTCGATCGCGCCCGCTTTGGCGTCGTAGTAGGGGATCTCCTGGATATCGAGGCCCGCGGCGCCCAGCAGCGGCCGGTGGTTGGGCCAGGTCGGCGTCGTCACCCAGATCCGGCAGCCCGGCCGAACACTGTTCAGGAATTCTGCGGCAACGCGCAGGCCGCCCGAACCGCCCGTGCTTTGCACCGTGGTGATGCGCCCCTCAGCCGCCGCGGGGTGATCCGCGCCGAACATCAGTGCCTGCACGGAGGCGTTGAACGCTTCGGAGCCCGCAATGCCGACGTAGACCTTGGTGGTCTGTTCGTCGAGCAGAACCTGCTCAGCCGCGGTCACCGCACGCAGCACGGGCGTTGTGCCCTGCTCGTCCTGGTAGACGCCAACGCCCAGGTCAACCTTCTCGGTCGAGGGGTCGGCGCGGTAGGCGGCCATGAGCGCGAGGATCGGGTCGCCGCCGAGCGGCTCAAGTTTCTGGAACATGCGGCGATGGTAACCGCAATCGCTGCGCTTAAGAACCGGGAAAAACCCCTATGAGCCTGCCGCTCACGCGGGCCGGTGTGGTCGACGTTGCCGCCATCCGGGCGGCGCTTGCGGCACGCATCAGCACCTCCACGCTGGCGCAGGCCGCACCGCAGGGAACGAGTGCACGCCAACCCCTCGATACGAACGCCGCCATCGTGCTGTTGCGCCGCGCGAGCGCTGGCTGGCTGCGCACGAATACACCGACCTGGCAGCCGCTGCTGACACCGGCACCCTCGCCCAATGGCGCGTCACCCGCCGCCGATCCGGGCACGCCTTCTGCGATTCGCACCGCCACACTCGAAGTGGTTCGCACGGTCATTCTCGAAGTCGGCAACGTGCTTCAGGCGGCGGCCCGCTCCGACCTCTCGCGCGACGCCATCCTGCGCGCCGTGCGCCTGTTGCTGACGGAGCTTCGGCACGGTTTCAGTAAACCGCGCGAGTCGGGCGGCGACGCGCGCAACACGACGATCGACACGACGGCGTCGTGGGCGCCCTATGCACCTTTCACGCCTCCGGAAGTCCGCCGCGCTCGTCGACCACGAGTCCGACCGCGCGCCACCGGGAATGGCGGCGACGCTGGCGACGAGACTGAGCTGGTACCAGCGGACGACACCGGGCCACAGTACGAGCCGAGCCGACACGAGGCACCACAAGAAGCGCTGCTCGACATCCTGCAATGGCTAGAGCGCCAGGACGGCAGCGCCGACTACGGTTGGCTGGCCGGCGGCAACCCGGGTGCACCCACGGGGCGCGTGGTCGACGACTCCGCCTGAGCCGGCTCAGTCGATCAGGTATCCTCTCGCTACACGATTGAGGGGGGCCGCCATGCAGCGCCTGACCGTTCCTTTGCTAGCCGTCTTGTTGTTCGCCGGCTGCGTCACGACGAGTGGCACACCCGACGAGCGCCGCAGCGCCATCCGCGAGATGCGTACTGACGTGCTCAATCAACTCTACGCCCGCAAAGCGAGCGCCCGCGCCGAGCTGGCCGCCGCGCCCGGCTACGGCGTGTTCAGCAATGCCAACATCAACGTGATCCTGGCCAGCTTCGGCGGCGGCTATGGCGTCATCCGCGACAACCAGGCGGGCGCGGACACCTACATGAAAATGGGTGAAGTGGGCGTCGGGCTCGGCGCCGGCGTCAAGGACTACCGACTCGTGTTCGTGTTCCACGACGCGCAAACCATGAAGGACTTCGTCGAAACCGGCCTCTCGTTTGGCGGCCAGGCGGATGCCGCGGCCAAAGCCGGCGACCAGGGCGCGGCCGTGGGCGGCGAAGCCGTGCTCGACGGCGTCACCGTCTACCAGATCACAGAGAGCGGACTCGCGTTGCAGGCGACCGTCAAAGGTACGAAGTACTGGAAAGACGAGTCGCTCAATTGAGCCGCTGTCTCGCACCATGGGTCGTCGTGTTGGCGCTGGCCGGCTGTGCCACCCCACCGGCTGGGCCCGAGTTTGACGATCCCTCGAACGGCACGGGGTCCTTCTCACGCGCCGTACTCGCTGGCGAGCTCGTGTTTCTCGCGGGCGTCCTGGGAACGGCAGACGGCGGGCTGGTGTCCGGTGGTATCACCGCCGAGACCGCGCAGGCCATTCGCAACATCGAAAAGGCGCTCGCAGTGCACGACCTGACGCTCGCCAATGTCGTGAAGTGCACGGTGTTCCTCGCCGATGTTGACGAATTTGATGCCATGAATACCGCCTACAGGGCCGCCTTCGTGCCGCCCCGACCGGCGCGCACGACCATTGGTGGCGCCGATGTGGTGCTGGATGCACGTATCGAAATCGAGTGCATTGCGGCGCGCTGAGTCTCTCCCAGACACATCGTGCTGAAACAATCTGGCGCCTCAGCGGTTCTTATCTCTAAAGACACTCGGGGAAGGACGCCGATATGACCCATGCATCATTCATTCGCATGACCGCGCTTGCGGCGCTAACCGCCCTCGCGCTGGTGCTGGCACTGACCGGCGGCCCGAGTCAGGCCCAGTCGGACGGGCCCCAGGCGGCTGACACCTCCGATGACGCGATGACCGTCGACCGCATCGAGACCATCATCGAGCGGCTCGACGAAGACTATGAGCGCAACGGCAACAGCATCCTGTTCTCGTTCGCCGAGCGTCAGATCCTGCTCGTGAGCGACCCTGAAGCGGATCGCATGCGCATCATGATTCCCGTGAATGACGCCGCGGCACTCGATCCCGAGGAACTGATGCGGCTCATGCAGGCGAATTTTGACTCAGCGCTCGACGCGCGCTACGCAATTGCCAACGGCACGCTCTGGAGCACCTTCCTGCACCGGCTGTCGACGCTCACAGAAATCGACCTCCTGTCGGGCATCGGCCAGACGATCAACACGGCCGACAGTTTTGGCACGAGTTACTCGTCCGGTGAATTCGTCTTCGGCGGCGGCGACTCGGGCGAGCTGCAGCGGCGCAAGCTCATTGACGAGCTGCAGCGACGCGGTCGCGAGACGATCTGAGCGACCACCCCGTCTAGAAGCTCGCGTGCAGGCTCAGCTGCAGCTGGCCTTTCTCGACGCCGTCACTGTGCTGGTACATGTAACCGAACTGCGTTTTGTACCGATCACTTAGCCCGTAGCCGAGTGCGGCGTAGGTCCGGTTGCGGTCGTAAACGTCCACGCGCCGGCCGTCGCCGATGTCGCGCGACGAATTCAGGAACAGCTCGTTGTAGAGCGCGACATAAACGGCACCCTTGCCGCCCGTTCTTCCGTTGAGCGGAATGTCAGCAAAGAGCGCGTAGCGGACGCGGGTCCTGAAGTCTTGCCCATCGACCCAGCGCTGCTCGAATCGGAAGCGGTGACGCAGTGATAGCCAGGACGCTGGCTTCTGGCTGATCAGCGCCTCCTGGTAGATGCGGTCCTCGCGAAAACTCGCATCGCTGTCGCCGAACGCACCGGTCCGGATGTTGGCGTAGCCAAAGGTGTACAGCGTGTTAGAACCCTCGGGCCGATAGGTCACCCCCGAGCGCAGCAGCCATTGCTCCAGATCGCCGCCCGTATCCCAGTTTCGATTTTGGAAGTCGCCCTGGACGCCCCAGCCATTGTCGCCGATTGATGCGCCCCAGAACGCCATATACCAGGCACCGAGTTGGTCCTCATCAACCTGGGCCTGGGCGGGCCGGCTGAACAGGCAAGCGGCAGCAAGGAGTATCGCCGCGCAGGCGCGCGCCGGTGTATTCGGGATCAGGAACGTCATGGCCACTCTGGATTCGGAAAAACCTGCGCGAGATGTTAGCGAAACAACCGCCGTGGCAGTCGAACAGATCTGCCGCAATTAGATCGGTTTTTCCGGATGCTGGTGCCGACTCCGCCGAAGAGTCAGCGCTAGCGCGTCTCGAACAACGCTTCCGCGAGCCGTTCGAGCTCAGGCCGGTTGGTGAGCCGAACGCGCTTCCTGCGCACATCGAGCAGGCCCTGCTCGTGCAGGCGACGTACGACACGGCTGACGGTCTCGGTCGCGAGGCCCAGGTAGTTGCCGATATCGCTTCGCGACATCTGCAGCTCGAACTCCTCGCCCGATTCGCCGCGTTCCACGAGCCGCTGTGACACGTCGAGCATGAAGCCCGCGATGCGTTCCTCGGCGGACAGGTCGGTACCGCGCCAGTTGGTGTCGGCGAGGCGTCCTGAGAACAGGCTGAACAGCTGTTGCTGGAGTTTTCGGCTGCAGGCCGAGAGGCTCAACAGCTCGTGGTAGTCGAGCATGCACATCGCTGCGCCACCCAGTGCAACGACATCAGCGCGATGGCGCTTGGACTGCACGGCATCGAGCCCGATGAGTTCGCCCGGCAAATGGAAACCAAGCACCTGTTCGCGGCCTTCGCGGTCGGTGATCGCACTCTTGAAGCAACCGGCGCGCACGGCAATCAGCCCCCGGAACGGGTCGCCGCGACGAATCACGACGTTGCCCGGTTCGATGGGCTCACGAACACGCAACAGCGCGTCGAGGCGCGCAAGCGTCTCGTTGTCGGAGCCTGCAGCTATGCACAGCTCACCGACAGCGCAACCGCTGCAGCGACTCGGATCTGGAAAGATGACAGCCGCCTCGTCGGCGACAGATCCGGCCTCTCGCCTGGCCGTTTGTTCTTCGGTCCCCATGACTCCCTTTTCGCGGTAGGGAAGGTCTGGTCACCACTATAGCAAGGCGCACGCGACCACGGCAGGGTTGCCGGGTACGACTTTAGTCGCGTCTAAAAAGTGTCAAACCGCCGTCGAATAGGCCTTGTCATCGGCCACCGGCGCCGGCGCATGGCGGGTGCGATCAAAACAACTCGCCACGGTGCGCAAAAACACCCAACCGACGGGCGTCACGGTAATGCGGTCCGGGCTCAAGGCAACGAGGCCGTCATCGGCCAAGGGCGCCAATCGTCTGAGGTCGTCAGAAAAAAACGAGTCAAAATCGGTGTCGTAACGCGAGCTCCACGCCGCCTTGTCGCAGTGGCCGTAGCACATGATCGACTGGATGACGTCGGCCACGCGCCGGTCCTCGGGTGTGGTCACGTAGCCGCGGGCGATGGCCGGGTTGCCATTGCGCACCTGGCGGATGTAATCGGGCAACGACTTTTCGACCTGGAAGTAGCCGTCCCCGATGTTGCTGATGCCACTCACCCCAAACGCCACCGTCTCGCTGTCGGCGCCGGACGCATAACCCTGGAAACACCGGTGCAGATTGCCCTCGCGTCGGGCGCGGGCGAGATCACTCAGGGGCAACGCGAAGTGGTCCATGCCGATGTACTCGTAACCCGCGTCACGAAGTTGCTCGACCGTGTTGCGGAAGATGGCGATGCGCGCCGCGGCATCAGGCAGGTCTTCCTCGCGAATAAGTCGCTGCGCCGGGAAGCGCGCGGGCAAGTGTGCGTAGTTGAACACACTGAGCGCATCAGGTCGCAGATCGACGACCTGATCAACGGTTGTGGCGAAGCTCGCTTCAGTCTGCTTCGGCAGGCCGTAGATGAGATCAATGGAGATGCTTCGAAACCCGACCGCACGCGAGCGTTCAATGAGCGCGGCCACCTGCTTGTAGGGCTGCAGGCGATTCACGGCTTGCTGCACGCTGGGCTCGAAGTCCTGCACGCCAAAGCTCACGCGATTGAAGCCCAGCGCACGAATCGAAGCCAGGTCGTCAATGTCCACGG
The DNA here is from genome assembly GCA_038524795.1 of Pseudomonadota bacterium. GTDB lineage: Bacteria > Pseudomonadota > Gammaproteobacteria > Steroidobacterales > Woeseiaceae > CALBPI01. Next base: position 65,614 of record JBCBIJ010000006.1, on the reverse strand, counting down.
TGCGCGGATCGATCTCGATGGAGAAGTCGCGCGAGGAGTCTGACGCCAGCGGGAAATGGTCCGACAGCGCCGCCATGACCATGCGCCGCTGGTCCGCCGTCAGGTAGGTCGGCGTGCCACCGCCCCAGTGCACACCGCGCACCACGCGGTCGCGATCGAAAAGCTCGGACTTGGTCACGATCTCGCGGATGAGCACCTTCACGTAGTCCTCGACCACGTTGGTGTTACGCGTGACCTTTTTGTGGCAGCCGCAGTAATAACAAAGCGTGCGACAAAACGGCAGATGCACATACAAGGTCAACGGCGCCGGGATCAGCCGGTCGTTGCTGTCGGCAACGGCGTCCCTGAACGCCTCGTCGCCGATGCCCTCGTCGAATGAGAGCGCCGTGGGGTAGGACGTGAAGCGCGGTCCCGTCACGCCATAGCGGCGGATCAGTTCCAGCGACGGGATTTCGAGTTCAGCCTGCTGCATGCATGTACTCCGGGCCCATGCCCGCACGTTGAAGACGGCTCGAAGGCTACTGGTATCCCCCAATCGCGTAATTGACCCAGGTCATTTTGTACCTGAGCCACCCCCGATAGAGTCGCCGCATGACCGGCCGTTTGGCTGGGCATCGGCACCTTGGGGATGACTGAAACATGGACAAAACAGCAACTTATAACGACACGGTGGTGCGGCAGTTCGCGCTGGCGACGATCCTCTGGGGCATCGTCGGCATGCTTGTCGGCGTGCTCATCGCGGCCCAGCTTATCTGGCCCGCCCTGACCTTCGACCTGCCGTTCCTGACCTACAGCCGTCTGCGACCGCTGCACACCAACGCCGTGATCTTCGCGTTTGGGGGCTCAGCGCTTTTCGCGACGAGCTATTACGTCGTGCAGCGCACCTGCCACGTCCGGCTCGCCTTCGACAAGCTCGCAAGTTTCACGTTCTGGGGCTGGCAGCTCATCATCGTGCTCGCCGCGGTCACGCTGCCGCTGGGCATCACGCAGAGTAAGGAGTACGCCGAGCTCGAGTGGCCCATCGATCTGCTCATTGCTGTGGTCTGGCTCAGTTATGCCGCCGTATTCTTCGGCACCATCGCGAAGCGGCGCATCAAACACATCTACGTCGCGAACTGGTTCTACGCGGCCTTCATCATCACGGTCACTGTGCTGCACGTGTTCAACAACCTGTCGATCCCCGTGTCACTGACCAAGTCCTACCCCATCTACTCGGGTGTGGTCGATGCCATGATGCAGTGGTGGTACGGGCACAACGCCGTAGGCTTCTTCCTGACGGCGGGCTTCCTCGGGATGATGTACTACTTCGTACCGAAGCAGGCCGAACGCCCGATCTACAGTTATCGCCTGTCGGTCGTGCACTTTTGGGCGCTGATTGCCATCTACATGTGGGCCGGCCCGCATCACCTGCACTACACGTCGCTGCCCGACTGGGCGCAGAGCCTGGGCATGGTGTTCTCGCTGATCCTGCTGGCGCCCTCCTGGGGCGGCATGATCAACGGCATCATGACGCTCTCGGGCGCCTGGCATAAGCTCCGCACCGACCCCGTCATCAAGTTCATGATCGTGTCGCTGTCGTTCTACGGCATGTCGACCTTCGAAGGCCCGATGATGTCGATCAAAACCGTGAACGCACTCTCGCACTACACGGACTGGACGATCGGTCACGTGCACTCGGGTGCCTTGGGCTGGGTGGCCATGATGACCATCGGCAGCCTCTACTGCCTGATTCCGCGGCTCTACAACAAGACCGAAATGCACTCGATCAAGATGATCGACGTGCACTTCTGGCTGTCGACCATCGGCGTGGTGCTCTACACCGTGTCCATGTGGATCGCGGGCATCCAGCAGGGGCTCATGCGTCGCGCGTTCAATGCAGACGGCACGCTGACCTACTCGTTCATCGAGTCGGTGATCGCAAGCTACCCCTACTACTACATCCGCCTGGCGGGCGGCTTCCTGTTCTTCGCGGGCATGTTCCTGCTCGCCTGGAACGTCTGGAAGACCATCCCGCGCGAGGGCGTCGAGCCTGCGGCCGTCGTCCAGCCCGTCTGAGGAGATCGTCATGCAACATGAAACCGTTGAAAAGAACATCAAGCTCATGAGCGTGCTGATCCTCGTTGTCATCAGCATCGGTGGGCTCATCGAGATCGTGCCGCTTATGGCGCAGACCGCCAGCGCGGGGCCATCGGAGGGCGTGAAGCCTTACCCGGCCCTGCAACTCGCGGGCCGCGACATCTACATCCGCGAAGGCTGCTACGGTTGTCACTCGCAGCAGGTGCGCCCGTTCCGAAGCGAGACCGAACGTTACGGCCCCTACTCGATCGCGGGTGAGTCCGTGTACGACCGGCCCTTCCAGTTCGGCTCGAAGCGAACGGGCCCGGACCTCGCGCGTGTGGGTGGCCGCTACTCCGATGAGTGGCACCGCATCCACCTGAACAAGCCGCAGGATCTGGTGCCCGGCAGCAATATGCCGGCCTACCCCTGGCTCAACGACGCCACCATCGATGGCGCGCTCACGGCGCGCAAGATGAAGGCGCTGCGCATGCTGGGCGACCCCTACACCGACGAGGACATCGCGGGTGCGCCGGCGGCCGTTGAAGGCAAGACCGAAATGCAGGCGCTCATCGCTTACCTGCAGGGTTTGGGTCTGACAAGGCAGGCACGCTGATGGATATCGATATGGGACTGGTTCGCGGCCTCCTGACATTGGCCGTATTCGTACTGTTTCTTGCGATCTCCTTCTGGGCATACGGCAAGAACCGGCGCACCACGTTTGATGAGCTTGCGGCGATGCCGCTGGCTGAAGACCAGCGAGTCTCGGACGTGGCTTCCGCCACCACAACACACTGCGAGGAGAAGGCGTGATGAGTACCGGACTTAGCCTGTTCATCATCATTGGCACACTGGTTTCTATTGCGGCCAGCTTCTGGCTCATCGTCTGGTCGGGGAACCAGGGGCCGGAGCTGTCGCAGTCGGACACAGGGCACGAATGGGACGGCCTGCGGGAGAGCAACAACCCGCTGCCGCGCTGGTGGCTGTGGTTGTTCATCATCACGCTGATCTGGGGCGTGGGTTACCTGATCTGGTACCCGGGCCTCGGCAACTTCGGCGGCACGAGCAACTGGTCGCAGTACGGGCAATACGACGCCGAGGTTGAGCAGGCCGAGGCCAAGTACGGGCCGCTGTTCGCGCAGTACGCGGGGCTCTCGCACGAGGAAATCGTCAAGAACCCAGACGCGCTTGCGATTGGCCGTAGCCTGTTCGCCAACTACTGCTCGCAGTGCCACGGCTCTGCCGGCTACGGCGCCGCCTCGTTCCCGAACCTGGCCGACAACGACTGGCTCTACGGCGACAGCCTCGAGTCGATCCAGAGCACGATCCTGAACGGCCGCATGGGCATCATGCCGGGGCTGGGGGCCGTGTTCGCCGACGACGCGGCACTCGACGATATGGTCGAGTACGTGCGCAACATGTCGGCCGGGCAGGACACGAGCTCGGCTACGCACCAGCAGTACATCACCGTGTGCTCGGCATGCCACGGTGCGACCGGCGACGGCAACCAGGCGCTGGGCGCGCCCCGCCTCAACGACGACATCTGGCTGCACGGGTCCAACCCGAAGGTCGTGCGCGACATCATCGCGAACGGCCGTCAAAACCGGATGCCCGCGCACAAGCAGCTCGTCGGTGAAGACCGCGCGCGCCTCATGGCGGCCTACGTCTGGAGCCTGTCGCGTGAGGGCTCGGGCCAGGCCGGAGACTGAGTGTGGACGAACGGCCTGAAGGCGCCCCCGAGGACTGGTCGCGCGACACACAGAAGCGCGCCCTGCTCGTCTGGATCTCTTTCCTGACGGCCGCCGGCATGTCGCTCGCGTTCTTTGCCTTCATCGATCCGCTCGTGATCGTCGACGCCGTCAACATCGACGGCGTCGACTCACGAGAAGTCGGCTACGGCATCGGCTTTTTCTTCTTCTGGGCGGGCACGCTCGTCTGCGGTTGGCTCTGCCTCCGGCTCGGCCGCCGCAAGCGTCAGAAGCCGCGCCCGATCGGCGTGGAAGCCCCGGAGTAGCACGATGCAGGAGGTCAAAGTTCCTGTCGAGAGTCTCTCGCTCTACCAGAGTGAGAAAAAGGTCTACCCACGTGACGTCACCGGGCGCTTCGCCGTGTTGCGGCGCGTGGCCATGTTCGTGCTGCTGGGCATGTTCTACTTCGGCCCCTTCCTGCAGTGGGAAGGCCGTCAGGCTGTGTTGTTCGACCTGCCCGCACGCAAGTTCTACATCTTTAGCCTGACGCTCTGGCCGCAGGACTTCATCTTCCTCGCGCTGCTGCTCATCATCCTCGCGCTGTCGCTGTTCTTCTTTACCGCATTGGGTGGCCGACTCTGGTGCGGCTACGCCTGCCCGCAAACGGTCTGGACCGAGGCCTTTGTGATGATCGAGCGCTGGTTCGAGGGCGACCGCGGCAAGCGCATGAAGCTCGATCGCGGCCCCTGGAACTGGAACCGTATCTGGCGCAAGGCCGGCAAAGAGACCTCGTGGATCGTTCTCGCCCTGATTACCGGCTTCTGTTTCGTCGCCTACTTCACGCCCGCCTACGATCTCGCGCGAGACGTCGCAAACTTCGACGTGAGCGGCTGGGCGCTGTTCTGGATTCTCTTCTACGGGTTCGCCACTTATGGCAATGCAGGCCACATGCGCGAGCAGGTCTGCAAGTACATGTGCCCCTACGCGCGCTTCCAGAGCGCGATGTTCGACTACGACACGCTGATCATCACCTACGACGAGAAGCGCGGTGAGCCACGCGGCGGTCGCAGCCGCAGCGTCAAGCGTGAGGAGACCGAGCTCGGCGACTGCATCGACTGCACGATGTGCGTGCAGGTGTGCCCGACAGGTATCGATATCCGCGACGGCCTACAGTACGAGTGCATTGCGTGTGCGGCCTGTATCGACGCCTGCGACGAGGTCATGGACAAGATCGGCTACCCGCGCGGGCTTGTGCGCTACTCGACCGAAAACGCCATGGCGGGCAAGAAGACCCGCATCCTGCGGCCGCGCATTCTCGTTTACATGGTGCTGCTCACAGGATTTATCTCCGCGTTCGTGACGATCCTCGCCACACGTCCGCCGCTCCTCGTCGATGTGATGCGTGACCGCAATGCGCTCTACCGCGACGTTGGCCGCGAGGGGATCGAGAACAGTTTTGCCATTAACACTGTGAACAAGGCGCGGGAATCACGCCGCTACGAAATCAGCGTCTCGGGTGTCGAGGGCGCGCGCATCGCGACGGACACCATTGTCGAGATCCCCGCCGAGTCCGTGCTGCGCGTCCCTGTCGCTGTACGGGTGCCGCACGAGAACGCCGAAGGCGGCCAACGTATCGAATTCACATTCACCTCCATTGACGGCACGGGCACGGTCGTCAGCGAAGACAGCCGCTTCCGCGGCCCCACTACGGACTTCTGATATGCAAAACCCCGCAACACCCTGGTACAAAGTGCCAGCCATGTGGCTCGTCGTTTCGATCCCCACGCTCACCGTGGTCGGATGCTTGCTGACGATGTACATCGCCATCACGAACCCCGATCCCGTGCTGCAGCGCACGGAGGTCACCGAGACGCGCGAGCGCCCGTGAGCCACGCGCGCTGCTACCACTGCGGCGACGTCATCCCGGCCGGGGCGAATTTCTCGGCCGAGATCGACGGCAAGACGCAGGCCATGTGCTGCGTCGGTTGCGTTGCGGCGGCCGAGTTTATTGCGGGGGCGGGCCTCGTGGGCTTCTACCAGCAGCGAGAAGCCACAGCGGCTGCCACCTTGCGACCCGACGATCGCACTTGGCGCGACTTCGACGATCACGAGGTGGCGGAGCAGTTTGTCGTGGCGCGCGGCGATGCGCTTTCGGAGGCGACGATCTACATCGGCGACCTCTACTGCCCGGCCTGCATCTGGCTCGTCACGGAAATCCTTGAAGTCATTCCCGGCGTCGACAACGTCGCCGCCAATCCCGCCAGCCGTCGTATCACGGTGAGCTGGCGCAGTGACCAGGTCACGCTGGGTACGCTGCTCGCGCGCGTTGCCGCCGTGGGCTTCAAGCCCGAGCCTGTGACCCCCGGGCAAACCAGCGACGGTGAACGCAACGACTACCGGCTCGCGATTCGTCGCCTGGTCGTGGCGGGCATTTTCGGAATGCAGGCCATGATGTTCGCCATCGGCCTGTATTCCGGTGAGTTCCAGGGCATGACCGAGGGCATGCGCGACCTGCTCGCCATCGCAAGCCTCGTCGTCACGCTGCCCATCATCGCCTACGCCGCCATCCCGTTTTACCGCGGCGCCTGGCTCGGCATCGTGCAGCGCCAACCCGGCATGGACGTGCCTGTCACGCTGGCGATTGGGATCGCTTTTATCGCCTCCGTACTGGCCACGTTCCGCGGCGGCGATGTGTACTACGACTCCATCGCGATGTTTGTCACGCTGCTCTGCTTGAGCCGGTTCCTCGAAATGCGGGCGCGCCATCGTGCTGATGACCGCGCCGAGGCCATGGCCAACATGCTGCCCGCGGCCGTGTCGCGGGTGCGGACTGACGGCCGCGAGGAACGTGTTGCCCGAGCCGCCATCCAGATGCGGGATCGGCTCCGATTCGCCACGGGTGATGTCGTGGCGGCCGACGGCGTCATCTTGCAAGGCGCGGTTGATGTCGACGAGAGCATCATGACGGGCGAGGCAGATCCTGTTGCGCGAACCGCAGGCGATACCGTGCTGGCAGGTACCCGCGTGTTGGCGGGCAATGCGGTAATCGAGGTCGCTGAAACGGGTGCTTCGACGCAGCTCGCCGAAGTCGCACGTCTTATCGAGCGCGCCCAGGGTGACCGCGGCGCGCTTCAGGGTACCGCGGACCGGATCGCCTCCTGGTTTGTTATGGCCGTGATCGCGATTGCGAGCGTCACCGCGATCGCCTGGTGGCAGCTCGCACCCGAGCGCGTCCTGCCAATTGTCTTGTCCGTTCTCATCGTGGCCTGCCCGTGTGCGCTGGCATTGGCCACGCCAACGGCGCTGGCTTCAGCCGCGGCCAACCTCTCACGGCGTGGCATCCTGCTGGTCCGGGCCCGCTTGCTCGAAGCCATGCGCAGCGGCGCCGTAATCGTGCTCGACAAGACGGGCACGTTGACGCGCGGCGCGCCCGAAATTGCCAGCGAAACCTGTTATCTCGATGCGGATGCCACGCGCTGCCGTGCCATCGCCGCAGCGCTCGAAGCTGACAGCGGTCACGTACTCGCGCAGGCGTTTGCCGACGGCGCCAACGAGAGCGTCGTGCTCGACGCACCACCCGAGATACACGTGGGTCGTGGCGTGTCGGGCCGCATCGACGGCAAGACCTACCGCATCGGCAAGCGAGCCTTCGTCGCCGAGGCGGGCGCCGCGATCTCGCCCGTAGCCCCCGAGAGCGGCATCTATCTTGCCGATGACGAAGGTGTCCTCGCGCGCTACACCGTGCGCGATGCGCTGCGTGACGATGCGGCCGAGACCATCGAAGCGCTCGTAGGCCTGGGCTTCGAACCCGTTATCGCGAGTGGGGACCATCCTGCAGCCGTGGCGGAAATCGCGGGACGCGTCGGTATCTCTCGCCACCACGCGGACTTATCGCCCGCAGACAAGCTCGAGCTCGTGCGCCGGGAGCGTGCGGCTGGCCGTCGCGTCATCATGATCGGGGACGGCGTCAACGATGCGCCTGTCCTCGCGGCGGCCGACGCATCGATTGCCATTGGCAACGGTGCCGCCCTCGCGCGCGCATCGGCCGATGCGATCCTACTCGGACATCACCTCAGTCCGCTTCGGGCCTTGGCCGACGTTTCTGTGCGGACGCGACGCGTCATCGCGCAAAGCCTGGGCTGGGCCGCGGGCTATAACCTGCTGGCCGTGAGCGTCGCGACGCTCGGTTTTGTGGCGCCCTGGATGGCGGCCATCGGCATGTCAGCGAGTTCTCTCATCGTTGTTGCCAACGCATTGCGCCTGAATCGTGATGCGAATGTGAAACCGCCGGCAGAATCCAAAGTCGCCGATGACCCGGCGCTGGAGGCCACCGCGTGAACATCCTCTATCTCCTGATTCCGCTGGCGCTACTGTTGCTCGTGGTCTTCGTGGGTTTGTTTTTTTGGGCAACGCGCAGCGGCCAGTTCGACGACCTCGACAGCCCGGCCATGCGCCCCGTACTTGATGATGATCGCGCGCCACGACGCGCGGCGACCGGAGACTCCTGATGGAATGGGCGCTCATCACTGCTGCAGCCATTGCTGGGTTTGCAGGCAGCGCGCACTGCGCGGGCATGTGCGGGCCGATCGTCGGCCTGTTTGAATCATCGCCGCAGCACGGCATGACGCCCGCAGTGCGTCGCACGGGCTATCAGCTCGGCAGGCTCGGGTTCTACGTCACACTGGGGCTACTCGCGGGCGGGCTCAGCGCCTTTGCGTTAAGTGTCATGCCCGTAAGACTGGCAACGGTCGCACTGCGCATTCTCGCAGCCGCAATGCTGCTCGTCATTGGCGCGAAGCTCGTCTTCGGCGGCCGCGGCACGTCGTGGCTCGACCGCGCGGGTCAGGCCGTCTGGCGCCGCATGTCGCCACTCGCAAGACATGTTCTGCCCATTGACCGGTTCGGCAAGGCAGTTGCCGTGGGTTACATCTGGGGCGCGATCCCCTGCGGGCTCGTGTACGCAACACTCGGCCTCGCCGCGGCCAGCGGTCACGCACTGGGCGGTGCGATCGTCATGGCGACGTTCTGGCTAGGCACCCTGCCCGCACTGACGGCCATTGGCGCGGGCGCCAAAGCCGCCTTCAACGGCCGCTACCGCAAACTCGCAGGCGTGGCGACGATCCTAGCTGCCTGTGCATCGCTGGCGCTGCTCATTCCACGCGAGGGCGGCATGGACCACAGCGCGCACGAAATGCCGGCCGCGCAAGCAGAGATGCCGCACCGCCACTGAAACCACCGTTGCTGCGAGCCCGCGCGCGCCACTCCGTCATTGCGAGCCCGCGCGCCCCACTCCGTCATTGCGAGCCCGCGCAGCGGGCGCGGCAATCTCCCTCAGGCTGTCGCTCGGACAAAAAGCGCGATCGCGTCACGAGATCCCCACGGCCACCACGTGGCCTCGGGATGACGTTTGGGCCCGAACCCGTCATTGCGAGCCCGCGCAGCGGGCGCGGCAATCTCCCTCAGGCTGTCGCTCGGACAAACAGCGCGATCACGTCAAGAGATCCCACGGCCACTACGTGGCCTCGGGATGACGCGGCCTCAGTCCTGGCGGACTTCGGCCGCTACAGTAAACCTCGGAGTGCGTTCGCGCACTAACCCTATGTCAACCAAATCGACGCTCGCGCGTTGAGGTAGACAGATATCGTCGTTGCACGAGGTTGTCGCTGTGACCCTAGAACATGCCATCGCCGCGAATCGATTCGGCCTGGGCGCCCGCCCCAGCGATCTCGATCGCATGGGCGACCCACAGGACTGGCTGCGCGGGCAAATCGCACGCGCTGGCAAACCCGATCCGGTATTGCGCGCTCTGGGCGACTCCCCGACCGTCATCAACGAGGTCTTCGAGCTGCGGCGCAAGCGCAACGAGATGCGCAAAGCAGGCAAGGACATGGTCAACGAGTACGCCAAGACCGTGCGCAAGCACTACGCGGCGCAGGTGCTCGCGCGCTATCAGCACGCGGCCAACACGGACGCCCCGTTTCGTGAGCGGCTCGTGCACTTCTTCACGAATCACTTCGCCGTGTCGGCCGACAAGCAACCCCTGCCGGCCATCGCGGGCCTGTTCGAGCAGGAAGCGATTCGCCCCAATGTAACGGGCAAGTTCGCCGATCTGCTGGTCGCCGTCGAGCAGCATCCCGCCATGCTGACCTACCTCGACAACCAACGCTCGATTGGCCCCGGCTCACGCGCCGGCAAGGCCGCAGCGCGGCGAGCACCTGAACGCAACATCGGGCTCAACGAAAACCTCGCCCGGGAAATCCTCGAGCTGCACACCCTGGGTGTCGATGGCGGCTACACCCAAACCGATGTCACAACATTTGCCAAAGTCATCACGGGTTGGTCGGTCGCCGCAGACAACGATGTTCGTCGCAACGGCGCCGACGCTGTTGGCACGTTCTTTTTCCGGTCGCGTGCACACGAGCCGGGTACGCAAACAGTTCTCGGCAAGCGCTACCCCGACAGCGGTGTGAACCAGGGGGTCGCCGTGCTTCGTGATCTCGCAGTGCACCCAGCGACGGCGCGACACCTCGCCACCAAAATCGCGAGGCACTTTGTCAGCGACGTGCCTCCCAAGGCACTCGTCGCCCAACTTGAAGCCGTCTGGCTCGATAGCGGTGGCGACCTCGGCGCCGTGGCAAACGCACTCGTCAACCACGACGCCTGCTGGGCCGAGGAAAAGCAAAAATACAAATCGCCACACGAATTTGTGGTGTCGTCATTTCGCGCGCTCAACTACGCACCTGACAAAGCGCAGCTGTTGTTCGCCATGCTCGAGCAACTGGGGCAGGCGCCCTACCGACCAGGATCGCCCGCGGGCTGGCCTGACACGGCCGACGACTGGGGCAGTGCTGATGCGCTCTACAAACGTATTGAATGGGCGGGCGCCGTCGGCGACCGGGCCGGTACCCGCGCGAAGCCCTTACCGCTGGCGCGCGCCGTTCTGGGGCCGAGCCTGTCGCCGAGCACAACCAAGGCGCTGGCCGGTGCCGAGAGCGGCGGCCAGGGTCTGGCCCTGTTGCTGGCGTCACCCGATTTTCTGAGGAGATAGGCGATGCTCGACCGACGCACACTGATTCAAGCGGCCATCGCCACGGCGGCACTGGGTCCTCGATTGGCCTTCGCAAAGGCTGACACCGACAGACGTTTGCTCGTCGTATTGCTCCGCGGTGCCGCTGACGGTTTGTCCTGGGTAGCCCCCTATGGCGATCCGAGCTACGCCAGCCTGCGTGGACAACTCGCCATCGGCGCACCGGGTAGCACCGATGGTGCGCACAAAATCGACGGCCTGTTTGGCCTGCACCCCGCCTTCGACTGGCTCGCGCAGCGCTTTGCGGCCGGCGACGCACTGGCCGTGCACGCCGTGGCCAGCCCCTACCGCGAACGCTCGCACTTCGACGGTCAGGACGCGCTCGAGAACGGCACGGCGACCGCGCTCGGCAAGCGCGACGGCTGGCTCAATCGCGCCATCGCCCCGCTCGGTGGCGCACTCGGCGACGAGACCGCCATTGCCATCGGCACGACAACACCCCTGCTACTGCGCGGCGACACGCGTGTTGCCAACTGGGCGCCCTCAAGGCTGCCCGGCGTTGACGACGACACGCTTGCGCGGCTTGCCCGGCTCTATGAGAACGACGAATTCCTGCACGCGCGCCTTGCGCAAGCCATGGAATCGCAGGCCATTGCCGAGGACGCCGGCAACATGGATGGCAAGCGCCGCCGCGGCGTCGCACAACAGCAGTTCCGCCAGACGCTTGGGCAAGCTGCCAAGTTCCTCACGGCCGAGAACGGGCCGCGCATTGCTGTGGTCGACTCGGGCGGTTGGGACACGCACGCCAACCAGGGCGCTGCGACGGGCGGGCTCGCGAATCGTTTCCGCGGTCTCGATGCCGGGCTCGCCGAGTTCCACAAGGGCATGGGCGGCGCGTGGGGCGATACGGCCGTGCTGATCATGACCGAGTTCGGTCGCACCGTGCGCGTGAACGGCACCCGCGGCACTGATCACGGCACAGCCGGCGCCGCCGTGCTCGTCGGTGGCAGTGTGCGAGGTGGTCGTGTGATTGCGGACTGGCCGGGTCTCGCGGCGGGTGCGCTCTACCAGGACCGAGACCTGTACCCGACTATGGATCTTCGGTCACTGTGCAAGGCGACACTCATCGAACACCTGGAACTGGACGCGGCGCACATTGATCGCGAGGTGTTCCCCGACGCGACACCTGTCCCCGTGTTGGAGGGGCTCTTCGTCTGAGCTGAGCCGGTTTCGAGAGATCCGGCGTTCACACGCTACACCGGCTATCGCGTCTCGCTCGAAATCCAGTCGCCGAACGCCGCTTCGGCTTTCTCGATAGGAAGCGCGACGATAGCGGGTGTCTCATAAGGGTGCAGCGTGCCAATCGCGTGCTCGAGCTCGGGGTACCGCGCCTCGGTGGTCTTGAGCAGCAGCCGGTATTCGGGCTCCTGCACGACCTCGCCGTCCCAGCGATACGCGCTTTCGATTCGAGAAATCTGCGCACAGGCGACGAGCCGCTGTTCCACGAGCGCCATGGCCAACGCTCGGGCCCGAATCTCGTTGTCGATTGTGGTCAATACCGCAAGGAATCTCATCCGATCAGCCCCCGCTGGCTCGCTATACTGAGGGTGTTGTAGCAGGTCGCAGCGACAGGAGAAACTGCTTGCCGAGGTTTGGTGCGAAGATCCGTTTCCAGGAAGCCGGCCCGGAGGTCGGGCCCGGCGTGTCGACGCCGTTTAGCCTGCAACTTCTGATCATCCCTTGTGTACTGAGCCTCGTCGCCACACTGCTCGCGGGCCTCGCCATCACGCTCAGCGAGTCCTCGCAGCCTGACCTGCTACCGGGCATGGCGGTGGCACTGATCTACTTCGCGTTTCCTATCTGCATTTGCGTGGCCATCGTCACGGATAGCGCGCTGAGCCGGCCGCTCATCATCGTGACGGCCATTGGCATCGCGGGGCATGCCTACCGCAATGCCGTGCTGGACCCGGGACCTCTGTCGGCGGATGTCGTCGGCACGATTGGGCTGCTGGTGTTGTGCAGCATCACCGCATGGCTCTACGGAAGCCGCACCCTGCGCTACTACTACGCCGTGCTCAAAGGCCGAGCCATTGCGGCCAACCAGATGCCTGACGCGCCGACCGAAGGCCAGCAGACGCGCATTCGCCGCGCCGGTCGTATTGCAAACTGGCTAACCGCGCACGCCGAGTGGCTCGTGTTGGCCATCGTCGCACTTGCGATCTTCATCATGGTGTTTACGAAGGCGCGCTAGACCCGTCGCACTGAATCGGCGGACACGTCGAGCAGAAACACGTTGCCCGCTCGCGACACGGTGCCCGTTACCTCGACGGGATCCGCGACGTGCCCCAGCAGTGTCTCGCCAAAACGACCACCATTTTCTGTCATCACGAGCAACGCCGCGTTGTCGCGCGCGTCCCGGGCGAAAAATGCGGGCGGGATACCGCTTCGAATGCAAAGGCTCGCGCACGCCTTGTGCACCTTGCCCTCGCCGGGGCGCATCGCACCGAACCAACACTTCGTGTCGAGGATCTCACCCGCGAGCCCGATCTCGCCCAGTGGCTCGGGTTCAGGGAACGCGAGTGCAGGATCGACAGACGCTTCGGCTTCGCGAATCCACTCGGGTCCGTCGGCCACGGCAATCGACGCGTACTCGCCGCGCTGAATCAGTGAACCGTTGATGACCACGGCCTTGCCCGCCATGTTCTGCAGCCGCTGGTCCACGCCACACTTGGTCTGGCAAACCAGCATGGCTGTGCGCACCTGCCCGTCGATGTCCCGCGTGCGCAGCATCGGGTATGGCGACGCGGTGACGACGCCCGTGAAGTCCTTGAACGTCGCAATATCCCAGGTGCCGCGACCCACGGGCCGCTGCGACGCCGCCACGAAACCCGCGACGCCGGCGGCACCAATGACGAGTCCGGCGCCTGCCTTTAGGAAGAAGCGGCGATCCGCATCCGGCATGTCGGCCCAGCCGATGAAGAAGTCTTCCTTACTCATGGCGCACTCCTAAGCCGGCTCGGCGCCTGCGGTGTGCCTGGCGCGTTGGGCGTCGAGCTGACCTCCACGCGCCCGTCGACGATCCGCGTTGCATAGGTCGCGATCTTCTCGGTGTAGGGCGGCGGCGAGGTGCCATCGGCCATGCGGTACTGGAAACCGTGCCAGGGGCAGGTGATGCAGCCATCGACAATGCGGCCTTCGCCCAACGGGCCGGCCTGGTGTCGACAGACATTCGAAACGGCGTAGATTTCCTCGCCGTGTCGGAACACCGCGATCGCTTCGCCGTCGGCCGGCCGTACGATCACAGCCGCGCCATCGTCGATCTCCGAACCATCACCAACCGCCAACCATCCCTCGGTGGCCGCGTCGGTGGGTCGACGCGATGCCAAGGCGCCCACGAACTGACAACCCACCACGGCCACTACGGCGACGATCAGCAAGACGGTGTATGCCATGTGCTTTTCGAACTGCAGCGCACCGAGCGCGATGTGCGCGACGACCAGCCCGAAGGCCAGGTAGACGCCCATGTGCAATGCCTTCCAAAGCCCCGGGCCCAGGTTCGCATTCCAGAAGTCGTGGCTTGTCGCAGCCATGAGGAACAGGATGGCGAGCGCAAGCACACCCAGGCTTTCAAATGGGAAGCCTGCAAGCGTGTCGTAATTGGGGTTTGATGCGAAGAGTGAGACAAACGGATTCAGCGTGCCGAAGCCGTGGTACCAGAGAATCACAAGCGCGGCATGCACGAGCGCGATAACGAACGTGGCGACACCCAGGTGCCGGCGGTTGAAGAGCAGCGGACGGAAGCGCGGCGTGATGCGGGCCAGCGGGCCAATCACGAGCACGAAAGACAGCATGAGGAACGCGAGCGTCCCCGTCGCCCGGATAAGCAGCTGCAATTCGGTGAGCGACTCGCCCGCGGGCTGCGTGGCGATGGTCACGCCAACGAAACTCACGATGTAGAGCAGAATGCCGCCGATAAGCCAAAGGTCATAGCGCTTCTTAAACGGCATCCAGGACACCGCGCGGTAACCGTGCGTCATGGCGCGCCCTCCGTTTGCAGCACCTCGGGCAGTGCGTCATTGACGGGCACTGACTGACGCGCTGACAGCGCAAGATACAAAACAGCGACAAGTGCGGGCGCGATGAGCAGCCACAGCGCCACGTGCGCCTTTCTGTGCGCGCGCCTCATGAGACCGGGGGCTCTGTTTGCGTGAAGAGCTTTTTGAGCATGAGCGGCCACAAGCCCATAACGCCAGGGATGATGATGAGGCGAGCGCCCCAGGTCATGTCGCCGGCATCGGGATCAATGCGCTTTGCGAGCCCAGCCGCAAACGCGATGGCCGTGACAAGGCCGATCGCCAGATAAACTCCGATCACGCTGACCAGCGTGCTCGCCGCTGCCACCGTCATGACGCGCTCCGCGCGCTCGCGCGCAACTGGCCGTGTTCTTTCACGTGCGCTCCCCCACGTTTTCCCTCGATCGCATGAGCCGCAGTCGACCTGCGACCGCGCTACATCATTACAGGATTGTGATTTCTACCGCCAGCGCCGGGTCCCCTGCCCGGAACACCGTTGCGGGGACCGCGGGGACGCGGCACTCTGGTGTTGGTGCAATAACGACAACGCACAAGCAGTGGGAGCAGGTCATGAGCGAGCAGGAAGAAGCCGTCTGGTACAAGGTTGCGGAGCCCGACGAGCTCGCCGAAGGCCGCGTGAAGTCGGCGACGGCAGGCCAGACACAAGTGGCGCTTGTGCATTTCGACGGTCAGTACGCCGCCATGGACAACCGCTGCCCGCACCAGGGCGGCCCGCTCGGCGAAGGCTCCATTGAGAAAGGCATCAACGGCGAGTGCTGGCTGCGTTGCCCGTGGCACGGCTGGGACTTCCACCCGCTTACGGGCGAACCGCCCGGCGGCCACGAAGACTCGGGCCAGCAGAAGTACGATGTTGAAGTGCGCGATGACGGCATCTACGTCAAGGCACCCGCTATTCCCGAACGCGACCGCACGATCTCCGACGTCATGGCCGAGACCATGACGAACTGGGGCGTGTCGAGCGTCTTCGGCATGGTCGGGCACTCAAACCTCGGTCTGGCTGACGCGCTGCGGGCACAGGCGCTGCAGGGCAAGCTCAACTACTACGGTATCCGCCATGAGGGCGCTGCGGCGTTCGCCTGTTCGGGCTACGGCAAGCTGACGGGCAAACCCGCGGCCGCGCTGACCATCGCAGGCCCAGGTGCCACCAACCTCATGACGGGGCTCTGGGACGCCAAGGTCGACCATGCGCCCGCGCTTGCATTGACGGGCCAGGTCCAGGAACAGGTCCTGGGTGCGGCGCACGCCTTCCAGGACGTGGACCTTGAGGCCGCGTTTGAAGCCGTTGCCGATTTCTCCGAGACCGTGCACCCGAGTTCGGATCATGCGCTGCTCATGACGCAGGCCGTGAAATCCGCACTCGTCAATCGCAGCGTGGGCCACCTCATTTTCCCTGACAACGTGCAGACCATTCCTTCGCCCGACGCCGAGGCGCACACGCCCGACGGCTGGCTCGCCGACCGCGCTGTGGCGCCCACAGACGCATCGCTGGCCGAAGCCGCCACGTTGCTTGCGGGTGCCGAACGCCCGCTCATCATCGTGGGCTATGGCGCCGTCGATGCGATGCCCGAAGTGATCGCGCTGGCCAAGGCACTCAGTGCGCCCGTGGCCACAACGTTCAAGGCCAAGGGCCAGATCTCGGACCGGCATCCACTCGCGGCCGGCGTGCTCGGGCGCAGCGGCACGCCCATCGCCAGCTGGTTCATGAACGAGTCCGACGTCATGCTCGTTTTCGGCGCCTCGTTCTCCGACCACACGGGCATTTACAGCTACAAGCCCACGATCCAGGTCGACCTGGATCCCATGCGCATCGCCAAGCGCCACCCGGTAACCGTTCCCGTCTACGGCGACGTGGGCGTTTCGGCCGTGAAGCTCTGCGAAGCCGTCGCGGGCAAGGCCAAGTCGATCGACCACCGCAACGAAGTGGCCGAACGCTGGAAGCTCTGGCGCCAAGAGAAGACCCGCCGCATTGACGAGGACCGCGGCAAGGGCATCGCCGCGGCGAAGCTCTTCCAGGTACTCACCGACCACGCGCCCGAAGACGCCATTCTGGCCGTGGACGTGGGCAACAACACCTATTCATTCGGTCGTTACTTCGAGGCCAGCGGCAATCAACGTGTGCTCATGTCGGGCTACCTGGGCTCGATTGGCTTCGCGTTACCGGCCGCACTCGGTGCCTGGGCCGCCACGCAGGAAGACGGGCCCTACAAAGGCCGTAAGGTGATCTCGATCTCGGGCGACGGCGGCTTTGGTCAATACGCCATGGAGTTCACAACTGCGGTCAAATACAACATGAACCTCTGCCACGTACTCATGAACAACGGCGAGCTCGGCAAAATCACTAAGGAACAGAAGGCTGGCGAGTTCCCCGTCTGGCAGACGGACCTGGTGAACCCGAGCTTCGCGGCATTCGCACGCGCCTGCGGCGGCCACGGCATCAAGGTCAGCGACCCAGAAAAGCTGCACGATGCGATCGCCGATGCGATCGCACTCGAAGGGCCGGCGCTCGTCGAAGTGATTACGGACGCGGAACTCGTCTGACGACCGCCGTCATTGCGAGGGGCGAAGCCCATCCCCGTCATTGCGAGGGGCGCAGCCCCGCGGCAATCTCCAAACGACATCGTTACGTTAGGAGATTGCCACGCCTGCTACGCAGGCTCGCAATGACGAATTGGGCCGCTGCGCGGTCGTGGCTATTCCGACATGCCACCGCGACCACATTCCGCGCGATGTCGTCGCGCTTTAGACACCGCATTATGTCCAACCCCTGACGTGACACCAATCACAGTTCTGCTGTCGGTAGCCCGCCCGACGCGACAATCGAACTAGGCTCTCCCGGTCGCAAGAATCCGACCGCCGCGCCACGGTGCGCGAACCCGGGAGAGCAGTATGGACGTTTCGATGGGAAGGGCTCGCTGGTGGCCCGTAGCAGCTTGTATCGCTCTGATCATGGGCTGCGGAGGCGGCGGCGATGACGAAGCGGTGACGCCACCACCAGGCTCCGGCAGCCCTCCGAGTAACCCGCCTGTTTCCTACAGTCTGATTGAGTCCGAAGCAGGCGCGCAGCGCTTTCTGAGTACGGCTACGTTCGGTGGCACTCACGCGGAGATCGACGCGCTAGTGGGGCGCGATGCCGCTGAATGGCTCGCCGATGAATTCGCCAAGCCGGCCGTCGCCTACACGCCCCGCGTAAGGCCCCTGATCACGCAAAACGTGACGAGCTTCGGTCAGTCGCGTGCAGACCGAAACCACCACTCCGACTTCTTTTGGGAAGCCGCGATCGGTGCGGAAGATCAACTGCGCCAGCGTGCGCTGTTTGCGCTCTCTCAAATCGTTGTTGTGGGCCAGACCACCAACAACCACCCGCACCGCTACGCGCCCTACATGGACGCGCTCTACCTCAACGCGTTTGGCAACTACCGCGACATCCTGCAAGACATCACCTACACGCCGGCCATGGGCCGCTATCTCACTTACGAGAACAACCGAAAGGCGGATCCCAATACGGGCCGGCTCCCCGACGAAAATTACGCGCGGGAAATCCTGC
This sequence comes from Pseudomonadota bacterium, assembly GCA_038524795.1. Taxonomy (GTDB): domain Bacteria; phylum Pseudomonadota; class Gammaproteobacteria; order Steroidobacterales; family Woeseiaceae; genus CALBPI01. The sequence continues at coordinate 47,206 of JBCBIJ010000006.1, read as the reverse complement.
AGCTGTTTTCCATCGGACTGCTCGAGCTCAACATGGACGGCACGCCCGAACTACAGGGCGGAGAGACGATCGAGACCTATGGCAACGAGGACATCGTCAATCTCGCTCGCGTGTTCACCGGGTTGCGCTTCCAACGCGACCTCGGACCAGACGGCTGGATCGAACCATTGCTGATGTTCGAGAACTTCCACTCAGAAGCCGAGAAGGCGTTTCTCGATACCATGATTCCGGCCGGCACCACGGGCGACGCGACCATCTCGCTAGCACTCGACGGCATCTTCGCTCACGACAACGTGGCGCCCTTCATCGGCCGACAGCTGATTCAACGCTTCACCATGAGCAACCCGCCACCCGAATACGTCGAGCGGGTCGCCAACGCATTTGCCGGCGGCAGCTACGAAGCCGACAACGGTCGCCAATTCGGTACCGGTCAGCGCGGCGACATGCAGGCCACGCTTGCGGCAGTGCTACTCGATCCGTTGATGTTCGAAGACACCGTCGACGGCAAGCTGCGAGAACCCGTGCTCCGGTTTGTGCACCTGGTGCGTGGTATGGAGACGACGAACATCAGTGTCGCCAATGAAAACCGATTGCGTAACACGACGGACAGTGGCACAAGCCTCGGTCAGCACCCATTTCGACCGCCCTCGGTGTTTAATTTCTACCGACCGGGCTACGTCGCGCCGAACACCGCGTCTGGCGACCAGGGAATGACAGCGCCCGAGCTGCAGATCGTCAATGGTGCCTCAAGCATTGGTTATCTGAACTTCATGACCGACTACGTCTACGACCGCAGTTTCAACGGCGGCACTGACTCGTTCGCACCCAACTACGACCCCTGGCTTGCCCTGGTCGATGACAGCGCGGCCCTCGTTGAAGACCTCGACCTGCTGTTCACAGGCGGCAGACTACCCGCCAGCGAGCGAAGTGACATCGTCACACTCATCAATCAAATGCCACTGCGCTCGGGCAATAATCTGGCTAATGACCAGCTGCGCCGCGTGCAAACCGCCATTCTGCTGGTTGCGACCAGCCCCACCTTCGCCGTTGTGCAGTAAGGGGACGCCTCATGAAACACCGTTCACGACGCGAATTTCTTAAGTCCAGTGTCGCTGCGGCCTGCGCCACCGGCGTGTTGCCGAGCCTGCTGTCGCAGTCTGCTGCCGCCGCCGACACCAGTGGCTACAAGGCACTGGTGTGCATCTTTGCCTTTGGCGGCACCGATAACAATGACGTCATCATCCCCCGCGACAATGCGGCTTATCAGCGTTTTGCGACCACCCGCGCGGACCTGCTCAGCACCTACGCTCAGGACCCGATGGCGGCCAGCCGCGCACGTGCGGACTTATTGCCACTGCTGCCCGAGAACGATGGCGTGTTTGGAGGTCTCGAGTTTGGTTTGGCCGCCGAGTACGCCCCCCTCGTCGACCTCTTCAACGATGGTGAAGCAGCCGTTGTCGGCAGTGTGGGTCCGCTCATCGAGCCCACGACACGGGCGAGTTTCAACAACGGCTCTGTTGCCTTGCCCAAGCAGCTGTTTTCGCACAACGATCAGCAGTCGACCTGGATGGCTTTGGGTGCTGAGGGCGCCCGAACGGGCTGGGGCGGCCGGTTCATCGAACAGATTCGCGCTGCGGACCCGAGCTTCGATGCGACCTTTGCCGGCGTGTCGACGTCCGGCAACAGTGTGTTGCTGGGCGGTGGCCCCACGGCTGCGTTCTCGCTACCGGCGTCGGGACCGGTGGGCATCAGCGTCAGCAACAATCGGAACATCCTCGGCAATAACAACGTGTTCAACACGACGCGGACCCTGCTCGAGGATTACTACACGACCGCGCGTCTGCAATCGCAGAATATCTTCGCCAGTGACTTCGAGTCCTTGCAGGCCACGGGTGTGGCTGCAACGACAGAACTTGATGGCTTGTTCGAGATGCTGACGCCGCTCACAACGCAGTTCCCCGCAGGACGGCTCGGCGGGCAGCTGCGGGCCGTGGCGGAGATGATCTCGCTGCGCGGCGAGGTTGGCGTGCCGCGGCAAGTCTTCTTTGTAGGGATCGGTGGCTTCGATACGCACGACACCCAGGCCGCGGACCTCCCCGGCTTGCAGGCCGAAATCGCCAACGGCATCTCGAGCTTCAGAGACGCCATGGTCGAGCTTGGCGCCTGGCAGGACGTCACCGTATTTACGGCGGCTGACTTCGGACGCACGCTCAACGACAACGGCGACGGCACAGACCACGGCTGGGGTGGCCATCACTTTGTCGCGGGCGGCAGCGTACGCGGTCGCCGGGTCTACGGCGGCTTCCCGGACTCTGACGTCGCCTCACCCAACTACACCGATAGCCGGGGCCGACTTATCCCAAGCGTCTCGGTCGAACAGTACGCGTCTACGCTGGGCGCGTGGTTCGGCCTCACCCAGGCGGAGCGCCGCGCCGCACTGCCAAACCTGGTGAATTTCTCAGACGAGGACCTCGGCTTCATGCAGCTGTAGGGATTGCCGGCCCCATCATTGCGAGGGGCGAAGCCCATTCCCGTCTCGCGAACCCTTCCGTCATTGCGAGCCTGCGTAGCAGGCGCGGCAATCTCCTGACGTCACGATGTCGTTTGGAAATTGCCACGGCCGCTTCGCGGCCTCGCAATGACGGAGTGGGATTACAGGTGCAACCGGATTAACGTCCGGAACAACAACACCCAGACAAACAACGACGAGATCATAAACAGCGTGAAGCGGCGCATGACAACGTTGCTCGTACACTGCTCGAGGCTGTGCGCGCAACGCCCGAGGAAGAATCCCCAGGCCAATGCCGCATCAATGCGGTCGTCCATGCCCGTAGCGATAAGAAATAGCGCCAGCGCATAAAACAACACGGGCAGCTCGAACAGGTGGTTGTAGTTGTTGGCCGGGTTGTTGATCTCGGGCGGGATGAACTCCGCGATCTTGTCGGGCGTCGGCACCTTTTGAGGGTGAATCTGCTCGGCTTTCATAAAGGCGATGCGGCGGCGGTACAGCGTCACCCAGACCACGAAGGTCAGGACCATCATGCCCAGGAAGGGCCATTGGATCAGCAGGAAGTTCATATCACTCGCTCCAGACGGCAAACTCACTGCCGCCGGGTTCGTCGAAGTGGAAGCGCCGCCCGCCGGGGAACGAGAAGATGGCCTGCGTGACGGTGCCGCCCGCAGCCTCCACGGCCGCCTGTGTGGCCTCGAGATCTGCGCTGTAGAACACGATCAGCGTCGCGCCCTGCTTGGCCTGCGACACATTGGGCGAGGTGAAGAAACCGCCCGTGATGCCGACGCCGTCGAAGGCGCTGTAGTCGTCACCGTAGTCCGTAAACACAAAGTCGAACACGGTGGTGAAGAACGATTTCGTGGCCGCGAGGTCTCGCGATGGAACCTCGACGTAGTCGATGTGGTGGTGTGTGCTCATGGCCGCCCCGGCATTCGTTGTCCAGGGAGCGATACTACCGCGAGCAGATCACGCAAGGGCGCATACGCCGCTTGCGTGAATGCATGGGTTCCGAGAGATCGTCATTGCGAGGGGCGAAGCCCCGCGGCAATCTCCTGACGCCACGATGGCGTTGGGAAATTGCCGCGCCGGCTTCGCCGGCTCGCAATGACGGTAGGGGCTTCGCCCCTCGTCAAAACTCCGTCTTGAACCGGACGCCGAATTCGCTGGCGTCGTTCGACAGGATCACGAGGACGTAGTCGCCCGTATTGAGGCGGGCGTTGTCGTAGCGCTCGTCGGTGATGTTGCGGCCGTACAGACCGACGGTCCAGTTCGCATCGTCAGGCGTGTAGCTGAAGTCGAAGTTCAACAGCTCGCGGCTGTCGATCTGCGTGAATCGGCCCGGATCGCTCGTGGGCTCACCGAACATGTCGTCGCGGTAAGACCAGTCACCCCGCAACGACAGCTCACCGCTGGCGAACGGCATCGTGTACTCGGGGCTGATCGACGCTGTGATCTCAGGCGTGAGCGGTGCGACGGCCGTCGGCGCACCCGGTGCGTCCACATCGGCGTCGATGTAGCCCAACGTCGCCTGCAGCGTGAAGTTGTCGGTCGGCGCCCAGGCGCTTTCGATTTCCACACCAAAAGACTCCTGGTCGACGATGAGGTTCTGCGTGTCGAAACCCGCACCTGTCGTCGTCGAAACCTGGTAAGGCAGATCCGAGTACTCCGTGAAGAACACCGCAACCGACAATTGCAGCGTGTCGAGCGGCTGACCTTTGAGGCCTGCCTCGTAGTTGATGGCTGTCACGTTGTCGTTGGCGACGAAGCAGTTCGGCGTGCTCACGTTGCCAGGCTGCGTGAAGTCCAGCGAGCCGAACAGGCAGAACGGACGCGGCGGGAACTGGCCCGACTGATAACCGTTCTGGATCGTGCCGTAGGCGTTGATGTCATCGTTGATGTCGTAGGTCAGCGCGATTTCCCAGGCGATCTCGTCCCAGTCACGGCTGGCGCTCGTGTTGATCAGTGAGTCGTTGATATTGACGCGCGCGTCCTTCTCATCTTCGGTGTAGCGCAGGCCGGCCGACAGACGCAGGTCCTCATTCAACTGGTAGCCGACGTTACCGAAGATCGCGAAGCTCTCCGTGTCCTGGCCCAGGGTGAACGTACCCGGGCCGCCCAGGAAGACCGTGGGGTTCTGATCGTTCTCACCCTCTTCCTCGAACCAATAGAGACCCGCGACGAAGTCGAGCGCGCCCGACTCACCCGAGAGCTGAATCTCGAACGACTGCTGATCCGCTTCGCCGATTTCCGGGAAGGACAGGAAGTCATCGATAAAGCCGTCATCGTCGAGGCCGCTCTCGTACTCGGAGTGACGGTCCGAGAAGATGAACTGCCCCGTCAGCGAGTCCGTGATGTCCCAGATCGCAGTCAGCGAAACACCAAAGGCCTGGTTGCTCACACCGGTTTGCTGTGCCTGACCCGTGTTGTTGTCGTAGGGATCAGCAGCCAGGTCCGAGTTGCTGTAACCGGCCTGGAACACACCGCCGTTAGGCACTTCATCAATGAGCGTCGTATAGGGGCGCAGACCGCCTTCGCCGTCATTGCCATCGGCCGTGAACAGCAGCGAGAAACTGTCAGTGGGCGTCCAGCGCGCCGCGATGCGGGCCGAAATGTCACGCAGCTCGCCTACGTCGGCCTCGGGGTCCGGCACGTTCAGAAACTTGCCGATGCCGTTGCGGCGCTGAAAGGCGCCGTTGAAGGAGACGGCGAGCGTGTCGTCGAGCACAACGTTCGAGTAGAAGTCGCCGTTCACGCGACCGCGCGAGCCGACCTCGATGCCAGCGCGGCTGACTTCCTCGTCGCCAGGTTTCTCGGTGATGATGTTGATGGCGCCGCCGATCGAGTTACGACCGTACAGCGTGCCCTGCGGGCCGCGCAGCACTTCGATGCGCTCGATATTGGAAAGGCTCCAGTTCTGGCCCACCTGGCGGCCCAGGTAGACGCCATCGACGTAGACCGAGACACCCGGGTCCGTCGTGATCAAGTGGTCCTGAAGACCAATGCCGCGAATGAACGGATTGGCGGTTGAGGTGTGGCCCGCTGAGAAACCCGTGACGTTGAGGTTCGGCACGAACTTACCGACGTCGATGAGGTTCTTAATGCCCTGTTTCTCAATGGCTTCGGCTGAGAAGGCGCTGATGGCAACGGGCACCTCGTAGATGCTCTGCTCACGGCGCTGTGCCGTGACCACAATTTCTTCGAAGGCAGCGTCGTCGGATTGGGCTTGGACAGGTTCTGGCAAGGCGGCCAGCGGCAGCAGCGCTGCGGTGGCAATGACACGGCGAGTTGCGCTCACGATACATCCTTTGACGGTTGGCGATCGGACGCAATGTTGAAGCGGAAACACACTACGGCCGACGCGTTTTGGCGAGAATTTCGGCCTTGCGACCGACAGTGGCGCCACCATACACCCGCTGTGGCGGGCGCTCAATCGTGACGGGCGCTCGCCTCTTGTTGCGGCAGCGCAACAAATAGCCAACTCGCAAACCAAACCTGCATCGCAAGCGAGAAATTCCACTCGATGACATTCTCAGCCTGGTCGTCCTGGAGCCCGAAAGTGCCCAGCGGAATCTCGGCGAGCGCGAGCATGCCCATGAGAAGCAATAACGCCTGCTGGAAACGTTGCGCCCGCCGGGTCAGCCCGCTGCGCGCAAGCCGCCGCGTCGCGAGGATCTGCGCGATGAAGGTGCCCAGGAAGAACACGAACACGCCGTATCGGCGCATGAGCCGGTACACATCGCCCTGTGAGCCAAGGAACACCGTGTAGAGCACGAGGAAGGCCGCGCCGACCAGGCCCGCAATGAGCAACGCGTCGCGCGAACCCGATGCGGGGAGACCGCGCGCGAGTCGCCGCCAGAACAACGCCAGCAACAGTGCCTGCGGCAGCATGAAGGCTTTGAACAGCCAGTAGCTCACACCGTAGCGCCCGGTCGCGCTGATCGAGGTGCAGCCATCGAGGTAGACGAAGCAATCGGGTATCAGGTCCGCACGCGCGGAAATCACGTAGTTCGTGTTGACCGAGACGATGGGAACGACGGCCACGATGAATACGAGCAAACCCCAGCGAAAGCCAGAGTTCGCGGCAGTGGGCGAGCCTGCCGTGGTGGGGGGTGCCATTGCCGGGGAGCATAGCACCCCGGCAATGGCTGTCGCCGCCCCCCCGGGGGCGCACGATCATCGATCGTTAGAAGCAGTAGCCGATACCGGCCGACACGGTCAGGGGCGCGTAATCCGTCTTGATGATGCGGCTCGTGTCATCGGGAAATTCGAGCTCCACGCCCGACAGGGCCAGGTAGCGCACGCGCGCATCCAGGAACCAACGATCACTGAGGTCGTAGCGGGCGCCAAACTGCACCTGAAACCCGATGTCGTCGGTTTCGAACGAGGTCTCCTGCCCCGCGACCGTAAAGTCGATGTCGATTTCCTGCACAAAGACAACGCCGGCGCCCACGAAGCTCGTGACGTCCTCGTTGCCGAACAGGTTGAAGTCGTAGAGCGCGCTCGCGCCCAGCGACAGGGACGCGAAGTCGCCCTCCGTCGAGCTGCCGACACCGGGCAAGGTGATGTCGTCCATCTCGTTACGGCGGTACATGAGCTCACCTTCGAGACGCCAGCGGTCATTGAGACGCCAGCCCAGTGTGGCACCGCCCGAAAATGAGGGGTCGAAGTCGGCCGAGGCGCTGCCTGAGGTGATGCCGTCGCGGTAGCTCAGGTCTTCGGAACCCAGAAAGTTCGCGCCGACGTCGGCGGTCACGTAGAAGCGGTCCTCCTCAGCAGCCGCCGCGAGGGGCAGGGTCAGGGCAAGACAAAGGGTCAGTACATTGCGGTTCATGGGGGATTCTCCATTCAAGTGGTTTGTGGGCATTCCGGGGGGAGATGCGACGGGGCCACCCTGAGGCGCACACCCGGCTGGAACCAGCGAAAATGAATGGGCGGCGCCGTTTTTGAATGAACGGTCGCGGGCTATCATCAGCGGCATGAGTGGTGACACTGCACTGCGCCCGGGTCCCGGGCCCTTTGCCCAGCGGATCGGGATCACGACGGCAGGCCTGAGCATCCTGTTCGCCGTGCTGGCGCCCGCCGCATCGGAGCCGCTGGGGTTTCTGACGCGTCTCTTGTTCTGGGCCCTGCATATCGGCATCGGGCTCGGCTTGTGCCTGCTGGCCGCTGCGGGCTGGCTGCGGATGGCGCCGCGGCTGCGTGACTGGCGTCTGGTGCTGTTGGCCGGCGCGACAGGCGTGCTGCTGTTTGCGCCCATCGCCTGGGGGCTTGAGCTGCTCTTTCCGGTCGGCGGCCAGAGTGGTGCCGACAGCGAGACCGCACACACGATTGCGGCGGGCTCCTGGCTGGGCGCCGTGGCCGTCGAAGCGCTCGAGCTTGCGCCCCCGTTTCTCGCCACCTGGCTCGTGATCAATCTCGAGCCTATCGCAGCCGCGATGCGTCGTGATGACGGCGGGCCCTCGAGCCGGTCTTTCACACTCGCGGCCGTCGAAGAGACGACAGACAGCGCGGACGAGCCGCCACGGCCGCCGCACGACGATCCCGCGCATGCCGAGCAGTTCGAATCGCGGCTTCCAGCCGCCATTGGTGATGAGGTGCTTGCGGTGTCTTCAGACCTGCACTACCTGCAGGTGGTCACCCGGCGTGGTCGCGCCATGGTGCTGGGGTCACTGGCCGAGGTCGAGGCGAGCTACGGCGACGCGGGGCTGCGCATCCACCGCTCGCACTGGGTACACCTCGATGCGGTAAGCCGCCTCCGGCGCACCGGCGATCGCTGGCAGGTGGAGCTCGTGAATGGCGCGCGGCTGCCCGTGAGCCGGCGCAAGCGCAGCGAGGTCAGCACGCGGCTCGGCCGCGACTTTGTACGGGAAGACGCCGCGGGCTAGCGCATGATGGCCAGCGGACCCAGAAAATCAGGCTTTTCGAGCGGCACGCCCGCGATACGCAGGATGTCGTAGGCCGTTGTCGCGTGGAAATAGAGATTGGGCAGCGCGAATGACATCACGAACTGCTCGACTTTGAACGGCAGCTCGACACCGGGCATGCGGAAGTGCAACGTGCGACCCGCGTGCTGGTTCACGGCCTCGGCGTCCACGGCTTTGAGCTCCTCGAGCGTCTTGTCGACAAGTGCCTGCAACTGATCGTAGTTGTCGGGGTCCATACCCGAAGGCGGCCCGAACTCGCCGGTCTCGAAGGCCGTTACCGTATCGATCGTCTGATGGCGAACGGCCTGCACCTGAAAACGAAACGGCAGCATGTTGTCACGCAACCGGGTGCCCGCGATCTCATCGAGAGACAAGCCTTCGGCCTCCGCGAACTCACGACCCTTGCGCAGAAAACCCTGAACCGCTTTCACGGACTGCAGATACGGACCCACCGAGAGTTCGTACAATGACGTGGACATGCAAAGACTCCGAAATCGACTAAGCGCTCTATTCTCGCGACTCCGGGGCTGCGGCGCCAGCGTCCTGATACTGGCCGGCGTTCTTGTGGCGAGCGAGACAACGCTCGCGGCACTACCCGAGCACCAGCCGGTGCCCGGCGGCGTGGCCGTTGTGCCGCTGGGTATTGGCGAACGCCCATCGGTGACGCTCGGTGACAGAAGCGTCGCCGTGGTGCGCACGGGCTCAGGCTGGGTCGCCGTGGCCGGCATTCCGCTCGACACCGAGCCCGGTGACCTGTCGCTGACCGTGCGAACGTCGGCGGGGGAACGCGAGGTCTCCATTAACATCGGCGAGCGCGCCTACCGCGAGCAATACCTGACGATCAAAGAACAACGCTACGTCACGCCCGACAAGGAGGAACTCGAACGCTACCGGCGCGAGCGCGCCGAGATGGACGCGGCCCGCGCGAGCTGGCGCGAGACGGGCGTGCTCAACACGTTTGCCGTGTCTCCGGTGCCGGGGCGGCGCAGCGACAGCTTCGGGTCGCGACGCTTCTTTAACGGTCAACCGCGCAACCCCCACAGCGGCATGGACATCGCGGCACCTACGGGTACGCCTGTACAGGCACCTGCGGCGGGCCGCGTCGTTGCCACAGGCGCCTACTTCTTCAACGGCAACACGGTCATGCTCGACCATGGCGAAGGCCTCGTGACCTTGTACTGCCATCTGAGTCGGATCGATGTTGCGGTTGGCGACACCGTCGCGGTCGGCGACGCACTGGGGCTCGTCGGTGCCACGGGCCGCGTGACGGGCGCGCACCTGCACTGGAGCGTCTACCTGAGTGGTGTCGCCATCGATCCCGCCTACATGCTCGCGGACACCTCGGAGTAGTCACGTGCGGGGCCAGCTCAATGACGCGCTGGCCGCATACGGGCTGACACCCGTTGCGTCACCCGTACGCGTTTCAGGGGGCGACATCTGCGACGCCTGGCGGCTGGAGACTGACTCCGGTCGTGTGTTCCTGAAAACGCTCGGCGCGACCCACGCCGGCGTGCTCGAGTCCGAAGCGGCCGGGCTCAAGGCCATTGCCCAAACGGAGACGATCCGCGTGCCCCACGTGCTTGGGCAGGGCGCGACGTCCGACACCGCCTGGCTGGCGCTGGAATGGCTCGACCTCGGCAGCGGTGGCCGCGACGCCGAGCACGCGCTGGGCACCCAGCTCGCGGCGATGCATCGGCACACGAGCCCGAAGCATGGCTGGGATGGTGACAACTGGATCGGCCGCACGAGCCAGCGCAATGATTGGTGCGCCGACTGGACCACGCTCTTCGGGGAACGGCGCCTGCGCCATCAACTCGAGCTCGCGTGCCGGGCAGGATTCGCCCGGGCGCTGCGCGCGCCCGGCGATGCATTGCTCGCCCGACTACCCGACCTGCTCGCCGGACATACGCCCGAGCCCTCATTGCTGCACGGCGACCTCTGGGGTGGCAACTGGGGCGTGGCCGCCGGCAAGCCTGTCATCTTCGACCCGGCGGTGTACTACGGTGACCGCGAAGCCGATCTGGCCATGACGCGGCTGTTCGGTGGTTTCGGCAGTGCGTTCTATGAAGCCTACGATGCTGCGTGGCCACTGCCACCGGGCGCCGGAGAGCGCGATGCGCTGTACCGGCTCTATCACGTGCTCAACCATGCCAACCTGTTTGGCGGCGGTTATGTCGCTCAAGCCGCACATCTCATGGAAGCGCTATTGTTCGAGATGACGTAGGCCCCGCGCCGCGCGGGCGCGTCCGAGCGACACCTTAGGCTACACTCTGGGCAAGAAGGGTCTGTGAGGCCACGCCTGAGTGTCTCTGCTAGCTGAGTTCAAGCGCCGCAACGTGTTCCGCGTCACGGCGGCCTACGCCGTTGCGGCCTGGGCCGTTGCGGAAGTCGCCGACCTCGCCTTCGAAACGTTCGGCGCACCCGAGTGGGCCATGCGGGCCTTGCTCCTGGTACTGCTGCTGGGCTTGCCCCTGGCCGCCGTCTTCGCCTGGATTTTTGAGCTTGCGCCCGACGGCCTGCGCGTCGACCAGGGTGAAGGCGTATCCGCCGAACAACAGCAACGCATCAAGCAGCGACTCAATATCGTCATCGGGATCGGTGCGGCTATTGGCCTCTCTGTACTCGGGGCCACGCTGCTGCTTAAGGAAGACGACGCAGCGAGCGACGACACGGCCCAGCGAATCGCCAACGCGGCCACGGAAGATCGCGTTAGGCCGTCGATCGCCGTGCTGCCCTTCGAGGATCAAAGTCCCGACGGCGACCAGCGGCATCTCGCCGACGGCATTCCGACCGAGTTGCTGACGGCCCTGCGTGGCATCGACTCGATTCGCGTCGTGTCTCGCACCTCGTCATTCGCATTCCGCGACAGCGGCATGCGCAGCCCCGAGATCGCCGAGCTGCTTGATGTGGATCACATCGTCGAGGGTGCCGTACAGCGTACGGCCGGCCGAGTCCGCATCCAGGCCGCCTTGATCAATGTGCGTACCGACGAGACGCTTTGGAGCGAATCGTTTACCGAGCCGGCCAGAGACGCATTCGCACTGCAAGACGACATTACGCGTCGCATTGCCGCAGCCCTGCGCGTCACCATCGGGGAGGACGGCGAGGCGCGAATCGAACAGGTCTTCAAGGCGACAGACAATGAGGCCGCCTACGACAAGTTCCTGCTCGGCGAGCACCTGTGGCATTTGCGGGGCGAAGACAACATTCGGCAGGCGATTGGCCATCTCGAGGAGGCCATCGCGATGGAGCCGAATTTCGGTCGTGCGCAGGCCCTGCTCGCCATGGCGCACATTACGCTTCAGTCCTACGCGGCCGTAGACAGCCTTGAAGCCTGGGAAGCGCTACGTGACACCCATGTGGCGGCCGCGCGCACCTATGCCGAGCGGGCGCTGGCCATCGACCCGGCACTTGTTGATCCCTATACGGCGCTGGGCGATCTGACACGTGTGGAGAACCGCTGGCAGGATGCCGAGGCCTATTACCTGAGAGCCCTGGAGCTCGATCCGAACGACGCCACGGCAAACCTCTGGTACGGCGAGTTTCTCGAGGACGTCGGCCGCACGACCGAGGCGTACTCAGCGACCCGAAAGACGCTTGATGTCGACCCGTTCTCACCCGGTGCCAACGCCATGCTGGCCGGCCTTTTGATGGCTGATAAGGAATGCGAAGCGTTGGCGGCGCCCGCCGATCGCGCCACGACGCTGGGGCACGATTTCGGGGCGTTCTCGCGCATGCTCTGCGACATGGCCATTGGCGATTGGCAGAGCGCCGCGACGCGTGCCGAGAGCACCCTGCCTGACAATGCACCACCTGACGCCGTCGCCTGGGTTGACAACCTCAAAGCTGTGGCCGCTGCGACCACGGAGGCGCAATCGGCCGAGGCCGCGCAGCCCGTATTGGCGTTCCTGTCGGAGTTCGCCGGAAATGATGCAGGCGCGTCCGTCACGCTCATTCACATGGGATTCGCAGATGAAGTCGTTGAGCTGCTCATTCAGGAATCAGCGAGCTGGGGTGGTCTCTCGCGGGTGTTCTGGGGGGTCTCTGGCGAGACCATCCGCGCACACCCCCGCTTCGGCGAGTTGCTCGAGCTTTCGGGCCTGGCCGATTACTACCAGTCGACGGGCTTACTGCCGGATCCTTGCACGGCAGAACCCGCTGAGGCCTTCTGCTCGGCGCTCGACGCGACCTGACCCCCCAAAACGGCTGCTACACGTGCCTTCCACTTCCTCGACGACGACAGCAAGCTACGACATCGACTGCCGTAGCACTGACGGCGGTGTGAGCTGGGAGCGCACCTGAATCACGTGCGTCTGCGGATCGCGGCCTGCGCCGCGGCCGCCAGCTTGTGGGTGAGCGGCCCGGCGGCCGCCGTCGACCATGAGATCGGCAGCTGGCTGATTGCATCGACGAGCGGTGCTCTGGGTCATGACACACGCTGGCGCTTCGCCGCCGACACCCAGGCCCGGCTCAGAGATCCAGGCAGCGGCACCGCACAATATCTCTTGCGGCCATCGCTGGGTTTGGCCCTCACCGATCAGCTAACAGGCTGGTTGGGCTTCGCGCGCTTTGAGTCGCGATCCGCATCAGGACAACGCGCCCACGAGAATCGATACTGGCAACAGCTCAGCTGGCGCCCGCGCCCGTTGGGCGCGGGCACCATCCGCTACCGCTTGCGACTCGAGCAGCGGCTCGTGAGCATCAGCGACGACGACGGTCTCTGGCTGCGGCTTCTTGCGCGCTACGAGCGGCCATTGAGCGGCGGCAAAACGCTGTTCGTTGGAGCCGAGACGTTCTACGACCTTCGCGACACCGACTGGAGCGGAGACGCAGGTCCGCGCCAACACCGCATTCTGTTCGGTATCGGCTGGCAGCTCGCGTCGAGTTGGTGGTTCGAGGCGGGATACCTGAATCAGTACCAGGTGCGTGATCCGCGCGCCAACGACAGCAATCACCTGCTGACGTTACGCCTCAACCACCGGTTTTAGGCGTCGGCGTCAGCCCGCAGCGCGGCGATGACGTGGCGCCAAACCGTCGGATTGAATGCCAGGCCCAGGTGCGCCGCGCTGACCTCAATGTGCTCAACATTCTCGCTGTAGCGGTCGATGGCCGCATCCCGGGCGACGACGGCATCTGTCGGGCTCACGATGGCCGTGATGGGTTGGCGAATCGGTCTGACCTCGCGATCCGCAATCGCGCGCTCGATCCAGTCGAGGTCCTGGCCGCGTCGGCGAAAGGTGTCTGCGGCGGCCGTGTATTTGGGGCCACCGACAATCGGTGAGCCCATCGTGATCACTCGGTCTACGACGTCGGGCAGGTCACGCGCGGCCTCTCGAGCCAGGTAGCCGCCCAGGCTCCAGCCGATGAGGCTGATGCGTCGGCCTGTTTCTTCGCCACGCGAGGCGACGCGATCAATGACGCGGTCGACGAGCAGCGGTACCGACACCTCACCGTTGTGTGATTCCGAAGGATCGACGTTCCAATCAGCGACGAGGTCCGAGAACTCACCTTTGAGATCCAGGCCCGCGAGGTTGCGACCCAGCGACCAGCCTTCGGCATCGAAGCCGCGCCGGTTGAGCCAGCTGCGCATCGGTGCTGTCGAGGCGTCGCCGGCACCGAAGCCCGGCAGCACGATGACGAGCGACTCGGCTTTGTCACGCGTGGGATTCAAGAAGGCGTCAGCGAGTGGCAACGTCATGCGTGCCATGTCGGTGAACATGCGGGCCTCGCGCAGGATTCTGCGGCGGGGCGGCGGTGTCAGGTCGAGTTCTGTGTCGTGCATGTCAGGCCTGGCCTCTTACGGGGGGTGGGGGGGACGGCAATGGCATTGGGGTCGAGCGCTTCCAGGTGTTCGCGCATGTCGCGCATCTGGTTGCGGGTGCGCTCTAGATCGGTGTCGGAAAACGGCGCGAGCTGCTCCCTTACGAAACGACCCGCCGCAGCGCCTGCCTGGCGGAACAGCGACACGCCCTCGGACGTGAACTCGCAGACAAAGGAGCGCCCGTCGGTCTCGTGCGGCCGGCGACGAATGAGGCCCTGTGCCTCCAGCCGCGTGACGAGGCCTGTGATGTTGCCTTTGGTCACGAGCATCTCTGCGGCAATGGTCCGCGGCGTGGCGCCATCGGGAAAACGACGTAACACGGCCAGCAAGTCAAACTGGGGGATCGTGAGGCCGAAGTGCTCCAGCATCTGGGCGTAGCGGCGCTGGCACGCGAGGTAGGCGTGCACGACGGCCAGCCAGCTTTCGGCTTCGAGGGTGCGGCGGTGTGTGTCGGGCATGGGGGGCTCCCGGGATTTGGTTGAAGAATAAACTATATAGTTTAGATGTCAACCAAATGGAGCCCCGCCTTGTCGGGGACGCGTCTAGAGCGCCAGCGCGACCTTGATGGCCATGCCGATAGCGTCTTCCGACATCTGGCGTGTGAACCGGCTGACCTGGTCACCGGTCTCGGCGTTCACCAGCACTGCGTAGCCCGTTTTGCCGCCGTTGCGTTCCAGGTATTCGCTGAGCCCCAGCGATTCCGCGAGCAGCTCCGATTGCGCTGTGGTGTCCGCATCTGTGAGGTCGAAACGAACAAACAAAACCGGCTGCTGATCGAGCTCGGCCTTAACCCGAGCGCGCTCGATCTTGGGGTCGAGCAGTTTGCAGCTCGGACACCAGTCGGCATAGAACAGCACCGAGTAAAGCTTGGGCTGCGGGGGTTTCGCCTTCTCGGCATGAGCGGCCGCGCCGGGCAACAAGAGCGCCAGGCCCGCGGCGGCAAGGAAGGTCTTGAACATGACGGTCGCTCCAAGAAACGGTGGCGCCAATAAGGCGCAGATACCTAACGGGACCGGGACAAGCGGCATTTTGTTTCGGGGGGGTGGGGCTAACCCGTCGATTCTGTGACTGAAGTCTCTTCCATGGGCGGCAGCCGACGCTCCGCAAACGCGTAGAGCACGAGCGTGAGCAACGACATAAACGCCGCTGCCAGAAATGCAGCGCCCGGAAAGTAGATGATCGCCGATTCACCCGCCGTGAACGTGAACAGGCCCATGTAAGTCAGCGGCGCCAGAATCATCGCAATGCTGGTGAGCGCGGACAATCCGCCCTGCAGCTCGCCCTGCGCGTCCTCGGCTACGCGCGATGAAAGCTCCTGGCGGATGGCCGGATCCTGCATGGTCGAGACGAGCGCGAGCGTCACCATGGCATAAACCATCCAGCTCTCGGTCGCAAAGCCAATACCCGCCAGCGCCACAATCTCGAATACGAGCGCAATGAACACCGCACGCCGGATTCCGAGCTTGGGCAGGAATACCTGTACGACGATGGCCGAGGATAGAAACGCGATGACGCCGTAGTACGCCACGGAATAACCGACCGCCTTCGTCGTCCAGTCGAACTTCTCGATGGCCACGTAGGCCCAAACGGTGGGGTACACCCAGGACGACAGCGTCGCGAAGAAGAACACCGGGAGCAGCGGCCCGACGCCCTTGGTGCGCACGAGCTGCATGAGTGTGCCGACCGTACTTGCACGAGACCAGCTGAATGCACGACGGCGCTCGACGGGCAGCGACTCGGGCACGAGGAAGTAGCCGAACAGTGCGTTGGCGCCCGCAAGCGCTGCGCCTACGAAGAACGGCAGGCGCACATCAATGTCACCCAGTAGGCCGCCGATAGCAGGGCCGAAGATGAAACCGGCGCCAAATGCCGCACCGATCATGGCGAAACGCTGGCCGCGCTTACCGGGCGGGGTGACGTCGGCGATGTAGGCGCTAGTGGTCGAAAACGTGGAGGCAAAAACGCCGGCCAAGGCGCGCACGAGAAGGAACGCCCAAAGCGTTGTTACGAGCGCCAGCAGCAACATGTCGATGGCGAACGCCGTCAGCGAAATGATGAGCACGGGTCGCCGCCCGTAGCGGTCTGACAACGCGCCCACGATGGGCGAGAAGATGAACTGCATGACCGCGTAGCTGAACACGGCGATACCGCCCCAGCGTGCCGCCTCGGCTACGCTCGCCTCTGTGATTTGCATCACGAGCTCGGGCATCACGGGTGCGGCGAGACCGAATCCCATCGACCCGATAAACGCCGAGATCACGAGGAAAATGATCGCCGCATTCGGGCCGCGCGTTTCAGGCGCATCGGTTGCGGGGGGGTCGTAGCGGGGGTCCGACATGGTCGGCAGACGATGCGCGACATTGGTCTCACGCGCAAGCATTTCGCTACACTGACGACCGACATCGCGACAGGGACAACGCGCTATGGGCCGATGGCGCCCACCACAACCGCCGTCGGCACCATACATCACGCCCGAAGGCTACGCCGCGCTGGAGCAGGAACTCAAAGCGCTCTGGCTGCGCCGCCGCGAGGTCGTGCAAGCCTTGTCCGAAGCCGCCGCCGAGGGCGACCGGTCCGAGAATGCCGAGTACATCTACCGCAAGAAGGAACTCGGCGGCATGGACCGACGTATTCGCTACATCCAGAAGCGGCTACCGGTGTTGCAGGTCGTGCCCACCCGAGAAGACTCGAACAAGGTGTTCTTCGGGGCCTGGGTCACGCTGCGGGTCGACGACCAGACCGCGACCTACCGAATCGTTGGCGCTGACGAAATCGATCCCGAGCGGGGCTGGATCAGTGTGGACAGTCCCATGGCGAAGGGCCTACTTGGAAAAGCCATGCACGACGTCATTGGCATCACAATCAACGCGCAAACCCAACAGGTTGAGGTGCTGGACGTGCGCTATGGCGACCCGCAAATCGCGTCTTGATCGCGGCTCGGCATTACAACCAATCGACGGGCTCAAGCTCGACGACCCGAGGCAGGCCGTCTACCGAACCCGTCTGCAGCCAGCGAATGAGTGCGGCCTGAAACCCGGGCTGTTGCTCAATCGCTTCGATGTTGGCGCCGTGTGACCCGCCTCGGATCTCGACAAAATGGTGGTTGGAGAAGTAGGACCTCACGGCGGCAGCGTTGGCGTACGGGGCCGACGTGTCGAAGGTACCGTGCATGAGCAGAGCAGGTACGTCGCTCGAAAAATCAGCGCGGTACGACGCACCGAGGTCCGCAGGCCAGTCTGCGCAAACCTTTGGGCCTAACAGCTCATGATTGCCTACGAGCGCGGTCGCTGTCTGCGCCGCGAGCAGCTCGCGTCGGGCGACGCTCGCACCTGAAGCGCACTCAAGAGAAATCCATGCGGCGTTGTCGACAGTCGGCCGGCGCCACACGTACTGGATTCTCCGGGCTGCCCCTGAGAGGTCACCGCCCAGCATGATCCGCATGTCGTCCGCCCAACGGGGGAACAGGAAACCCCAGGTGGTGCCGCGCGAAAACCCCTGCGTGACTTCCTTAAGGTCGTCACCGCTAAGCGCGATGGTCACCGGGGCGTCGGTCCAGGGGTCCGTTGATGCGACCACCACGGGCTCACGATTGGCGCGCGCGACGAGCGCAGCAAACTGATCGACAACGTCGCGCTCCCCGGCCACGTCCGTCAGTCCCGGCGCCGCCGCAGCCTTGGCCCCGAGCCGGCGCAGTGATGCCTCTTTCTCAAGCGGCATATCAAACGTGTGATCGGGCCCTTCAAGCGCCGACAGTGTGACGCGCACCACACGAGCGGGATGGCTTCGGGCAACTGCCATGCCCCAGTGCGAACCGAAGCTCGAGCCCATGATTTGAAACTCGTCGTGGCCCAGCGCGTCTGCCACGTCGATCACGTCGTGAACCATCTGCATAACGGTGTATCCCGACAAGTCGACGCCCTTTTCGGCGTAAGCGTCCCGACATTCGAAAGCCGCCGTGCGGTACCGCGCCCAGCGCTTGGCCGCGGTGTCGACGTCCGCAAGTGCTGCGATAGGCTGCTCGGCGCAGGGCAGTGCATTGCCGACGCCGAAACCGCGGTGCTCAATCACAACGATCTCGGCTGCTTCCCGATAAGGCGCGAGGTAGAAGTCGTAGTAGCCGTCGCGCTCGAGGTCGTACTCCAGCCCCCGGAATCCCGGGCCGCCACGCAGAATGTAAATGGGCGGCGCATCCGGGTTGCCGCTGAAACGATGAAACTGCAGCGAGATATCGCGGCTGTCGGGCTTCTCACGATGCTCTGGCACCACAATCGTACCCATCTCGTAGGAGATCTCCGCGCCCGAGGGGTAGTCGCGTGACAGGGGTTCCAGCGTCATCGGCCTGGCCTGCGCTGCCACGGGCAAGGCCGACGGCGTGGCGCAGGCAGTCAGCAGAACGCCGAAGGTCCAAATGATGATGACTCTACCCGCCATGGCTCTGCTCCATTTATCTTGATATAAAGATATTGGCAAGTGATTATCTTGATGTCAAGATAAATCCATGAACAGCACCACTGAATCGCCAGACCTCATGGACGAGCTGATGCGTCAATGGGCCAGCGAGTGCCCCGATTTCGACACGTCTGCAATGGCTGTCGTCGGGCGCATCATGCGCCTGGGCCGTCTTTACGAGAAACAGGCGGCCGCCGCGCTGAGACCGTTCGGTCTGCCCTACACTGATTTCGATATCCTCGCGACACTACGCCGCAGTGGCGCGCCCTTCGAGCTTACGCCGGGCCAGCTCGGCAGTGCGGTGCTACTCACCTCGGGTGCCATGACGGCCGCGCTTGATCGTCTCACCGCGGCTGGAATCATCACGCGGCACGCGCGGCCTGAAGACCGGCGTGTTAAGTCCGCCAAGCTGACCGCCGCCGGTAAACGGCTGGCGAAGAAAGCCGCTTCGGCTCGATTCGATATCGCGGCTCAGTCGCTCGGGGCGCTGCGCGCTTCGGACCGGCGGCAGCTCGCGGCCCTTCTCAAACGGCTGACCGCAGCCGCACAAGCTGAGACCTGACCGTGCGCCGCTTTGGTCTGGCCACGCTGCTGAGTCTGCTGCTCGTCACTGCGGTCAACGCGACTCCCAGGCAACCCAA
This sequence comes from Pseudomonadota bacterium, assembly GCA_038524795.1. Taxonomy (GTDB): domain Bacteria; phylum Pseudomonadota; class Gammaproteobacteria; order Steroidobacterales; family Woeseiaceae; genus CALBPI01. The sequence continues at coordinate 27,859 of JBCBIJ010000006.1, read as the reverse complement.
CATCCTCATCATCTACGTCGATGACCTCGGCTACGGCGACCTCGCGAGTTTTGGCCACCCCGTGATCGAAACACCACACCTCGATGCGCTGGCCGCCGATGGCGTGACGCTCACCAACTACTACGCGCCCTCGCCGCTCTGCTCGCCCTCGCGCGCGGTGCTGCTGACGGGTCGCCATCCTTACCGAACCGGCATCCGAAGCTGGATTCCCGGCGGCAGCGGCATTTTTCTGCGCGACGAGGAAGTCACGCTCGCGGAGTTAGTTCGTGAGGTCGGCTACGCCACGGCGCTGGTCGGCAAGTGGCATCTGAATTCGGATCTTGGCAGCGACGAGCAACCGCAGCCCACTGACCAGGGCTTCGATCATTTCTACGGTCACAACGCCTACCAGATTCCCACCAGTCGAAACCCCGTCAATCTCTTTCGCGGTCGCAAGCCCGTCGGCGAACAGGAAGGCTACATCGCCGCACTCTACGTCGACGAGGCGGTGCGTTGGCTAGATGCGCGCGAGCCCGAGCAGCCCTTCCTGCTGATGTTCAGCATGGCCGAACCACACACAACGTTCGAGAACCCGCCCGAGTTCAACGCACAGTACGCGGACTACACCGATGGCGACATCGTGCCCATCCCGTCAGGTGGTGAGACGCCGCCCATGGCCTTGCTCGATCCTAGAGGTCCCGGCGAGTACTACGCGAACGTCACCTACATGGACCACGAGATTGGGCGACTACTGGACGCAATGCGCGAGCGCAACGTCTACGAGGACACAGTGATCGTCTTTGCGAGTGACAACGGCCCCGTGACCGAGGACTGGCGGACCTGGTGGGAAGTGAATGCGCATGGCAGCACGGGCGGCCTACGCGGTCGAAAGCACCGCGTTTATGAGGGCGGGATTCGTGTGCCGGCCATCGCGCGTGTACCGGGTCTCACGCAAGCAGGCAGCCGGTCCGACGCGCTCGTCGTGGGCACCGATCTGTTCACAACGCTGGCGACCATCGCCGGCGCTAAAGTGCCAGAGGATCGGGATATCGACGGCATCGACGTTAGCGCGGCGCTTTCTGGTGAGGCTCTCGAGAGTCGGACACTGGTCTGGGCGCTTGAAGCGGCCGATGGCCCGGACTTCGCGATCCGACAGGATCGTTGGAAGTTGTTGCTCGACGACGCACAACGACCGGTCGCACTGTACGACCTCAACACCGACCCACTCGAACTTCGCGATATCTCAGCGGCGAATCCGGAACGCGTGCGAAGCTTGGCTCAAGCGTTCCGGACGCGCATGCAAGCAATTGAAGCGGACCCGCTGCGTCCCGACCACTAAGTCGGTCGCGCAACAGAGCGCTGCATCAGCCCATCTTGCTGCCAAGCCGAAACGCGGTACCGATGCCGAGGAAGGCGAAAATGAAGTCGAACGCGCCAAGGTCTTCCCGCATGAGCTGCAGGATGGGAATCTCGTTCATGGCGCCGACGCTGAGTTGCTGCCATTCCTCGAAGCTCGCATTGCTCTCGGCAATCTCGCGAAGCCGTGGCGCCTGATACTCCCTGAAATCGGCGAGATCGGAATCGCTGATGTCGCCCGGGCGGCTGGCGTCCGAGTAGAAGCGATCGATCATGAAGCGGCGCGTGAAGTCATCGCTGCCGGAGCCTGCGATCAGAATTCGGCCGTCTTCGAGCTCCTCCTCATACACGGCTCGCATCTCGTCGGCGTCACTTGCCATGGCCGACATGACGAGTTCCTGGAATTGATCGAGCACGGCCGAGTACGACCAGTACTTGCCAACCACGATGGACCCGAGTGCGAGCACGGCGCAGACCACACCGGCTTTCATGCCTCTCGAACCCATACCCGCTGCCGCTGCACCCACGGCGCCACCGATGCCCCAGGCAATGAGGCCAAACTCGAACTGAAAGGTCACGGCAACGAATTTCCAAACCCAGGCGCCAACCAGCGCTGCAGCGGCGGCCGCGCCAATGGCCGCAGGACTCAGGGAACTGTTGTCCGGGGGCGCTTCGCGAAGCTGGCTCTCCATTGGGGCCGGTGGCTCAGCCTGTGACGCCGCGGCTGCCGCAGGCGCCGCCGCGCTCAATGCGGCCGGGCTGTCGGGTCGTCCAATAGCTGGTGCGGGACTGTCGACGGGCGGCTCGAGCTTGTGGAACCAGACGCCACAGCTTTCGCACTGCTCTTTCTTAACCTGTACGTGGCCGCACTTGGGGCATGCGAAGTCGCCGCCGCTTGAAGATGGCGATGGGGCGTCATCGACGATTGCGAGCTCAGGCGCAGAAGTTGCCGGCACCGATTCTTCAAAGACAAGCTTGTCCGGAGGCGGCGGCGGCGCCATTTGCGGCGCGGTGTCCTTCACTTCAGCGGATACACCGAGCCTGGCGAGCTGCGCACAGATCTTCTCGGCGTTGGCTTGGGTCTGGCCCTTTTTCACAACGCGAGGCCGCTCGAAAAACTGCGCGGCTTGCTCCGGTTTGAGCTTCATGGCCGCGATCAGTTTTCGTTGCACGTCGGCGAGCCTAAAGCCTGGCTCGAGCTTGCCCGTGGTCACGACATTGAACGTGTTGAGATCACTCATCGGTGCACAGCCCCATCTGTTCCCGAAGGTTCATATCACGCTGGCTACGTTAGGCATTTCTGCGAGCCAATGCCAGCTCGACGCGAGAACAAGACGTTAAACGTTGTTTCGACAGTACCTCAGCCGGAGGCATCACCGATAACGCGACGGCAGGCGTCGACCACCCATCTTCGGACCGCCTTCATCGTCTTGTCATTGCGGGTGTCGCGGTGAAACACGAGCCAGGGTGAGCGCGTAGGTGGCCCCTGATCGCTGACCCTGACGAGCTTGTGCCGCCTGGCGAGAAAAACGGGCAGTGGTGCGACACCAACACCCGCCAGTGCGGCTTGCAGCAAGGCGCGCACACTGCCCGAGCGCATCACCACGCGCGCTTCAAGACCGGACTTACGGAGCCAGACATTTTCTGCGATGTCACCGTACGCGGCGTCGTACCAGAGCAGCCGCATCTCGGCGAGATCCAACGGTCTGGAACGCCCTGTCAGATGGGCCGCTGTGGCGAACAGCCCCATCCGAATCGGCGTGAGCCGTCGCGTGATCAGCGTATCGCCGACAGGACGAACCATCCTGATCGCCATGTCGGCCTCCCCGCGGTTGAGACTCGACAGCTCAAGCGAAGATTCAAGCTCGACGCGAACCTCGGGGTGCGAGTCCTGGAGCCGCGGCAGTTCGGGCGCCAGCACGTCAGCCACCATGGGCTCTGTCGATGAGATGCGAATCGGCGGGCGTATCGCGTCTTGCGCAAGGTGGCGTGCCAGCCGGTCCAGCTCACCCAATCGATCCGCGCCGGCGCGGACCAGCTCTAGAACACGCGCGCCATCGTGGGTGAGCGCCACGCCGCTAGGCCCGCGACGCATCAGTCGAAAGCCGAGCACCGTTTCCAGAGCATCGATGCGCCGACCCAAGGTCGCGGCAGACAATCCCATGGCAGCAGCGGCAGCAGACAAGCTGCCTAGCTCCGCAACCTCCAGAAAGGCTCTGAGATCATCCCAACGCGGCCCACGCATATCATCAAATCTGAAAAGCTACTTTTCATATTTGATGATGCGGCTTGGAACCACAGGGTGCAACACTGCTTCACGTCGAAGGGACGAACCGGGTCGGGTGACCATGCGCCAACACAACACATGCCAAGAACCTGCAGTAGGCGCGGCAAAATGAGCTGGCTGCAACGGCTGGGTCTTTGGGTTGATACGCGCGGCGGGCGGGGCCGCCAGCGTCGGTTCCGCAAGGGATGGTCCGCACAAACATCAGACGACATTGGCTTTTTCAGCACACCCAGCGTTCAGTACCGCTATCGCGAGCGCCTCTCGGCGCGGCCCGACGCACCGACGATCGTGCTGACCGCAGACCCACCCGTCACACTGGAGGCGTACGACGCACTGCTCAACATCTTCGAACAAGCGTTTCGCGTGGTCGTCGTTGAATTGCCGGCAATGGGATTCTCGGCGACGCGAACCGGCTTCTCGTTCGGCTTTCGCGACACCAATGACGACCTGGCCCGCTTTCTTGAAGGGGTTGTCGGCACGCCCGCCATCCTCGCGTTCTCTTGCGTTGCGGGTCTGGCCGCTATCGACATCGCCTCGCGACGTCCCGAGTTGGCGAGCCACGTCGTCGTGATGCAAACGGGAGACGTCGCCGCATTCGATCGTTGGAAAGCGGCACGCGATCCGCATGGCATCCTCGGCAAGCCCGTCGCCGGCCAGATCATGATGAAACGACTCGCGCGCAAGCGGATGCCGGATTGGTACAAGCTCGCGGTGGGCCGGCCAGAATCGGTACCGCCGCTGTGCGCCTGTGCCGCAGAGTCTTTTGAGCACGGGGCGCTCTGGTCACTGGCGAGCGCTTATCAGGTCTACGTGAACCCGAATAACGAACTCGGGCCCGTCACACAACCGCTGCTGGCGTTGTGGGGTCGCGCCGATGGGTCGCACCCCGCAGCGAATGAGCGCAGCGCGCTCAGTTTTGCCGAGCACGCGACACTGATCGCCTTCGACGACCTGGGACATTTCTCGGAGCTCGAGGATCCCGAGCGCGTTTTCGCGACGATCCGCGATTTCGTGGATGCAGAAGCGGCGTCAACAGCCGCGCCCCCGTAGGCGGATTTCGCCTCTGAACCGCTAGGACGTCGACCTTACCTCGCCGTGGCTTGACAAATAACTGACCAGTCAGTTATTAAATGAGCCATGAAACGAGCACGCTCAGATGATGAAAAGGACGCCCGCCGTAGGCTCCTGCTGACTGCCGCACTGGATGAGTTCTTCGAACGCGGCTTTTCGGCCGCACGGATGGAGGACATCGCCACACGCGTGAACCTGTCGAAGGGCACGGTCTACCTCTACTTCCAAAGCAAAGACGAGCTGTTTCGCGAGCTCATCGAAACGCTTGCCGTTCCGAACCTAGAGACCATTGAACGCATGACTCGGACCGCGCCCTCGTTCGAGGCTGCTATGGCAGGAATCGCGGCCTTCGCGCCGAAGCTGATTCGCGAAACGCACCTGCACAAGCTCATGAAGGTCCTGTCGGGCGACAGTCACAATTTTCCGGAGATCGTTAGGAGCTACCGCTATGACGTCATCGACCGCGTGCTCGCGGCCGTCACGGCGCTGCTGCAAAACGCACACGACGCCGGGGAAATCTCCGTCGCAGACCCCGCCCTGACAGCCCGCCTCGTCGTCGCGCCTATGGTGATGTCGATGCTGTGGCAAGCCGTATTCGCGCCCACCGACCGGGTACCCATTGACCTGGAGACCCTATTCCAGCAGCACGCAGAGAATATGAAACGCGCATTGGCCCGATGGGAGCCCACGTCATGAAAAGAACCGTTTACACCATCGCCGCCCTACTACTGGCGGGTTGCTCAAGTGACAATCCGTTGGATGCCACCATAGGCTACGTTGAGGCTGATTGGCGCTATGTCGCCGCCCCGGCCGCCGGGTGGATCGTTGACCTGCCAGTTACCGAAGGAGACCGAATCAACGTTGGCGATCTGCTCTTCGCCCTCGACACCACATCGGAACAGGCCCAGCGCGACGAAGCCGAAGCACGGGTTCTGCAGGCGGAAGCCGAAGCGCTCAACATTGAGACCGGTGCGCGCACCGAGGAGATTGAGGCGCTGCGTGCGCGGCTTGCCGAAGCGCAGGCGCGGCTCACACACGCCACCGCTGACCACGATCGCGTCATGCCGCTCGTGTCAGCTGGCCTGGAACCGCGTCGTCGTGGCGACGCCCTCGTGGCCGAACTCTCGGCCGCCACGGCAAGCGTGGATGCGTTGCAGGCAGACGTTCGCGTAGCAATACTCGCGGCCAGACCCAACGCCCGACAGGCGGCAGCAGCCGCGACTGAGAGTGCGCGGGCGGCCCGTGACCGCGCAGCCTACAGCCTGGCACAGCGCGCGACCGAGTCGCGGTACTCGGGGCGCATCGAATCGCTATTGCTAGAGCGCGGCGAGTACGTGACGCCGGGTACCCCAGTGCTGGCCGTGCTGCCGGACCATGGGCTCAAGATACGGTTTTTCGTGCCGCAAGCGTCGCTGCCAGGTGTCCGCCTGGGCACCGAGGTGCACGTCATTGCCGACGGCATGACATCCACCGAAAACGCATACGTCACCTACATCGCGACCGAGGCCGAGTACACGCCTCCGGTGATCTACTCCCGAGAGAGTCGCGAAAAACTCGTGTTTCTTGTTGAGGCGCGATTGCCTGAGGGCAGCGCGCTGAGACCTGGGCTGCCGGTGGATGTCAGCTGGTGAATGACGACCTCGCCATCGACGTACGCGGGCTCGTGAAGCGATTCGGCGATAAAACTGCCGTAGACGGCGTCGATCTACAAATGCCCCGCGGCCAGGTCTGGGGCTTTCTCGGCCCAAACGGGTCGGGAAAGACCACGACCATTCGCATGATCTGCGGCCTGTTGACGGCGACTGAGGGCGAAGGCCGAACGCTCGGTTGGGATATCCGCAATGACGCCGCTGAGATCAAGCGGCAGACCGGGTACATGACCCAGAAGTTCTCCTTCTGGGGCGACATGACGATCCGCGAAAACATTGAATTCGTCGCCCGCCTGTACCGCATGCCCGACGCACGACGCGCGGTCGATTCAACGATCGAAAAGCTGGGCCTGGCCGATCGCCAGAAGCAACTTGCGGGCGCGCTCTCTGGCGGTTGGAAACAGCGCCTCGCCCTGGCAGCCGTCACGATGCACAGACCGAAGCTGCTGCTTCTCGATGAGCCCACCGCCGGGGTTGACCCGCAGGCCCGCCGGGACTTCTGGGACGAAATCCACCGCTTGTCGCTCGAGGGTATGACTGTGCTCGTGTCCACGCACTACATGGACGAGGCGGAGCGTTGCGACCGCATTGTCTACCTTGCCAATGGCCGCAAGGTTGCCGAGGGCACGGTCGCCGACATCATCGCGCGCTCTGGCTTGCACACGTTCCGGGGCGAGGGTGAGGGTGTCCGCCGGCTATCAGCACAACTGAAAGATCATGCGGCACTGGAGCATGTCGCTTACTTCGGCGCGGCGTTGCACGTCAGCGGTGGTGACCCCACAGCCATTCGCGCGGCACTGGCGGCGGAACAGGTCGGCGATGTCAGCTGGGAGGCCGTGCGACCGAGCCTAGAAGACGCCTTCATCGCCTTGATGGCCGACGCGGGTGCAGACAGGCGGGTGCACGCATGAATGCGGCGAGCGCGCGGGTCACAGCAGTCGCTATGAAGGAGCTTGTGCAGATGCGCCGTGACCGTCTGACGTTCGCGATGATGTTTGGCATTCCGATCATTCAGCTCGTCCTATTCGGATTTGCCATCAACCTCGACCCGAAGCGCTTGCCCTCTGCACTGCTCATAGAGGAACAGACCCCCATCGTCCGCACGCTCATCACCGCGCTCGAGACTTCCGGTTACTACGACTTCGTGTTGCAGACCAGTGACCCGCGCGAGAGCGCAGAACTGTTGGCCCGCGGTAAGGTAGCCTTTGTTGTGTCCATTCCAAGCGGATTCACGCGCGCGCTGCTGCGCGGCGAGCGGCCGCAGCTACTCATCGAGGCAGACGCCTCAGATCCAGCCGCCACCTCCAATGCCGTGGGGCGCGCTGAAACGATCCTGGAGCGTGCACTGCGTCATGAGCGCCTGAGCACGGGCTCAACTCTGGCCGGCAGCCCGGCGCCGTTCGAGCTCGTCGTTCACTCGCATTACAACCCCGAGGGCAAGACGAGCTATAACATCGTTCCAGGTCTGCTGGGCGTCATACTGACGATGACGTTGGTCATGATTACCGGGATGGCCATGACGCGCGAGGCCGAGCGCGGCACGCTCGAGAATCTCCTTGCCATGCCCGCTCGCCCCGGTGAGGTGATGGTGGGAAAAATTCTGCCTTACGTGCTCGTGGGTAGTGCGCAGACGGCGGTGATACTGGTGGCCACAAAGCTCCTGTTTGGGGTTCCCTTCGTCGGTGCGTTGTGGCTTTTGCTGCTGGGTGTTGCGATCTTCGTCATCGCGAACCTGTCATTGGGTTTCACCTTCTCGACCATCGCGCAGTCGCAGATGCAGGCGATGCAGCTGACGTTTTTCTTTTTCCTCCCGTCGCTGCTGCTGTCCGGATTCATGTTCCCGTTTCGCGGCATGCCCGCATGGGCGCAGACTATCGGCGAAGTGTTGCCACTCACCCACTTTTTGCGGGTAGTTCGCGGCGTAATGCTCAAGGACGCCAGCCTGCTGCAGCTCACACAGCCATTGCTCGCAATGTCCGCGTTCACCGTTGTGGTCATGGCCGTCGCCATGCTCCGTTACAAACGCACACTGGACTAAGCCCATGACGCGCTCTGTTTCTGCCCGCCTACTGAGCCTTGCCGTTGTTTGTCTGGCAGGCTGTACCGCACTTGGACCCACAGCGGGCGATACCACACCACCTAACGTTAGCCCGGCGTGGTCAGCCGCGCTCGCATCTCAACTCCCCGCCGCCGACGACACGGTGCCGCCGCTGCGAGAGCGGATCTCAGATCCGCAGCTCGCAACGCTTGTGACCACTGCGCTTGCGGCGAACGTCGATACACAGATCGCGCGCGAACGCATCGTGGAAGCCCGGGCCCTGGCTGGTCTCGATCAAGCCGAATTGAGGCTTCAGCTCGCCGTCGACGCCGGTATCACGGATCAACGTCTTAGCGAAAACGGGGTGTTGCCGGCCGGGCGCATTCCAGGCTTCGAGCCCAATCAGACCCTTTACGAGACAGGATTTGATGCGAGCTGGGAGCTCGACCTCTTCGGCCGACGTGGGGCCGTCCGTGACCGCGCCGCGCTTCGGGTCGCCTTGCAGGAGACGGAACTTGCCGACACGGAGGCGAGTCTCGTGGCAGAGATTGTTCGTCGATATGTCGAGTACAACCAGTATGCCGCGGAGCGCGCGCTGCTCGACACAGTCGTGCAGAAGCAACGCGCGCTGTTCGATGCCACGGTGCAGCGCCGTGACCATGGCGAGGCTTCCGACTACGATGTGGCGCTCGCAAAGGCGGAGCTCGCTGCTGCGCAGACGCGCGTCCCAGGCGTGCGACGTGCGCAACGAATCGCCCACCACCGTCTTGCCATACTTACGGGACAGGCACCGGCCGCACTCACGATCGAGCCGGCCCCACCGGGCACCGCGCCCTGGTCACAAGCCATGGTGATAGATGCAACACCCTCCAGTATTCTGCGACGTCGACCCGATGTGCGGGTGGCGGAAATCCGGTACGCGCAGTCCGTTCGAGACAGCGATCTCGCCCGACTCGATTTCTACCCTAAGGTGACCCTGTTTGCTGCTGCCGGACCCGAGTCGACGTCACGCGGCGATCTCACCGAAAGTGCCAGCCTCGCGAGCGCAATCGGCGCCCTATTCGAGTGGGCGGTGCTCGACGGAGGCCGGCGTCAGGCAACCCTCGACGCCACCGAATCGCGCGAGGCGCAATCTGCACTGGCGTACCGACGCAGCGTCCTTAGTGCGCTGGAGGAGCTTGAAAACGCCGCCGTGCTCGTTACTGAAGCGGAATCCCAGTATGAGGTACAGGCAAAGCTGCTATCGACGCGCGAGCAACTCGCCGACGCGGCCAGGCGTCGGTTCGAAGGCGGCACCGTGTCATTGCTTACCATTCTTGAGTCGGAAAGAGACCTCGCGGACGCGAGGATCGAAGCGAACCGTGCGCACACAAAACGGCACACTGAGGTGCTGGCGCTCGAGAAAGCACTGGGGAGCATCTAGGCCCTGATGCGCGAAGATTTCCACCTGACTAAACCTCTCGCCTCCAGGCGGACTCTAACTCGTCTCAAAGTGTCGTCCGAGCCATCCGGGGAGCAGGATCAGTGATCACAACTCGCAGCATTGCCACGGGACTGATATTGGTGGTCCTAGTCGTGGGATGCACGTCCTCCAAGACTGCCGAGTATCGTGTACCGGAAGACATCGGCGACGGTTGGCGCACGGCGTCGCTTGAAGACCAAAGCATCGACCCGGACAGTATCCAGGAAATGCTGGCCCGCATAGACGCCGGCGACTACGCGGGCGTCAGCAGCGTATTGCTGGCGCGCGATGGCGCATTGGTGCTCGAGACGTACTTTGGCAATTGGGACCGCGACGACCTGCACTCCTCACGCTCGGCCTCGAAGGCCATCACATCGGCGCTCGTTGGTATCGCCATCGATCAGGGCTTTATCGCGTCCGTGGACACGCCGGTGCTGCCCTACTTCCCCGAGTACGCGGGCGAGATTGAGAATTGGGATTCGCGCAAGGAAGACATCACACTCGCGCACCTGCTCAGCATGACGTCGGGCGTTCGCGGCAACGAGGACGCCATGTACCCCACGGACGACTGGATCAAGTTCTACCTCGACCAGCCGCTCGTGGCCGACCCGGGCGATACGTTCTCCTATGCGACGAGCGGTGTCGTCACCCTGGGCAATGTGATCACGCGTGCCTCGGATCTGCGCGTGCCCGCTTTCACAGATCGATACCTGTTCGAGCCCATGGGCATCACGGCCTACCGGTGGCCGATCACCAACTCACGCGGCAGCCAGGGGCTGGCCATGACGGGCGGCGGGCTTAACTTGCGGCCCCGCGATATGCTCAAGTTCGGCCAGCTCTATCTCGACGGTGGTGTCTGGCGGGGCGAGCGCCTGATTTCCGCCGAGTGGGTCGAGGCGTCGACTCAGAAACACGCCACGAGCAACCTCTACGGCGAGGACTTCGGCTATCTCTGGCGGATGATCGACCGGGAGGTAAATGGTAAACCGGTCCGATCGTTCGAAGCCTGGGGCAACGGCGGCCAATTCATCATGGTGTTTCCGGCGTTCGACCTTGTCGCCGTGTTTACGGGCGAGAACTACGGCAAGCTTCCGGAGATGGAGCGACCGTTTGAGCTGATCGACCGCTACATCCTTCCTGCGATGCAGTAGCGCACGGGCCCGACAGCGCTCCCCCACCAATCTTGGGGCAAACGTGAGGGAGCGCCGCCCGGCACTACTCGGGGGTCCGAAGCCGGATCTGCTCGATCTCGGAAACCGGTGTGAATCCGTAAGTGAACAACACCGTGTTGTTCGCGGCGTCGTAGGTCAGGCCGTTGGGGAAGCGGCCTTCATCGATGGCCCGGCCGCGTTCGCGGATGCGGCCATTGGGCCGAATCACGATAATCTTCTGATCGGCAGTCGACGTCGCGAAGAGCCGGTTGTCGACGTAGGCCATATGACCAATCGCGAAGCCGGCCGGCGCGTCCACCCGCGCAATGAACTCCTGTTCGCCGTCAGGGCTGATCTTGATGACACTGCCCTCGTTGAAGTTCGCGACGTACACATTGTCGTCATCATCGATGGCCGTTGCGACCGGGGCCTGCAGCAGGCCACCGGACGCGAGCGCGCTGACCGCGCCGTCGGGCGTGATCTTCGTCACCGTGACCCCGTCTCCGTTGCCTTCGCCGTACTGCGAGACGATCACGTTGTCGTGTGAGTCCACGACGATACCCGCCGGTCCCGGTAGCACATCGGCAAATTTCGTCACGACACCCTCGGGCGTCACCTTGCTGACGGTCGCATTATTGAAGTTGCTGACGTAAAGGTTGCCAGCGCTGTCGTTGGCGATATCAATGGGGCCCGCCAGTCCGGACGCCTGAATGAAAACCTGCCCGTTAGGCGCGATCACAAACAGTCGATCGCCCCGAAAACCCTCTGCGGCGTAGATGAAGCCATCATCGGCCATGTGAATCCCGTCGAAGTTCAAGACGCTCAGCGGCAGCGATTTACCCGCGTATGCTGCGCCCGATGCGGCGACGATCAGTGTCGCCAACAGTGAAGTAGTCCAACGTCTTTTTTGCATGGTGTTGACCCCTAGTCATGGTTGCTGCAGTTACCCTGCAGGGGCCAATGTCCGGGATGCCGGTCGCCGAACAAGCATGATGTGACGAACACCCGAATTCATGGTGACGAACAGCCTGACTTTCGCCGTCAATTCTCCTTACTATCAGACGCCGCGGGCAAAGCCTGCGGACTCGTCATTGCAACCACGGTTGTTGAACTTGAATCGTCGAACTGTCGCCTTCGTTGCCGTCATGTGGATCAGTGTTGGGTTGATCCACGCACTGTCGCGCTATGTCGACATCATCAAGTACGACCTGGCGATACCATTCACACTGACTCAAGTCGGCTACTACCTCCTCTCTTATGCCGCGTGGATCATCGTGACTATCGTGCTCCTGCGCGTCATGCAGAGCAGGCGGTTCACATTCACGTTCTGGAGGCTCTCGGCGTTCTTTGTTGGCGGCTTGTTGCTCTGGCTGCCGCTCTATTTTTCCTACGACTATGGCGTTTCTACCGCCGTCGCGGGCGGCGGCTGGTCGGCGTGGGTCGACAAGCTTGCGGCGACAAGCGGTTCCGTCGTGTTCTTCTATGCCGTGGTCTATGGACTGACGTTCGCACTCTGTGGCGGCGTCGTGCTGGCCGCGCGGACACGCATGGCGCAGCAGGAGAACACAGCGCTCGCACAGCAAAGGACCGAGGCGGCGCTTGAACTCGCTGAGCAGCACATGCAGCTGATGCAGTCGCAGCTCGCGCCGCACTTTTTGTTCAACTGCCTGAGCTCGATGAGCTACCTGGCACGGCAGTCGGAGAAGGAAACACTTGTCGACGCCATTTCCACATTGGGCAGCTTGCTTCGCTTCACAGTCGAGAATGCATCACGGGGCCAGATTGCGGTGATCGAGGAACTGGAGTTCGTGCGCGACTATATCGCACTGCAGACACTTCGCTTTGGCGACCGCTTTGTGTGCAGCCTAGACTGCGATCCTCAGGCGGAGCAGGCCACCTGCCCGCCCTTCCTACTGCAACCGTTGCTTGAGAACGTATTTCGGCATGTCGTCGAGCGCATCCCGGACGGCGATCACAACAGGTTCGAGCGTATCAACGTCGACGTTAAGATCGAGTGGCGCACCGGGACCCTCACCATTCGTGTCTGCAACACTCAGGCAGCCGTGGGCACGCCCGCCAACCCTGCACCCGGGCATGGGACCGGCATCAACAATCTCGAAGCAAGGCTCGCGCACACTTACGGCGACAACTACACACTGGACACGTCCGTGTCACCGACAGCCTATTGCGTCAACTTGAGCTTTCCCGACGGACGCGCGACCGATGCCGTTTAGCGCTTTCATTGTCGACGACGAGCCGATGGCGCGCGGCAACCTCATGGAGGCGCTGCGCCCGCACAAGCGGTGGGGCAGTCTAAGAGAGTTCACGTCCGGTGCGGGCGTGCTCGACAGTGCCAGGCAGCATCGTCCCGACGTCGTCTTTCTCGACATTCAGATGCCGGGCGAGGACGGTGTCGCCACAGCCAAGTCGCTGTTGGCGCTGCGCGAAGCGCCTTTGATCGTTTTTGTCACCGCGCACTCGCAATACGCGGTTGAGGCCTTCGAATTGTATGCGGTCGACTACCTGCTCAAGCCATTCAACGACGACAGGCTGGCGCAGTGTGTCACCAAGCTTGAGCACCAGCTCGACAATCAGCCCGCATACCAACGAGCGCAATCAACACAGGCGGCGTGGGCACAGGAAGCGCCTCTCGATCGGCTAGTGATCAAATCGAGTGCATCGGTTCGGATTATCGATGTCGCGCACATCCAATGGATCGCAGCGAACGGCAACTACGTGGATATCCATCACAGCGATGGGCGCCATTTACTGCGCGCCTCACTGCGGCATGTCCTGTCCCGACTACCACCCGGCGACTTCATCCAGGTACACCGAGGCTATGTTGCACGCGTGGCACTCGTTCGAGAAGTGAAGGCGATCGATGGCGATCGCAGCGAAGTACTGCTGTCGACGGGCACCAACCTGCCGGTGGGGAAGTCCTACAAGAGCGCGCTGCTCGAACGCTTGTGCTGCTGAGGTCAGAGGCGTACGAGCTCTACGCGACGGTTCTGTTGCCGCCCCTCGGGCGTCGCATTGCTGCCCACCGGTTTGTCTTGCCCAAAGCCCGCAGCCTCGAGTCTGTCTTCAGCGATGTCGTAGGCGGATACGAGATACGCCAGTACGGCCTCCGCACGCGCTTTGCTGAGCGACGTGTTTGTGGCCGCGCTTCCCGTATTGTCGGTATGCCCTTCGATGCGCAGACGCAGGTCGCCGTAACGGTTTAGCGTCCGCGCAATCTCCTTGAGTGTCGGCGTCGACTCAGGGCGGATCCTCGCGCTGCCTGTGGCAAACAGGATGCCTTGCGTGGCGAATCGACCGTCAGCCATGAGCCGCTCGTAGAGGATTTCCCGGCCGCCTGAGGCAACGCGCACATTGTCGACGTAAACCGGTTTCTCCTGACTCACTTCGCCAACCACGTGCACGTGAAGCTGCTTGCCGCGAACGATGTCCGCGTTGGGCACATTGACCACACGCGTCTCGTCGAGGTACATCTTCACGTAGTCGCCGTCCGCCATGATGCGAATCGGCGTCATCCCTTCCTGCGTGCGCGTCTGGCGCGCGATGCTAACGCCACCGTTGCCACCACGTATGCCCGTCTTGAAGTAGTCCGCGACCGTGATGAACGCACTGCTGTAGTTTTTGGCGCGACCCTGGAAGCACGAAAACGGCTCCCCGTCACTATCAACCGGGCCCGTCGCGAGGCAGAGGCTGTGCCAGTGGTGCTGCGCATACAGATCGAATTCGATCGTGAACCGATTGGGCAGCGTCTCGGCGAGATCAATCGTGAATCCCGAATCGCTAGAGATACGCAATAGCTGCCCACCCTGCCATTCGGCGGTTTCCATATTGCCGCTTACGAAGCCGATGCGTCGCGGCACGTCACCGACATATTCGTCTTCGAAGTCCTCGACGAACAGCGGACGGTCGCCTGGGACAAAATCGTAGTTCGCCCAAACACTGTCTTCACCGGGTCGCGCCGGCCCAAGAACCTGGCCGTCTCCGGCGCTCGCGATTACTTGGGCCTGCTCGTCTTCGGGCAGTGCATTGCCATTCTGGTCGGTGATGACGATGTCGCGGCCCTCTGCCTTGGCCCGCTCGATGCACTCGAGGTCCGTAACCGCGCAGATGATGGCGTCGATAGCATTCGTGGTCAGCTCATCGGAACGCTTCTGGACCTCGCGGTCTACGGCGTCCTCGGCACCGCGCTTGGCGGCGTCTTTGAGACGATCCAGTAATTGCGCCTCAGCCGTGACCGGCGACGCCGTGAGGAATACGAACAGGACAAGCCAGATGATTCTTTGGGGGATCACAAACACGCTCCGGAGCTGTCGGTCGTGCGTCGCACACGCAAGACGGGTTGATGTACAGATGCCGCGGTTTCTGACGGGCGCTCGCGCACCCCACACCGCTTTCGCACCAGCTGCGACCAGCGCCTACTTTATCCCAGCAGTACACCGCCGCGAAACTGGGTCACCACGCTTTTGCCGTTCAGGTGAGCGTGTCAGGTGGGCAGCGCTTCGGCCAAAAAAAAGCGCCGTACCCAGACAGGGTACGGCGCTCTTTGTGCGCGGTGCGATGGCGCTCCGATTAGGAGCCCAGCACGCTACTGGCCCTGGCTCGCAGCTTCGAGCGTATCCACAACATCCGTGCCGCGCCCAATGTGCTTATCGAAGAACGCCAGCATCGCCGTGTAGAGATCAACGCGGTTATCGACATTCATGAAGCCATGACCTTCTTTCTCTTTGATCATCCACTCATAGTCCTTACCAATCTCGTCGAGTGCGTCGCGCAAACGGTAGGCATGACCAACAGGCACGCGGACGTCCGCGGCCCCATGCACGATGAACAGCTCCGCCTTGATGCGGTCGACATGATGCACCGGCGAGTTCGGCTTGACCGACTCGGGCGACTCGCCAACTGCCGAGCTCATGAAGCGCTCGAAGTTCTCGCGGCTTGAGCGCCCGCGGTTACGAGAGAAATCCGAGCCGTCGCCTTTGCGGAACCAGGTCAGGTCGTACACCCCTACGTAGCCTACGCCACACTTATAGAGGTCGGGTTCCTTGACGACGCCGGACAGGGTGGCGTAGCCGCCATAACTACCACCGTAGATACAGATCCGATCGGGATCTGCGATGCCCTGTTCGATCGCCCACAACGTGGCGTCCGTGACATCGTCCTGCATTTTACCGCCCCACTCGCGGTAGCCCTTGCGCTGGAAGTCCTGCCCGCGGTTTCCGGACCCGCGGTAGTTGACGCTAAGCGTGGCGTAACCGTTGTGAGCGAAAAACTGCGCTTCCGAGTTGTATCCCCAGAAGTCGGTAATGCCGAAGGGGCCGCCGTGGATGTTCAGGATCAATGGCACCTTTTCACCCTCCCACCCTGCGGGCCGTGTCAGGAAACCGTGAATCTCCAACCCGTCACGGGCTTCGAACTCTACGGGCTCCATTTTCACGAGAGCTTCCTTGGGAAGATCCGGCATGCGTTCAACGAGAAAGCGGAGCTTCATCTCGTTGGTGTCCAGAAGGTAGAAAGCGCCGGGGTTACGATCCCCGCGCGCAAAGATGATGTTGCGCGAGCCGTCCTCTGATGCCGACGTGATTGATACGTCCTCACCCGGAAACGCCGACAGGATTCCCTGCATCAGTTTCAAAACGTCAGGCTTATCGTCGGCAACGTTGTCGAAGATGCTGTACTCGGCCGGGCCTTGGCGGCTGAACGCGCCAACGACTTCACCGCCGGGCGCCCGCAACAAGCCTGCGACATCCACGGTTGCGTCCCGATAACGCAGATCGATGGTCTTAGTGTCGAAGTTGTACTCGAAAACACCAAGACGACCGTCGTCGGCCATGTCGTGGTCTGACGAGAAGAACACACTTCGATCGTCATTAGAAAACGCCATGAAATTGATTTCCGGCGCGTTTCGCATGAGCGGCATATCCAAGCTTTCCCACTCCGACGCGCCCGTGTCGCGGATGTAGAGCCGCAGGTCACGATCGTCCATGGTCTCGCCCATCTTGATGGCTGCAGCAATACGCACGACACCTTCATTGTCTGCGGCGATCTGGCGAAGATCGGGGTCTTCGGCAACGCCACCGATGAAGTCGACGTCGCCGTCGTAGATGTCCAGGAGGTGCGCCTTTGGCACATCGCCACCTGCGTATCGTGCGATCAAAACGTGGCGGTCATCGTCGGGCAACGGATTCAGCATCTGGTAGAACGACGTCTGTGCGTCATAAATCTGCTGGCGCTTCTTGCCGTTGATATTCGCGGCGTACCAGAACGACGGGCGACCCAGGTTGTCGAGGTTGCCCGTAACCTTGCCGACGGACATGACCACGCGTTCATCGCTGCCCCACCACAGCCGCAGCACTTGTTGGTACTCACCAAACTCAAACGCCTGGATCACCTTGAGCGAGTCGACTTCCATGATGGCGACTTTGACCTGAGTGCCCTCTTCGTAAGTCACACCCATGTGCTTGCCGTCAGGCGAAATCCTCACGCTGTTTACCAGCGAGTGTTCGAAGAACTCGCGCGTCGGTACGCGCACGTCCGCGAAGGCCGTCACGGCGAGCGCCGTGGTCAACGCGATGATCGTCAGCAGTCGGTACATGAATGAACCCTTATCGAATTGTCGGGATGGCCATTTCGGCGATCCCGCATCATAGATAGGCCGCGTGCTCGACGCTAGGCATAGAGTCACGCAACCGCGCAATCGCATGTGGTCAGTTGCTGGTCAAAGGAACAGCAGCTTCATACTGCTTTGACAGCGCCTGTACACAGGGAAAACCCGTTGGTCGGTCGGCAGATACTGCGTCCGAAGACGCGCTTGGAACGCCTCGCGCAGCGCTGCGCCCGGAACGTTGCTGTGACACTCAGTGGTAAATCAGGTCCTCCGCGACCATATCCGTTCTACCCGCGTCGGTCGTTTACGCCCCGACATGCCCGGCGTTACTGACTATTGCTCGAACGTGTCCGCGCCGGCGCGACACTCGGGCACAGGCTCCGGCTCACCAAGCTCTCTGTAGCGCGACACCCAACACTCATTAAAGACGGAGCAGTAACAGAGCGACATGTCGAAGCGTTCCATAGACGCGTTGAGGCGCGCGGACGTGTCGGCATCCGTGAGCTCGAACACCGTCATGGGATCGCCCGGTGGCAGCGTCCGCCCTGTAATCTGGGATTGCGTGTATCGCAGGCCCTTGGGCAGCCCATCACCACCGAGTTCGCGAATGACATCACCCCACGTTTTGACGGGTTCTCCGTCTATCGTGACGCGAACGTCGCGAATACGGGCGGGGCCAATGCCAGCGTTTTGAACCGCGAACTGAAACCGGTTTGCGATCTCGCCCTTCGCATCGGGGCGCGGACCGAACGACTTGGCGAGCTCCATGATGGGCAAAACGGCTGCGCGCTGCTCGGCCCGCATCAGTCGTGCTTCATACAGCGATACGGCCAGGGCGGCGAGCCCGATGACAACAGCCGAGATACCAACGAGCATGTCGCCCTTGATCGCCGTTCGCGTGTTGTTGGGGTCCATACCGAGCTCCGCCTTGGGACGCGAGCCATTGAACCAAAAAAAGACCCCCTACCCAAAGCAGGCGGCCAATCATCACACGGCGAAACCAGAGGCTGACGCTGGCGCCACCAACCGGGCTAGGACGACGTCCCCTCACCCGTCTCGCGAGCACTTGTGTTTCGGAGCCCCTCGCTAACGGCGCTGGCCAGCTGCGACCTGCTGAACGGCTTGCGGAGCATTGGCCCCGGAACATCGACTTCCCTTTCGGCGCCCGAGACGACGCCCGCAAAGCCCGAGCAAAACAGGACACCGGAATCGTGGCCGAGTTCTCGTGCAAGCCGGTAGACATCGATGCCGTCGAGGTCCCCCGGCAACACCACATCCAGAATCATGATGTCGAAGGTGTCGCCTTGTCTGAGACGCGCTAGCGCCGTTGCACCATCTGCCGCCGCAGCCACGGTCAGGCCCATGGACTCGAGCTGCTGCACCACGAGTTCACGAATGCTGTCATTGTCCTCAACCACCAGCGCGGTCTTGCCCTGGATGTCTTCGGGGTCGCTCTCGACTGCAGCAGCCACGGCCTTGAGCCGCGGTGCCGCCCTTGGAAAGTGAAGCTCGAAGGCTGTGCCGTTTGGACTCACATCCTTCACCTTGATCTGTCCGCCCGACTGATGCACGAAGCCGTACACCATGCTGAGCCCCAAACCCGATGAGTCGCCGCTCTTCGTCGTAAAGAAGGGCTCAAAGATCTTGTCGCGGGCCTCCTTGGGAATGCCTGGGCCATTATCGACGAAGGACAAACAAACAAACTCGTTCGCGCTGCGCGACTCAGGACGTGCACCCAGTTCCCAGACATCGGTCGGACTTGCCGATATTTCCAGTCGTCCCTTCCCGTTCGTCGCGTCACGCGCGTTCAGCGCGAGATTCAGACAAGCGTCCTCGAGTTGGTGGCGGTCCGTGAGGATCCAAAGCGGCTTTGACGGCAGGACAGCGTTGACCTTGAAGTCTTGACCGAGCGTTCGCACAAGGAGCTTCTCGAGGTCTTCCAAGAACGGAACAACGTTGATTTTTTGTTTGCGTATGCGCTGGACGCGACCAAACGCCAGCAGGCGCTGCGTCAGTTCCGCGCCTCGCTGACTCGCGGCAACGATAGCCCGGGACGCATCCTGCTTGTCTGTCTCCGGCGCCAGCAGCATCATTTCGGCGTTCGCCTGGATGACGGTCAGGAGGTTATTGAAGTCGTGCGCCACGCCCGCCGTGAGTCGACCAATCGATTGCATGCGCTCGGACCGCCGAACCTGAACCGCAAGCTCATGCTCCCGCGTAATCTCCTGCGCAGTGCCCCGGTAGCCAAGAAAAGTTCCATCGTCGGCGAAGTAGGGGCGGCCATGGAGTCGCCACCAATGGGTGTTACCGTTTGATCCCGATGACGAGAACTCAAAGTTCATGAAGGGTCGACGTTCGGCGAGCGCGTCCGTGAAGTCCTGTGACTCGCCGCTCTCGTCGATCCCCTCAGTGCTGGCGTTCGGCAGCTCCCACAGTCTTTTCCCGAGGCTGACAGATTCATCCTCAATGGGCAGCGCCGAATCCGAGTCACCGATCCAAACCAAACGCTGATCGGCGTTGGTTTCCCAGAACTGGTGCGCGGCCGTACTCGCGTAGTCCCTGAGACGCTGCTCGCTTTTCGCCAGGCGTGCGTTGGAGTCTTTCAGTTTCGCGATGGCGGACTCCACCGCACGGGACATCGGTCTGAATATCAGCAGCACCTCCCCGACTACAAGGATCAAAATCAGAACCCAGTTGATCGACAGCAAGAACTCCAACTGTCGAATTGAATCCTGCTGAGCGACACGCGTTTCCTCGTCAAGCTGTCCAAGGACCCCCCCGATGAGCGGCTGCAGCAAGGCAACATCCTCGGCGGGCGCTGCGGGTGATGCTTGCCCCGCAGCAACGTTCCATGCCGCGGTCAGCAGCAAGGCAAGATTTGGCGGCGCCTCAAAATCCACACGACGCTCGGACACGGGTAACACCCGCTCAGGATCCGGTGTCAGACACGCGCTGCCAGACGACATTGCCGCCGCAAGTTGATCGCGGTCTCGGCTGCGCAGTGCGTTGTGGGAACGCGCCATGAGGTCAGTGCAATTGCCCAGCAGGCCACGTAAGTAGCGCGCTTCGCTTGACGACGCATCGACTTCGGCGACGCTAGACATGATCCAGGCGATGCGCTGAGACAACATGCGTTGTCGACCGGCGAGGTTGATTTCGAGCGCCGCGACTTCCTGGCGCGCCGTCGCGATACGCAGCCCAAAGAACTGGATCGTGACAAGCAAGGCAATCAGGGCAAGGCCAATGGAGTAAGCCTGCCGCGGTGAACCGACGATGAGATTTCTAAGACGTCCCACTGCCCCGCATACCCAACTTGTTGCTGACACCCCGAGCTTACTGGAGCGCGTTTCGGCGGGCCAGCCAGGTCAGGGATCGCCTCAGAAAGCCGCCCGAATACGCGCAACAAACCCCATTTCTCGGGGCTTGCAACACATCCGGGAGCGTACCGAAACATCATTTTGTGGCAAATAAGGTCTTTTGGGACTAAATTCGGAGTGTCCGCGCTGGAGTCTTGGGGTAAACGGCGCACGCGGCTCCAGCTGCCGGTCTTTTTTTGGGAGAGAAAAAGAGGACAGCATATGTATAGGAATACATGGGTGCTGGCGGTGGTGACAGGCGTCACCCTCCTGCTCTGCAGGCCGCTGCCAGCTGCAACGACGTTCGAATTTCGACAACCCACGGGGCTCAGCAACCCCGTGTTCGAGACCACATCCATTACGGTTCCGAACGACTACATTTTCAATGAGATCGACGCGCTGCACGCCGACCTTATTGACGGAGTAGTGGCCGCTGCCGCGGCGGAGCCCGACTTAACGCTGCTGCAAACGCCAATCATTGAGTTTCAGAACCCGTTCGTAAGGCTCTCTGGAGAGGACACCAGTGTCATTCTGACGGTCGGTGGCATCGATCGGATCCGATTATCGGCCAGAGTTCGAACGTCGGATTTCGACTGGTACATCAGGCTGCTCTGCGGCAGCAACGTGTCTGCGACGATTACCGTCAACGACGCCAGCATCGATGTCGACTACAACTACTTTGGCGGCGCCATCGACGAAGTGCGCTTCAATCGCAGTAGCGTGCAGGTCGCCAACGTCGAGTGCTCGGCGCCCATCATTGGCGACATCGTGGTGTTCCTGGCACCCATCTTCGGCTTCGACTTTGTTGACGAGGTTTCCGACGCCATCGATGACTTGGCCGCGGAACAACCGGGTCGCTACCAGAACTTGTTCTCGCTCGAAGATGCGCTGCAGGGATTGCAGGTGAGTGGCAATCGCGAGATCCAACGCGCCGTCGAAGACGCACTGGACTTCTTGAGTGGTGCTCGGTTTGCGGCGGCCGCGTTCATCGCGAATGAGATCACCGACGATCTGATCGTGCGCCTGAATCTGCAGACCCAAACGCAGATTGACCAGCTCAACGATCGTTTGCAGGGCTTGGTGGCGTACATCGCAGCGCGTTTGCCGCAACTCGACACCATGTCATTGGCGCAACTCACGAGCCCCAGTTTCGACTTGTCGAACTACCTGACGGTCAACCTGCCAGGGTTACGCACGTACCTGATCAATCAGCTCAATGCGTACTATGGCAATGCGGTCGCCGCGGTGGGCACGATCGAGGCCGAGGCTATTCAGGCGCTGGAGGACTTCGTCAACACAGATTGGGCGCGCATCTTCGGTGGTGTGAACGTGCGGTTGCGCATCCAACGACAGGCACAGCGGGTCATCCTTGACGTCTACCACGACGCGCCGGCCACGTTTATCGGGCGCGCCGAGGCGATGGCGGCGTGCGCACCGGACTACACCGTGGCGCCCGTGGAAAACGCCGTCCGATACACGCTCTTCAACAGTCTTGGCAACGTGTTCTACGAAGGTCTCGATCGCACGCACTGGGCCAATGGGCTGCTGTTCGCGGTGACTGCCGAGAGCCGTATTGGGCTCAAGAGTTATCCGCGCTATGCCGAGATTGAACTCTGGGCCTGGGCGGACTACCCAGGTGGCCGCGATGCATTCGTCTGGCCGCAGTGTCCCATCGCGGGCGAAGCCGCACCGCCGCCACCACCACCACCACCGCCGCCGCCCCCACCGCCACCGCCGCCGCCGGGTCTCCCCGACGAGCCGATGTGCGGAGACTTTTTCTGCTGATCGGTTAAGGGCCGTACCGAGGGTCACGCGCCAGCGCGCGTGGCCCTCTGGCACGGGCGCATTCTGCGCCGGCTGGGACTCACCCGTCGTCCAGCAAAGCGCGATCCTCGGGGCACAGTTTTTGCGCAAGCTCGCGCAGGTCATTCGTTGCGAGACCCGACTCGATATCGACAGGCGGCAATCCAACGGCGGACCTATCCACCGCGTATTGGGCAGCGACGGCTTTCGCATAC
Organism: Pseudomonadota bacterium; assembly: GCA_038524795.1. Lineage (GTDB taxonomy): Bacteria > Pseudomonadota > Gammaproteobacteria > Steroidobacterales > Woeseiaceae > CALBPI01. Next base: position 4,870 of record JBCBIJ010000006.1, on the reverse strand, counting down.
GGTTTGTATCGTAGCGCAGGCCCGGCGATGTCGAGCACCACACCGGAGACACCTGATTTCGCGTTGGGCGCGATCTCGCCGATCGCAACAGTGTGGGCGTTAATGACCTCTACCTGGTACCGCGCCGCTTCCGGCAGCGCATCAAAGGCCTCCTGATCGATCCAGCCCAGCGTTACAGGTGTTTCACCCAGTGCCACCTGAACATGGCCGAGGTAGGGGAGTGCCGCCAGGTGGCCGAGCAAGGCCGCGCGTTGGTACCAGTCTCTCGCGACCTCGAGTTGCTCGCGCTGCCCGCCTAGCCGCTCGAGATCAAAAATCGCGCGCGGCAAGCCGATGGCTGGCGTCTCACCGCTGAGCTTGGCAACCGCTCGCGCAGGGTCTTCGCCCGTCGCGGCGAGCTCGGCGCGCGCACCGAGCACGACCATGGCGAGGGTATCGCCCTGCGCGGCGAGTGACGCAAGCCCATCGGCTCCAATACCACGATAGTCGTTGAACCAGCCGCCCATCGGTACGAGGATTCGTATGCGCTGCAGCTCATTGTTTAGATCGATCGCAAGCTCCAGATCGCCGAGGTGCAGGCATGACGCCTGCGACTCGGGATCACTGGAATCTAGGGGGCGCTCAGCCGTATCGGCGCGCCCCGCGGGAACGACGTCTATCGGCTCAGCTTGTCTGGTGACGTCTGGCGTCGATGAATCACGCGGCACGGATACGGCATGGGGTCCTCGCTGCACGGGTGGCGTCGACGACTGTTGGTACAGAAAGACGCCGCCTAATAACGCGGCAAGTGTTACCGCGATGACGGCTCTTGAGCGATTGCTTTGGGTCATTTCTGAAGGTCAGCTAGCCGAATGAGGGCTCGCGAAGGCAGAAAGCACTCGTTTTCGCGACGGCCTAGGTGGCTTGAACCATCCATAGTTGCCTAGCGAATACGAGTTCACAGCAATAGAGGAAATTCGCAAGCGCAACAATGCCGCCTAAACGAATGGGTCCAAGGACGCCTCCCCTCGCCGTGTGAAGTGACATTGGTCAACGTTCAAATCGGATAAGCAAGAACCATTGGTAAGGACTGTTCTCATCGGCAATGACATCGACCTTCGCATCAAGAGCCGTAACCGCTTGCGCAATCTCAATGAAGGTCCCCGGGCCGGCCGACGCTGATTCTGGGCTTATGTAAGAGAACATACAGTTCTCGGAATAACACTCAAGTATTGATAATGAGGCGCCGGATTCCTGCAGCAAAGCTGAAGTGTTTTCTGAGATTTCTTCCTGGGTGCGCTCAGCCCACGTTCGATCGACAGGCTGAGTCCTCATGATATCTATAGTCTCGTAAGGACTGCGTGCATTGATTACTCGTGTGCTAAGCGTCTCAGCGAAGAAGGATTGATCTCCGGCCGAGCCCCCCTCGTCGCCGTAAACAGAAATGTCACGTTCGCTGGGTGCTACCCTCTGTTGACGCGAATTATCCAACACAGTGTTGGGTGGAACGTCAATTGGCGGGAGATCGCTTGCGACCGACGAAGATACAACCGAATCAACGGGCTGAATTGGCTCAACCGCAGACTCAGCTTCTGTGCGCTCACTACTCAAGTCTTGGTCAGACTGCAGGTACGAGTAGCTAAGCCCAGAAACCAGCCCAACGACCAAAAACCCAGCTACGATCTTCAGTTGCACGTCATTTACCTGAACATTGTCACGCCAAAGAACCAACAGCATAGGCATGGGTTGCACTCATCGTGGCGTATCTTAAACGCCGCTTCTGGCTCGCGCACTACACAAAGAACAGCGGCCAGTTTGGCTCCAGTCCAAGCTTTACACGCCCCACATCGGCGTGCATAAAGGGTTGCGCCACGATGTGTCGGAGCATGGCGTGCAGGTCACGCGCGGGTTTCTCGATGGGCGAGGTCTCGTAGAGACCGGCGGTGCCACTGAGGTCATGCAGCGTTTCCACAGCTGACCTCGCAGCGTCAATCACGAAGAACGCCGCCGCGTAGAGGTCCGTACTCGCTTCTGGTGCTGGCGCCTGCCCCTCGTGCGCGCGCACCCAGACGGCATAAGCCGCCGCCTTCAAACGCTCGCTCGCCACGTGCAACGCTTCACCATGCCGTGCGACCGCGATTTGGTAGTCCGGGCGGTCACGCGGGTCGGGCATGGGACCTGGTGTCACTATGGACCGACCTCGATCCACCGCGTGATCGAATACGGCGCGGGCAAGCCCCAACACCTGCGCGGCGAATATCGCGGATACGGATGCGAAGATCGGGAGTCGGTCCGTGGGTCCTGCGACGGCCATGTCGGGCGTGAAGCCGAAGCTGCGGTACTCCGGCACTGTCGCATCATTGACCTCGATGTCATTGCTGCCGGTGCCACGCAAGCCACTCGAATGCCAGGTATCGATGATCTCGAACGCGTCTCGCGGGAGCGCGGCGAGGACGATTTCAGGATTGCCTGATGCCTCAATGACAGGCTTGCCGTCGATGAATTTCCGACAACTGAGTACGGCCCAATCGGCACTAGGACTCCCCGACATCAGCGGCCAACGCCCCCGGACACGAGCCACCTCCCCATCGATGTGGAGTTCGCCAGCGGGAATCGTGGATTGGCAAATCATTTGATCGCCATTCGCGAACAGCTCGCGGCGCAGCGCCTCGGGCATGAACCGCGCGTAGAGCCCGATCAGCCCGGCGTTCCACACTACCCAGCTGACTGCAGCATCCTCGTAGGCCATGGCCTCATAGGCCTGGAGCATGTCCGGCAGCGGTGTACCAAGCCCACCGTATTGCGGCGCGATGGGCATGCCCAGCAATCCGCTTTCCCGGATCGCCGTGCACACAGCATTGGATAACTGTCTGTTTTTCTCTGCTTCTTTTCGGTGCTCCACCATAAGGGGCAGCAGAGGTTCAAGTCGGGCGCTGAGGGATTGCAGCATGTCGGTCTCCCCAATTTGCTCGATCACAGCCTCTCAAGCGGCCCGAAACTTATCTACTAGCATTTTCGAAGTTGATTTTGTGGGTCGGCGAGGCACACTCAAAAGTATGGAAAGCAAATACGGACAGTACTGCCCCGTTGCGCTGGCCACAGAGATTCTGGGGGAGCGCTGGACCATCCTCGTGGTTCTGGTGCTGGCGGACGGCTTCCATCGTTTCTCGGAACTGGAGCGCGCGTTGCCCAGGATTTCAGCATCAACCTTGAGCGCTCGACTGAAGCGCCTCGAGGAAGCGGGTGTCGTGGAACGTCGTCCCGACGACAACGGCGGAAAGCCGCTCTACTACCTGACCGCCGCGGGCGATGAGCTCGCCGAGGTGGTTTTTGATCTCGGCAAGTGGGGCCATCGCTGGGGTCGCGACCTGGCGACCGATGATCTGGATCCCGAGCATCTGATCTGGAGCATGCACATGCGCATGAACACCGAGATCATGCCGGCCGGTCGCACCACCATCGCGTTCGAATTCGCAGACCAGCCCACAAAGCAGCGCTACTTCTGGATCCTCGCAGAGGACCAGAAGGTGCAGGCCTGCCTGAAGCACCCTGGTTTCGATGAGGACCTTCGCGTCGTTGCGAATCTGCGGTCGTTCACGTTTGCCTGGCGTGGGTTTGTGTCTTTGCGTGACGAAATTGCGAAAGGCAATGTCAGAGTGATCGGCCCGAAGAAGCTTGCCAAAGCGTTTCCCGACTGGCTGCTGGGCAGCATGCTCGCCGATCAGGAACGCATGTACCCGGGGCGGGAGCGGGAGTTGCAGCAGGCTTATCGCACGCGAATGACTGCTGTGGCGAAATAGCGTTTGGCGGAATAACGGGGACGTCGCGCACTCAATGCTCAGAAGTCGGGGTAATCAGAAAGATCAATGTCCGCGCGAATGAGTTCAGTGGTGAAGGTGCCGTCCGCTGATCTTTGACCATCGAAGTTCCGCAAAAAGGTCTCGGGCATTCGAACACGGCCAACCCCCAGGGAATCCAGCAACAATCGAACCTCGTCTGAGGACATCGTGACCACACAAAGATCGGCGCTGCACTGGAACGACTCAGGAACCCCGGCGCCTGCAAAGGCCTGCTGCAATAGCGGTTCAATGATCTCCGTTGACTGAGCTACTCTTCGATCGTTGCTCAGGCCCGTCTCAAAACGCTTGGCCAGCCAGGCGTCGTAGGTTGCGCCATCAAGGGCCCGCAAACGCGCTAATTGATACGCTTTGATGGATACAAATTCGTTGCGTATTTGCCTCTGTGTTTCTGCCGTCAAAGTGCTAGGGAACTCTGGATGGGTAAGCCTTGCGACTTCGAGATCAAATGGAGTGTCGGATGGCAGTGCGGGGCTTGAAATAGCGGTTGGCAAACTAGTCACCGGATTGCCTATCGGCATTGATCCTGCGTCGCCTACTGAACGATCTATCGCAACCGCCGCGCTCTCATTTTTTTGATGGGAATCTTCAATGGTCTGGCTGGCTGTTGGCTCGACCTCTCGCGTTGATCGCGAGGAGAATACCGCCACGCTGGCAGCCGCAGCCAAGCACGCCAAGAGCAGAGCCGCAGTGCGTTTCAATACGCTTATCCGGGGAAGCAAACTTGCGGCAATACGTCAGCGGCTCCAAGCGACACTGTTGCTGCGATTACCAATACTGATCCACAAGGAACTGCAAGGTATCTTCTTCCTCGCAGCTGATCGGGCCGCAGGCCCCGCCACGGTCGAAGTAGCCTTTGCTCTCCCCCGTCGTCGCGCGCTGTCGCGAGATCTTTCGACGTGACGCACGTTGTCGCATCTCTTCAAGCAGATCGGCATAGCTCTCATCGGGCTCATAGACAGAGCGCGCAACACGGGCGATCTGCCTGGCCACCAATTCATCTCGACGCATGAGCGACTTCTTGCTCGTCTTCG
>JBCBIJ010000005.1:0-315653 GCA_038524795.1 Pseudomonadota bacterium | reverse complement strand
CGGGGTTCGAACCCACGAGATCAAACCACCGGGTTCGAGCCGAGGCGCGAGCAGCGCGCCGAGACCGGCGAAGCCAATCCCACCCCCTCCGCCATTTCAACCTGTTAAGCGCGTCGCCGTCTTCGACGCTGCGATAGCCCGCCTGGAGCGGGGTTCGAACCCACGAGATCAAACCACCGGGTTCGAGCGGAGGCGCGAGCAGCGCGCTGAGACCGGCGATGCCAATCTCACCCCCATCCTTCGCAAGTTCCCTAAAGATCAATGAGTTTGGCGGCTGTCGACACGCGCAGCTATACTCTGTGCAACCACCGGGGGAACAGCACTGACGGCACGACTCGAGCTCCTGACGCACCGCCTTGCGGGTCGGATTGCGTCCACCGTACTCGTCGGCCTCATCGCAACGATTCTAGGCTTCTTCGCCGCCCCCGCCGCGCTGGCCCAGGAAGACAGCTTCGACCCCGAACCGGGTCTGACGCGTGTCGAGAGCCTGCAGGACGCCCTCGAACGCCAGGATTTTACGCAAACCGATCTCGCCTCGAACCGGACCGAACTTGAGCGTCTGATTGCCGAGGCAGAAGCTTGCGATGCCGCAGTCACGCCCGAAGTGGATCAGCTGCGTGATCAGGTCGCGTTGTTCGAAGACCTGGGGCCCGACGACAACCCCGCGCTGTTCGACCAGCTCATCGATATCCGCGCGCGTTACAACGACGCGCAGCAGCGCCAGGTGGCGTGCCGGCAGATCGTCAATGACGCCGGCGATCTGTTGCAGTCGGTCAATGAACGCATCTCCGAACTCGCCGCGCGCTATCTTTGGTCTCGAACGGCATCGATAGTCGGGCTCGCCGCGACCGCGCCTGATCGCGTCCGGAGCTGGCCAGATCGGATTCGCACCGGTATGTCGCCGCAAGTATCAGGCAGCATGGACATGCTCCGGCTGCTCTGGTTACTCGTCGCCGCCGGTGCCATCGCCATTGGCGCGGGCGTCTTTGCACGCTACCGCTTTGCACGCTGGTACGAACAGGCCGGCTACCCGGCGCGCGGGCCGCAATTGCGCGCGCTCCTGCCCAAGCCGCTCGCCGTGCATGCACCGCTGTTGCTGTTGGGCGTCACGCTCATGTTGACGCTCATGTTTGCGACCGACAATGCGACGCTCGACCTGGCCGCGATGCGCGTCGCCTACGGCATTACGCTGTTTGGACTCGGCTGCGTCGTGATCGACTGGTCAACCGGTGCGCTGTCGCCCGCGGCACAAGTCACGGGCTTCTACCCCGAACACGTCGTCCCCACCCGGCGTCGCCTGCGCGCGCTTATGCTCGTGATCGTGGTGAGCTACGTGGTGCTCGGTCGCTCCTGGCTCAGTATCAGCCAGCGCACCGAGTACGATCCGCTGTCGCGCATGCTCATGATCGTCGCATTGTGCCTGGCGCTGTGGTCGGTCTTTAGCTACTTCGGTCGCGTGAACGGCCTGCGTCGCTTCCGTGTGCCGCGCTTGATGGGCTTCGTTGCACTCGCTGTTGCACTGGGCGCGGCCTTACTGGGCTACCTCAACTTCGCGAGCTATATGACGCACGGCGTCGTGCGCACGTTCGCGGCCATCATTGTGGTCTGGATCCTGCTCTGGCTCGTGTTCTCGCTGTTTGAGTCCATCATCGACGGCAGCACCGCCGTCGCACGCCGATTCCGCGACTTCGCGTCGACCAGCGAAAGCGACTCGCGCACGGGCTTCGGCATCATGCAACTCACGGCCGACATCATCATTTGGTTCGGCTTCGCGGTCTACCTCGTCTACGTCTGGGACAGCTCAGGCGTCACGCTCGACCAGATCACCAAGCTCATCATGGAAGGCGATACGATCGGCGGCATCGAGCTTCAGCCACTGCGAATCGCTATCGGCTTGCTCACATTTGCTGTGCTTATCGCACTGACAGGCTGGATCAAACGGCTCATCGACAAACGCTGGCTGCGGCACATGAACATGGACCGTGGCGCCCGTGATGCCATTGTCACTTTGTCGGGTTACATCGGATTTGTCGTCGCGGTACTCATCGCGCTTAATGCCGCGGAAATCAACTTGGCGGGTCTCGCCATCGTCGGTGGTGCACTCGCGCTCGGTATTGGTTTCGGCCTCCAGGCTATCGCCAGCAACTTTGTGTCAGGCCTCATCCTCTTGTTCGAGCGCCCAATCAAGGCTGGCGACTTCGTCACAGTCGGCGGCGTCGAAGGCTTTGTGCGACGCATTCGGATTCGTGCGACGGACATCGAAACGCTCGACAATCAAAATGTGCTCGTGCCGAACTCAGAACTTGTGTCCGGTCACGTGACCAACTGGGTCCTGCGCAACCCGCAGGGTCGGCTCCGTATTCGCGTCGGCGTGGCCTACGGCTCCGACGTCGATCTGGTACGAGCGCTTATGGAAGAAATCGGGCGCGGCCATGAGGACGTGATCACCGACGGTCAGGCGCCCGCACCGCGTGCGTTGTTCATGGGCTTCGGTGACAGCTCGCTCGACTTCGAATTGCGCGTGCGTATCCGCCGGATCGAAAAACGCTTCACGGTGATCAGCGATATCAACTTCGCTATCGACAAGGCGTTCCGCGAACACAACATCACGATCCCGTTCCCACAGCGCGACCTACACCTCATCAGCCTGCCCGAGAACCAGCAGAGTACCGCTGTCGAGGCGCCGCCCGCCGAAGAGGAAAAACCACCGCGGCCACGACGCCCGGAACCCGCCGCGGACGAGATCACGCGACGCATTCGCCAGCAGCTGCGACTAAACGCCAGCGTCGAGCGCATCTGGACAGCACTTACGGACGCCGACGAACTGCAACGCTGGTACGGCCGCGAAGTCGAGATAGCAGCACGTATCGGCGGCAACCTGCGCGCGACGCTGCACGACGACTCCGAGGTCGATGCAGTGATCGACATTTTTATGCCGCCGCGCCGCCTGCGCTTCGCGCAACGCACGCCCGATGGCGAAGGCCCGTTGCCGACAGGGCCGGTTTCGGAGGAAATCACACTGCTGCAAGACAGCGACAGCGTCCTCATGACCGTCAACGTCACGGGAATCCCGGCCGACGAAGACTGGGAAGGCTTCTACCGCCGCACGGAGCAGCACTGGGAGACGAGCCTCAAGGAACTGCGCAAGCTCCTGCGCGTGTCCGCAAAAGGTAGCTAGCCGAGCGTCTCGCGACCACCCAGGTAAGGCTTCAGGACCTCGGGCACTCGGACTGTGCCGTCTTCAAGACGGTAGTTCTCCAACACCGCAATCAGCGCACGGCCGGCCGCGACGCCCGACCCGTTCAGCGTGTGCACGGGCTCCGGCTTCTCCTTCGGCCCCCGGCGGAAACGGGCGCCCATGCGGCGCGCCTGGAAGTCGCGGCAGTTACTGCAGGAGGAAATCTCGCGGTAACGCCCCTGCCCCGGCAGCCACACCTCAAGATCGTAGGTCCTGGCGGCAGAGAAGCCGACGTCACCCGCGCAGAGCGCCATGACCCGGTACGGCAACTCGAGTTTTTGCAGCACGGTTTCCGCGTGACCTGTAAGCGCCTCAAGCGCAGCCTCGGAATCCTCGGGACGCACGATGTGCACGAGTTCGACCTTCTCGAACTGGTGCTGGCGAATCATGCCGCGCGTGTCCTGCCCGTAGGATCCCGCTTCGGACCGAAAGCACGGCGTGTGCGCCGCAAACTTCAGCGGCAGGCTGTCGCCATCGAGCACCTGTTCGCGCACGAGGTTGGTGATCGGCACTTCGGCCGTCGGGATGAGGTAGAAGCCGCGCTCATCATCGATACGAAACAGGTCTTCCTCGAACTTGGGCAGCTGGCCCGTGCCGAGCAACGCGTGCGACTGCACGAGGTATGGCACATACACCTCTTCGTAGCCGTGCTCGTTGACGTGCAGGTCGAGCATGAACTGGATCAGCGCACGGTGCAGTCGCGCAATGTCACGCCGCAGCACGGCGAAACGCGTACCGGAGAGGCTCGCCGCGGCCGCGAAGTCGATACCGCCCAGCGCCTCACCAATGGCGATGTGATCGGGCGCATCCTCTACCGGGATTGCGTCACCCCAGGTACGCACGACGACGTTGTCGGTCTCGTCTCGACCCTCGGGCACGGCGTCGTCAAGTAGGTTCGGGACACCAAGCTGCAGGGCCTCCAGCGCATCTGCGACTTCCGACAGTCGCGTCTCATGATCATCGAGCGCCTGCCCGGCCTCGCGCTGGGCGGCCAATAACGGCTCAATATCCTCGCCGCGCCCCTTTGCCATACCGATGGCCTTGGCGCTGTCGTTGCGCTGCTTGCGCAGCGCTTCAGTCTCGAGCTGCAACGTCTTGCGGCTCGACTCGAGCTCGGCGAGTTCTTTGCGGTCGAGTTCGAAGCCGCGTCGGGCGAGATTGTCGGCAACGGCATCGAGCTCGTTGCGCATGAGTTTCGGATCGATCATGGCGGTCCGGCCTGTTGGAAAACGGTGGTCTGTCGCGCGTCAGTCGTCGTCGCGAGCCGCTGCATTGGCTTTCGCCAATGCGGCAAGCTTGTCACGCACTTTGAGTTCAAGCCCGCGCGGCACGGGATGATAGTACGTTCGCCGCCCCATTTCCGGCGGAAAGTAGTCCACGCCGGCTGCGAAGCCGTCGGGCTCATCGTGCGGGTAGCGATACCCACTGCCGTGGCCCAGCGACTTGGCCAGCCGCGTCGGCGCATTCCGCAGGTGTACGGGAACCTCGTGCGAGGCGCCCTGCTTCGCGTCCTGGGCAGCCGCCTTGAAGGCTGTGTAGACGGCGTTGCTCTTGGCAGCCACGGCCATGAACACCACGGCTTGCCCCAGCGCGAGCTCGCCCTCGGGGCTGCCCAGCCGCTCCAGCGCCTGCCAGGCGTCCAGCGCAATGGTCAGCGCACGTGGATCCGCGTTGCCGATGTCCTCGCTGGCCATGCGGATCACGCGGCGTGCGATGTAGTGCGGATCACAACCAGCTGTAAGCATGCGCTGCAGCCAGTACAGCGATGCGTCAGGATCTGAGCCCCGCACGGCCTTGTGCAGCGCCGAGACTTGGTCGTAGAAGGCATCGCCGCCCTTATCAAAACGCGCCGTCCGTCCCTCGGCCACTTCCGACAACGCGGCGTCACCGAGGCTGCCATCGGACTCTGCGAGCTGCGCACAGAGCTCAATGAGGTTGAGAAACCGCCGCGCATCGCCATCGGCGACATCGGCAAGCCACGCGAGCTGTTCGTCAGCGAGCGCAAGCCCAAGGACGGGGTCGTCGGGATCGAGTCGGTCAGCGAGACCGCGGTAGAGCGAGATGAGATCTTCAGCCTGCAGTGCCTTGAGCACAATGACCCGCGCCCGCGACAGCAGCGCGTTATTGAGCGCAAACGCCGGATTCTCCGTAGTCGCACCGACGAACAAAATCGTGCCGTCCTCGATGAACGGCAGGAACGCGTCTTGCTGCGCCTTGTTGAAACGATGCACCTCATCGACAAACAGCACGGTGCGCCGACCTTCGGCCGACTGTGTGGCCTTGGCCGCGTCAACTGCGGCACGCACGTCGCGAACACCGGCCATGACGGCGGAGAGCGCGATGAACTCCGCGTTGCCACTCGCGGCGATAAGCCGCGCCAGCGTGGTCTTACCCGTGCCGGGCGGGCCCCAGAAAATCATCGATGCGGGTAGGCCGCGTTCGAGAATCTCTGCAAGTGGCTTACCCGTCGCCAAGACATGTTGCTGCCCCGAGATTTCGGCAACCTGCCTGGGTCGCGCGCGGTCGGCCAGTGGTCGGGCGTCGACGCTCACGAGCGCAACACGAGGCGTTCCAACCAACGCGGCCAGTGCTCAAGTCCAGCGCGCGCGACGGCCAACGCCAGCAACACGCCCCCGGCGTCGGCAACAAAATCGATGGGGTCGGCGCTGCGCGACCGTGTCAATAAGCCCTGTGCCAGCTCGGTGATCCCACCAAACGCCATCATGCCCACGGCCACCTGCGGCCAGCGCGAGCGACGGTACACACCCGCAAACCACATCGTGGCACCAAAGAAACCGATGATGTGCGCCGCCTTGTCGAAATTGCCCGGTGGCAGAACCTGGCCGCCGCCCGGCAACAGCAGCGCAATCACCATGATGGTCAGCAGCCCAAACCCACCAGCCCGCCACAGCTGCGCAAAGCGCAGGTCACGCACCGTTAGCCGAGTCCGGGAATGATGGTGACGGGCGTCTCCGGGGCATTGACGTCGCCGGCCGACTCGGGCGCCACCATGCCGGCAGGCGTACCGCTAACGTCGGCCCCTGGCGGCGGTGTGAACTCAAAGCGCGTCGCATCGACGGGTTCGTCCTGAACCACGCCGGAGAATTCTATGAAGGTTCGTTGCGAGAGACTGTCACCGAGCTCCATTGCCGCCAGCACACCCGATTCGGGATCGAAGCCAATGCGGACGGCTCGAAAATCGCTGTTGTCATCGGTTGCCGCGAGCTGCGCCCAGAGGATGCTGTCGGCTTCAAAAGCGCCCTCGAACGCGAACGCCGCCAATGCGTCCGCGCCACCACCCAGAATGCCGGCCGGTGACGTTGCCAGGGCATCCGTCTGATCGCGAACAGACACTTGTTCGAGGTCGACGTCGTGCAGCCAGAGGTTGGTGCCATCGGCCACGATGCGTTGCTCGTAGGGATTGACGTAGACCCAGTCGAAGCGGCCGGGTCGTACGATCGCGAAGTCGCCTTCCGCGCGCTCCTTAACCCGCCCGTCGTTGCCCGTGACGGTCTGATAGAAGCGTCCACTCAGCGACTCGACATCTTCAGCCAGCGCCTTGAGGAGTTCTTGCGCGCGAGCGTCAAGCTCGGCCTGTTGCGCCGTTGCGGAAGCCGCGATGAACAGCAAAACCAGAAATGCGAATGCGTGCTTCATGACACCTCAGAGCGTGGTCGCGTGCAGGGGTTCCCTGACGCCTTGGGCATTTAATCCTTGGGCGGCGCGGGTGCGAGAACTTCGCGGCTGCCATTGGCTTCGAGTGGTCCGACCAGGCCCGCCTCCTCCATGGCCTCGACCATGCGTGCTGCGCGGTTATAGCCAATTTTGAGGCGGCGCTGAATCCCCGAGATGGACGCCTTCCGCGTCTCGAGCACGATCGCCACAGCTTGGTCGTAGAGCGCATCCTGCTCCGTATCCGCGTCGGGCATCGGTCCGCCCACATCCGGCATACCGGGAACGGGCGTACTCGGACCGGACAGCACCTCATCGATGTAGGTCGGCGTTCCTGAAGCGCGCAGTTGCTTAACGACCGCGTGCACCTCGTTGTCAGAGACGAAGGCACCGTGCACACGCTCGGGTAATGAGGTGCCCGGCGGCAAGTACAACATGTCACCGTGGCCCAGCAGGTTTTCGGCACCCTGTTGGTCGAGGATGGTGCGCGAGTCGACCTTGGCCGACACTTGAAATGCAATACGCGCCGGCACGTTGGCCTTGATGAGGCCAGTGATCACGTCGACGCTCGGGCGCTGCGTGGCCAGGATCATGTTGATGCCCGACGCGCGCGCTTTCTGTGCAAGCCGCGCAATCAGTTCTTCGACCTTCTTGCCAACGATCATCATCATGTCGGCAAGCTCATCGATGATCACCACGATGAACGGCAGCGTCGTGAGCTCGGGCGCCTCGGGCATCGGCTTCTCTTCGTCAAAGAGGTCAGGCGGCTGCCAGAGTGGGTCCTTGAGCGGCGTGCCGGCTTCCGCGGCCTCGCGCACCTTGCGGTTGTAACCGCCAATGTTGCGCACACCGAGTGCGGCCATGAGCTTGTAGCGGCGCTCCATTTCCGCGACACACCAACGCAGCGCGTTGGCGGCCTCTTTCATGTCCGTGACCACGGGCGCAAGCAGATGCGGAATGCCCTCGTAAACCGACAGCTCGAGCATCTTCGGGTCGATCATGATGAGCCGCACCTGGTTGGGCGTCGACTTGTACAGGAGGCTCAGCACCATCGCGTTGATGGCAACAGATTTACCCGAGCCCGTTGTACCCGCGATGAGCAAATGCGGCATACGCCCGAGATCGGCGATCTTTGAGGCACCGCCAATGTCCTTGCCCAGTGCCAGCGTGAGCGGCGAGTTGGAATCGTCGTAGGCACGTGAGCGCAGGATCTCGCCCAGGGTGACGAGCTCGCGCTTGGCATTGGGAATCTCAAGCCCGATGACCGACCGGCCCGGAATGACCTCGACGACGCGAACGGCGATCACCGACAGCGAGCGCGCAAGGTCCTTTGCGAGGTTCGAGATCTGCGCCGACTTCACGCCGGGTGCCGGTTCCAGCTCAAAGCGCGTGATGATCGGGCCGGGTTGTACCGAGACGACCTCAACGTCGATGCCAAAGTCCTTGAGCTTGAGCTCGACGAGCCGCGACATTTTCTCAAGCGACTCTTCGGAGTAACCGCCCTCGACGGGCTCCGGGTCGTCGAGCAGCGACAGCGGCGGCAACTCACCGGCCTCGGCCGGATCGAACAGCGGCACCTGTCGCTCCTGCTGGGCGCGGTCGCTGGGCTCCGGCCGCGGCAATGTGGGCTCGATACGCGGTTTAACGCGAGTCGCCTTGCGTTTGCGCTCGACCTCGATGGTCGCCTTGCGCTCTGCCTGCACACGCCGACCCTCGGCGCGGTCCTTCATGCCATCGCGCCAGGCACCCAGGCGTTCGAAGCCGGAAAGCACAAGTCGACCCGTGCGGTCCATCACGGCTAGCCAGGACACGCCCGTGAACACGGAAACCGACGCAAACCAGCCAGCGAGCAGCAGCAAGGTCGTGCCCAGCATGCCCAGCGGCGCCAGCAGGCCCTCGCCGACAATCTGCCCAAGCACGCCGCCCGCGGACTGACGCAGCTCGCCAGGCGAAAAGTGCAGTGTCGCCAGACCGCAGCTCGCGGCCAGCATGAGCAAAAAACCCGCAAATCGAACGGCGAACACCGTTTTGTCGAGCGGCTCGGGGTTACGCCGCTCGCGGTACAGCATAAGACTCGCAGTGAGCATCATGACCGGAAAGAGGTAGGCGGCGATGCCAAACCAGGTAAATGCCCAATCCGAAAACCAGGCGCCCGTCACCGAAATCCGGTTATGGATTCGGTCCGTCGATGCGGCCTGACTGAAACCCGGGTCATCGGGGTGCCAGGTGGCGAGCGCGACGAGCAGCATAAACGCGGTCACGAGCGCGAGATACATGGCACCCTCGCGCAAGGTTCGAGACATCGTCGTCTGAACGGCGCGCAGTGGCGAACCCTCTGCTGAGGTCGTTGTGGAATTTCCCTGAGCCATTCCGCAATATTATTACAAACCCACCACCCGCACCGGTCTCGTGCAGGGAGTCCCCGTCCACATGGCGCAACAACGCCTGAACGTGCGGTTTCAGGCCGCCATGTCCGACATTCGTGCCGATGACTGGGACGCCCTCGTGGCGCCCGATTTGCCGCACCTGTCGCATGCATTTCTCGACGCAGCCGAGACATCGGGCAGCGTCTCACCCGAAACGGGCTGGCTGCCCTGCCACGTCACGGTCGAGCGCGACGATGCGCTCGTTGGCGTCATGCCGCTCTACCAGAAGGCGCACTCCTGGGGCGAGTTCGTGTTCGACTGGGGCTGGGCCGACGCCTACCGTCGCGCCGGGCTCGAGTACTACCCGAAACTCGTTAGCGCGACGCCATTTACACCGGCCACAGCCAGCAAGCTCTGTGTGGCAGCTGGCGACGACGCCGCAGCCATTCGCGAGGCCATGCTCGAAGCCGTGTTGGCGTTCGCGCGCGAGCAGTCTTTTCCGTCGCTGCACCTGCAATTCATCGCCGATGAAGAACGCGCCCCCTGCGAGGCCGCGGGCATGATTCTGCGTCAGGATTGCCAGTTTCACTGGCACAACGCGAACTACACGGACTTCGATCAGTTTTTGGCGGCGTTTACGAGCAAGAAACGCAAGAATGCGCGCCGCGAGCGCCGCCGCGTGGCTGAGGCCGGCATTCGTCACGAGGTCATCCCCGCGGCGGCGATCAGCGAGGCCGATCTGGCCGACGCCTGGCGCTTGTGCAGCTACACATTCGCGGCGCGCGGCCACACGCCCTATTTGAACCTGGAATTCTTCCAGACGCTGCGCGACACCAAGCCCGACGCGCTCGAGGTCGTGCTCGCAAGACATGGCGAACGCAACGTCGCGGCAGCCATCCTGCTGCGCGGCGTTGACAGTCTCTACGGCCGTTACTGGGGCAGCGACCGCGACTACCACAGCCTGCATTTCGAAACGTGTTACTACCAGGGCATCGAGCACTGCATCAAGGAAGGCATCACGCGATTCGAACCCGGCACGCAAGGCGAGCACAAAGTGGCGCGCGGCTTCTTACCCGTGCGCACCGCGTCAGCGCACTGGCTCGCCCACCCGCAGTTTGCGGCCGCCATCGGCGATTACATCGAACGCGAGGCCGCAGGCGTCGACCAATACATGCGTTACATCGATGGTCACTCACCGTTTCGCGCCGTCGACAGCGGAGATGCAACGTGAGCCTGTACTGGCTGGGTACCCAACCCGGCGTGGATTTCCCCGACCCGGAATCAGCGCTCGACGAGCCCAACGGGTTACTCGCCGCCGGAGGCGACCTTGCCGTTGAACGGCTGCTGGCTGCCTACCAGCGCGGGATTTTTCCCTGGTACAGCGAGGGCCAACCCATCCTCTGGTGGAGTCCTGACCCGCGCATGGTGCTGCGGCCCGCAGAGTTTCACGCGAGCCGTTCGTTGCGGCGGACGCTCCGACGGGGTGACTGGTCATTCACCACCAATCGCGACTTCGAGGGCGTCATCGATGCCTGTGCCGAGTCGCGTCCGGGCCAGGAAGGCACCTGGATTACGCCCGCAATGCGGCGCGCCTACATAGACCTGCATCAGGCCGGATGGGCTCACAGTGTCGAAGTCTGTCTAGACGGGCAACTGGCTGGCGGCGTCTACGGCGTTGCCATTGATGGCGCCTTTTTTGGGGAGTCGATGTTTCACCGGCTCACCGACGCCTCGAAGCTCGCACTCTGGTACCTGTGCACGCTGCTTGAGCGCGACGGCTTTGCGGTGCTCGACTGCCAGATGCATACGGCCCACCTCGAAACGCTGGGCGCCACCAACCTGTCCCGGCAGGTGTTCTGCGAGCTGCTGAGCCGCAGCTGTACGCGCTTGAAAGCCTGGCAACCAGCCCCCATTTCCGAGGCGCTGGCGTAATCGGCGCTGGCACATTGCAATTGCGCAGGCATTTGCGGACAATTCCGCCACTTTTTTGAAGAGGTACGGCTACTTGGCAAAGGAAGAAGCCATTCAGATGGAAGGCGTCGTCATCGACACGCTGCCCAACACGACGTTTCGCGTGGAGCTTGAGAACGGTCACACGGTGACCGCGCACATCTCAGGCAAGATGCGCAAGCACTACATTCGTATCCTGACCGGCGACAAGGTCACGGTCGAGTTGACGCCCTACGACCTGAGCAAAGGCCGTATCGTCTACCGCGGTCGCTAGTACCCGGTTTCGCGCGGGTGCCGTCCGGACCCCGACGCTCTACCCAGAATGAACGAACACCGGCGCCCTCAGGCGCCGGGTTCCTGTGGCTCATCAGAGGGCGCATCCGACGCATCGCCTGACTCGGCCGACTGGTGCGTCAGCCGGGGTGTCTGGCGCTCGAACTCAAGCTTGAGTTCGCCATCGACCACGCACACCCGTACGTGCCCACCTTCTGACAGCTCACCGAACAGCAGGTCGTCGGCCAGCGGGCGCTTCACGTACTTCTGGATGATGCGCGCCATCGGTCGCGCGCCCATCGCTTTGTCGTAACCACGGTCCGCGATCCAGTCGCGAGCTTCGTCGCTGAGCTCGAGCGTGACGTTGGAGCTCAGCAGGCGACCTTCGAGTTCGACGACTAGCTTGTCGACGACCCGAGCGATTGAATGCGGGTCCAGCGGCTCGAACTGGATGATGGCATCCAGTCGGTTGCGGAATTCCGGCGTAAACGTGCGCCGGATAACTTCCATGCCGTCGCTCGTGTGGTCTTGCTGTGTAAAGCCAATGGAGGCGCGGCTCATTTCCTGCGCACCCGAGTTGGTCGTCATCACGAGCACCACGTTGCGGAAATCTGCCTTGCGACCGTTGTTGTCCGTCAGCGTACCGTGGTCCATGACTTGCAACAGCAGGTTGAAGACCTCGGGGTGCGCCTTCTCGATTTCGTCAAGCAACACGACCGCGTGCGGGTTCTTGTTCACGGCTTCCGTGAGCAGACCACCCTGGTCGTAGCCGACGTAGCCCGGCGGTGCACCGATGAGCCGCGATACGGTGTGCCGCTCCATGTATTCGGACATGTCGAAGCGCAGCAGCTCAATACCCAGTGATGCGGCAAGCTGACGCGTGACCTCGGTCTTGCCGACGCCCGTAGGCCCGGCGAACAGGAACGAGCCGACAGGCTTCTCTTCGTCGTTGAGGCCCGAGCGCGCCATCTTGATCGACGAGGACAGCGCCTCGATGGCGGCGTCCTGACCGAAGATGACCATCTTGAGGTCGCGTTCGAGGTTGCGCAGCGTGGCCCGGTCCGACACCGATACACTGGCAGGCGGGATTCGCGCCATACGCGCGACGATGTTCTGCACGGCTTCGACAGTCACCGACTCGGGGCGAGTGGCCTCAGGCTGCAGGCGCAAGTTCGCGCCGGCCTCGTCGATGACATCGATGGCCTTGTCAGGCAGGTGCCGGTCGTTGATGTGCCGGGCCGCAAGCTCGGCCGCTGCCTGCAGTGCATCACTCTCATAGCGCACACCGTGATGGGCTTCGAAGCGGCTTTGCAGCCCCGCGAGGATTTGCACCGTTTCTTCGACCGAGGGCTCGGGGATGTCGATCTTCTGGAAGCGCCGCGCGAGCGCGTGGTCCTTCTCGAAAATACCCCGGTACTCCTGGTAGGTCGTGGAACCGATACAACGCAGCCGGCCGTTGGCCAGCACGGGCTTGATCAGGTTGGACGCGTCCATGACACCGCCCGAGGCGGCGCCGGCACCGATGATGGTGTGAATCTCGTCGATAAACAGCACCGAGTTGGGCGCCTCAGAGAGTTCCTTGACGACGGCCTTGAGCCGTTTCTCAAAATCGCCGCGGTACTTGGTGCCCGCCACAAGCGCGCCCATGTCGAGCGAGTAAATCGTCGCGTCGGCGAGTACTTCAGGTACGTCGCCCTCAACGATCAACCGCGCCAGACCTTCGGCAATGGCTGTCTTGCCCACGCCGGCCTCGCCCACGTAGAGCGGGTTGTTCTTGCGGCGGCGACAAAGGATCTCGATCGTGCGCTCAACCTCGAGCGTACGCCCGATGAGCGGGTCGATGCGGCCCGATTCGGCCTCACTGTTGAGATTTGTGGCGTACTCGTCGAGTGCTGATCGCGGTGCCTCGCCCTCTTCGCCCTCACCCGTGGTGCCAAGCTCTTCGCCCTCTTCGCCGTACTCACCAGCGCGGCTGACGCCGTGCGAGATGTAGTTGACGACATCGAGACGCGTGATGTCCTGCAGGTTGAGCAGATACACCGCCTGCGACTGCTTCTCGCTGAAGATCGCCACGAGTATGTTAACGCCCGTGACCTCTTTCTTGCCGCTCGACTGGACGTGGAACACGGCGCGCTGCACCACGCGCTGGAATCCCAGCGTGGGCTGCACTTCCTGATCGACGTCCTCGCCAAGCCGGGGTGTGGTTTGTCCAATAACCTCGTTGAGCTCGCGCCGCAGCCGATTGATATCGGCTTCAAGCGCGCGCAGCAGGTCGTAAACCTCGGGGATATCGAGGATTGCGAGCAACAGGTGCTCAACGGTCATGAACTCATGCCGCTGGTCACGTGCTGACTGGAATGCCTCGTTGAGGCAGAACTCCAATTCGCTGTTCAGCATCTTGCTCTCCGTGTCGTGGCTTGCGCCATCAGTCGGCTTCCATCGTGCACAGCAACGGGTGCTGGTGCTGTTCTGCCGCTTTGGTCACTTGGGCGACCTTGGTTTCTGCAACGTCATAGGTAAAGACCCCGCAAACGCCTTTTCCTTTCGTGTGGACCTCGAGCATGATGCGCGTGGCGAGCGCGCGGTCGTGCGAAAACACCTGCTCGAGGATCTGGACGACAAACTCCATGGGGGTGTAGTCGTCGTTGAGCAGCACCACCCGGTAAAGCGGTGGTTTCTTGAGTTTCGGCCGCGCTTCCTCTGTGACCGTACCGGTGTCGCCGACGTGTTCGTCGGGGCCGGTCGGCTCGTCGGGATCGTGCTCTGCCATCGCCCTGCTCGTGCTCATGCCGTTTTTCACACTCACTCGTTTCATACCACAAGACCAGAGGTGGTGTCTGTTACCCGTATCCGAGGTCAGGAGATGGGGTCACAAGAGCCCCGACGCAAGGGCTTACGTCAATCAACTGACCAAGCCAGCGGAACCAACCCAAACCGCCGGATTCTAAGCTGTTCAGACGCTTGGGCACGCTTGTTCGGCCTGCTGGGACTGCCGTATCATGCGACGGGGACTGCGCGGATCCGGGCCTGCACCAGGCACTAATAACACCCATAAAGGTAACGCGGACATGTACAAGCGCAGTCTGGAGGCGGAAACCGAATCATGGCGATGAGTGGCGCGGACGCGCTGGACCGATTCCAGCGCCTGGGTCAGCAACCGTGGCTGGCCAAATTGCAGCAACGTGGCCCCGGGCTCGCGGCGCTGCTGCTGGGTGCCGTAATCGCCTGGCAGCTCGCGGGGCTTGTTGTCGCGCTGCTGCCTAGTCGTGCCGATGCAAGCATAGCGCCGCCTGTGGCACTGGCGCCATCAAGCAATGACTCAGCGACGACCCGGGTCGCGTCTACGGACGTCACATCGATCGTCGCGGCGCATTTGTTCGGCGTCGCCGATCCGGATGCGCCTGTTGACGACACGGATATCACGGGCCCCATTTCTGCGCCGCCTACGCGGGAGCCGTTAACGCTCAAAGGCACACTTGCGGCGGGCTCCGAGGAGAACGCCCTGGCGATCATCGCTGATGGGCGTGACGAGCGCGTCTTTGCCATCGGCGACACGGTACGCAGCGGCCTGACGCTGTACAGCGTCGAGCGCGAGCAAGTGATCCTGACTCGTGGGCGCGGCGTCTTTGAATCCCTCGCACTGCCGAAACCCGAAGAACTCGCGGGCATTGCCCCCCAGGCCAACCGCTCCCGCACCAGCATTCGTCGTGCCAGCGGCCCGTCGATGACCCAGGTCCTCACGGAGAACGCGGCGCAATTCACCCAGATCATCTCGCCCCGCCCCTACTACGTGGGCGGGCAGCAGCGCGGCTACCGCCTGTACCCAGGCTCTGACCGGCAGAGCTTCGCCAAGCTCGGCCTGCGTCCCGGCGACATCGTCACCGCCATTAACGGCACACCGCTCAACAATCCATCGCAGGGCGCACGCATATTTAGTGAGCTGGGCAACGCCCAGAGCATTTCCGTCACGCTTGAACGTGGCGGCCAACAACAAAATCTAACGCTCGACACGAGCTCACTCGACTTTTCTGACCAGGCCACTCAATGAACCATTCGCAACGCGCGCCCCGGCAGCGCCTGATCGTCGCAGCACTGGCGCTTGCCACTGCGCTGACCACCGCACAGGGCGTCCTGGCGCAAGGCATCGAAGAAATCACGCCGAACTACCGTGAGACCGACATCAAGGCGGTCATCGATGCCGTGCAAATGGCAACAGGCCGCACCTTCATCGTCGACCCGCGGGTCAATGCAAAGGTCACCCTGATCGCCAGCGAGCCCATGGATGCCGAGGAGTTCTACCTGGCCTTCCTGCAGCTGCTCGAAGTCAACAACTTCGTCGCCATCGAAGCCGGCAGCGTCACACGCATCGTGCCGAACGCCAACGCGCGCCAGGCGCCAGCCAATGTCACAGGCGCGCTGGCCGATGAGACAGTCACCACGGTGCTGCGCGTCGAGAACGTGTCAGCCGCCCAGCTTGTCCCAGTCTTGCGGCCCCTGCTACCCAGCAACGCCCACCTGGCAGCGCAGGCCAGCTCGAATTCGCTGATCATCAGCGACACGCAGCGCAACGTGAATCGCATCCGTTACCTGCTGCGCCAGATTGACCGCCCTGTCGATGCAGACGTTGAGGTATTGCAGCTCACCTATGCCTCGGCCACGGACATTGTCACGACGATCAACGCACTCAACGGCGGCAACCGCGTCGAAGCCGGTGCCAGCGCACCCATCAACCTCGTGGCCGAGCCGCGCACCAACAGCGTGCTCATCAGCGGCGTGCCGGCCGACCGCGTCAAGATTCGGACACTGATCGCGCATCTCGACACGCCGCGCGAGGCCGGTGGCGATACCCAGGTGCGCTATCTCAAGTACGCGAATGCTGAAGACCTCGCAGGCAAGCTGCAGGGTCAGGTACAAAGTGCGGAAGGCCAGGAGACAGCGG
The DNA here is from genome assembly GCA_038524795.1 of Pseudomonadota bacterium. GTDB lineage: Bacteria > Pseudomonadota > Gammaproteobacteria > Steroidobacterales > Woeseiaceae > CALBPI01. The sequence continues at coordinate 299,215 of JBCBIJ010000005.1, read as the reverse complement.
CTAATGCCGACGTCGAGGTCAACATCTGGGCCGATGAAATTACCAATGGGCTCGTCATCACAGCCCCGCCCGCCTCGATGCGTTCCATCATGTCGGTCGTCGACAAACTCGACATTCGCCGCGCGCAGGTGCTTGTGGAGGCGCTTATCGTCGAGGTCAACATCAACCAGGACTCGCAACTTGGCGTGACCTGGGCGCTCGACGGCAGTAACGACGACAACATCGTGGGCGTCACCGACTTTGCTTCGGCGGGCAGCCGCATCGTGCCGCTGGCCGGTGCCAGCGAAGGTAACGACGCCGCTGCGCTGGCTGGCGCCATCGCTGAAGGTGTGACGCTTGGCGTCGGCCGGATCTCAGACTCGGGGGTCAGCTTTGCCGCGATCCTCAACGCACTGCAGGGCGACGCCAATACCAACGTCATCTCGACGCCCGTCATCGTCACAATGGATAACGAAGAGGCGAAGATCGAGATCGGCCAGGAAGTGCCGTTCATCACGGGTCAGTTCACAAACACAGGCGGCAACAACGCGGGTGCCGTCAACCCGTTCCAGACCGTCAATCGGGAACAGGTCGGCACCAACCTGCAGCTCACGCCGCAGATCACGGGCGACGGCACGATCCTGCTCAAGATCACGCAAGAGATCTCGAGCCTGAGCTCCAGCGCGGGCGCCGTCGACCTGATCACGAACACCCGTCTCATCGAGACCTCGGTCATTGTGGAAGACGGCGGCATTCTCGTGCTGGGCGGCCTCATCGACGACCAGGTGCTCGAGACCGATCAGCGCGTGCCCGTGCTGGGCAGCATCCCGATCATCGGAAATCTGTTCCGCTCGCGCACCTCGGAGAAGATCAAGACCAACCTCATGGTCTTCATCAAGCCCAAGATCCTGCTCGACGGCATCGGTTCGATGCGGGTGACGGGCGAGAAGTACAACTACCTGCGCAACCTGCAGCAGGGCGATCGCCAGGTACCCTTACTCAAAGACGCGGTGCGCCCAACGTTGCCGCCGCTCGACGAGCAGCTCCGCGAGACTGCACCAAAACAGCCGCCTGCCGATATCATGCAGGAAGACAACGGCGGCGAGTAAGCCGGAGGCAGGCACGATGGCGGTCACCACAGACACGTTAGACGACGAGACGATCAACGCGCTGGCCGTGGAAGAGGACGTCGCGACGACGACGCAGCTGCCGTTCTCGTTCGCCAAGCGCCACGGCCTGCTCGTGCGCGAGCAGGACGGCGTGCCCCAGGCCCTGCTCTACCGTGCCGGCGCCAGCCTCGCGAGCCTCGCTGAGGCACAACGCTTCCTGGGTCAGACGCTGACCATCGAGCGCGTGAGTGAGGAGCAGTTCGACACGGAACTGCAGCAGACTTACGAGCGTGGCACGGGCCCCGCCATGCAGATGATGGACGGGTTCGAGGAAGAGACAGACCTGCTCTTGCTGGCGCAGGATCTGCCCGAACAGTCGGACCTGCTCGAGGCGGACGACGAGGCGCCCATTATTCGCCTCATCAATGCGCTGCTCACCGAAGCCATTAAAGAAAACGCCTCGGACATTCACATCGAGCCCTACGAGAACCGGCTTATTGTGCGGATGCGCATCGACGGCGTGCTGCGCGAAGTACTGCAGACTGCGCGCGGCGTCGCGCCCCTGCTCGTGTCTCGAATCAAGGTCATGTCAAAGCTCGACATTGCCGAGAAGCGTCTGCCGCAGGACGGTCGCATCTCGCTGCGCGTTGCCGGTCGTGCTGTCGACGTACGCGTGTCGACGATGCCTTCGGGGCACGGCGAGCGCGTCGTGATGCGTCTGCTCGACAAACAGGCTGGTCGACTGGACCTCGCACAGCTGGGCATGCGCGCCGACGACCAGCGCAACATGGACTCGCTCATCCACAAGCCGCACGGCATCATTCTGGTGACAGGCCCGACGGGTTCGGGTAAGACGACGACGCTGTACGCAGCACTCGAGCGCATCAACAACGCCTCGCGCAACATCATGACCGTCGAAGACCCCATCGAGTACTACATTGATGGCATCGGTCAGTCGCAGGTCAACACCAAGGTCGACATGACCTTTGCGCGCGGACTCCGCGCCATTCTGCGGCAAGACCCCGACGTGGTGATGGTCGGTGAGATTCGTGACCTCGAAACGGCAGAGATCGCGGTCCAGGCTTCACTCACCGGCCACCTTGTTCTCTCCACCCTGCACACCAACACAGCCGTAGGCGCCGTGACCCGACTGCGCGACATGGGGGTTGAGCCGTTTCTGCTGTCATCGAGTCTCATCGGCGTGCTGTCTCAGCGACTCGTGCGCACACTCGATTCGGAGCGCTGCGAGCCCTACCCAGCCAGCGACGCCGAATGCGACATGCTGCGCGTCAGCCGCGAACAACGCCCGACCCTGTACCGCCCGCCAGCCGACGACCCCATGGCGTTCCGCGGTCGCTCGGGCATCTACGAACTTGTCACCGTCGATGACACGATGCGCACAATGATTCACGACGGCTCGGGCGAGCATGAGCTCGAACGCTACGCACGAGAACGCGGCCCCAGTATTCGCGACGATGGTCGCGCCAAGGTGCTGCAGGGCATCACGACGCTCGAAGAGGTGTTGCGGGTCACGCGCGATGACTGACGCACGAGACGCCTGAGTCGTGGCCGCTTTCGAATACATCGCACTCGACCCCCGCGGCAAGCAACGCAAAGGGGTGCTCGAGGGAGACACGGCGCGCGCCGTGCGCGGCGCGTTGCGCGAACAGTCACTGACGCCCCTGTCCGTCGACCCCGTGGCAACGCGCGGGCGCACCGACGACAAGAAGCGCGTCACCATCCGCCGCGCTCTGTCTGGCGCCGAACTCGCGCTGGTCACGCGTCAGCTCGCAACGCTGTCCCAAGCAGGCCTGCCGCTTGAAGAAGCCCTGCAGGCTATTGCCGACCAGTCGGAGCAGTCGAAAACGCGCAGCATCATTATGGGCGTGCGCGCCCGGGTCCGCGAAGGCTACTCACTGGCGGGCAGTCTGGCCGAGTTTCCGCAGGCCTTCCCGGCCATGTTCCGCGCCACTATCGATGCCGGCGAACAGTCTGGCAAACTGGACAACGTGCTCGACCGGCTGGCCGACTACACCGAAAACCGCCAGAACCTGTCGCAGAAGGCCAAGACGGCGCTCGTTTACCCGATCCTGCTGGTGTTGATGTCGCTGGCCGTGGTCGCCTTCATGCTGTCCTACGTCGTGCCGAAGATTGTTAGCGTCTTCGTTTCGACGGGCAACCAATTGCCAGGCCTCACGCGCGCCTTGATCGGTCTCAGTGAGTTCGTACAAGCCTGGTGGTGGCTGCTGATTATTGGTGCGGTGGCGACGTTCATCGGAATCCGGCTGCTGCTGGCCCAACCCGGGCCCAAGAAGCGCTGGCACGCCGCGAAATTGCGCATGCCCGTCTTCGGGCGGCTCACGCGCGGACTGAATACGGCGCGCTTCATGCGCACTTTGGCAATCCTCGCCGCCAGCGGCGTCCCCGTACTCGAGTCGCTGCGTATTGCCGGCGAGGTCATATCCAATGTGCCGATGCGCGAAGCCGTTGACGAGGCTGCCGTGCGCATTCGCGAAGGCGCGCCCATCAGCCGTTCACTTGGCGAGCGCGGCGTGTTTCCGCCCATGACGATTCACCTGATTTCCAGCGGTGAAGCCAGCGGCCGGCTCGACGAGATGCTCGAGCGGGCAGCCGTCAACCAGGAGCGCGAGTCCGACAGCCTGATCTCCGCGCTCATGAGCATTATTGAGCCCTTGATCATCGTCATCATGGGCATTGTCGTGCTGCTCATCGTGCTTGCGATCCTGTTGCCGATCTTCAATATGAACGAGCTTGTGGGCTAGCCCACGCGCCAGTTCGCAATCTGTCGACAACGTAGTTGCGCGCGCGCAAAGCACGGGTTTATATTCGCGACAACCCAACACTGTGAGCCGCTCTTGGGGACGTGCATGATCAGTGAAGAAAACGACACACCCGAAGACGACATCGACGACGGAGAAGACGACAAGGACTTCTCTGAGACCATTGTCATTGAGGCCGGCGACAACGTCGGCGGCATGTCTGTTGAAGTCAACGTCGAGGAACTTGTCGCCGACATCGAGCAGGCGAAAGACCCCGGTAAGGACGGGGCGGCGGCACGCCGCCGGCTCGAGGCGCTGCTCGAAGAAAAGCGACTGAACCGTCTGCTCGATGAGGACGACGACTTCGGCATCGACGATCTCGAAGCCAACTGAGCGTCTCGCCCGGCGCGCCCGCGCCCCTCAGTGAAAATCACGCGACACGGTCGTCAACTCGCCGAGCAGACCGTTGTAGTCGCTCAGTTCCCGCGCCACGACGTGAATCACATCCCCCTGCTTCTGCACGGCACCTGCCGCCGCCATGAGACGCGCGCCAACGAGCACGCGCCGTTGCGTTTCGGCCAGGTCCTGCCAGATCACGAGATTGATGTAGCCTGTTTCGTCCTCGAGCGTGACGAAGTTAACGCCATTGGCACTGCCGGGACGCTGTCGTGTGACCACGATGCCCGCGACCTGCACCGGCCGCCCATCAGCACAGTCCACCAGCGCGTCAGCCGTCAGAAACCCGTGCCCTTCAAAGCGTGAGCGCAACAGCGCCATGGGATGACGCCCCAGCGTCAAACCCAGGTGCTGGTAGTCGGCGACGATGTCCTGCGCCTCGCTGGGCGCACGCAGCATGGGCGTCGCCTCGCGCACCTCGATGCCCTTGAGCAGGTCGTCCTGACGCTCGACGCCGGCCACCTGCCAGCGCGCGAGATGGCGGTGACCCGCCAGTCGCGATAAAGCGTTCGCAGCCGCCAGCGCGCCCAGCTCGGCGCGGTTGAGCTGCGCGCGTGTGGCCATCTCCTGCACCGTGCGAAAGCCCTGCCCCTCACGAACGCGCTGCAGTCGCTCCGCGGCGGCATCGCCGAAGCCCTTTACGAGTCGTAGACCCAGCCGCAGCGCAGGGCCGCCTTCATCGCGCGGCTCAAGCGTGCAGTCCCAGTGGCTGTGGCGTACGTCCACGGGCCGCACTTCGACGCCGTGATTACGACGCACCATTTGCGTGAGCTGCGAGGCGCTGTAGAAGCCCATGGGTTGGCTATTGATGAGCGCACAGATGAACGCGGCTGGGTAATGGCGCTTGAGCCAGCACGACACATACACGAGCAGCGCGAAGCTCGCGGAGTGCGATTCGGGGAAGCCGTAGTTACCAAAGCCCTTGATCTGCTCGAAGATCTGGTTCGCGAACCGCTCACTGTAGCCGCGCTCATGCATGCCCCGCTTGAGCTTTTCCTCGAACGGCCCAAGCCCACCCTTACGCTTCCAGGCGGCCATGGCACGGCGCAAACTGTCGGCCTCGCCCGGGCTGAAGCCTGCTGCCACCACGGCCAGCTCCATAACCTGTTCCTGGAAGATAGGCACGCCGAGCGTACGCTCGAGGACACCCTCGACCTCGGGGCTCGGATAGGTGACGGGTTCTTCGCCGTTTCGCCGCCGCAGGTAGGGGTGCACCATGTCGCCCTGGATCGGCCCGGGGCGGATGATCGCAACCTCGATGACGAGGTCGTAGAAGTTGCGGGGCCGAAGGCGCGGCAACATGCTCATCTGCGCGCGCGACTCGATCTGGAACACACCCATCGTGTCGGCCTTGCAGATCATGTCGTAGGTGGCGCGGTCCTCGGCGGGCACCGTGGCCAGTGTGTAGCGCCGGTCGTGATGCACCGCGATGAGGTCGAAGCAACGACGGATCGCACTGAGCATGCCAAGCCCGAGCACGTCGACCTTCAGCAAACCCAGCGCCTCGAGGTCGTCCTTTTCCCACTGGATCACGGTGCGCTCGGGCATGCTTGCGTTTTCGACAGGCACGAGCGCATCGAGACGACCCTCGCTGATGACGAAGCCGCCCACGTGCTGTGACAGGTGGCGCGGAAACCCAATGAGCGCGCTCACGAGCCCGATCAGACGTGCGATGAGTGGGTTGTGCGGGTCGAGCCCCGCGTCGCGCACGCGCTCGGGATCGACCACATCGCCGTCCCACCACTGCATGCTCCGCGCCAGCCGGTCGACCTGCAGATCAGCCAGGCCCAGCGCTTTACCTACGTCGCGCATCGCACTGCGCGGGCGGTAACAGATAACCGTGGCCGCCAGCGCCGCGCGATCCCGGCCGTATTTCGAATAAATGTACTGGATCACTTCTTCGCGACGCTGATGTTCGAAGTCGACATCGATGTCAGGCGGCTCGTTGCGCTCCTTGGAAATGAAGCGCTCGAACAGTGTCGACTGGCGCGCGGGATCGACCTCGGTGATGCCCAGGCAAAAGCACACGGCCGAGTTGGCCGCCGAGCCACGGCCCTGGCAAAGGATGGCGTGCTCGCGCGCCCAGTTGACGATGTCGTGCACAGTCAGGAAGTACGGCTCGTAGTTGAGCTCCGCGATGAGCGCGAGTTCGTGCTCGACCTGCGCACGCGTGCCCGCGGGCACGCCGTCGGGCCAGCGCCGTGCCGCGCCCTGCCAGGTCAGCCGCGCGAGCCAGCCGGCCGGGGTCTCGTGTTCGGGCACAAGCTCGCGCGGGTACTCATAGGCCAGCTCGTCGAGTGAGAAGTCGACGCGCTCGGCGATGGCCAGCGTCTCGGCGAGTAGCGGCGCCGGATAGACGGCCTCGAGCACAGCGCGCCGGCGCAGGTGGCGTTCGGCATTGGCGTGCAGTGCGTAGCCGGCCTCGTGCACCGTGGTCTTGAGTCGAATCGCTGTCAGCGTGTCCTGCAGTGCGCGACGCTCGCGGCAATGCATGTGCACGTCACCCGCGGCGACGAGTGGCAAGCCATAGCGCGCACTCGTGCGACGCAGCGCCTCGAGGCGCAGGCGGTGCAGACCGTCGGGAAACAGCTCGGCCGCAATCCAGAGTCGACCCGGGAACAGCCCTGTGAGCCAGTCGGCGTCATCGCCCAGTGAGAAGTCGTTACCGGGCAACCATAGCGCCGTGCAGTCGGTCAGCGCGCGCCCGTCATCGCCGGTCGCAATGTCCTGAACCATGCCCGCCGTGAGTCGGTAGTCGCCCTTGGGTGCCGCACGCCGGGCCGCGGTGATAAGCCGGCATAAACCTGCGTAACCGCGCCGCGAGAGCGCGTGCAACACGAGCCGGGGACCGTCGTCGAGTTGAAACTCGGCGCCCGTGATGAGTTTGAGCGATGCCGACTTAGCCGCGGCGTGCGCGCGCACGATGCCCGACAGCGAACAGGCATCGGTGATGGCCAGTGCCGTGTACCCGAGCGCATCAGCCTGCGCGATAAGTTCCTCGGGGTGTGAGGCACCGCGCAGGAATGTGAAATTACTGAGCGCGTGCAGCTCGGCGTAGCCGGCCGCCATCAGCCGAAGATGCCATGCAGCCGCCAGCGCACCTCAGTGTCGTCGATACGCTCACGGAAGATCCAGAGTCGGACCCCGGCCGGGTTCTCAGCCACGAAATAGTCGCGCGCCCGGTTGTCGTCAGCCACGTCGGTCTCGCCCGCCTGCGCGTTCTCCCACCAACCTGAGGCAATACGCTCGGGACCGTGGCGTAGCGTCAGTGCGCCTTCGAAATGGGGGACCCCGGCGACCGTGGTCAAAGCCACAGGTCGACCCGTGAGCCACAGCGGCCGTTGCAGTAACAATGCCGCCTCGCGCTGCAGCGCGAGCACGCCGGCCGGCACGTCGCGCAACACCCAGGCCGCAGGCAGGGACGCACCGGAAGCGTTGCCCGCGTGGGTGCCGGCATCCGGTGTCACGGTGCGTGAGGCGTACTCGGGGCGGTGCTCGGCGACGTGGCGCAGCGCCTGCACAGAACGCTCGCCCAAGCGCGCCTGAAGACGGTCCAGCAGCGCGTGCAGCTCCGGCGCATCAGGCACTGACGCCTGACCGGGCTCGAACGCCAGCGCCGCGGAACGGGCGCCCAACGGATCGCTGATCTGCGCGGCCAGCGACACGGCCACGGCCGGTTGCGACAGCGTGCAGCGCTCAAGGTGTGCGGCTAGCAGGCGCTGCCAGTCGGCGAGCCTGTGGCCCGGCGCCGAGAGCGCGATGTCGAGCACACCGGCCAGGCCGCGCCAGCCGTGAAAGCAAAAGGCGAGCTGCCGAACGGCGCCCTGCCGACGCCGCAGCCAGTCTTCGAGCTCGCCGAGCAGACGTTCGCAAGCGAGATGGAGCTGCGGCGCGGCCTCGATCTCGGCGTCGAGCTGCAATAAGGACTCGAACTGCTGATGCGCCTCGACGTGCTGACGCACCTCGGGTAGTTCACCGAACGCCTGCGCCAGAGCGTGCAGCGGTGCAGGTCCGAAGCGTCGTGCCAGACCCGCGCGCGGTAAACGTCGGCAGTCGGCAATGGTGGCCACTCCCATCTCGCGCAACGCCGCCACGGTATCGGAAGGCCAGCCGGTAACGCCGATGTCGAGTGCATTGAGCGCGTGCAGGTAGCTGCCCGCCGCCACCCCGTCAGCAACCACCTCATCGGGATCAGGCGCCGCACCGGCCAGCGCCAACCAGGTGGCGGCCGTCGCCGTTGGCGCGACGCTGTAGCGCAGATGACAGCCGCGTGTGTGCAGCTGCTGCGTGAGCCGCTCGAGCAACGCCGCGATGCCACCGAACAGGCGCAGGCTGCCCCGCACCTCGATAAGCACGGCCTGGGGCGGCGCCAGCGACACCGTGGCACTGAACGCGATGAGGTCTCGCGCGATGTCTTCGAGCAACGCCGCCTCGGCCGCGACATCGCGGTCGATGATGGTCGCATCGGAAGCCAGTGCCATGGCCGCCTTGAGTCGCTGGCCAGGCACGATGCCTGCACCACGCGCGGCGCGGTCCCGGGCGATGACCGTGCGCTGGCGGTCGTTGTCGACAACCACATGAGCACGCCCACCACCCGGCTCGCACTGGGCGCGTACGGCCTGCAGCGGCAGGCCCGGAAACTGCACACAAACCCAGACCGGGGCGCGCACCCGCCGGCTGTCGGGCTCAACCCCGGAAGCAACCTCGGAGGCAACCAGGGGGGTGGTCGCCGTCTCGGGATGTCGCGCGGGTGGCGCCGGCGGCCCCAGGCCGGCGAACAGGTCGCGGTGCGGATTGGTGCGGGCCGTGCGCACCATACTCAGGCCACGCCGTTGTCGTCAGCGGCGCCCAGCGCCTCGTGCAACATGGCCGCGCCCACATCGACACCGTCGTCGAAGGCCGGGATGACGGTGGGCTTACCGCCCCGCACTTTCACGACGTGCAGGTTACGCTGACCCGACTCAACCTCGATGAACAGCCGCAGTGCCGCAGCTGACGGTTGACGCCGCGCCGTCGCGGCCCGCAGCAACACGGCCCAGCATTGGTGTGCGGCCGCGGCCAGCTGCAGCCGACGACTAAACTGCTGCATCGACAACGCTGCGGGATCACGCCGCCGCGCAGGGGCAAAGGCGCGCCCGGACTCGAGCGTGTCCGTCCAGAGCAACACAGCAATGCAGGTGCCCGAAGCCAGCGCCTGCTCGGCAGCCCAGGCCGCGTCGGCGGCCGAACGCGGGTGGATGAGCAGCACACGCTCGGGCGGCAGGCCCCACTGCTGCAACGCGGGGGCATTGGGCAGGTACGGCGGGGCAATCCAGACCACCCAGCCAGGCTGACGTGCCGCCAGAGCGGCCAGCGCAGGCATAAGCAGCCGTAACTCACCCACACCCGGGGTACCGCTCATGAGCTCCGTGAGGCCCGTCACAGGCCAGCCGCCACCCGGCAGCACGGCGTCGAGCTGCGGGTACCCTGTCGCGCAGGTGGCGCCGCCACTGACCTGCAGGTTTGTGCCCCGCCAAAGCTCAGCGCGCTCGAACAGGGGGGACAGACCGTTCAGACCAGGTGCAACACCCGGCTCATCACCGACTTCGGCATCGTCCGGGGAAAAAAAAACCCCGGCGTTAGCTTCCGGAGTTTCTTTCGTGTCGCGACCCGCCCCTGGCGGGCTGGACCTAGTGGACCTGGACGCCATCGCGAATGACACCAACAACGACACCCTCAATAACCAGCGACTGTTCCTTGAGGTCGACCTCAATGGGCTCGAAGTCTTCGTTCTCAGGCAACAGCCAGACGGTGCTGCCCTCCTGGCGATAACGTTTGACCGTGACCTCGTCTTCAACGCGCGCCACGACCACCTGGCGGCTACGCACCTCAGGCGTGCGGTGCACGGCCACAAGATCACCGTCGAGAATGCCGATGTCTTTCATGCTCATGCCGTGTACCCGCAGGAGATAGTGCGGCTTGGGGCTGAAGAATGCCGGATCGACACGGTAATGGGCTTCGATGTTCTGCTGCGCCAGGATCGGGTGACCGGCAGCGACACGGCCGATGAGCGGCAGGCCGATCTGGTCACGCAGCGAGTCCTTGAGCTGGATGCCGCGTGAGGTGCCCGGTATGAGCTCAATGACCCCCTTACGCTGCAAGGCGCGCAGGTGCTCCTCAGCCGCGTTCGGCGACTTGAAGCCCAGCTCGCGTGCGATCTCGGCGCGTGTGGGCGGCATGCCCGTCTCGCTGATGAAGTCCTGGATCAGCTCGAGAATTTGCGACTGTCGGGGCGTGAGTTCATTCATGGCGCGCACCTGTATGGATATTCAGCACCTGTGATTATATACAGGCCTTTCAGGAGCGCAAGGGCATCATTGCGCGCGGCCCGCAATCGCCACCTGCACACGCTGGTGACAAGCCCCGCAACTACCTTCTTCTGCAGTGTTTTTTTGTCGCCAAAGCGAGACAGCAAATTTCTTAACCCGCCACATAATATCTGGCATCATTACGCCGACTTCAGGCTTGGGCCTGTGGTTCAACAGTGTTGCAACACAGTTTTGTACAAAAACCAATGGGGTTTCTCGTAATGATCAAGAACGTTCTGAAAGTCGGCGCAGCTGCGCTCGTCATCGGGCTCGCATCCGGTTGTGCCAACACGACCGCGATCGACGAAGTACGTGCCACGGCCGAAGCTGCCGCAGCTGACGCTGCTGCTGCCAAATCGGCTGCAGAAGCTGCGCGTGCCGCAGCAGACCGTGCTTCACAGCAGGCTGCCAGCGCGCAGTCGACGGCCAGCCAGGCCCTGCAACAGGCAAACTCGGCTCAGTCGGCCGCTGATGCCAACACGGAACGTCTGGAGCGCATGTTCCAGAAGTCGATGTCGAAGTAACGGACGCGTTACCGAAGACAAGGATGCGCTAGACGCATCCACAAAAACGCCGCGGTGGCCTTGCCAGCGCGGCGTTTTTTATTGCCCGACAAAAGCGGGCCACAAACAGGACCTGAACGCAGCAGCGCGGCGCTACTCCATTACGGTCAGGATTTCCGGCGCCGGCTCGGGCGCCGGTGTCCCGACCGCCGTCGGAATGCCGCGCGCCTCATCCACAGCCGATTCCATGGCGGCCCAGTCCGCAACGGCCTCTCGCGACGCTGTCGCCGCAACGAAAGCGCGCGTCATCACGGTCAGTGCATCGTCCTCAGCCGCCGCAACGGTCGTCTCGGCATCGGCGGGCACGCGTTCGGCAGCAGCCTCGCCCTCGCCCTCACCTTCTGTTTCAGCGGCTTCAGCCGGCTCGGGCGCGACGCGCGCGAGCACCTCGTGCGCCTCGACGAACAACTGTTCCTGCTCCCAGCCAAATTTGATGGGCTGGTTGACGATGTTCACGGGTGTACCCACGGGCAACATGCCAAACAAAACCGCAATGTCCTCGGGGAACATGCGAATGCAACCGTGTGTTACGCGCATGCCTACGCCGGCGGGACGGTTCGTGCCGTGGATGAGATAGCCCGGCAAGCCGAGTCGCAACGCGTGGTTACCGAGCGGATTGTCGGGACCCGGCGGCACAACACCGGGCAAGGGGTCGCCGTCAGCGGCGTGCTCAGCGCGGATCGAGGCCGGCGGGTACCAGGTCGGTCGCTCGGCCTTGGCCGTGACACGCGTCGACCCCAGCGGCGTCTCCCAGTCCATGCGCCCGATGCTGATCGGGTAGGTGTGCACGGTGCGCGGCTTTCCGTCGACGGCCGGCGGATAGTAGTAGAGCCGGTACTCGGGCAGGTTGAGCACCACGCCACGCCGCGGGGCGTCAGGCAGCACGAACCGTGTGGGCAGGACGATGCGCGTACCGGCGCCCGGCAACCAGGGGTCCACATCGGGGTTGGCCCGCCGCAGCTCCGTGTAACCCAGCCCGTGGCGCCGTGCGATATCGACAAAGGTGTCTTCGGCCACGCTCTCGATGACGGCAACGCTGCCAATGACATCGTCGCCCTCGGGTGGCAGCGGAAAGACTTCGGCGCGCGCGGCAACCGTCAGGCTCGCCAGGGCCAAAAGCCCCCCTGCGCCCCGCACCAGTCTGCGCTTCATGCTCTGCATCTCGTTGACCCCTGCCATCTTGCGACGTAGCCTTCGCGCTATTCTAACGGAGCGCCCGCCAGCAAGGACAACGCCAACGTGACGATCGTCGTCAAGATCAAGATCTCGAGCAAGGATATCAATGCACTGCGTCGCGCCATGCACGCCGCGCGTCAGACCATAGCCTGTGCCGACGAGGTCGACATCGTCGATGCGGCCCGCACCATGCTGGCCGAATTCGACTCCCGCAAGGCGCCCGACTTTGTACGCGAGCGCGTGCCGCGGCTCGAGGCGATGGTCGATATGCTCGAGGATCAGGACTGGGCGCTGCCCAAACGCGAGCGCGAGAAAATTCTCGCCGCCCTCGTCTACTTCTGCGATCCCGATGACCTGATTCCCGACGACGTGCCCGGCCTGGGTTTGCTTGACGATGCAATCATGATCGAGCTGCTCCTTATGGAGCTCAAACACGTCATCGAAGCCTACCGCGACTTCACGCGCTACCGCGCAAGCCTGCTCAAGACGGTACCAACCGATATTCGCGAGCAGCGGCTCGAGAAACGGCGTTGGGCGCTGCACGGCCGCATGTCACGGCGCAGCAAGACCGACCGTTCGGGGCTGCCCGAGCGCCCGCTGATCTAGACGCGTCAGCCCGTGAGGCTCGGCGCCTCGATCAACAACACCTGACAGTCGGCGAGGGCTTCGCGCTTTTTCTTGAGTGCCGCGTATTCGGGGGAATCCCAGAATCGTCGCGCGGCCGCCTTGTCGGGCCATTCCGAAATGACCATGCCCGCGCCGTCGCCAAAGTCACCCTCCAGGCTCTCGGCACCGGGACCACGTAGTAGATAGCGCCCGCCGAACTTTTCTACGAGTGCGCCTGCGGGCGCGCCGTAGTCGGCAAGGAAACGATCGCGGTCGTGAACGACCGCAGTGACGATCATGTAAGCGGGCATGTCGGGCACCCCTGATGTGTGATGCTCTGAGCCTGCCGCCGGCTGCGCGCTGGCGTCAACCCGACCTTAAAACCGGACGAGTGCCGAGCCCCAGGTGAAACCGCCGCCGAAGGCTTCGAGCAGCAAAAGCTGGCCCGGCTTGACGCGGCCGTCGCGCACCGCGACGTCGAGCGCCATGGGCACCGATGCCGCCGAGGTATTGCCGTAATCCTGCACGGTCTGCACGACCTGATCCATCGACATACCGAGGCGCTTGGCCGTCGCCTGGATGATGCGGATATTGGCCTGGTGCGGGATCAGCCAATCGATGGCTTCTTTTTCGATGTTGTTGGCCTCGAGCGTCACATCAACGATGCGCTCGAGCGTCTTCACGGCCACCTTGAACACTTCGTTGCCAGCCATCTGGATGAAGGCTTCACCCTTCACCACATCGCTCAAGTGCTTGGACGGACCCGCGTCCATTTTGAGCAGGTGGCGGTAACGCCCATCGGCGCCGAGGTGCGTCGACACGATGCCGGGCTTGTCGTCGGCCTTGAGCACCACAGCGCCCGCACCATCACCAAACAACACGCAGGTGTTGCGGTCATTCCAGTCCGTGACGCGCGAGAGCGTCTCAGCACCAATGACGAGCGCGCACTTCGCCTGGCCGTTACGCATGTACTGATCGGCGAGACTCAAGCCGTAGATAAAGCCCGTGCAGGCCGCCTCGACGCTGAATGAGGGGCAAGCCGGAATGCCCAGATCTTCCTGGATCAGGCAGCCCACGTTCGGGAACACCACGTCGGGTGTCGTCGTGCCGACGACGAGGAAATCGATCTCCTCGGGCGACACCCCGGCCATGTCCATGGCATTACGCGCCGCGTTCATGGCCAGCGTCGAGGTGAATTCATCGTCTGCCGCAATGCAGCGCCGTTCGATCCCCGTGCGCGAACGAATCCACTCGTCGCTCGTCTCGACCATCTTTTCGAGATCGGCGTTGGTCAGCACCTTCTCGGGTGCGTAGCTGCCAGTTCCGGCGATTCGTGCGTACATCAAGCTGCCTCGTTCGAGAGCCAACGGGCGATTCCCGCGGGCACATTGTCCTGCACTTCGAGCAACGCCGTCTCGATCGCATGTTCGAAAGCGACCGCGTCTGCCCCACCGTGGCTCTTGATGACGATGCCGTTCAAGCCCACGAAGCTGGCGCCATTATAGGCCCTGGGGTCGAGCGTGGCGCGTAAGTGATTCAGCGAAGGCCGCGCAACGAGCGCCTGCAGGCGCGACCAAAGCGAGCGCAAGAACGACTGGCGCAGGAAATGCGTGATCAGCGTCGCCGTTCCTTCCATCGTCTTCAGCGCCACGTTGCCCGTGAAGCCATCAGTGACGACGACGTCGACCCCACCCTGGCAGACGGCGTCCCCTTCGACGAAGCCCACGTAGTTGAGGCCACTGGCCTCGATGAGTGCCGCGGCCTCGCGCACGACCTGATTACCCTTGATGTCTTCCTGGCCGATGTTGAGCAGCGCGATGCGGGGTGCGTCGCTTCCCGAAAGATTGGCGGCGACAACACTGCCCATCACCGCAAACTGGTAGAGCTGGCCGGCCGAACAACTGGCGTTGGCACCCACGTCGAGCAGGTAGACGCCACCGGCCATCGACGGCAATTCGGCCATGATGGCCGGCCGCTCAATGTCGCTGACCGTCTTGAGAACGAATTTGGCCGTGGCCATGAGTGCGCCGGTGTTGCCCGCGCTCACGCAGGCGGCGGCTTCGCCGTCCTTAACGCGATTGATGGCAATGCGCATCGACGACTGCTTCTTGCGCCGCAGTGCGTCAGCAGGCGGCTCGTCCATGGTGACGACCTGGTCCGCATGCACGATGTCGATGCGCTCGGGCTGATCACCGAGCAAGTCGCCGAGCACGCGCTGGTCGCCGACAAGGTCGAGCGAGACGTGACGGTGGCGTTGGGTAATGGTGCGGGCAGCCGCGACCACGACCGATGGCCCCTTGTCGCCACTCATGGCATCCAGGGCCAGTCGGACCGGTCTCGACGCGTCAATCGACGCGCGGGCGTGCGGTGCCAAGTCGGAGCGCCTCGAACGCGTCCGTTAGTGCGGGCGCCCCACCCGGTTGGGCAGGGCCGTACCCCGCTTACTCGTCGTCAGACTCGACGGCGGTATCCGCGATCACCTGCTGGCCGCGGTAGAAGCCGTCGGGGCTCACGTGGTGGCGCAGGTGCGTTTCACCCGTCGTAGGCTCGATAGAGAGCGTCTTCTTGCTGAGCTTGTCGTGTCCACGACGTGCGCCGCGCGTCGAGGGCGTGCGCTTGCTTTTCTGTACTGCCATGTCGGTTCTCCGGTTTTCGTCGCGGCGGGCACGCCGTGCCCACCTCAGTTGTCCTGTTTGTCCCTGTCGGCCATGAGTGCCTGCAACCCCGCAAAGGGTCGCTGGCTCACTGCCGCCACCTCATCGCCCGCCAATTGCTGCGCCAAGGGACCACAGTCCTCAAGAGTCGCGTGCGCAACGACCAGTGGCAGGTCGAGCATCACCAGCTCGTCTACCAGTTCCGCGAGCGCGAGTGTGTCGCCCTCGTGGTCCCATCGTTCAAAATCGGCCTCTAGCGCTTCGAGCACCGCGTCATCGAGCCCGTCACCCACCGCCAGCTGATGGTCGATCTTCACGTTCACGGCGACCAGCTCGAGGCAGCGCTGACACGGCAAGGTGTAGACGCCTTCGATGTGAACCGAGACCGCAACGAAGCTAGGCGCCTCGTGCTGTGAGAACGACAACACCGCACGCACACTGGGTGCGATGGCCTCGCCGCCGACCGCGTCTTTGGCCGCTTCGTCGACAAGTGCGGCAAGCCGCGGCAGCTCGGCGGCACCGTAGTACACCGAGACCTGCTCCTGGCGCTCGGCAGCTTCGCTGAGCACCACCGTGGCGACTGCGTTTGCTGCCTGACTGGCCATAGCCGGCGAAGGATAAGAGGCCGATGAGGTCATGTCAAAGAAAAACAACGCTAAAATAGACGCTTAGTTGTCCTACCAAGGAGCCCTCCGGGATGCCCGACACAGCGAGCCAAAGCCCCAAGAAACGACTTGTGCTGGCCTCCGCGTCGGCGGGGCGACGGGCGCTGCTGGCCCGCATCGCGAGCCGCTTCGACGTGGAACCCGCCGATATTGACGAAACGCCACTACCCGGCGAGCCGCCGCGCGCGCTGTCCCAACGCCTGGCCCGGGAGAAAGCAGAAGCGGTCTGGCACAGGCTGGGCGCGCCCACTGGTTCGATGACCTTGATTGGCTCCGATCAGGTCGCCGAGTGCGCCGGGCGCATCCTGGGCAAACCCGGAGACGCGGCGAACAACACCGAGATGCTGCTCGGTTTGTCAGGGCAGGAAGTGCACTTCTACACCGCAGTGATCATCCTCGACGACGATTTCGAGGCGCCCCGAGTTCATCTGGACCACACCACAGTCGCCTTCCGCACCCTGCAGCGCGAGGACGTGGTGCGCTACGTCAGGGCCGACGAACCCTGGCAATGCGCGGGCGGCTTCAAGGTGGAGCAGGCGGGCATCAGCCTGTTTCGCCGCGTGGCCAGCGAAGACCCCACAGCACTGATTGGCTTGCCGTTGATTTTCGTCGCAGAAGCGCTGCGTGCCGCGGGATTTGCGGCACTGCCCGAACCCGGCTAGCGCTTGCCGCCGGAACTGAACAGTCGCTGCGCGTAGGTGGAGAGCGGCTCAGGCAGTGGGGCCGTAAACAGGCGTTCATTGCCGTCCCCGAAATCAAAAGCAATCGATTGCGCGTGCAGGAACAGGCGTTTGAGTCCGCGCTTGGCGTGCCAGTCGTTGCGCTCGGGATCCCCGTAACGCGCATCGCCCACAATCGGGTGGCCCATGTGTTGCAGGTGTATGCGGATCTGGTGCGTGCGGCCTGTGAGTGGTCGCGCCACCATGAGCGAGGCGTCACGGCATGAGTCCACGCGCTGAACTTCGGTCACGGAAGGCTTGCCGCCCGCGTCAACAGTGACGTGTCGCTCACCGCCCCGCCGGGTGTGCACCTGCAGGGGTGCATCGATCGCCATGTTGCCGTGGTCCCAGTGCCGGTCGACGAGCGCCTCGTAGACTTTGCTCACGCGGTCCTCTCGAAATGCCGCGTGCAGGCGACGCAGCGCGCTACGCCGTTTCGCAAGTACGAGCACCCCGCTGGTCTCGCGGTCGAGCCGGTGCGCGAGCCCGAGTTCCTGCCAGTCATCGCGCATCGCGCGCAGCGCCTCGACACAGCCAAGAGAAACACCACTGCCGCCGTGCACGGCAACACCGGCAGGCTTGTCGATGACGAGCAAATCACGGTCCTCGAACAGGACCGCGGCCTCGAGCTGGGCCTGCAAACCGCGCGGCACGGCAGGCTGTTGGCGCACCTCAAGCGAGACGGGCGGAATGCGCACATCGTCGCCCTCACGGACCCGCGAGGTGGGCCGAACGCGTCCCTTATTGATGCGGACTTCGCCCTTGCGCAGCATCCGGTAGATTCGGCCCTTGGGCACGCCGGGCAGTTCTGAGGCCAGAAAGTTGTCTATGCGCTGACCATCTGCGTCTGGACCGATGCGCACGTGGCGCACGCCGGAATGCGTGTTCTCTTTCTTGGACAATGACTTATTCGATTGCTGCGGCGACGCGCCTTGCTATATTATCCCCTAAGCACGTCGGCTGTGCCGACGCTTGCTGTGTGCATCGCGGGCTCATCGGAGCCCACGCCCGGTTCCTAGGCTTTAAGCCCCGGACTTTGGTCCGAGGCGTCAGAGCTGTTTATGAACCGGGCACACGCACAACGAATGCTCACGGGCTGCCGGCGCTCCGGCGCGGTCTGGCCCGATGTTCAACCCGGCCGCGTCGCCCTGTGCCACGCGACCAGCATAGGCGAATGGCCCCGGTGCAACCGGGCCCGCCCGAACGGACTTCAAAGGCGCCTCGCGCCCACAAAGAAGCACAATGGTCCTGATCGCATACATCCTCGGCGCCTTGGCGGCGCTCGGTGAAACACTGTTCGCGCCCTTCATCGGTCGTGCAGTGTCATGTGTGCGGCTGCGACCGACCGCAGCCTCGGTTGCGGCCCGTTCGGTGTCGGCAGGCCAGACGCCCGCACACCTACGGATTTCCCCACCCCATGAAAAGAATGCTGATCAACGCGACTCAGGAAGAAGAGTTGCGCATGGCGCTGGTCGATGGCCAGCGTCTTTACGACCTCAACATCGAGGCGCCATCCCAGGCCCGTAAAAAGGCCAACATCTACAAAGGCCGTATTACACGCATCGAGCCCAGCCTCGAAGCGGCCTTCATCGATTACGGCGCCGAACGTCACGGCTTCCTGCCGTTCAAGGACATCTCGCCCGAATACTACGTTCGCCAGCCGTCCGACAAGAACAAGCCTTCGATCAAGGAGGTCCTCAAAGAGGGCCAGGACATCGTCGTCCAGATCGAGAAGGAAGAACGGGGCAACAAAGGTGCGGCGCTTACGACCTACGTGAGCCTGGCCGGTCGCTTCCTGGTCTTAAAGCCCAACAAGCCGAAGTCCGGTGGCGTGTCTCGCCGCATCACGGGTGAGGACCGGGAAGAAATTCGCGAAGCACTCTCCGAGCTCGAGATTCCGGACGGCATGAGCATCATCGTGCGCACGGCCGGCATCGACCGCACACCCGAAGAACTGCAGTGGGACCTGGACAACCTTTTCAAGGTCTGGGACGCGATCCTGAAGGTCGTCGTCGAGAAGTCGTCACCGTTCCTGATCTACCAGGAATCGAATGCTGTCATTCGCTCAATGCGCGACTACCTCTCGAACGACATCGGCGAGATCCTGATCGACGCCGAGAAGCCTTATGAAGAGGCGCGCGAGTTCATGGAAAGCGTGATGCCCCACAACGCGGGCAAGCTCAAGCGCTACCAGGACAGCGTGCCGCTGTTCACGCGTTACCAGATCGAATCGCAGATCGAGACCGCGTTTGCGCACGAGGTGCGCCTGCCTTCCGGTGGCAGCATCGTGATCGACATCACCGAGGCGCTGATCGCGGTCGACATCAACTCCGCGCGTGCGACCAAGGGCTCAGACATTGAAGCCACGGCGTTCAATACCAACCTCGAAGCCGCCGATGAAGTGGCGCGTCAGCTGCGCCTGCGCGACCTCGGTGGTCTCGTCGTTATCGACTTCATTGATATGTCGAGCTCGAAGAACCAGCGCGAAGTGGAAAACCGTTTGCGCGGCGCTGTGCGCGCCGACCGCGCGCGCATCCAGATCGGCAAGATCTCGCGTTTCGGTCTGCTTGAAATGTCGCGCCAGCGCCTCAGCCCGTCGCTGGGTGAGTCGGCGCACGTCACCTGCCCCCGCTGTAACGGCATGGGCCACTTCCGCACCGTCGAGTCGCTGGCACTCGCGATCCTGCGCGTGCTTGGTGAAGAAGCCCGCAAGGAACGCACGTCAAAAGTCATCGCGCAGCTGCCGCCTGACATTGCGACCTACCTGCTCAACGAAAAACGTGAGGGTGTGCAGAAGCTCGAGTCTCGCAACAAGACGCAAGTGATCCTTGTCGCCAACGCGAATTTCGAGACGCCCAACTACGAGATCCGTCGCGTTCGCGACGACCAGGTCGACCTGCCTGAGAATACGGGTGCGAGCAACGAGCTGGCCGCCACGGAAGAACCCGAAGAAACCACCGAATGGGGTGGCGAGAAGGTCGAACCTGAAAAGGCTGCCGTCCAGATCGCAACGCCGGCAACGCCCGCGCCGACGCCGCGTCGCCTGCAGCAGCAATCGGCCGTGGCAACGGGCCCGCGCCCGGGCATTTTTGTACGCATCTGGTACTGGCTGTTCGGCGAGCCCGACCCCGTCGAGATCGAGAAAAAGCGCAAAGAGCGCGAACGCCTCGAGCGCAAGAAGCGCGACGCGGAACGTCGCGCCAAGAAGCAAGCCGAACGCAAGTCGCGCGGCAAGCAGCAGCAGGCCAAGAAGCAACAAGGCAAAGACAGCCGCAAGGACAGCGGCCGCAATACCCGTCGCGGCAAGCAGCAGGACGAGCGCAAGCAGCAACAACAGTCCAAGCAAGGCGAACGCAAGCAGCGCAGTCGCCGCCGTGACGAGGCCGAAACCGAGAAGAAAGAACAGGCCAAGGGTCGCGGCAACCAGCAGCAACAACAGCAGCAGAATGCGAAGCAGACCAACGCAGACGCGGATGCCGAGGGCGGTCAGCGCAAGCGGCGCCGGCGCTCGCGCGGCGGTCGTCGGCGCAAGTCGCAGAACGCTGAAGGACAAGGCGGCGAGAACGCGGCGCAGCAGCAGGAGCGCAAGCCAGAGCAGCAGTCGCAAGAGAAGCCGACGGCGGAGGCAGCACCCCAAAAGACGGAGCAGCCGCGTCGTAACGACGCCGCTGCGCCAAAGGCGGAGACCAGTAACGGCGCCGACAACGCGAAAGACGCGAAACCGCGTGGCGAACGCCCGCGCAAAGACTCGGGCGAACGTGCGGCGCAGGCCCCGAAAGCGGAAGCCAAACCCGAGAACAAGCCAGCTCAGGAACCGAAACGCGAGCCGCGTGCGGACAACCAGGCGCCAGCGCCAAAGGCAAACGCTGACAAACCGGCTCAGCCCAAGGCCGAGAAACCCGCGGCGGCGCGCAGCAACGGTGACGCCGGTGGCGGCGAAGCTAAGCCCGCGCCGAAGGCTGACAAGCCCAAACCGCAAGCGTCAGACAAGCCGTCGGGCGGTGATCGACCGCAGCTGCTGCCCTGGGAAAGTGCGCCGTCGAGCGACAAGGACAAGACCTACACGGTCTGGTCCAGCAACGACGACTAGTCGCTACGCGTCAGACTGGGATTCGCGCGCGGCCTCGAGCCGCGTGTTGATCTGATCCAACAATCCCGCCGACGCCGCGTCCACGAGATCGAACACCTGCTCGAAGCCGCGAGTGCCGCCGTAGTACGGGTCGGGCACCTCGCGAAACGGCGGCTCGGGGTGGTGATCGAGCATCAGCGACAACGTGGCGCGCGCTGCGTCTGGCTCGAGGTCTGAGAGGATCGACAGGTTGTCAGCGTCCATGGCCACGATGTAGTCGAACTCCGCGAAGTCCTCGACTCGGACACGCCGAGCACGCTGCCCGGCCATCGAGATGCCCCGCCCTGCAGCCGTTTCCTGTGAGCGCTGATCGGGTGAACTGCCAACGTGATACGCGTGCGTCCCCGCAGAATCGATACGAATGCGCGCGCTGAGCCCGGCGGCATCAACCTGCGAGCGAAACACTGCTTCGGCTGTGGGTGAGCGACAAATGTTGCCCATGCACACGAACAGCACGGCCACATCGGCGACGTCTTTCTGCTTCCTGCCAAACACGCAGCGAGGCTCCCATACTCTTGAGTCGATACGCGCCCTGAACGGGCAGCGCCAACGCTAGCACTTCACGAGGCCTTCAGCACGCGGTCTGCATCGCGCAGCCAGACGGGGCCGCCGTTGCGTAGCGACACGCCGCCGACGTCATCATCAACACCGTTGAGCGCGACCGCGCTCGCGCGACCTGCAAGGACATCGCGACCGGCGTCGGTCAGTGACATCGCGTCGAGATCGCCCGCGACCAATGGCGATGCAAGTGCCGTGTTGGACATACGCGCCAGACGCCAGCTCAAGTACTTGTCGCCCACCGTGTCGTAGTCGACATCACGCCAGTCGGCGTCACCTGTGCGCATTGCAAAACGCAAAACATCGATATGGCTTGCCGGGCCGCCCACCAGCGCGGTCAGCAACTTCTCGTCGAGACGCGACAGGCCGCGCGCCCGATCCGGGAAACGGCGCATCATGATGCGCAGTGCCGCTGCCAAAGCCGCAGGCGTACGACGCTTACCGGCCAAGGCGGGCCACGACTCAGGCGTCTCCGACGTCAACGCACGCCAGGCCTCAGCGTAAGCCTGCCAGTCCTGCTCCCGAACCGCTTCGGGCGCCGCACAGGCGGCCAAAGCCTCTGGCGTAAACTCGGCCGGGCCACGAACCCCATTGCCACCGGCGGCAAGATCCACGAGCAGCACCTTGCCCTGGTCGCGGTCGCTGCAGAGCGCATCGAGCACCCAGGCCAGCATGCATTGATCGCTGGCGGCGGCGCCCACCCAAATAATGAGTCCGTCTGTTTGCGCCGCGTAGCGGCAGCGATCCAGCACCTGCGCCAGTCGCGTGCTGTGCGGCAGGGGCTCCGCTCCAAACACGGTCTGCCAGAAGTCGTTTCGCAAGGCCGCAAAACGCGCTGGCGGCATGCCAGTGCGCAGCGGACCAACGGACAAGACGTCGCGACAGGCGATGACCTCTGCCGATTTTGTGGCTGCGGTGACCGCGCCGCGCGCCGAATCGCCATTGACGAGATGCAGTGGCACGTTGCTCCCCCGTGCGATGCGTCGAATGAACCGAGCATCACTTTGTTTGTGTTCGATATTTTCCGCCGAGCAGACCCTGTCGACATTACCAGCGTCGGCCGCGCAGGTGTATGCTGCGAACATGGAAATGACTGAGATCGATATTGCGTGGATCCGGCGCCGCGCCCAGGAGCTCGAGCGCGACGACCTGACGCCTGCCGCAGCCCGCATGATCGCCATCCAGGAAGTCTGCAAACGCCGCGAGTCCCGGGACCGTCGCGAGAAAATCGCCAACGCGATCCCAGCGCCAGCTCGTTGATTTTTTGACTAAGAAAAATGCCAAATTCAGTCAAACTCTAATGATTTGTCTAGGTTTTCTCTCCATCTAACTTAGACAGTCGGCTCGAAACCACGTATCGTCCAACCTCCAGTTACTTGAGTGGAGGCTTGCCCCCATGGTTCCCGCCTTCGACAAACTAAACCTGCCGCTGAGCGTGGCGCGTGAACTGCGCTCCGATCACGCCGGCGAAACCGGCGCCGTTTGGATCTACAAAGGGATCCTCGCCGTGAGCCGCGACGACGACGTCCGCGCTTTCGCCGAAGAGCATCTCGAGACCGAGCAGAAGCACCTCGCGTTCTTCGAACGCTGGATGCCAAAGCGTTGGCATACGCGCCTTACGCCGCTTTGGAAACTGGCGGGCTGGCTGTTGGGCGCCCTGCCCGCGCTGTTCGGCCGCCGCGCCGTGTTCGCGACCATTCGAGCTGTCGAGACGTTTGTCGACGACCACTACCTGGCACAAATCGAGATGCTCGAGGGCAACCGACACTGGCAATCCCTGCGCGAACAGTTGCAAGCCTTTCGGCAAGACGAAATTGATCACCGCGATGACGCGGCAGCGCGCATCATGGAACACGATGGCATGATTGCCCGCGCCTGGGCGCGCGTCGTCGAGACGGGTAGTGCCGCAGGCGTCATGGCCTCAAGGAGACTTTGAACATGCGACTCGCAACGATTCTCTTCACCCTCACAGCGGGCCTTTTGCTTGCAACCGGTCCCGCGAAAGCAGACTGCGATGAGGGCGCCCTGCTTGACCAGAACTTCAAACGACTCGCCTCTGACGACACGGAGCAGCTCTGTGAGGCTTACGAGGACAAAGTGATCCTTGTCGTCAACACGGCTTCAAAATGCGGCAACACGCCGCAGTATGACGGGCTGGAAAAGCTCTACCAGGAATACGGCGAGCGTGGCCTGGTTGTGCTGGGTTTTCCGTCAAATGACTTCATGGGCCAGGAGCCCGGCACCGAGGCCGAGATCCAGGAGTTCTGCCGCCTCACCTACGGCGTTCAATTCCCGATGTTCGAGAAAATCGTGGTCAAGGGCGACAGCGCGCACCCGTTCTACAAGGCACTCGCTGACGAAGCCGGTACCGAGCCCGGCTGGAATTTTCACAAGTACCTGATCGGTCGCGACGGCGAGTTTATCGCCACGTTTAGCGCGCGCACGCAGCCTTACGACGACAGCATCGTGGGCGCCATTGAGGAGGCGCTCAACGCCGACGAGAGCTGATCTAGTCGGCCGCCGCGCGCTCGCGCGCGGCAGCCAGATCGGCTTCGGTATCGATCCCCGGCGGTGGCGCCTCTACGGCCTGCGCGACTCGAATTCGCATGCCAAGCCAAAGCGCCCGCAGCTGTTCCAGCCGTTCTGTTTGCTCGAGCGCACAGGGCTCCGCTGCGACCATCTGCGCCAGACTGTCGGCCCGATAACCGTAGATGCCGATATGCCGTTGCGGGACTACGCCTGCGTCGTGACGCGGGTACGGTATCGGTGCACGACTGAACAACAGCGCATCGCCTCGGCCGTCCACGACGACCTTGACGCAGTTTGGATCTGCAAATTGCTCAGCGTCATCGATTGGCACACTGAGTGTCGCAATGTCCGCAGCCGTGTCTTCGGCCAGCATGTCCGCCACTTGACGGATCGCCGGCACGGGAATGAACGGCTCATCCCCCTGCACGTTGACGATACGCTCGCGCTTCCAGCCTGCCGCCGCAGCAACCTCGGCGATCCGGTCACTTCCTGACGGATGATCGTCGCGCGTCATCGCCACCTGCGCACCAAAGGCCTCGCAGACCTCAGCGATACGCTTACTGTCCGTAGCGATTCGAACCGAATCGGCGCCCGCGGCGCTCGCCCGCTCCCAGACGTGCTGTACCACAGGCTTGCCCGCGAGATCCGCAAGCACCTTGTCGGGCAGGCGCGTCGAGGCGAGCCGCGCCGGAATCACGATGTGCCAGGCGTCACTCATGGGACCCGCCCTGTCGCTCGTTGAAGCGTGCCCGCGCGAGCTCGAGCAAGCCGCGCAGCGCTGCCGCCGTGTCACCGTCCGTATCGACGCGCGCGGGCACCACCCAGTGCCGCGCCGTGAGCGCCGTGTACTTCACTGCGTCCTTGGCCGTCATTAAGACGGGAGATGCATCGTCGGGTGACAGGGCTGACGCCTCAAGTCGCCCGTGGTCGGGCACAGCAATGGGTTGCACCGTCATCCCGAAAGCTTCCAGCGCCGCGTGAAACCGTGCGGGGTGACCGATGCCCGCGACCACGTGCACGGCAGCGCCCGCAAACGACGTGAGCGGCCGACGCTCGCCCGTTTCGAGATTGACGGCCTCAGCAATCGCCAGCCGATACGATGTCCCACCCTCGCCATTCGAGCGCACGACCAGATCCGCCTGCGCCAGCCGCGACGCGGGCTCTCGCAAGGGCCCCGCAGGCAGGCAATGCCCATTGCCGTGCCCATGCGTCGCGTCAACAACAACCACTTCGGCGTCGCGCCCCAGCCCATAGTGCTGCAAACCGTCATCGGCAATCACAAGGTCGGCCCCCTGGGCCACGGCCTGTGCGGCTGCCGCGTAGCGATCGCGCGACACAAATACGGGCAAGCCCGTGTCGCGCGCGAGCATGAGCGGCTCGTCACCCGACACCGCAGCAGCTGTCTCCGAGGTTACGGCCAGTGGCTCCAGGGGTTCGGTGCCACCGTAACCGCGCGACACGATCGCGGGCTGCCAGCCGGCCTCGCGCGCCGCGCGCCCGAGCCAGCCCACAAGCGGCGTCTTGCCGCTGCCACCGACACTGATATTGCCCACCACGATCACGGGCGCAGATACCCAACGCGTATCCGCAAGCCCCATGCGAAACGCGGCGCGCCGCAATGCGGCAAGCCCGCGAAACAGCCACTCAAGCGGCCAGAGCAGAAAGCCGCCCGGCGCCTTTCCATACCAGACCCGCTGCAACCAGCCGCCATGCTCAGCTGCCATTGTCGGAGAACTGCATGTGGTACAGCGAGGCATAGTGACCACCCGCCGCCAACAGGCTCTCGTGGTTGCCCTGCTCGATAATGCGACCCTCATCAAGCACGATAATGCGGTCGGCGCGCTCGACCGTAGACAGTCGGTGCGCGATGACCAGCGTCGTGCGTTCGCGCATGAGTGCCTCAAGCGCGGCCTGAATGCGACGCTCCGACTCCGTGTCTAGCGCCGAGGTGGCTTCGTCGAGAATCAAGACTGGCGCGTTCTTGAGTAGCGCGCGCGCAATGGCAATACGCTGACGCTGACCACCCGACAACAACACGCCGCGATCGCCAACGATTGTCTCGAGCCCGACAGGCAACTCGCTGGCAAACTCCATGACGTGGGCCGCCTCGGCCGCCGCCAGGATCTCGGCTTCTGTGACATCGCCAAGTGCGCCGTAAGCCAAGTTGCGCGCGATCGTGTCATTGAAGAGCACGACGTCCTGACTCACGAGGCTGATCTGGTCGCGCAGCGCGTCGATGCGGTAGTCATCGATGGGAACCCCGTCGAGCAGAATGCTGCCTTCGTGGTCGTCGTAAAACCGAGGCAGCAGGCTGACGAGGGTCGACTTACCACTGCCACTGCGTCCTACAATGGCGAGCGTCTCTCCGGGCGCCACGCTCACCGACACGTCGCGCAATACAGGCAGATTCTCCGCTTCGCGGCCATAGGAGAACGACACATCCTCGAACGCGATCTCGCCGCGCGCGCGCTCAACGGCCGTCGTCCCCGTATCACGTTCGTCAGGGCGATCCAGAATATCGAACACGCTTTGGGCGGCGGCGATGCCGCGCTGAATCGCCGCGTTGATGTTGGTGAGCTTGCGAATGGGTGGCAGCAACAGGATCAGTGCCGAGATAAATGCCACAAAGGTGCCCGGGCTCAGGTTGCCGGCGGCCGACTCCCGGCTGGCCATCCAGACGACGCCCGCAACGCCGAACGCAAACAGGATTTGTGTGACCGCGACGCCAGCGGCCTTCGCAAACACAAGCTTCATGTTGAGCGCGCGGTTGGACGTATTGGTGCGATCAAAGCGGTCCCGCTCGTAGTCCTGCCCCCCAAAGATCTTGACCACGCGATGCCCCTGGACCACCTCTTCGGTGACCTGCGTGACATCACCGATCGAATTTTGAATGCGCGACGAATAGCGGCGGAACGTGCGGCCAAGGATCCGTACAAGCCAGGCAATCAGCGGCAACACGATGGCAACAAACGCCGACAGCTTCAGGCTCGTATAGAGCATGACGCCGATGAGCGAGAACAGCTTGAGCGTGTCGCGAATGACAATGGTGACGACGTTGGTCGCCGACTCCGCGATCATCTCAATGTTGTAGGTCATGAGCGACAGCAAAGGTCCCGACGAGCGCTCGTCGAAAAACTGCGATGGCAACCGCAAGTACTTACGGAACACGTCGCTTCGCAGCTCTGTGATCACGTTGCGCCCGATCCAGCCGAGGGCGTACTCCGACATGAACCCCGCGAGTCCGCGCGCGAAGAAAATACCCACGAAGGCCACCGCCATCCACGCGGCGACACCACCCGTCTCACCCACGAGTGCTTCGTCGGTGAGCGGTTTCATCATGAGTGCGAGACCTGCCTCGACCATGGCCGTGACCACCATGCCGAACGCGGCGATGAGGAACATCGGCCAGTAGCGCGCCGAGTATCCGAGCACACGCCGGTACACGGCGCCAACACCCGATTCACTGGCGGCCGCAGGGGCCGCGAGGGCCTGCTCAGTCATTCGAGGGCTGAAGCGTGGCGATACTGATCGACGTGAAGCCGAGCTTGCCCGCGACATCCATGGCCGTGATCACGGACTGGTGACTGGCATCAGCGTCGGCGACGATTGTCAGCGCCAGACCCTGGCGACCGGAGGCGACCTGTTCAAGCGCGCGTGTCAGTGTCTGGCGTTGTTTGTTGATCAGCGGGCGGTTGTCGACATAGTAGTCGCCGCTGGCGGTGATCGTGATCTCAAGACGGTTGTCGTCGACGCTCGCCGTGGGCTCAGGACTCGCCTCGGGTAGCTGCACGCTGACGCTCGACTCGCGCACGAAACTCGTCGTCACCATGAAGAACACGAGTAACAGCAAGACGACATCGATGAGCGAGGTCAAATTGACCTGCGGCTCCTCACGCGGGCGCGTGATGAGGTTCATCCCTCAGCCTCGCCCGGGTCCTTGCGTCGACCGATGGCCTCGATGAGCTTGAGCGCCTCTTTTTCCATCTGCACGACGAGCCCGTCGACACGGTTGCGCGCGTAGCGGTAACCAATCAATGCGGGAATCGCCACGGTCAAGCCGGCGGCTGTCGTGATCAGCGCTTCGGAGATGCCACCGGCGAGCACAGCCGGGTTGCCGACGCCCGCGGCCGTGATGGCCGTGAACACCTTCACCATGCCGATGACGGTGCCCAACAATCCCAATAGCGGCGTGATGGCTGCGATGGTGCCCAGCGTATCCAGGTAGCGCTCAAGTTCATGTACGACATGCCGCCCCGTGTCCTCGATGGACTCTTTCATGGCGGCACGGTCGCGGTCTAGATTCGCCAGACCGGCGGCCAGAACCTGGCCCAGTGGCGAGCCGTGGTGCAGCGACTGCAAATGCTTGAGCGTCAGTTCGTCGTTCTTGACCCACGCCCAGACCTGCGAGGTCAGGTCTTTGGGAATCACGCGCCGCTGCTGCAGCGTCCAGAACCGTTCGATGATGATGCCGGTTGCAATGATCGCGCACAGGATGATCGGCGCCATGAGCCAGCCACCGGCTTGTACGATTTCGAGCATGCTGAACCTGCGAAAAAAAGTAGCCGCGAATATACCGCCTGCGCGGCAGCACTACCACAATGCAGAACCACTTTCGGCCCAAGGATCAGGGTCTTGCAGCCGCGCCCCCCGGCGCACGCACAGCGCCAGACCCACGCCTGCGCGCGACGTGGTCACAAGCTCGGCGCCAGCGTCTCGCCAACGCGCAAGCACGGCGGGCGCTGGCAGTGTCCAGCGCCCGCCTACATCAGTACTGGCAATCGCGATTCGGGCGCCCGACGCCCGCACGAACGGTGGCGTCGACGACGTGCTGCTGCCGTGATGCGGCACTGTCGTCGCCTGCGCCCCGACTGCACGCAGCGCGACAAGCTCACGCTCAGCGCGCGCCTCGACGTCGCCGGCCAGCAACAGCGTCGTGTCGCCGGCAGTGACACGAACTACGCAGGAGCCATCGTTATCCCGCGCATTCCGCCAGAGTTGCGCCACGGGCCACACGACCTGAAACCGAACACCGCCGGCGGACCAGCGCTGACCGGCCACGCAACGGGCGGGTGTCGCCCTGGTGTCGACTCGTGGCCCTACGAGCCACGTCGCCACAGGGATGGCAGCACCAAGCTCCGCAGCGCCGCCTGTGTGATCTCGGTCTGCGTGGCTCAGCACAGCCACGTCGACGGCGCCCCCGCGTGCGCGACTCAGGAACGGCAGCAAGGACTGTGACGCGGCGGTGGCGCCGCCGGGCCACGCCGGTCCCGTGTCGTAGACCACGGTCTCGACCGCCGTGCGCACGACAATGGCCGTCCCGTGCCCGACGGCCAGGAACGCCACGCGCGCGCAGCCTGCAGGGGGGCGGTTGGGCGCACTGCCCAGCACCGCAAACAAGCCACAGGCCGCAAGAATCCGTCCCGGCAATGCGGTGCCCAGCGCGACCACGGCCAAGAGGCCCGTCGCCGCCAGCGTGGCGTCGACGCCCGGCAGCCGCGCCTCGGTAACGCCAAAACCTGCGGACGCGAGCCACGTGAGGGCATCGAGCAGCGCCGCGATGGTGTGAGCGCACAGGGTCCACAGGAGCTCGGCAGCGGTAACTGGCAGCAACGAGACGCCGACGCCCAGCAACGCCACAGGCACAACGACCAGCGCAAACACAGGCACCGCGACGAGATTTGCAGGCAGCGACAACGCGCTCGCGAAGCCGAACGCGGACACCGTCAACGGCAGCAGTACGAGCCCCAGGGCAAACTGCAGCTGCACTGTGATGTGTGCGGGCCGCCCCGCATAACGCTGCGCACGCGTGCGCAGCGCGCACACCGCCAACACGGTGACCGCTGCGAAGGAAAACTGGAACGAGGCATCGGCAACGAATGCAGGCCACATCAGGGTCACTGCACTCGCAGCCAGTGCGACCAGGCGCAGCGGTGCCACACGACGATTGGCCAGCCGCAGGACGGCAACCCCCGTCAGCATGACAAGTGCACGCTGCGCCGGCAGCGCAAAGCCTGACAGAGCCGCGTAAGCCGTCGCGAGCACCACGCCCGCCGCGAGTGCCCACGCCTCGCGATGGGCTAAGGCCGATGGCACCAGGCGGCGCCCGAGCACAAAGCCCAGCGCGGCAACCATGCCGACGTGCAGACCGGAGATCGCAACCAGGTGCGCGGTGCCGGTTCGTGCCAGCACATCGCGCGTGTCGGCCGGCAGGTCGGCCCGGTCGCCCAGTGTCACCGCACGCAGCACAGCCGCCGCGTCAGCCCGCGCCGTGACGGCGTCGATGCGTGTACCCAGTGTCGCGCGCCAAGCAGTAAACTGAGCCGTCGCGCGCGACCCGCAGGGCCCGTTGCGCCGCCACTCGCGCACCTGCGCGACCGCGCCGACGCCGCGCCGCTGTGACCACAGGCGCCGATCAAACGCACCCGGATTATCGCGCACCGTCAGTGGCCTGAGGCGCAACCTCAGCTGCCAGCACTCGCCCGATCGCGGTTGCGATGCGCCCGGGGATTGCCAGGTTACGCGGACTCGGCGCGGCAGCGTGGGGTCATTCGTCGCTGCGGTGAACCGGAGCGAGCCGCCGTCGCGAGCCACGTTACCCAAGACCCGTACCCGCAGGTCCAGCGTGGCTTTGTCGAGCGCCACGGGTAGGCCGCTCCCATGGGCGGCATCGACACCGCGCACGACCCAGAACATCGCAAGACCCAGTATGACGGCTGCCGCGAGCCGCTTCGGCGGCGGCGCGAGGTGCACGGCACGCACAAGCGCAAAGCAGAGCACAACAACCAACGCGGGCGACACCGCATGGCGCACGGCCGCAGTAGCCACGAGCGCGACAGCGACCCATAAAACCCGGTCCGACACGGTGCCCACCACTTTCGAGCCGTACCGCAACAGCATTCCGGCGGCGGGCTGCGCTAGCAGGGTGGCTTACCCGTCGATACGGCCAATTTGGCGACACAGGGCACAGCCGGCCACGCCCCCCCGTGTGACAATAGGTGTTCCCAACCGGTCAACCCATCATGCCCCGCAGACTGTTCCGCCGACTGAGTCCGCCACGACACCGCGTCGTCGGCCAGCCGTGGCTGCGGCCGCTCAGGAGCTTTCTCGACCACCCCGATCTCTGGGCCATACGGCGCCGCGCCGTAGCACCCGGCGTCGCGCTGGGGTTGTTCTGGATGTGGATGCCGATTCCCGGTCACAGCCTTGCCGCCGGGCTGAGCGCCATTGGTCTGCGCGTACACCTGCCGCTGGCGATGCTCGTGACCATGATCGTGAACCCGGTGACGATCTTCCCGATCTACTACTCGGGTTACCGCTTGGGTCAGTCGGTATTGGGCACACCAGAGCTCATCACAGGCCCCATGACGCTCGACACACTGATGACGCAGATTGGCCTGATCTGGCAGCCGCTATTCGCGGGCTGCATTCTGCTCGGGCTGGCCACGGCAGCGCTTGGCTTTCTGTTTGTCGAGCTGGCCTGGCGCACGCGCATCGGACAGTACTTGCAGGCGCGCCGCGCGCGGCGGCTCGCCAGGCGTCAGCGCAGCTGAGCCAGTCTGCCGTCCTGCAGTGTGAGCTCGCGATCCATGCGCGACGCGATGTCGGCGTCGTGGGTCACAATCACAAGCGCGGTACCCAGATCCCGATTGAGCTCAAGCATCTGGCCCAGCACGCGTTCGCCGGTGCTGCGATCGAGGTTGCCCGTCGGTTCATCGGCCAGCACCACGCGCGGTCTCGTGACCAACGCGCGCGCCACGGCCGCGCGCTGGCGCTCGCCCCCGGAGAGCTCCGACGGTCTGTGATCCAGCCGCTCACCAAGCCCAACGCGTTCGAGCAACTCCCGCGCGGCCGACATGGCTGATTCGCGCGCCTCGCGGCGAATCAGCAGCGGCATGGCGACGTTTTCCCAGGCTGTGAATTCCGGCAGCAAATGATGGAACTGGTAGACGAAGCCAATCGCCTGGTTGCGCACGCTGCCGCGTTCGGCGTCATCAAGCCTGGCCATATCGCGGCCCACCACTTCGATGGCCCCGTCATCCGGCGAGTCGAGACCGCCCAGCAACTGCAGCAGCGTCGTCTTGCCACTGCCGGACGCACCGACAATGGCGATGGTCTCGCCCGCCGAAATGTCGAAGTCGACCCCGTCGAGCACAACGAGCGCATTTTCACCTTCACGAAACGCGCGACGCACGGCGCGACAGGACAGGACGACCTCGCGGTCCGTTTTCGAATCAGTCAAACCGAAGCTCCTCGGCGGGCTCGGTGCGCGATGCGCGCCAAGCGGGATACAAGGTGGCCGCAAACACGAGCACAAGCGCGATCGCGGTAACCAGAGCGACGTCCGCACTGCGCAACTCGCTGGGCAAGTCACTGATGAAGTACACGTCGGCCGCAAGCACCGTGATGCCGAAGGTGCCTTCGACAAAGCCCACGATGCCTTCAAGATTGAGACTCAACAGCGTGCCCAGCGCGACACCCGCCAGCGCACCGACCACACCGATCAGCGCGCCCTGTGTGACGAAGACACGCGTGATGCTGGCACGCGACGCGCCAAGCGTACGTAGGATGGCGATGTCGCGGCGCTTGGTGCGTACCACCATGACGAGCGTGGACACGATATTGAAGGCCGCCACGGCGATCACCAGCGACA
Source organism: Pseudomonadota bacterium (assembly GCA_038524795.1). Taxonomy (GTDB): domain Bacteria; phylum Pseudomonadota; class Gammaproteobacteria; order Steroidobacterales; family Woeseiaceae; genus CALBPI01. Next base: position 266,295 of record JBCBIJ010000005.1, on the reverse strand, counting down.
GGATGACGAAGAGGATGGACTTGGTGATCTGGATGGACCGGAAGAACGTGCGATGACGCCGCGTCCAATCGCTGATCATGACGCCCCCGCCCTGCGCCAAGGCCACATCGCGCGCGATACCGGGTGCCGCAAACAGGTCATCGACGCGGAGACGGATGCCGGTGACATCGCGCTTGCGGTACAGCCTGGCGGCGTCGTCCATGTGCACGAAACCAAAACGGCGGTCGAACTCGTACATGCCCGCGCGAAATATGCCGACCACCGTGAAGCGGCGCATGCGCGGCACGATGCCCGCGGGCGTCACATTGCCTTCGGCGATCATCACCATGATCTTGTCGCCCAGCCCGACGCCCAGTGACTCGGCCAGGGCGTCGCCCACGACAATCCCGTAACCGCGGGGCACAAGGTCATCGAGTCCGCCCGCTTGCATGAGCGCGCGCACGTCGGCCACATCGCGCTCCGACTCGGGCAACACACCACGCAGAACGATGCCCGACAGGGCCTCGCCTGCCGAAGCCAGGGCCCGTGCCTCGATGAACGGCGCCGCCGCCTCAACCCGTGAATCTGTGAGTGCCTGCTCGCGCCGGCCCTGCCAGTCGTTGAGATCACCGTCGAGCCCCTCGACGGTGGCGTGCGAGGACATCGCGAGCAGCCGATCGGTGAGTTCGCGCTCGAAGCCGTTGACGACCGACAGCACGACGACCAAAACCGCGATACCTATCGCCACGCCAAGCATCGAGATCACGGAGATGAACGACACGAAACCACCGCCGCGACGGGGCCGGACGTAGCGCCTGCCGATGTCCCATTCGAACGCCATCAGATCAGCCGTACCGCAACGCTTGCGCGGGGTGCACAGACGCAGCCTGGCGCGCGGGATAAACCGTGGCGAGCCCGGTCACGATCAGCGCCACGGCGCCAATCCAGACCACGTTGGCCGGACGCACTTCAGAAGGAATACGACTCATCACGTAGACGTCACCGGGCATCACCTGGAAACCCAGTAGACCCTCAATGAACGCCGCAGTTTCCGTCACGTTCAGAGCGAGCGCGACACCGCCTACGACGCCAATCAAAACGCCGAGCCAGCCAATCACGACGCCCTGGGTCAGAAACACGCGCACAACGCCAGAGGGCGACAGGCCCAGTGTGCGCAGAATCGCGATATCCGTTTCCTTGTCGGTGACGACCATGACGAGACTCGCGACGATGTTGAACGCAGCCACACCAATGACGAGCGAGAGGATCAGCGCCATCATCGCCTTCTCCAGTCGAATGGCGCGGAAATAACTCGCGTTCTCGCGCGTCCAGTCCGTGGCCCCGGCGCCCGCCCCCGCCAGCGCGGCCAGATCGCCGGCCACGGTCGGCGCGTCGAACGGATCGACCAAAGTCAGGCGAATGCCGTTTACGGCGTCTCCGATTCCCGCGAGTTCGGCCGCGTCTCGCCAGTGCAAATAGGCCACGCTCGCATCGAAGTCCGGAACACCCGACTCGAACAGCGCGACGACAGCAAAACGCGTCAGCGTAGGACGGATGTCACCCGCCTCGTTGCGCGGCACGAGCAGTACGATGTCGTCGCCGGGCGCGACGCCCAGATCGAGCGCGAGATAACGTCCCAGCACGATACGTCCTGCGCCCGCCTCGAGTGCATCCAGCGAGCCCACGACGATGTTGTCGCCGAGCTCTTCCTCAAGTGCCTCGGGCACAATGCCTTCGGCCAGCACCGGAACGAGCTGCCCGGCCGCGTTGGCCATACCCTCGATCGTGACCTGGGGCGCAGCCGCTTGCACACGAGGGTCCTGTTCGAGCGTGGCCGCAACCCGGGGCCAATCGTCGACGCGCCCGCCCTCGCCCGTGATCACGGCGTGCGCCTGCACGTCGAGCAGCCGGCGCTTGAGCTCACTCTCGAAGCCATTCATGACGGAGAGGATGGTGATCAGCGCCGCAACACCGATCGCAACCCCCAACATCGACGCCGCACTGATAAACGACGCGAATCGCGAGGTCTGTCGCCCGCGCAGATACCGGAGCGCAATCAGCAGTTCAACGGGGCGTGACATCGCGCGAATTAAACCACACTCACCCCGTTTCGGGCGGAAACGAGACCTGTGTCACGATTTAGATGCATTCGGCGTGCAGGCCCCGGAAACACCGGTGTTATGATCAAATCTGCACCGGGCAGAACGGCCCGGCAGTCGAGGTGATGACCATGATCCGAACAACCGTTTCCGCCGCCCTGCTCTCGTTGGCCCTGCTGTCAGCCCCCGCAGGCGCAGACGAACTCGACGTCAACACCGATGCGCTCGTGGACGCTTCGGCGCCGCAGCGTGGCATGACCATGCAGCGCGTCAGCGAACGCTGGGGTGAGCCCACACGCCGCGTCGCCGCCGTCGGCGAACCGCCCATTTCGCGCTGGCAGTACGACGGCTTTACCGTCTACTTTGAGCACGATCGCGTGATCCACACGGTGCTAGACCGCGGCTGACGGCCCCCGCCCGGCCCGCAGCCCGCAGCGCATCTGTGGCATACTGACCCCCGCTTCGCAGCGGGCGTTGTCGTTTACGCTTCCTGCGTTTTTGTCCCAGTCCCGCACTTAGCCCGCCTGACGCAGACGTGTCGCAGGCCTGTCGAGCGGCCGTGGCGGCCAACCTGGCCAGCCCAGCACGCGACATCGCCAGTTGCGGGCTCACATGCCCAGATTCATGAATGCAGCTCGACTCATACAGACCGGCGCCGCGGCGCTGGCTGACGGTGACGCAACGCCCGTAAGCGCAGACAGCCTGCCCGCCGAAATCGGCGGTCTGGCCGGTGCGGCCGACGCACTGTTGCTCGTGCAAATCGCGAGCAGCCTCGACCGACCGGTTCTGCACATCGCGGATAACCAGCAAGATGCCGATCGGCTGGAAAGTGAGGCCCGGTTCTTCGCCGGCGACGCGCTACCCGTGCTGCACTTCCCGGACTGGGAGACGCTGCCCTACGACAGCTTTTCGCCGCACCAGGACATCATCTCGCAACGTTTGCGCGTGCTTGCGGAACTACCCGGGCTCGAACGCGGCTTGCTCATCGTGGCCGCGGAATGTCTGCTGCACCGCTTGCCACCGACGGACTACGTGGCGGCGCGTTCGTTGTCGCTGGCCGCCGGAGACACACTCGATCGCGATGCCTTTACGGCGCACCTCACTGACGCCGGATACCTGCGCGTCCCGCAGGTCACAGAGCACGGCGAATTCGCCGTACGCGGCGCCATCATCGATCTGTTCCCCATGGGCAGCGATGCACCGCTGCGCATCGACCTGTTTGACGATGAGATCGACAGCCTGCGTCACTTCGATCCGGACACGCAGCGCTCGGGCGACACGCTACCCCGGCTCGACATCCTGCCTGCGCGCGAAGTGCCGCTCGACAGTGACGCTGTGCGCGCCTTCCGCCAGCGCTACCGCGAACGTTTCCCGGGCGAGGCACAGCAGTCTCAGGTCTACCGCGATGTTTCCGAAGGCATCGCGCACGGCGGGATCGAGTATTTCCTGCCGCTGTTCTTTGCAGCCACTGCGAGCCTGCTCGACTACCTGCCGGGCGGCACGGTGCTAAGCCACGGAGACGCGCTCGACGAACTGCTTTCGCAGACGGCTGCGGATATCGCCGAACGCTTTGAAGTGCTCAACGTGGCCGAAGACCGGCCACTGCTCAAACCCGACGAGGCGTTTTTTACACTCGACGACTGGCGCACCCAGGCCGGGCAACACAGAACACTCACGCTGAGCCGGGAGAAGCGCCTCGATGGCGCGGCTGCGCTGGCCACGCCGCTGCCGCCAATGGCGCTCGATGCGCAGCGCGACGACGGCGCGGCCGCATTTGTGAATTTCCTCAAGGACCGCGCATCAGGGCCGCGCACGCTGCTCGTTGCTGAATCAGCGGGCCGCCGCGAGGCGCTCATTGAGGTGTGCGCCGCAAACGGCATCCAGCCCAAACGGTTTGATGGCTGGCACGACTTCGCCAACGATGGCGCCGTGCTCGGCGTCACCACGGGCTTGCTCGCACAAGGCATGGTTCTTGCCGCCGACGGCACGGCCGTAATCACGGAACAGGCCGTCTTCGGCCGCCGCGTTAAGACACGCTCGCGCCGACGTCGCGGCACTGCAGATCCCGAAAATGTCATACGCCAGCTCAGCGACCTCAGTATCGGCGCGCCGGTGGTGCACGAAGCCTACGGCGTAGGTCGCTATCTCGGCTTGCAAACGCTCACCGTGGGCGACCACACCAATGAGTTCCTGACGCTTGAGTATGCAGGCGGCGACAAGCTCTATGTCCCCGTGCACGCGCTGCAGCTGATTTCGCGCTACACGGGTGCGGCACCGGACAAGGCACCGCTGCACCGATTGGGCAGCGATCAGTGGGCACGCGCGCGCCGCAAGGCCGCACAGAAGGCACGCGACGTCGCCGTCGAGTTGCTCGATGTCTACGCGCGACGCGCAGCCCGCAAAGGCGTGTCATTCCGACTTCCCGACGCCGAGTACCGCCAGTTCGAATCAGACTTCCCGTTCGAGCTCACAGAAGATCAGGCGCAGTCGATCGACGACATCTTTGCCGATCTGCACGCGACCACCCCCATGGACCGGGTCGTCTGCGGCGACGTTGGCTTCGGTAAGACTGAGGTCGCGTTGCGCGCCGCCTTCATGGCTGTGCAAAACAACCGCCAGGTTGCCGTGCTCGTACCGACAACGCTGCTCGCGCAGCAGCACTTCCAGACGTTTTCAGACCGCTTCGCGGACTGGCCTGTGCGCGTCGAGCAGCTCTCGCGTTTCCGCTCGAAGAAGGAAACAGACCACGTGCTTGCGGGCCTCACCGATGGCACCGTGGACATCGTCATTGGCACGCACAAACTGCTGAGCCACACGGACGCGTTCAAGAATGCAGGCCTTGTGATTATCGACGAGGAACACCGTTTCGGCGTGCGCCACAAAGAGGCGCTGAAGAAGCTGCGCGCCGAGATCGACGTCCTGACGCTGACGGCCACACCCATTCCACGCACGCTCAACATGGCGCTCGGCGGCCTGCGGGAGTTGTCGCTGATCTCGACACCACCTGCGGACCGGCTATCGGTGAAGACGTTCATCAGTCGCTGGAATGACGGTCTCATCCGCGAGGCCTGCCTGCGAGAAATCAAGCGAGGCGGTCAGGTCTACTTCGTGCACAACCGGGTCGAGGACATCGAGCGCATCGCGCAGGAACTCGGCAAGCTCGTCCCTGAGGCGACCATTGGTATTGGTCACGGCCAGATGTCGGAGCGGGAACTCGAGTCCGTGATGTTCGACTTCTACCACCGCAACTTCAATCTGTTCGTCTGCACGACCATTGTCGAAAGCGGTATCGATGTGCCAACTGCCAACACGATCATCATCAACCGCGCGGATCGCTTCGGCCTCGCGCAACTGCATCAGCTGCGCGGCCGCGTTGGGCGTTCCCACCACCGCGCCTACGCCTACCTGATCACGCCGCCCAAAGCGGCGATGACTGCCGACGCGCAGAAGCGCCTCGAAGCCATCGAGTCGCTCGAGGATCTGGGTGCCGGTTTCGCACTGGCCAGTCACGACCTCGAGATTCGTGGCGCCGGCGAATTGCTCGGCGACGGCCAGAGCGGCCAGATCCAGGAGATCGGTTTCTCGCTGTATTCTGAGTTACTCGCGCAGGCTGTGGCTTCGCTCAAGTCAGGCCACGAACCGGACTTTGACAAGCCCCTCGATGCCGGCGTCGAGATCAATCTTCACGAACCCGCGCTGCTGCCCGAAGACTATGTGCCCGACGTACACCTGCGGCTCATTCTCTACAAACGCCTTGCAGGTTGTGCCGACGACGACGCGCTGCGCGAGTTGCAGGTCGAGCTTATCGACCGCTTTGGCCTGCTGCCCGAACCCACCAAGTTGCTCATTGAGGTCACACGCCTCAAACAGCGCGCGGCCGCACTGGGTATCATCAAAATCGACGCAGGCCCCGAGTCGGGCTATCTGAAGTTCGCCTCGGGCGGCGCGGTCGACCCGTTGTCGCTCGTTGAGCTCGTGCAGCGTGATTCGCGCCGCTACCGCATGCCCGACGCCGAACGCCTGAGCTTCCGCGAGCCCATGCCCCGGGGCGCTGCACGTGTCGATGCCGTCAATGCGCTGCTCGACAAGCTGCGCACGCTCGGGTGATAAACTGGCGCCAGCCGTAACGACCACGAGACGCTCCATGCACGCAAGACACCGAGGCTGGTGGGCCGCCTGCCTGATCGCAGCAGCGCAGGTGCACGCGCAAACGCCCGCGACACCCGATGCGGATGCCCTGCTGGACGAGGACCTCGTCGAGGAAGCGGCCCCGGTCTACGACATTGAGCTCATCGTTTTTGCCTATGCCGATGGCATCAGCGGGCGCAACGAGGACTTCGCCTACGAGGACACGGGGCGTGAGGCCGTGCAGCTGGCGCGTGAGGCCCTGCTCGCCGATCCGGGGCCCGGTTTCGACGACGCGTTCGACACGCTCGTTGACGAACTCACCGACCCCATTGAGCAGGCCGTAACCGAAGGGCTGGCCATCGATCCCGAAACGGGCGAGCTCATTCCTGTCGACGGCCCGCGCCGGCTGGAATTCACGCCGCTGCCACCCGAGACGTTTCGCCTGGCAGACACCTCGGCGGCCATTGAGCGACGCGGCGAATTCGAACGCCTGCTGCACGCATCATGGCGCCAGCCCGTCTACGGACTCGACGAGGAAACGAGCCTCGATCTTGAGCGCCTGGGGCAGCTGCCGCCCGAGCTCGGCGGCACCGCCTCCATTTACGTCACGCGGTTCTTGCACCTGAAACTGGATCTCGCGTTGGCCGACACGCGTGCTCCTATTTCGGACACGGGCACGCTGATCTACAAGCTGGACGAACGGCGCAAGATGCGCAGCTCAGAGCTGCACTTCTTCGACCACCCGCGATTCGGCGCGCTGGCGCTGATCAGTCGCTACGAAGTGGAAGAAGAGCCCGTTTACGACGACACGGACGTGCTGAGCCCTGGCGGACAACCCCCAGCCCAACCCGGGGGCTAACGAACTGGCAAGCTGTCCGCGATGTGCACGTTTTCGGGCGGGGCATCGATCTGCGCGACGGCCCGCTGCAGCAAGCGCGCTGCGTTAAGGTCGCCTGTCGGCACCTCCGCGCAGACACCGGCCGACAACGAAATGTGCCGCGAACGCGGCGAGCGCGGGTGGTGAATCGCCAGTGCGCGAATGTCCTCAGAAATGCTCTCAGCAAACTCCAAGGCCATGGGCGCACTGCTGCCGTGCACGAGCAATGCCACCATGTCCGGCGCAATGCGGCCACCCATGTCACCGGCACGCTTGAGTCGCCGCCGAATGCTGTGACCAATTCGTTTCAGCGCCGAATCACCAGCGTGCTGACCAAAGGTGTCGATGTAGGCCGACATCGCGTCCACGCGAAGCGCAATAACGGCAAGCCAGGCCTGCTCGCGCGCGGCAATGGCCGCATCGCGTCCGAGAACGTCCAGCCAATGCTCACGCTCCAGGAAACCGGTAACCGGATCACTGGCCAGTGCCCGCAGTTGCACCGAGCTCGTCGATGTCGAGGCGTGCTCCACAGACGCCGCCACGGACAGATAAATCGCGCGCAGACTACCTGAGCCCAGCATCAGCACCTGGCCGTCGATAGCCCGGTCGGGCGTGTCAGGGCTCAGGAACACACTCTCAAACTGCGTCTGCGGCTGCTCCGCACCACACCGGCGTACGGCATCAACGGCTGTGGAGCCTGCAAGCTTGATCAGGATGGGCTCCGCTGCCTGATGGCTGATCTCACCCGCTGCAATACCCAGCAATCGTTGCAGGGCCGGATTGAAGAAACTGACCCGCCAGTCGTCCCGCGCGGTGTCGACGACGAGTAACGGCTCGCGCGTCCCGTTGACGAGCTGCAGCAACAGGTTTTTGGACGGGCTCTTCACCAGGATGGGGCGTCAGGGGTGTCTTATGGAACATGCAGTATTATCAGCGCTGGCATCAGAAATCGAGCCTAGCGCGCTGAAAATGCGAGCAAAGTCGCGCCTTAGCGCGGGGCGCGAAGGAAACTGCGAACCAGTTCCGTCGCCTGGTAGCGGGCGCTCGCCATCGATCCCACAAGATCGTCGTGGATGGGAGCGTCGCCCCGCCCGGCGGCCGCATTGACCACGAGCGCCACACAGGCGTAAGCCAGGCCCCGTTCACGGGCGAGCGCCGCTTCGGGCATGGCCGTCATGCCAATAAGCGTGACCCCATCACGCTCAAGCCGGTCCACCTCTGCGCGAGTCTCGAGCCTCGGGCCCTGCGTCACGCCGTAAACGCCCGTGCCGGCCACAGCGATGCCGGCAGCGGCCCCGGCCGCGATCAGCGCCCTTCGCAGCGCGCCGTCAAACGGCTCCGTGAAGTCGAGATGGTCGAGTGACTCGCGGTCGCCGTCCAGATAAGTGCACTCGCGGCCCCAGGTGTAATCAATCAGTTGATCGGGCAGCGCGATGCCGCCAACGGGCGTGGCATCGCCAATGATGCCAACCGCATTGAGCGCCACGACCGTATCGCACCCGAGGCCGGCAATCGCGTCGATATTCGCGCGGTAGTTGATCCTGTGCGGCGCAATCTCGTGGCCCTGCCCGTGCCGGGACAGGAACCAGACCTCCGTGTCCGCGACGCGCGCATGAACGAGCGGCGCACTCGGTGTCCCGTACGGCGTTTCGATATCTCGCTGTTCAATGACTTCGGCGCCGGGCCAGGCTTCCACACCCGTGCCACCAATGATCGCGACGTTCAAAATTCGAGCTCCAGTGGCGGTCGCTCCAGTGCGGCGTCCAAGGCCTCACGCGCCGCCTTCCAGCGGGGCTCACGTTTCAGCGACGTGGTATCAAAATGCGGTGTGCCGCGCATGCGTGCAAGCCGCGCCATCGACTGCGGCAACACGACGTCTGCCAGGTGCTCGGCGACGCGCTCTGCTGACGGGCGGTCATTACACACGAGCAGCATATCGCTGCCCGCCGCCAATACGGCGTCCGCACGCGCGATGATGTCACCGAGCCCCAGCGTGGCCTTCATGGTCAAGTCATCGGAGAACACGGTGCCGCGGAATCCGATGCGCTGGCGCAGCTCGGACCCAATCCACCAAGGTGAGAAACTTGCGGGCAGCGGATCGAGTTCGCTGTACACCACATGCGCGGTCATAACCGCAGGCAGGCCTGCGCGGACGAGCTGCTCAAACGCACGCAGGTCCTCTGTAATGTCCGCGTACTCGCGCCGATCCACAGGCAGCTCGTGGTGCGAGTCCGCCACGACGGCGCCGTGGCCCGGAAAATGCTTGCCCGTGGCCTGCATGCCGGCCTCCGCCATGCCCCGCATCATCGCCGTCGCGAGTTCTGCAACGACCTCAGGATTTCTGTGCAGGGCACGGTCACCAATCACCGAGCTGACGCCGCGCGATAAATCCAGTACGGGCGCAAACGACAGATCGAGCCCCGCCGATAACAGCTCCGCCGCAAGCAACCACCCCGTCTCACGGATGAGGTTCAATGCCGCCGGCGCGTCCCGGCCATAGAGGTGCCCGAAAAAACCGAGCGGCGGCAACGGCGCGAAAGGCGCACCAAAGCGCTGCACACGTCCGCCTTCCTGATCGACGGCAATCAGAACACCAGGTGACTTAACCAGACGAATTTCTTCACAAAGCTCAGTAACTTGCTGAAGGTTTTCAAAGTTCCGCTTAAACAGGATGACACCGCCAACGGCGGGACTTGCGATGAGCTCACGGTCGACGGGTGAGAGCGTGTGGCCCTCGACATCGAGCATGAGCGGACCCAGCGCCACAGGTCAGGCCGCTGGCTCGAATACAGCCACGGATTCCACGTGAGCCGTATGCGGGAACATGTTCATGATGCCCGCTGCCGTGAGCCGAAAACCCTGCTCGGTCACCAGCACGCCGGCATCGCGTGCGAGCGTGCCCGGATGGCAGGACACGTAGACGATACGCCGCGCACCGAATGCCGCCGCCTGCGCCGCGACTTGCGCTGCCCCGGCGCGCGCCGGATCGAGCAGCACAAGGTCCCAGTCTTCCCGCGCCAGCGCGCGAACGGCGGCCTCGTCGTCGAGATCTGCGACCCGAAACTCGGCGTTGTCGATGCCGTTGCGCGCGGCGTTGTCGCGTGCGCGCTCGACCTGGCCAACCGCCACCTCGACACCCAGCACCTGCGACACGCGCCGCGCGATAGGCAGGCTGAAATTGCCGATACCGCAGAACAGGTCGAGCACCCGATCGGACACCTCGGGCGCCAACAACTCGAGCGCCTGATCGATCATCAAAGCATTCATGGCGGCGTTGACCTGAATGAAGTCAGTCGGCCCAAAGCCAATCGTAAGGTCGTGCTCTGGCAGCCGGTACTCGAGCGCGGGTGGCAACGCCCCGTCAGGGCGCACTAGATGTTCCAGCGCATCGGGCCCGCCGTGCTGCAACGTGATCCAGCAATCGTGCGCCGCGCTGAACGCCGCCAGCCGTTCTCGGTCCGCAGTAGATGGTGGGTCCAACACACGCAGGGTGAGCGTCGTTACGGGAGCCGCATCGCCGTCCCCCACGGCAACCTCCACCTGAGGCAGGCGCCGCACAATAGAAAGCCCGGCAATGCACTCGGCCAAGGGCTCAAGCAAGACATCGACGCTTTCCACGAGCACGGGGCAGCGACGCATATCGGTGATGTAAGGTTTAAATCGCTCACGGAAGCCGACGAGAACCCGTTCCTTGGCGTCGACGTAACGCACGCCGAGCCGAGCGCGGCGCCGGTAGTGCCAGGGATCCGCGGCCAACGGCTCAAGCCAGCGCTCGGGCGACACTTGCCCGATCTTACGCAGGTTATCAACTAAAACATCATGTTTAGCAGTTACTTGCTGCGTATTGCTCATGTGCTGCATGACACAGCCGCCGCACTGCCCGAACACGGGACAGCCCGGCGCCACGCGGTTCTCAGAGGCCACCAGCACCTGCTCGCAACGCGCCTCGTCAAAGTTACGCTTGCGCCGGGTGCGCACCCACTCGACGGTTTCACCGGGCAGCGCACCGTCTACGAAAACCGTCTTGCCGTCCGTGTCGGCAATGCCCCGACCGTCATGGGTCAAGGCCCGGATCCCGCTCGTCACAGGCTCTCGCGAAAACTTGCTGGCCCTTCTACCCATGATCGAGCTCGGGCCAGGCGGCCAGGTATTCCTCAAAGTGCGCGCCACCCGACTCCTTCAACGCGCCCCGAACCAGCGCCAATTCACGCTTGAGCCCAGCCGCATCGATGCGACCCCGCATATGCTCAAAGTGTAGGAACACGAGCCAGGTATTCACGACGTCCGTCTCGCAGTAATTGCGTATCCGTTCGATCTCGCCCGCATGGAAAGCCGACCAGACCTTGTCGCCGCTCATGCCGAGCTTGCCCGGAAACCCGAGCATCACGGCAATTTCGTCGAGGGGTGCGCGCCCGCGTGCCTGGTAACCCGCGAGTACGTCCATGAGGTCGATGTGACGCCAGTGGAAACGCCCGAGGTAATTATTGAAGCGCCACTCACGTTCGCCCTCGCCCACCTCCCAGTAGCGCGAGGCATCGATACCGTGCAGCAACGCGCGGTAATGCAACACGGGCAAATCAAAGCCCGAGCCGTTCCAGGTCACGAGATCCGGCGCGAAGCGCTCGATACCATCAAAGAAGCGGCGCACGATCTCGGCCTCATCGGCGTCGCTGTCGCCCAACGACCAGACCTTGAATTCAGGGCCACTGCGCAAGGCAACGGAGATGGCCACGACGCGGTGCAAGTGCAGTGGCATGAAATCGGTCCCGACCTTCTGCTCGCGCAGTGCCACCATGGCTGCGTGGGCACCCTCGTCATCGAGCGACTCAAGTCCGTACAAACGGCGCCCCGACTTAAGGTCGGGTACGGTTTCGATGTCAAAGGTCATGTAATGCATGGCCGTCAGACCTTGCGTTCCATAATGGCCATCGCCACGACGAGCCCAGCCTCATCAGTGAGGCTCACGTGCGCCTCGCCGATACCCAGCGCTTCGCATTTGGCGCGGCCGCGCTCGCTGAACACGACCAAGGGCTTGCCTAGCGGATCGCTGACCACACCCACATCGCGGATCCACATGCCGTTGGAAAAACCCGTTCCCATGGCTTTGACGCAGGCCTCCTTGGCCGCGAAGCGCATGGCGAGAAACCGTACCTTGCGCTTGTAGCGGTCGAACAGCGCGCGTTCCTCGTCGAGCAGCAGCCGATTCACGAAGTGGTCCCCGAAACGCTCGTAGGTCGCCGCAATGCGGCTGACCTCCACCACGTCGGTACCGACGCCATAGATCATGTGCGCGCCTCCACCATGAGACGCTTCATTTCGGTCACTGCAGCAGGTAGACCTTCGAACACGCTGTCGGCGATGAGCGCGTGGCCGATGTTGAGCTCCACGATCTCAGGGATTGCCGCGATCGGCTGCACGTTGTGTCGTGTCAGCCCGTGGCCCGCGTGCACGGTCAGTCCGAGCGACGCCGCGTAACGCGAGGCCTCGCGAATACGCGCCAGCTCATTGCCAACGTCGCCACCACGCGCAAGCGCATAGTGGCCCGTGTGTAATTCAATGACAGGCGCACCCGAGGCCGCCGCCGCGTCGATTTGCGCGCGGTCGGTATCGATAAACAGCGACACACGAATCCCCGGTAAAGCCGCCACAGCATCCTTGATGCGGTCCCGCGCGCCGGCGACGTCGAGCCCACCTTCGGTGGTCAGTTCTTCGCGCTTCTCAGGCACCAGACAACAATCCGCAGGCCCGACCTCGCGCGCGAATTCGAGCATGGCATCGGTGACGGCCATTTCCAGATTCACACGCGTCTGCGTGCTCGCCTGCAATCGCACGACGTCGTGGTCCTGGATGTGTCGACGATCTTCACGCAAGTGGACCGTGATCGAGTCTGCGCCCGAACGCTCAGCCACGAGCGCTGCGGCCACAGGGTCCGGGTAGCGCTCACCGCGCGCCTGTCGCAGCGTGGCCACGTGGTCAACATTAACACCAAGGAAAATAGGGCTGTGCATTACTGGGCTCCCGTCCCGTAGTCACGCTGACGCAAGTCGCGAAGCACCCGCCGCGTGTGCAAGGGTTTGCCGTCGAGTTGCAGATCGATCGCGCGACCCAGCAACCGCCGTGCCGTGCGCAACACCTCGGGCTCGCGCCAATCGCGGGCCGCCATGGCCAGCAACACGAATCCGTCGACAGCTTCCACGCCGGCGCCCGCTTCTGTCGCGTGCGGTCCCTCATCGACCACGAAGTCATAAGCGCGATCTGCCTCAACCGGTGCCCCGCTCACAACGTCGTGCGTCAGATTCGGTGCGAAGCCCAGTGCGTCGAGCAGATCGAGCTCAAAGTCGCGCAGGGTTGCCGCAACCGGATCGTCTCCGGACAGGCGTTGCAGGCAGTGCGCATACCGATCAAACACGTCGGGCTGCGGATCGAAACGGTGCGTCAGTCTCAAGATCAATTCGTTGATGTAGAACCCCGACATGAGCCGCGTGTCCTGCAGGTGGTGCGGCGCACCCTGCCCGGGTTCTGCGCCGCTCATTGTAGCAAGCTCACGACCCGCAACCCACGAGAGCAGCAGCGGTGCGAACGGCTGAAGGATGCCGCGCAGGCGGCTCTTGGGACGTTTGACGCCTCGGGCCACAAGGCCCAGTCGCCCGTGCTCTCGGCTCAGCACTTCGATGATCTGGCTTGAGTCGCGAAAGTCGCGACGGTGCAGCACCCAGCAGGGCTGCAATTGAATGCGTTGCCCGGCTTCCACGGGCTAGTCGTCGCCGTAGCCGAGTCGCTGCAGCTCCTGCTCGCTGTCGGCCCAGTTGTCGCGCACCTTGACCCAGAGCTCGAGGTGCACGGGACGGTCGACGACGCGGATCATGTCGCGACGCGCGGCGGTGCCAACGTCGCGCAGCTGGCGGCCGCCCTTGCCGACAACAATGCCCTTCTGCGAATCGCGCTCAACAAAGATCGTGCAGTGGACGACCAGCCGCTCACCGTCTCGCTCGATGCGTTCAGTTTGCACAGTCAGTCCGTAGGGCAGCTCCTGCCGTAGCCGGAGCGTGAGCTTCTCACGAACGATCTCAGCAAATCGAAATCCGTCACCGCGATCCGTGAGCATCTCGTCGGGGAACATCGCGGGCGACAGCGGCATAAGCGCCAGGAGCGACTCGCGCAACTCGTCCGTCTGGGCACCCGTTCGAGCCGACACCGGCACAATGGCGTGGAGCTGGCGCCGCTTACCCATGGACTCAATGAACGGCAGCAGTTGTTGTTTGTCGGCCATGAGGTCGACCTTGTTGATGGCACACAGCACGGGCACCGTGCTGTCCTTGAGCCTTGCAAGTACGTTCTCATCCGATGCCGTCCATTGCCCGGCCTCGACGAGCCAGAGAATTGCATCGGCGTCACCGAGCGCGCTCAGCGCCGCCCGGTTCATCATGCGGTTAATCGCTTTTTTTTGTCCGAGGTGCAGGCCTGGCGTATCAATAAACACGAGCTGCGCATCGTCGGCCGTGGCCACGCCCAGAATGCGGTGCCGCGTCGTTTGCGGTCTCGGACTCACGATCGACACCTTACTGCCGACGTAGTGATTGATCAGCGTCGACTTGCCGACATTGGGACGGCCGACCACGGCGACAAAGCCGCAGCGGTAGTCGGCGCTGTCGCGAAACCCCTCAGGCATCGGCCGGAACAGCTTTGAGTCGGGACAGCATCGCCTGCGCGGCACGTTGCTCAGCGCGGCGGCGGCTCGAGCCCTCGCCCTCCGTGAGTGCATCAATGGCGGCCACGCGGCAACTCGCACGAAAGCGCTGCCGGTGCGGCGGTCCGCTGGTATCTGTTAACGCATACTCCGGTAATGCGAGTCCATCGCGCTGCAGGCGTTCCTGCAGTTCTGTTTTTGCGTCCTTGCGCGCCGCATCGAGCTCAAGTGTTTCGAGTCGGTCGCGCATCACGGCAAGAATGACGTGTTCGGCGGCGGCGTAGCCACCGTCGATGAACACCGCACCAAATACCGCCTCGAGTGCGTCAGCCATGATTGAGTCGCGGCGTGCACCGCCCGATTTGAGCTCGCCGGGTCCCAGTGCGATGAGATCACTAAGTCCGAGACCGGCGCTCATCTCGGCCAGTGATTCATCCTTGACCACCGACGCGCGCAAACGGCTCAGCACACCCTCGGTGGCATGCGGGAAGCGATCAAAGAGAACACGCGAGACGACCGTGTCGAGCACGGCGTCGCCCAGGAATTCCAGGCGTTCGTTGTTGCGCCCCTGGGCGCTGCGGTGGCGCAGCGCGCGCTCGATGAGCTCGGGATCTTGAGGCCGGTAGTCGATGGCATCGAGAAATCCGGCGAGCCGGCCTTCCCGGGCTTCAGCCGACACGTCTCATCGCTCTAGCGAGACCTGATGTGAGAAATCGACCGCGAAGTAGATGTTGAACAGAAACGGCTGCTTGTTCGTGTAGTCGATACTCACGTCATAACCGCGGCCGGTCTTGCGGATCTTGATGTCCTTGGAGGCGATGACGTTGACACTCTCGACGTCGAAGCGCTTGCCGATCGACCTTTGGATGGCAGCCTTGCTGTTGGCGCCCCCTGAAAATTCCTGCTCGAGGCTCTTGAAGGTACCCGCGATCTTGAGATCTTCGAGGTAGACCGGCACCAGCCGTACGCCCGCGTACAGGAAAATGCCGATAAACACGAGCAGGATCAGGAGACCCAGCGTCGTCATCCCCGCTTGACGGGTCAGATTGGTCTGCATGCGCGTCATAGTGATTCGCCTCGCAAGCTCGAAAACGGCGCTATTGTATCTTATTGCCGATCCGGCCCCAGCGAGGCATGTCCCATAATTGCCAACTCATCCAGATCCGGGTGGCGCGGCCCACAAGGTTCTCGCTGGGCACGCAGCCAATATCGTCATACCGACTGTCATGACTGCGGTCGCGGTTGTCTCCCATCATGAAATAGCAGTCAGGTCCGACAATGCGCGTGAACGGTTTGGTCCACGTCGCCTGGATCAAGATCGGGTGAACAACCTCACCGAGCGTCTCATCGAACAAGAGGCCTTCGTTGTCGGCATTTCTGAACGTCCCCGTCCGCACGATGGCCACGGGCTCGCCGTTCACCCGGAGAATGTGGTCTGAACCGTAGTCAAGACGGTCACCCGGCAAGCCAACGACACGCTTGATGAAGTTGACGTTGGGCTCCTCCGGTTTGCGAAACACGGCGACATCGCCCCGTTTGGGCGCACCCGTTTCCCAGATCAGCGTGTTGGTGACCGGCAGCCGCAAACCGTAGGAATACTTGTTGACCACGACAAAGTCGCCAATCAGCAGCGTCGGCACCATCGACTCGGACGGGATGCGGTAGGGCTCGAAGACGAACGAACGCAACACAAGGATCACTGCAAAAATGGGAAAGAACCCGCGCGAGAAGTCGACGTAGGCAGGCACCTCCGTGACGTTGCTCGCCTCTCGCTGCGGCCGCAGGTAGAAGCGATCCAGCAACACCACGGCTCCCGTTGCGGCCGTGATGATGACGAACACTAACGGCAGATTGACCCAGTCCGGCACCATGGTGTGATCCTCAGCTGTCGACCTTGAGCACGGCGAGGAAGGCTTCCTGCGGAATCTCCACGGAACCCACCTGCTTCATACGCCGCTTACCGGCCTTCTGCTTCTCGAGCAGTTTGCGTTTGCGGGACACATCACCGCCGTAACACTTTGCGGTGACGTTCTTGCGCAGTGCCTTGACGGTCGTGCGCGAAATGATTTGGTTGCCGATTGCCGCCTGAATGGCCACATCGAACATTTGCCTTGGAATGAGCTCACGCATTCGATCAGCGAGCTCTCGGCCACGCGCCTGAGCACGATCTCGGTGCACGATGACGGACAGTGCGTCAACGCGGTCACCGTTGATCAGCAAGTCGAGCCGAACGAGTTTTGCGGCCTCGTAACGCGCGAAGTGATAGTCAAACGACGCAAAGCCGCGACTCACCGACTTCAGCCGATCGAAGAAGTCGAGCACCACTTCTGCCAGCGGCAGGTCATACTCGATGGACACCTGGCCACCCAGGTATTGCATGCGGGTCTGGACACCGCGCTTCTCGATACACAGCTTGATGACCGCCCCCACGTGCGCCTCGGGTACGAGAATCGACGCACTGATGATGGGCTCGCGAAACTCGTCGATGAGGTTCACGGCCGGTAGGTTTGCCGGGTTGTCGACGTACTCCGTCTCACCGCGCGTCGTCAGAATCTCGTAAATCACCGTCGGTGCCGTGGTGATCAGTTCCAGCTCGTACTCACGCTCGAGCCGCTCCTGCACGATCTCCATGTGCAGCATCCCCAAGAAGCCGCATCGAAAACCAAATCCCAGCGCCGCTGACGTCTCGGGCTCGAAGTGGAGCGCGGCGTCATTGAGGCGCAGTTTTTGTAGTGCCTCGCGGAACGACTCGTAGTCGTCGGAGCTGATCGGGAACATACCCGCAAAGACTTTGGGTTGCAGCTGCTTGAAGCCTGCCAGCGGCTCGGGCGCCTGGCGCTGCTCATGGGTGATCGTGTCACCGACAGGCGCACCTTCGATTTCTTTGATACCCGTGATCACGAAACCGACTTCGCCCGTGTGCAGCGCGTCCTGGTCAAGCATCTTCGGTGTGAAACAACCCAGCCGGTCCACAATGTGTGCGGACGCCGTCGACATGATCCGCACCTTCTCGCCTTTGCGCAGCGTGCCATTGACGATACGCACGAGCGACACCACACCCACGTAGTTGTCGAACCAGCTGTCAATGATCAAGGCCTGCAGCGGCCCGTCGGCATCGCCCTTGGGCGGCGGGATGTCACGCACGATGCGCTCGAGCAAGGCCTTGACGCCCTCGCCCGTCTTGGCGCTCACGCGTGAGGCATCCGTCGCATCGATACCAATGATCTCCTCGATCTCCTGGCAGACGCGATCCGGATCGGCCGCGGGCAGATCGAGCTTGTTGAGTACGGGCAGGACTTCGAGGCCCTGGTCGATGGCCGTGTAGCAATTGGCTACGCTTTGCGCCTCGACACCCTGCGCAGCATCAACAACAAGAAGCGCCCCCTCACACGCCGACAGCGAGCGCGACACTTCGTATGAAAAGTCGACGTGCCCCGGCGTGTCGATGAGGTTGAGCTGGTAACGCTCACCGTCGTCGGCATCGTAGTGCAGGGTCACACTCTGCGCCTTGATCGTGATGCCGCGTTCACGCTCGATGTCCATCGAGTCGAGGACCTGCTCGGCCATTTCGCGTTCGCTCAAGCCGCCGCACAGCTGAATAAACCGATCGGCAAGGGTCGACTTGCCATGATCGATGTGCGCGATGATCGAGAAGTTGCGAATGTTTTGCATGGGGGGATTCGTTGCCGACGCGGCAAACGGCCATTATAGACGGTGCGGTCGCCAAGAACCGCCTAGTCGGTCGCATCCAGGTGTTCCCGTACGGCGCGGGCATCGACAAAGGCTTCACAGATGAGCGTTTCGCCGTCACAGAGTACGGGCACGCGCACACCGTAGGCGGCCACGAGCTCAGGGTCGGTATCGATATCCGTCACATCGACGCTCGCGCGCCCACGAACCAACGGTGACAATGCCTCAAAAAAGTCCTCGCAAAGGTGACAGCCCTGGCGCGAATACAGCGTCAGTGCCCTCAACGCGCGGCACACCCATCAACGATGCGCCAAGCAACGCGGCCCCGCAGAGCAACGCGCGATACGGCGACACCTGCCAGTAGACCTGCAAGCGCGGTAACGGGACCGAGCGCAGCCCCGCCGAGGACTCCCGCGAGCGGCAATCCATAGCCGAGCATCGCCGCCCCGACAACGCCGGGGGCACCGAACAACGTGATCTCGCTGCCGGGCTCGGGACGTGTCTGCGGCGCCGGCACGGCAACGGTGACTGTGCCGGAACGTGTGCCGCCAATGAGGCCCATGCCACAGCCCTTGCCGTCGAGACAGCGACGGCAGGCCACCCGGCGCGGCACAGTCGCGATGAGCTGATCATCGCGGTACCCCGTCACCCGGGCCGTGATCAAAATCAGTCCTCGGCGACGGGCGCTGAGGCGCCCATAAGTTGCTTCTCAGCGAGATCGGCAACCTGGCGCAGCGTGGCTTCGGGTACCTCACCCATGAGTGTGACCGTCTTGTCGCCCATATCGCGTTGATAGCTGTGCACAGCGCCGATTCGCGCCATTTGGGTTTGCGGCTTGCTCGACTGCGGATCAGCGCGACGCGCCGCGATGAACACCGATACCGTGGCCAGGCCGTCGGAGAACACCACACGCTGCGCCACCTGCCCATTGACGCGAACAGTCTGCGTCATCGTGGCCCGAAACCGGAAACCCGGCGACGCCTCGGCCGGCCAGCCCTCGGACCGCGCCACGGTGTCCGCAGCCACACTGGTGCTCGTAGCCTGCGGGCTGGGGCCCGCGCTTGCGCGAATCACTTTAAAATCTGTGCTGTCGATATCACTCTCGAATTCGGCGTCGGGAATGTCGATTCCGATATCAATGTTCGTAAACCGGATTTCCTCAACGACCCTGCTGCGCCCGATCATCTGCATCCGCAACGGCAGCATCGTCTCGCTGTCGACCCAAAGTCTGTGGCCATAACGCAGTCCATCGCGCGGCTTGATGAAATAGCGCTGTACCTTGCGGCCTGCAACGCGCGCAGGACCGTCGTCTTCGAGCACGTAGTAACGCTGCAATTCGCTGGCGGCGAGTGGCAGCCGGACCAGTGAGCTGGCAGGTCCCGTATCCGACTCGATGAGCTTGATTCGTTGTTCGGGGAACAGACAGATCAGCTGATCGCCATTGCGGATCACTTCGCGGCCTTCGCCGTCCTGGGCTACGAGCTTCTCGCGGATGACACCATCTCGGTTGCTGTGCATGACGCGCAGCGTACTGATGTTGTTATCCACCGAGCGGATCATCGTGCCGCTGTAGGTGATGTCGCTTACCGCGGCACTGATGCGCTCGAGCAGCGCGTCCGGGGTTTGCTGAGCCAGCGCCATGCCGGACACCGCAGATAACAGTAACCCCAGCAGGTGGCGCGACTGCAAGGCCCGCGCCCGCATTAGCGTGATGCCTCCTGCGCAGCATCGGCGACATCGTCTTCTGCTGCTTCCGTGGTCTCGGCGCTACTCTCTGCCGACAGGATGCGCACGCGTCCACTGCCCGGGGCAATCGAGGGTGAATTGACGCTGTGGCTCAGGTAGTAGGCGGCAAGCTCAGGATTTGCGCTCACGAGACCCGAGTCGTTGATTTGCTCGGGCACTGTGTACTCGAAGGACTCGGCCTTATCGGACAGTCCCGCCGCGGGCCCCGTCACGGAATCGGCCGTCTGCCCCTCGATCGTCGGCGACTGCACCGCATCGGGTAACGCGAGCAGGGCAACGGCCGCGACACCGGCGACAATGCCGCCGCCTGCCGCCATGCGCATCCAGCCCCCGCGCTGCGCCGGGGCTGTGGTCACCTCGGCCGCCTCGTCGAGCGTGGGCTCGTCGTGAATAGCCGCGAGCACACGTGCGGAGAAACCGGCGTCAGCCACGCTGGCCTCGCCGCGAATCGCCTGGCTCAACCGCATCTGGCGTTCGGCTTCGGCGCGCAAGGTCGCGTCCGTCGCCAGACGCCGTACCAGCAGTTCGGCTTCCGCTTCGGGCAATTCACCATCAATGAATGCCGAGATTTGTTCCTGGATTTCCTCAGTCATGACCTGTGTTCCTGCCAGCCCCGTGGCTCTAGTTGCTCTTGTCGGCCAGCGATGCGATGCCTTTGGATATGGCTTCGCGCGCCCTGAAAATTCGTGATCGCACGGTGCCCACGGGGCACTCCATAGTCTGTGCGATCTCCTCGTAACTCATTCCGTCGATCTCGCGCAGAATGATCGCTGTGCGCAGATCGGACGGCAGCTCGTTGATGGAGCGATTGATCTGTTGCTGCGTCTCGTCCTTGAGCGCGACCGCCTCTGGCGTATCGGTCGTCTTGAGCCGCGCATGCATCTCGTACTGGTCCGGGTCCTGAAGGTCCAGGTCATAGTCCATGGGCCGGCGTTTGGCGGCCACGAGATGGTTTTTGGCGGTGTTCACGGCGATTCGGTAAAGCCAGGTGTAAAACGCGCTGTCGCCTCGAAAGCGCGGCAACGCCCGGTAGGCCTTGATAAAGGCTTCCTGGGCAACGTCGAGCGCCTCGTCGGCATCGCGCACATACCGGGACACCAGATTGACGATCTTGTGCTGGTACTTGAGAACCAACAGGTCGAAAGCACTCTTGTCCCCTTTCTGAACGCGCTTAACTAACAGCGCGTCATCGGATGTCGAGCCCATGCGGGCGTGCCCCTTTACTCGTCACCGGCCCGCCCGCGGTCACCACCATAGACCTGCGGATTCGGGGAAAGTTCTGTAAAAATCCCGGCAAGTCTACACGAATGTGACGCCGGTCCCGCCGGGGTGCCCAGCGCCAGATCAGAAGCGCCCTGGACCAGGCCGCGGCGTTGTCGCGGCGGGTGCAAGCCGCCCGGCACAGACGCCCGCGAAAACCTGGCTCGCGCCACGCCAGAAGCGCCCAGTCTCGGCCGAACAGACTGGAAGCATGCAGCCGCGCGGGAAGCTCGACTCCGGCCCGCTGCACCCAAAAACCACCGTCTGACCCGAGCCTCAGGGCGTCGGGCGGCGGCGGCAGGCGCCAGAGACGAAAGAACTCGAGCGCGGCCGCGACAACAATCAGCGCGAGGGGGCCTGCACAGGCCGGCCAGGGCACGAGAAATGTGGTCAATAGACCCGACACACTCAGGCAGAGCGTGACGAAAGCGACCCGCCACTCAGGTTCGAACCGTGACGGTTTCAGCAGCGCCGAGCACGGCGCAGACGATATCGCGAATCCCGTCATCTTCGGGCTGCTCACCGCGGACCAGATAACCGAAGATAACGGGGTCCTGTAGCTCCAGCAGCCGCTCAAACTGGTGCCGAAGCCCGGCATCGGCGCCCGAATAGTGGTCTTGCAGGAACCCAACCAGGAGTTGGTCAAGCTCACGCATTCCGCGACGGCAGCGCCAAGCCAGAGCACGCAGATGGGCGCTCGCGTCGACACCCGCTGTCGATGGGTCCGTCACAGGCGTCCTAGTGCCGGCGCTTGGCCATGAGCTTTTTGGTCTCAGCAATGGCCTTGGCAGGATTCAGCCCCTTGGGACAGGTCTGCGTGCAGTTCATGATCGTGTGGCAGCGATAAAGCTTGAACGGGTCTTCAAGCTCATCCAGTCGCTCGCCCGTCGCGTCATCGCGGCTGTCGACGAGCCAACGGTAGGCGGCCAACAACGCAGCGGGGCCCAGGTAGCGATCGCTGTTCCACCAATAGCTCGGACAACTCGTCGAACAACAGGCGCACAGGATGCAGGCCGACGGCTCGTCGATGCGTTCCTGCTCTTGCTTGGTCTGCAAACGTTCCGTGGTCGGCGGCGGCGGTGTCTTCGACTGCAGCCAGGGCTTGATAGAAGCGTACTGCGCATAGAAGTTGGTCAGATCGGGCACGAGGTCCTTGATGACCGGCATGTGCGGCAGCGGGTAGATCGTGACCGTGTCACCGATTTCTTCAGCCGACTTGATGCAGGCGAGCGTGTTGCCGCCACCGATATTCATGGCGCAGGAGCCGCAGATGCCTTCACGACACGAACGACGGAACGTCAGGCTCGGGTCGATCTCATTCTTGATCTTGATGAGCGCATCGAGAACCATCGGGCCGCAGTTGTCGGCGTCGATCTCGTAGGTATCCATGCGCGGGGGTTGCTCCGCGTCCGGGTCGTAGCGGTACACCACGAAACGCCGCACATTGCTGGCACCCTCAGGTGCTGGGAAGTGCTTGCCTGTCGTGGGACGCGAGTTTTTCGGCAGCCTGAATTCAGCCACGGGGGACTCCTCTGGAACCTAGTACGTTCTCGCCTTGGGCGGAATGGCCTCGACCTCATCCGTGAGTGTATGCGAATGCACGGGACGGTAGTCGATGGACGTCTCAGCTTTGTCATTGACCCAGATGAGCGTGTGCTTCATCCAGTTCTCATCATCACGGTCCGGGTAATCCTCGCGCGCCTGCGCACCGCGACTCTCGTGGCGGTTCGCCGCCGAGACGATGGTGCCCATGGCGTTGGCCATGAGGTTCTCGAGTTCGAGCGCTTCGACGAGATCGGTGTTCCAGATCAGCGAGCGGTCAGCGAGCTTGATGTCGGCCATGCTGGCCGCCGTGGCCTGTAGCTTCTCGATGCCTTCCTGCAGCAGTGACTCGGTGCGGAACACCGCGGCGTGCTGTTGCATGGTCTTTTGCATTTCGAGTCGGATCTCGGCCGTGTTGCGCGTGCCGTTGGCGTGGCGCATGCGATCGAGGCGCGCGATCGAAGCCTCGCCCGCGTCGTCCGCAAGCTCAGGCTGCGCCGCACCGGGCGTCATGCTTTCGGCGCAGAATTGGGCGGAACCACGGCCGAAGACCACGAGGTCGAGCAGCGAATTCGAGCCCAGGCGGTTGGCGCCGTGCACGGACACGCAGCCTGCTTCGCCAATGGCCATGAGCCCGGGCACGATGGAATCGGGGTCGCCATCGCGCAGCGTGACGACCTGGCCGCGGTAATCCGTCGGGATGCCGCCCATGTTGTAGTGGACCGTCGGCAGCACGGGGATCGGCGCCTTATTGACGTCGACACCGGCGAAGATGCGCGCCGTCTCGGCGATGCCCGGCAGGCGCTCGTCGATGACCTCGGGACCCAGATGCTCGAGGTGCAGGAAGATATGGTCACTCTCGGGGCCGACACCACGGCCTTCCTGGATCTCAACGGTCATTGCTCGCGACACCACGTCGCGTGAGGCCAGATCTTTGGCGTTGGGCGCGTAACGCTCCATGAAGCGTTCGCCGTCCGAATTGGTCAGGTAGCCACCCTCGCCGCGCGAGCCTTCCGTGATCAGGCAACCGGCACCGTAAATACCCGTCGGGTGGAACTGCACGAACTCCATGTCCTGCAATGGCAGACCGGCGCGCGCCACCATGCCGCCGCCGTCGCCCGTGCAGGTGTGCGCCGAAGTGCACGAGAACCAGGCGCGACCGTAGCCGCCCGTGGCCAGAATGACCTTGGCCGCGCGGAACCGGTGCAGTGTGCCATCAGCCAGGTTCAGTGCGATGACACCGCGACACTCACCGTCGACCATGATGAGGTCAATGGCAAAGTACTCAATGAAGAACTCGGCATCGTGCTTGAGCGACTGCTGATACAGCGTGTGCAGCATGGCGTGCCCGGTGCGGTCTGCCGCAGCGCAGGTGCGCTGTGCCGTGCCCTCGCCATAGTGCGTGGTCATGCCACCAAACGGGCGCTGGTAGATCTTGCCGTCTTCCGTGCGCGAGAACGGTACGCCGTAGTGCTCAAGCTCTACGACCGCCTTCGGTGCTTCTTTGCACATGTACTCGATGGCGTCCTGGTCACCGAGCCAGTCGGCGCCTTTGACAGTGTCGTACATGTGCCAGCGCCAGTCGTCTTCGCCCATGTTCCCCAGTGCGGCGCTGATGCCGCCCTGTGCCGCCACCGTGTGGCTGCGGGTCGGGAATACCTTGGTGACGCAGGCGGTGGCGAAGCCGGCCTCGGCGAGACCAAACGTGGCTCGCAGTCCGGCACCACCAGCGCCGATGACAACGACGTCGTAGGTGTGATCGACGATCTGGTAATCCGCGGTCATGAAGGCGCTCCGAGCGATACGCGAAGAATGGCGAAAATGGCAGCGGCGCCCAGAATGAAGTAGGCGAACCGCACGAGAATCAGGGTGACCACCTTGGCCGGGCCCTTCACGTAGTCTTCGATGACCACCTGGGTGCCCAGTGCCGAGTGATAGAGCAGTGTGAAGCTTGCCAGCAGCATCAGCACGGCGTTGACGGGCGCCGCAAGCCACGCCGAGACCGTGCCGTAGTCATATGCGGGCAGCACCAACATCGAGATGACGAACCACAGCATGAGCGGCGCCATGGCCACTGCGGACACACGCTGCGTCCACCAGTGTTCCGTCCCTTCTTTTGCCGAGCCCAGGCCCAGTGCCTTGCCCAGCGGCGATTTCATCGACATGTCGTTAAGTCCGTGTGTCGGTGCGCGATCAGCTGAACGCCAGGAACCAAGCGCCCAGCGTGGCCAGAGCGCTAACGGTCACCACGGCCAAGCCTGAGGCTCGTGCCTGCGCAAGTTCGAAGCCGCGACCCGTGTCCCAGAACAGGTGCCGCACGCCGTTGCAAAGGTGGTAAAAAAACGTGAACAACCAGCCCGCAATCGCGATCTTGCCGACGATGGAGCCGGCCACCGTCGCGAAGACGGCGTAAGCGTCGGGGCCAGACGCGATGGCAAAGAGCCACCAGACGAGCGCCGCGGCACCGAGACTCAGGGCAACGCCCGTCATGCGATGCAAGATCGACAGCGTCGAGGTAATGCGAAATTTGTAAACGGAAAGGTGTGGCGACAGAGGCCTGGACTTGGCGGTCATCGTGTACCTGGCTGCTTTTCGTGTCCCGGCCGCGGCATCGCACCGCGGCATGTTCATTCTTGGCGTATTCGTCCCTGCACGGCACCGCGCAGTGATCACGCTATCTCGTGGACCCCAAGTCGGGGCGTTTTATGTCGCGCCGGGTGCCTAGAAGTCGATGCACCGACCGTTCTTCTCCCAGTCGCCGTAACGTGTGGGTTCGGGGCCTTTGCGCCCGCCGATCTCACGCGGCCTCGACTCGGTCTGCGCTGCGTCCCCAGCAGCTTCTCCGGGTCGGTAGGTCTGTGGCGAAGGCGTTGAATCGTCCGCGGTTTTAGCGCTGTCATCGCGCGTCTTGCTCATACCGAAATTATGCCAGAACGCCCCGCGCGTTGGCAGTGCCTGAGGCCCTACAAAAGTCTAGACAGCGCGTGGTCAGCGGCCTGTTTTGTGGCTGTGTCGCCTGTATCGTTGCGCCAGGCCTATAATCCTAGCGATGGATACCTCCCCTTCCTGGCTCACCCTGATTGAAGCTACAGGCGAAGACCGCGACGATTTTCTGCAGGGCCAACTCACCCAAGACCTCCGACGCGTCGATGCCAGCTTCCCCGTTCGCCTCGCCGCCAGTTGCGACGCCAAGGGCCGTGTGCTCGCCGTGCTGACGCTCATCCGCCACGGCGACCGGCTGTTGCTGGCGCTGCGGACAGATCAGGCCCAGGCCTGGCTCACGCACGTGCTCCGGTTCCGGCTGCGTGCCCGCGTCGACCTGGTGCCCTGCGACGACCTGAAACTCGTCGCCGAGACCGTTGACACGGACTGGACGCCACTGGCTGATGCGGCACGAGAGCACCCGCCCACTGATGCACTAAGCTGGCAGATCGGCGGCATCACAGAGCACCTTGTGCCCGCGACTGCAGCCGAAGACACGCTCGACACGTCGACGTGGCGTGCAGCGCGTATCGCGGCAGGTATCGCCGACGTGGGTCCCGCGGCCACCGGCGACTTTACGCCGCACATGCTCGGACTCGATCTCGTGGGCGCCATCAGCTTCAGCAAGGGCTGCTACACGGGCCAGGAGGTCGTGGCACGTACAGAACACCTGGGCGCCGTAAAGCGACGAGCGCAGCGCGTCCGTGTCAGCGAAGGTGCTCTGGAAGAAGGCAGCGCGCTTCAGTCGGGGGAACGAACCGCCGGGCGCATCGTCGCCGCCAGCGGCGACTCAGCACTGGCCGTGTTACCCGTGGCAGACGACGGTGCGCCCCTCACCCTCGACGACGGCCGCGCCGTCAAGCGCGTCGCCTAGTCTGAGCCGGCCTCGGGCCGCATGTGCGGGAACAGGAGCACGTCGCGAATCGAGGCCTGGTCAGTGAGCAGCATCGCCAGTCGGTCGATGCCCACCCCAAGACCCGCTGTAGGCGGCAGCCCGTACTCGAGCGCCCGGATGTAGTCCGCGTCGTAGTGCATCGCTTCATCGTCGCCCTCGCCCCGCTGCTCAACCTGGGCCCGGAAACGCGCGGCCTGGTCTTCGGGGTCGTTGAGCTCCGAGAAGCCATTCGCGATTTCGCGGCCACCGATGAACAGCTCGAAACGATCCGTGACAAACGGATCATAGTCATTGGCCCGTGACAACGGCGACACTTCAGCGGGGTAGCGCAGCATGAAGGTCGGCTCGCGGAGTTTCGGCTCGACCACCTTCTCGAAGATCTCAATCTGCAGCTTGCCCGCGCCGTAACTCTCTTTGACGGGAATCTGAAGCGACTCCGCGACCTCGCGCAGATGTGCAATGTCACGAAGCCGGTCGCGTTCGAGCGCCGAAACGGCATCCACAATCGAGTCCTCGATCGTGATCTGTGCGAACGGCTTGCCAAGATCGTAAGTCTCACCCTGCCAGGTCACGGTCGTGCCGCCGCAAATCGCTTCGGCCAGGCCACGAATCATGGCTTCGAGCAAGTCGATGAGATCCTGATAGTCAGCATAGGCCTGATAGAGCTCGAGCATCGTGAACTCGGGGTTGTGCTGCGTCGACAAGCCTTCGTTCCTGAAGTTGCGGTTGATCTCGTAGACGCGCTCGAAGCCACCGACAACAAGCCGCTTGAGATTGAGCTCGGGCGCAATGCGCAGGAACAGCGACATGTCGAGCGCGTTGTGGTGCGTCACGAACGGGCGCGCGATCGCGCCGCCGGGCGTGGTCTGCATCATGGGCGTTTCCACTTCCATGAAGTCGCGCGCCTCAAGAAAGCTCCGAATGAAACCGATGATGCGCGCACGCTTGCGGAACACGTCGCGCGACTCGCCGTTGATAATCAGGTCCACGTAGCGCTGCCGGTAACGGGTCTCGGTGTCCGTCAGACCGTGCCACTTTTCGGGCAACGGGCGCAGCGACTTGGTCAGCAGCCGCAGTTCATCGACGGCGACCGTGAGCTCGCCCGTGCGTGTGCGGAACAGCGCGCCTGTTGCCGCAACGATGTCGCCGAGGTCCCAGGTCTTGAACGCCGCATAGACGCCTTCGGGCAATTTGTCGCGCTGCAGGAACAGCTGCATCTCGCCACTGCGATCGGCAATTTTCACAAAGCTCGCCTTGCCCATGACGCGCTTGGTCATCATGCGGCCTGCAACACTGACAGTGATCGGCGTGGCCTCGAGCGCATCGCCGTCGAGTTCGCCGTAACGCGCATGCACGTCACCCGCGAGCACGTCGCGACGAAAATCATTCGGGTAGGCATTGCCCGTCTCGCGCAGCACATCGAGTTTGCGGCGACGCTCGGCAATGAGCTTGTTTTCGTCGCGAACGGTGTCGTCTTTCTGGTCGGCCATGCTTACAAACCCTGTTTGAGACTGGCTTCGATAAATGGGTCCAGGCCGCCGTCGAGCACCGCCTGCGTGTTGCCCGTCTCCACGTTCGTGCGCAGATCTTTGATGCGCGACTGGTCGAGTACGTAGCTTCGGATCTGGCTGCCCCAGCCCACGTCGGCCTTGCTGTCCTCGAGCGCCTGGGTTTCGCTGCGTCGTTTCTGCAATTCGAGCTCGAACAGCTTCGACTGCAGCTGCTTCATGGCGGTCGCCTTGTTCTTGTGTTGCGACCGATCATTCTGGCATTGCACGACCGTGTTGGTCGGCAGGTGCGTGATGCGTACGGCTGACTCGGTGCGGTTCACGTGCTGACCGCCGGCGCCGCTGGCGCGGTAAACGTCAATGCGCAGATCAGACGGATCAATGTCGATCTCGATGCTGTCATCGATCTCCGGCGACACGAACACGGAGGCAAACGACGTGTGCCTGCGGTTGCCTGAGTCGAACGGCGACTTACGTACAAGCCGGTGCACACCCGTTTCCGTGCGCAGCCAACCGTAAGCGTGATCACCCTCAACGCGAATCGTCGCACTCTTAATGCCCGCCACTTCGCCGTCGGAGGCCTCAACGAGCTCTGCCTTGAAGCCATGGCTCTCAGCCCATTTCAGGTACATGCGTAACAGCATGTCGGCCCAGTCCTGCGCCTCGGTGCCACCGGCACCCGACTGGATATCCACGAACGCGGGCGAGGCATCCTGCTCGCCGGAAAACATGCGTCGAAACTCAAGCGCGGCGACCGCCGTTTCAACCTCACCAAGATCGGCAACGATTTCCTCGACAGTGGCTTCATCATCTTCCTCGATGGCGAGCTCCAGCAAGCCGTCGCTGTCTTCGAGCCGCGAGGTTACGGTGTCGAGCGAGGTCACCACGGCCTCGAGTT
Organism: Pseudomonadota bacterium; assembly: GCA_038524795.1. GTDB lineage: Bacteria > Pseudomonadota > Gammaproteobacteria > Steroidobacterales > Woeseiaceae > CALBPI01. The sequence continues at coordinate 237,004 of JBCBIJ010000005.1, read as the reverse complement.
CACTGCGCTCCTGGCCCAACGCCTGCGCACGATCGGGCTCGTTCCAGACCGTGGGGTCTTCGAGTTCTCTCAGAACTTCGTCGAGTCGCTCTTTGCGTCCCGCGTAGTCAAAGATACCCCCTGAGCGACTCCGAACGGTCGCGTAGGTCTTCAATGGTCTGGCGGATGGCGTTTGTTTCCATGTCCTGGCGAGCCTCGGCAGATTCAAAAGCCGCGTAGCGTACCACGCGGAGGGTCGTCCGCGGGCCTTCGCTCCCGTTGCCATTGCTCCACCACAAGCTGCAGTTTGCGGCTGTCACGCCAGGTGTTGACGTCGAGCCGGTAGGCCAGCTCGAGCCACTCCCCTGTAGTGGGCAACGGGTCATCCGCCTGGTTGAATGCAATCGCCTCGAGACCGCCGGCAAGTGCCAGCTTGAGGTGTCGCTCGCCGACCACGCGGCTCGACGCGACGGCGAAGCAGCCCTGGAACACGGGCTCGGGACAGCCCTGCCCCCAGGGCGTCACGGTGCGCAGTGCTTCTGCGAGCGTGAGTGTCAGCTCATGCGCCTGCAGCGCGCCGTCCGTGAGTCGGTTGGGGGCGCGACCGACTTCGGGGTGCACCGCTGCGACGGCCGCACTGATTCGCGCTTCAAAGTCGGGCAGCGCGTCTGCTGACAGGCTCAGCCCCGCAGCCATGGCGTGGCCACCTAACTTGTCGATGAGACCCGGTGCCTGACTGTCTACGGCCGCGAGCACATCGCGCAAGTGCACGCCGGGGATTGAACGGCCCGAGCCCTTGAGTCGGCCGTCGCCCTCGTCCGCAAATGCAAACACAGGGCGGTGCACACGCTCGCGCACACGCGACGCCACGAGACCCACAATGCCCTGGTGCCAGTCGGCTTGGTGCAGACACACGCAAGGAGGCAGACCTGCCGCATCCTCGATGGCGGCAACGGCCGCAAGCGCCGAATCCTGCATATCGGCCTCGACCTCGCGCCGCGCTCGATTGATGGTGTCGAGTTCCAACGCCAGTCGCGCGGCCTCATCAGCGTCATCAGTGAGCAAACAGCGAATGCCGATCGCCATGTCTTCGAGCCGACCCGCGGCGTTGAGACGCGGCCCCACGGCGAATCCGAGATCGCTCGCAACGCAATCGCCATGACGGCGGCCCGCCACATCGATGAGCGCGCGGATGCCGGGCACCGACGCGCCCGATCGAATGCGCTGCAGCCCCGCATGCACGAGGATCCGATTGTTGTGATCCAGTGGCACGACATCTGCCACGGTGCCAAGCGCGACGAGATCTAGAAACCGTGCCGGCAGACGGGTCAGCTCTGGATGGGCCGCTCCGACCCGGCGTGCGAGCGCCACCATCACGCAAAACGCTACGCCAACGCCCGCCAGGAACTTGCTCGGGTAGTCGTCGCCCTGCGCGTTTGGATTGACGATGACATCGGCCTCGGGCAGTACCTCAGGCGGCAGGTGGTGGTCGGTGACCAACACGCGAATACCGAGCTCGCGGGCTCGGGCGACGCCTGCGACGCTCGAGATACCGTTATCAACAGTCACAATAAGGTCCGGCGCTGACTGCGCCGCGACATCGACGATCTCAGGGCTGAGCCCGTAGCCGTAGTCGAACCGATTGGGCACGAGGAAGTCCGTGTTCACGAAGCCAAAGGCGCGCAGGCAGCGCAACACCAGGGCCGTGCTCGTGGCGCCGTCAGCGTCAAAATCGCCGACCACGATAACGCGGCCACTACGGTGCTCCAGCAGCAAATCCGCAGCCGCTTCGACGCCGCCGAGTGTTCCGACCGGGGCCAGCCGAGCGAGACTAAGCTCGATGTCTCCTGGCCGCGTCATACCGCGCGCCGCGAGCACACGCGCAATCACGGGGTCAACGCCTTGGAGCGTATGCGCGGCGACCGGCCGCACTGCCAGTGGCAGAGGATCGGTGCGCCCGGTCATGTGCCGCGCCCGCCGAACAGGCCACGCCAGCCGCCGCGCGAAAGCGTGACGGTGTCATCACCGGCGACGACAGTCAGTCGACACAGATCAGAGCGGGACAGCGCATTGCGAATCATGCGCGTGGCGGCGCCCGAGTCGACCGCAACCACCTGTCCGACGGGGACGATATCGTCGACGGGTCCCTCTGCGACAGCGACTTCAGGCGCGAGCAGCGACCAGCACCCACGCCAGAACGGGTCGTCACTGGCAAGCGCGGGTAGTGATCGCGGCGTTAACTCGGGCAAACCACCGGGCGCGGACAACCAAAAGCCCGACACCGCAGCGCTTTGCGCATGACACAACATCTGGAGCTCTGTGCTCAGACGTTGCACGAGCCGCCCGTCGACACCCGCAGGCTTGTGTCTGCGCAGCGCGTGTCCGAGAAGGCAGTCTGCAGCTGCGACATGAAACACAAGCGCATCGTCAAGATCGCCCACGAGATACCAGCGCGATGGCGACGCCATGACCAGCTCGAGTCGACGCAATCGCGGGTCATCGTCACCCGCCAGCAACTCGGCAACGCAAGCGTGCAGCGTGGCGGCGGCGCCTGCATCGAGGTCATCGAGTGGCCAGGCGCTCAGCCGAACGTCGCGCATGTCTGCCGTGAAGCGCACGGGATCGATGGCGCACACCCACGGCGCCGCGATGCCATCAGCCTTCGCGCGCACCGCCGAGTAACGCGCGCGGGCATCGTCCAGATCGCGCAAGACACGCGGGTTCCGGGTGGCGCGCCAGCCGTCCCGCGCCCAGTGGTCGAGCTCGGCGGCGCGTAGCGCGGGGGCGACGACGGCGGCCGCTTGGCGCGGCAGGCTCGCGGGCAGCTTCATGGCATAATTGAGAGCATCACGGCAGCGCATTGTAACGGTGCACACTCCGTCGCGCGCGCCGCACCGACCACCGAGGACACCATGCAGTTTTCGCGCGAAGACACACCGCGCCACGCCATCACGCGCTACGCGCCCGACAGCGTTCGTATCGCCGGCAGCGACTACCGCGGCAGCCTGGCCATCACGGGCGACAGCATCCTGACCGACTGGCAGTGCGACGACGTCAGCGCGCTCGACGAGGCACTCCTGGCGCGGCTCGTGGCACTCGAGCCCGAGACGATTCTGCTCGCCGCTGGCGAACGCGTGCAGTTCCCAGACGCTGCAGCGATGCGCACGGTCATGCGCGCCGGGGTCGGCATCGAAGTCATGAATGACGGCGCGGCCGTGCGCACCTTCAACGTCATGCTGGCTGAAGGGCGTCGCGTCGTACTGGCACTGGTGCGCGCGGGCTAGCTAGCGCGCACCCAACAGCGGCATCGGGTCTACGGGCTGGCCGTTACGCCGAACCTCGAAATGAAGCCGCGGGCGCTGCGCGCCCGTTTCCCCCATCGTCGCAATGCGTTGACCCGCGTTAACGCGCTCACCCTCGGCGACGAGCAACGCGGCGTTGTGTCCGTAGGCACTCAGAAACACGGGGTCGTGCTGCACGATGACGAGCTTGCCGTAGCCCTTGAGGCCGCTGCCCGAGTACACAACCTGCCCTGGCGCCGCAGCGCGAACGGGTTGCCCGGGTTGCCCACCGATGAGGATGCCTGTGCGCGGCACCTGCGCGTCCAAGTCGAACCGCGCCACAACCCGCCCGGCTGTCGGCCACGCCCAGTCGAGCTTCGACACGGGCACGGGCTGGCGCGCCGGCGGCCGGGCCCGCGACTGATTCGCCGCCGCGGGCGGCTGCGTGAGCCGCAGGCACTGCCCGGGGTAGATCAAGGTCGCATCGTTGAGCCCGTTCCAGCGCGAGAGCTGCCGGTGGTCGAGCCCATAGCGGAACGCGATGCTGTAGAGCGTGTCCCCGGACCGCACCGTGTAGGTGCCCTTTGAGGGCACACGCTCGGTCTGCGGCGGCGCCTCCCAGTTGAACGCCTTGCCACCGCAGCCCGCGAGCACAACGCCCGCGAGTCCTGTGATCAGGTGACGGCGATCCACGCCACTACCGCCACGACTGCGACCACGACCACCCAGCCAATGAGATCGACGTAGCGCCGCAGGTGATGGGCTGCTTCAGGACCACCCGCGTACATAAGCCCTGCGACCAAGAAAAAGCGCGCGCCACGACCGATCAGCGACGCCACCACAAACGCAGGAAAGTTCATGGCGGCCGCGCCCGCCCCAATCGTGAACACCTTGTAAGGAATGGGCGAGAAGCCTGCGACGAAGACGATCCAGATGCCGTATTCCTCAAACCAGCGCTGCGCCGTGAGATAGGGCTCCGCGTAGTGACTCTCAAGCAACCAAGGCTCGATTGAGGCCAGCAAAAACCAGCCGATCGCGAAACCGAGGATTCCGCCCAGCACCGAGGTGACCGTCGTCACAGCCGCATAAAAAAACGCACGCGCCCGCTTGGCCAGCGCCATGGGGGCGAGCATGACGTCGGGTGGAATCGGGAAGAACGATGACTCCGCGAAACTGAGCGCACCCAGCCAGTACACGGCGTGCCGGTGGCGTGCGCGTTCCAGCACCCAGTCGTAGAGCGGCGTGAACAGTTTCACGGTGGCTGCCTCAGGTTGATCGGACCAGCGGGACGAAACTCACACCGCCCAGGTCTTCCTGTCGATAGTCATTGTCTGTCCGCGTAATGCGCAACAGACGCTGATTGCGCGGCGGCCCCACGGGCAACACCATGCGCCCGCCCTCTGCCAGCTGTTCGAGTAGCGCCGTTGGAATGAGTTCCGGCGCCGCTGCCACGATAATGCCGTCGTAGGGCGCGTACTTGGGCCAGCCCTGCCAGCCATCGCCTTGCCGGTAGCGCACGTTGTAAAGACCGAGCGCCGCCACATTCTGGCGCGCCTTGCGCAACAGCGGCTTCAGATATTCCACCGAGAACACCTTGCCCACGAGCGGCGCGAGCACAGCGGTCTGGTAGCCACAGCCCGTGCCCACTTCGAGCACGTTATCGGGCGCGCCCGCCTCGATTAGTGCCTCGGTCATCCGCGCCACCACGTAAGGCTGGCTGATCGTTTGTCCGAGCCCGATGGGCAGCGCCGTATCCTCGTAAGCGCGGCTCGCGAGTGCCTCGTCCATGAACAGGTGGCGCGGCACGTCACGGATGCGACCCAACACCGCCGGCGCACGAATGCCCTGTTCCTGCAGCCGCCGCACCAGCCGCTCGCGCGTGCGCATCGACGTCATGCCGATGCCTTCCCGGGAACTCACGAGAGCGCTCCGAGCCAGCCCCGCAGCTGCTCGAGCTGCTGGTGTCGCGTGAGGTCGATCTGCAACGGTGTCACGGAGGCGAAGCCGTGCTCAACCGCATGGAAGTCCGTACCCGGCCCGGCATCCTCGCCAGGTCCGGCAGGTCCGATCCAGTAAATCTCACGCCCGCGCGGGTCGCGTTGTCGGATGAGAGGTTCGGCGCGGTGGCGAAAACCCAGGCGCGTGGCGCGAATGCCCTGTAGCGACTCGAGCGGCACGTCGGGGACGTTGATGTTCAGGATGAGATCCGCGGGCAAGGGCTCGCGCGTCATACGCTCGATGACCGTGCCCGTCACGGCCGCAGCAGTCTCGAAGTGCCTGTGCGAATCGCCGACGAGCGACACGGCAATGGCGGGCAGACCGCAGTAACGCCCCTCAATGGCGGCCGCGACTGTGCCGGAGTAGATGACATCGTCGCCCAGGTTGGCGCCGTGATTGATGCCCGACACGACCATGTCGGGGTCACTGTCCAGAAAACCGGCCAAGGCAAGGTGGACGCAGTCCGATGGCGTGCCGTTGACACTGAAGACGTCGGTTGCGGCCTCGGTGACGCGCAGCGGTGCGTGCAGGGTCAGCGAACTCGAGGCCCCACTCTGATTGCGGTCGGGCGCCACCACCTCGACCGTGCCGAGCTGCTTAAGACGCTCATGAAGCACCGCGAGACCCCGCGCACGGTAGCCATCGTCGTTACTGAGAAGGATCTTCAACTGGGCGAGAACCCGCACATGGTAAACCGTAATTGTACGCAATCCCGGAGGCGAGCTTAAGCGCCGCTTTCGGCAAATGGGCTGCTTGGTTATGCTCAGGGCTTACCCGGTGACCACTGCCATGTCTGAACACGACGACGACACTTCGCTGTTCCGCGATGCGGTATCCGGCGCACGCCCCCTGGACCACGACCGCGTCGAGACAGCCCGCCGCAAACCCAAACCACGCGCCCGCATGCGGCGCGAGGATGATCGCCAGGTGCTCGCAGAAAGCCTGCAGGCAGATATCGAGCAGATGGAGTGGCGCAATGGTGACGCGCTCCGATTCCGCCGCCCCGAAGTGGGTGAGCGCACCCTGCGCAAGCTCGCCCGCGGCGGTTACCGCGTCGAGGCCGAGCTCGACCTGCACGGCTACACCGTGCGTGAAGCCAAAGAGGTCCTGCGTGAGTTTTTGGCCGACTGCGAGCACTACGGCTGGCGTTGCGTGCGCATCATCCACGGCAAGGGTCTGGGTTCGGGTCACCGCGGACCGCGGCTCAAAGGCAGTGTCGACGGCTGGCTGCGCCGGCTCGATGCCGTCACAGCCTTCGTCTCTGCCCGGCAGGTCGACGGCGGCAGCGGCGCCGTTTACGTGCTGCTGCGTTACTAGTCGACTTTAAAGAACTCGTTGATCACAGCCGTGGCAAAGCTGCCGGCCGGCAGCACAAAGCCAAGCGCGTAACCCTCGGCCACGGGTGCCATCTCAAAGTCCGACGCGAAGACCCGTAACGCGCGACGCGCGCCCTCAGCGCGCGCGCGGTAGCTCGCCTCAACCCATTCCGTGTGTGTCGCCGCAAGGCGTGACTCAAGCGCCGCGACATTACCGGCTACAGCCGGTTCACCGTCCCCCCAGAGTGGGCCCGTCGGCTGCAGATCACCGCGATTGGCGCGTTCACGGAGTGTCTCAAGCGATGCTTCCGGTCCCGCCAGAAAGAAACTGTTCGAGCCGGTCAGCATGAGCGCATCACCGGCCTGTGGCAGGCACCAGCTCGCATCCGCCACGCGCGCCGCGAGCACGGCATTGAACAGCGCGGCACGGGCCGCGGAGACGGCGAAACCCCGGTCGCCGCGCCCTAGTCGTTCCCCAGCAGCCAGGCGGCTGGCGAGCACCAGATTGCCGCCGTTGCGACCGAAACGCTGCGGGCCGAAATAGTTGGGCACCCCTTGGGCTGTGACGGCGGCGATGCGGGCTGTCAACGTGTCGCTGTCGACAGCCTCGCTGTCATCCAGGCTCACGATGATGCGAAAGCGGTTGCCCGCCAGCGCACCCGGCCGAATCTTGCGGCGGTGCGCGTGCACCTCAAGGACACGGACACCTTCGATCTCGAGTGCATCCCAGTCGATACGGCGGCCACCGCGCTGCACACTGAACCACTGACGCGTGACGGCATGTCGATCTTTGAGGCCGGCATGGCCTACGTCGCGAGCATGACAGCCCGCGTGTCGCGCGAGCGCACCCGCGACCCAGCGTGTATTGGCACTACGTTTCTCGACGAACACAACGTCGTGCTCGCCGTCACCGGTCGGGGTCCAGTTTGGAATCTCGTCGACCGCGAAATGCTGGGGCGCCACACGCAGCCGCGCGTTGGCCAGGCTCGGGCCGTGGGCCGCGGGTTGCGGCCAGCCGCCGACGGCGGCGGTCACTCGGAGTCCGTGACGATGATTTGGTAGAACGACTCGTTAACGCCGATCATGCCAAGGTCCGCGCGCGCGCGTTCCTCGGCGGCTTCCAATCCACGCTTGAGGTTATTGACCTCGGCGGCCAGCGCCGCATGGCGCCGCTCCAGTGAGGCAATCTCGACGCGAGTCGTGGCGACGGCCGCGCGCAGCTCCCGCGTCTTGCGCAAACCATCAGGCGACAGAAGCAACTGCGCCATCGTCCCGGCGAACAAAGCGCCCGCGACCACAAGGCACACAGTGCTGGCGCGGAGTACGCGGCCGGTTCGAACGACGTCACGCATCAGTCGCCAACCGCCACGTTGGCCGGGAACGCCGCACGCCCGTCGTAAGTGGCGCGATCGCCGAGCAGCTCTTCGATGCGCAGCAGCTGGTTGTACTTCGCAATGCGATCCGAGCGAGACAGTGAGCCCGTCTTGATCTGCGTGGCGCGCGTACCCACGGCGATGTCGGCAATGGTCGCATCAGCGGTTTCACCCGAGCGGTGCGACACGACAGCGGTGTAGCCTGCGTCAATGGCCATGTCGATGGCGGCCAGCGTCTCTGTCATGGTGCCGATCTGATTGGGTTTGATGAGAATCGAGTTGCCCACACCGGAATCAATGCCGCGCTTCAGGATCTTTGTGTTGGTGACAAACAGGTCGTCGCCCACGAGCTGCACACGAGACCCGATCCGATCTGTCAGCAGCTTCCAGCCGTCCCAGTCCGATTCGTCCATGCCGTCTTCGACGGTCACGATCGGGTAGCTGTCGCAGAGTCCTGCGAGGTAACCCGCGAAGCCGTCAGCATCGAAGCTGCGGCCTTCAGATTCCAGCACGTATTGCCCGTCTTTGTAGAACTCCGAGCTCGCCACATCGAGTCCGAGCAGGACGTCACCGCCCGCGCTGTAACCTGCCTTGCCGATAGCCTCCATGATCGTCTCGAGCGCGGCCTCGTTCGACGGCAGGTCGGGTGCAAAGCCGCCCTCGTCGCCCACGGCCGTGGAAAAACCGCGACCGCCCAGCACTTTCTTGAGCGCGTGGAAAATCTCGGCACCGCAGCGCAAGGCTTCTCTGAAGCTCGGTGCACCTACGGGCAGCACCATGAACTCCTGAATGTCGACGCTGTTGTCGGCGTGCGCGCCGCCGTTGATGATGTTCATCATCGGCACGGGCATGTTGGCGTTGTCGCCCAGTGTGGCGAACAACGGCAGCTTGCGGCTGACCGCCTGCGCCTTGGCCACGGCAAGCGAAACTGCCAACAGGGCATTGGCGCCGAGCCGGGCTTTGTTATCCGTACCATCGAGTTCGATGAGCGCGGCATCGATGGCGGCCTGATCAGCCCCGTCGCGACCGATGAGCGCATCACGGATCTCGCCGTTCACATTGGCCACGGCTTGCGTGACGCCCTTGCCGAGGTAACGGCTCGCGTCGCCATCACGAAGCTCAACGGCCTCGCGCGTTCCCGTCGATGCGCCCGAGGGCACGCCTGCACGGCCGTGGCTGCCGTCCCCCAGCCAGACTTCTGCCTCGACGGTCGGGTTGCCCCTGGAATCGAGAATCTCACGCGCCGCAATCAGTTTTATCGTTGTGCCCTGCACCGCTTATTGCTCCACTGCGCCGAGGCCGTAGGCCGACTCGGCAAATGCCCCGGATTTTACCGTCTCGTCAATGCGCTTGAGTGTTTCAAGCAGCGCCGGCATGTCATCGAGCGGCCAGGCGTTTGGACCGTCCGACAAGGCCTGCGATGGATCCGGGTGTGTCTCCATAAACACGCCCGCCACGCCCGTGGCCACAGCCGCCCGCGCGAGCACGGGCACAAACTCACGCTGCCCGCCCGACGCATTCCCCTTGCCGCCCGGCAACTGCACCGAATGCGTGGCATCGAATACCACGGGTGCACCCGTGCGCCGCATGATGGCCAGCGATCGCATATCTGAAATCAGGTTGTTGTACCCAAACGAGAAGCCGCGCTCGCAGACCATGATATCCGTGTTGCCCGTTGAACGCGCCTTGTCGACCACGTTGTCCATTTCCCAGGGCGACAGGAACTGGCCCTTCTTGACGTTGACCGGGATGCCCTGCTTCGCGACGTTCACGATGAAGTTGGTCTGCCGGCAGAGAAACGCGGGCGTCTGCATTACGTCCACGACCTCGGCCACCTCGTCGAACGGCGTGTCCTCGTGAACGTCCGTGAGGATCGAGACGCCAAGCTTGTCGCGCACGCGCGCAAGAATCTCGAGCCCCTCGCCCATGCCCGGTCCCCGAAAACTGTCGACGGAGCTGCGGTTGGCCTTGTCGAAGGACGATTTGTAGATGAGCCCGATACCGAGCCTGTCCGTCGTCTCGAGCAGGCGCTCGGCCGTTTCCATGGTGGTCGCTTCGGTCTCCACGACGCAATTCCCGGCGATCAGGAAAAACGGCTGGTCGAGACCGACCTCGATGGCACCGATCTTCACGCGCTCGCGCTCCTGCCCGACGACTCGTGGCCGCTTTCGGCGTAGGCGCGCGCCGCGGAGATGAAGCCCGAGAACAGCGGGTGACCATCACGCGGGTTGGAGGTGAACTCGGGGTGGAACTGGCTCGCGACGAACCAGGGGTGGTCGGGCAGCTCGACCATCTCTACGAGATCGTCTTCCGACAGACCCGAGAATACGAGGCCGGCGCTTCCGAGCTGGTCGCGGTAATTGTTGTTGACCTCGAAGCGGTGACGGTGGCGCTCCCGGATTTCCTTGTCGCCGTAAATCTCGCGCACAGCCGTACCGTCCTGCAGGTGGATCTGCTGCGCGCCCAGACGCATGGTGCCACCGAGGTCTGACTGTTCGCTGCGCAGCTCAGTCACACCGTCGATGCCGCGCCATTCCGTAATCAGACCCACGACGGGATGCGGGGTCTCGCGATCAAACTCAGTGCTGTGCGCGTCGGTGAGCCCGGCGACATGGCGCGCGTACTCGATAACCGCAACTTGCATCCCGAGGCAGATTCCGAGGTACGGCACGCCGCGTTCGCGCGCGAAGCGAACCGCCTGAATCTTGCCCTCGATGCCACGATCACCAAAACCGCCGGGCACGAGGATGGCGTCGTATTGACGCAGCTGATTCGTGCCGTTGCGCTCGACGTCCTGTGATTCCACGTAGTGGATGTTGACGCGCGTGCGCGTGTGCAGCCCCGCGTGCAGCAACGCCTCGGCCAGAGAGATGTAGCTGTCACGAAAGTCGACATACTTGCCAACCATGGCGATGTTGACCTCGCCCTCCGGCTTTTTCTTCGCGTCGACCACGGCCTTCCATTCGGACAGGTCGGCCTTGGGCACGTCCATGCGGAACTGGCGGCAGATGATCTCGTCGAGCCCCTGCTTGTGCAGCACGGACGGGATCTCGTAGATGTCACCAACATCGTAGGCCGACACAACGGCGTTTTCCGGCACGTTCGTGAACAGCGCGATTTTGCGGCGCTGCTCGTCGGGCAGCGGCTTCTCGGAACGGCAGACGAGGATGTCGGGCTGAATCCCGATCGAGCGCAGTTCCTTTACCGAGTGCTGCGTCGGCTTGGTTTTGATTTCGGACGAGGTCGCGATATAGGGCACGAGCGTCAAGTGCACGTAGGCCACGCGTTCCCGGCCGAGCTCTACGCCCATCTGTCGAATGGCCTCGAGGAAGGGCAGCGATTCGATGTCGCCTACGGTGCCGCCAATCTCGACGAAGCAGATATCGGCATCACCGGCACCGCGGCGAATGCTTTCTTTCATTTCATCGGTGATGTGCGGAATGACCTGGACGGTCGCGCCCAGGTAGTCGCCGCGCCGTTCGCGGGCGATGACGGATTCGTAGATTCGACCCGTCGTGAAGTTGGAATGCTGACCTGTCGTGATGCGCACAAAACGTTCGTAGTGGCCGAGATCGAGATCGGTTTCGGAACCGTCGTCGGTGACGAACACCTCACCATGCTGGAACGGGCTCATCGTGCCCGGATCGACATTGATGTAGGGGTCGAGCTTCATCATGCTGATGGACAGCCCGCGCGACTCCATGATGGCCGCCAGACAGGCCGAGGTAATGCCCTTGCCCAGGGACGAAACCACCCCACCCGTGATGAATACGTAAGCTGTCATGTCGGACCCGTCGTCTGCCTGCTCGTCATGTGCGCCAGTGCATCAGCCTCAAGCGACTTATGCGCGTCGTTGCGGCACGAAAAAAGCCGGAGCAAAGGGCGCGGTCGCGACGCAATCCTGTCTGGATTTGCGCAGCTCGCTTGACCGCTCGAGCGTCGCTCGGTGGGGCCAGGCGCAAGCCTTCACTCCGGCTCTCGGTCACTGTCGCACGTGCCGTTGCCCAGTGATTGGAGACGGAAAAGCAGGTTATCAGATGGGCCCCCGACAGACAATTTGAAGGCGGGCCCTGCCTCAGAGATCGAGGCCCTGCGGAGCCCCCGTCCAGCGCGGCACCCAGGGCGCGAAATCGGGCGAAACGGCCCGTGTGCCGATGACCGCGAGCGTGTCGCCCACAAACGTCAGTGGCAGACGCAGTCGGAGCCAGGGCGCGATGCCCTCTTGCTGGCACCAGGCGGCGAACGGCGCACTGTGCGCATCGGGGTCACGACGCACCCGCTCACCGCCCTGCCGGAATCGGCACTCGACGGCCACCCCCTCAAGCGTCGCGCGGTTGTAATGCAGCCGACCGTAGGGTTTCGGCAGATCCAGTGTCCCGGCGTCACCAGGCGCACCGGCCCAGGTGTCCTCAGGTGGCGCCGGCAGCGGCGGTGTGAGGTGCAGCCACTGGCGGTATCGCCGAGCCTCGCCGCCTGGCCAGCGGACCTCGCCTCGCGGTGTGTCGCCCAAGGCCAGTGCCTGCAGCGACTCGAGACGGCTCGCGGGTGGCGTCGTGAGTGATTGCGCACGGCAAAGAAAGCGCAGCAGGTTGCGCTGCCGATCTGGCGTCAGTGCTGACCACCGAGAGACGTCAATACGGGCGGGCTGTGGCGCGAGCCGCCGCGCGTCGGCCGCCGCCAGTGTGCTCGCAAGTCGATCGGCTTCTGCCTGCCAATCCGAGGCCCGAGACAAGGTGGTCGCGAGGCCGGGCCAGCGCTCGCGCAGCCGAGGCATCACTTCCCGGCGCAGGTAGTTGCGATCAAAGCGCTCATCGGCATTACTGGGATCGTCAAACCAGCGCAGCGCATGCGTCCTTGCGTAGTCTTGCAACGCCGCGCGGTCGCATCCCAGCAAGGGCCGCAGCAGGTGGCTCCTGCCCAACTCAGCGACAGCAGGCATCGCCGCGAGTCCCGCGGGTCCTGCGCCACGCAGCAACTGCAACAGCAGTGTTTCCGCCTGATCATCGCGGTGCTGCGCCAACAGCAGGAGCTCATCGTCGCCAAGCGCAGCGCTGAACGCCGCGTAGCGCGCCGTTCGCGCCGCGGCCTCGACGCTGTCCCCGCGCGCCGGCGTGACCTGCGCATCGAGCACCTGCAGTGACAGGTCGCGCCGCTCACAGGCGGCCACCACGTGGGCACGCCAATGGGGCTGTTCGCCCTGCAGCCCGTGTTCCACATGAAGCGCGCGCACAGGCAGCGTGCTGCCCGAGGCGACGAGGGTCAGTAATACCGTGGAATCCAAGCCGCCGCTGTAGGCAACAGCCAGTCTGCGCTTGCCGAGCGTCGCAGCCGCGCGGTCGATGCCGTCACACAGCGCGACGGGATCGAGCGGCATCAGCCTTCGCGGAATTCGCCGTAGGCGGCGAGCTTGGCCGCACGCTGTTCGAGCAGCGTTTCCGTTGGCAAGGCCTTGAGTTCCTCTACCTGGGCGATAAGCGCATTCTTGAGGCCGGCCGCCATGGATTCAGCGTCGCGGTGGGCGCCGCCCAGCGGCTCGTCGAGCACGCCATCGATGAGACCGAACTGCTCAAGCTCATTGGCCGTGATGCGCATGGCCTCCGCGGCGTCGGCCGCCTTGTCGGCGCTTTTCCAGAGAATTGATGCGCAACCCTCGGGTGAAATGACCGAGTACACGGCGTACTGCAGCATCAACAAACGATCGGCAACCCCAATGGCCAGCGCACCGCCCGAGCCACCCTCGCCGATCACGACGCCGACCACGGGTGTCTTGAGTCGCGACATCACGAAAAGACTGCGCGCGATGGCTTCGGACTGGCCGCGCTCCTCGGCACCGATGCCTGGATAGGCGCCCGGCGTGTCGATAAGCGTGACGATCGGCAGACCGAACTTTTCAGCCATCTGCATCAGCCGCTGCGCCTTGCGGTAACCCTCGGGTCGCGGCATGCCGTAGTTGCGGCGCACGCGTTCCTTGGTGTCACGCCCCTTCTGATGGCCGATCACCATGACCGGCGTGCCTTCGAGCCGCGCCATGCCACCGATGATCGCGTAGTCGTCGGCGTACATGCGGTCGCCGTGCAACTCTTGAAAGTCGTCGAAGATCTCGGCCACATAGTCCATGGTGTAAGGACGCATCGGGTGACGCGCCACCTGCGCAACCTGCCAGGCCGACAGGCTCGAGAAGATCTGCTTGGTCAGCGAGGCGCTCTTTGCCTGCAGCCGGTCGATTTCCTCAGCGATATTGACGCCCGAGTCGTCGCCGACGTAGCGCAGCCCATCGATTTTCGCTTCGAGCTCAGCGATTGGTTGTTCAAAATCGAGAAACTTGAGGTCCATCCGAGACTTCCGGCCAGATCAATCCGGCAAATTTAGCACAGCGCCCGTTGTGGCCGCACGATCAGTGTTCCGTGGAAAACGCGAGCCGCAGTGCCGCGGCCCCGGGCAGCGCTGCGAGCGCCTGGCGCAGGTCACGACTGGCCCGCACGCGCCAGCGCTCGCCGAATGCGAGCTGGGCGGTCTTGCCGCCCACGCAATACTCGACGGCCACCTCGCAGGCACCACCGAGATGCGGTTCGAGCGCCTCCTTAAGCGCGCGTAGCTGCAGCATGGCTTCGGCATCGTCGTCAGACTTCTCCAATGTGAGAACGAGTCGCCGCGCCTGCTCCTCGATGACGTGGTCGATGTCGCGCAAGCTGCGCGCGGATAACGACCAGCCGTTCAGGAAGTTGTCCCAGCGCAACTGGCCGCTGGCGATGACCACTGCGTCTTTTACAAGCAGGTGGCGCACCGCGTCGACCATCTCGGCGTAGAGCTGGATTTCGATACGGCCCGTATCGTCGTCGAGCGTCAGCGTCGTGCGGTTGCCGCGCCGTCGGATATCGAAAATCAGCCCCGCCACCGTGGCGTTGCGCCGCGGCTGCGCAAAGCTGCCGCCGTTACCGGCCTCGGGTGGCGGCTTGATCGAGGTCACGTCGGCCAGTGAACCGCTCGTGATGTGCTGCGCCATATCGCGGTAAGCCTCAAAGGGGTGGCCGCTCAGGTAGAGACCGAGCGCCTCCTTCTCGGCCCGCAGCCGGTCCCCATGCTGCCACTCGGGATGCTCAGCGATCGTAAGCGGTGGCGCCGCAGGCGTCGCCGAATCATCCAGCGCGAACAGGTCGGTCTGCCCGGCGTCGCGGGCACGCGCATCCTGCTCAGCCTGGGCAAGTGCGAGCGGCAGCGCCTCAAACAGCGTTCGCCGATTGTGGCCAAGCGCGTCGAGCGCACCCGACTTGATGAGCGCCTCGAACATGCGGCGATTAATGCGTTCAGCGTCCACGCGCCGACACAAGTCAGACAGGTCGGTGAATGGCCCATCGGCTTCGCGGGCCTCGATCGTCGCATCAATAGCCGCGCGACCCACGCCTTTAACGGCGCCCAGGCCGTAACGAATGCGGCCGTCCTCAGTCGCCGAGAACGCCCACACCGACGTGTTGATATCGGGCGCCAGCAGCTCAAGGTCCAGTGCCCGGCAGTCGTCCTTGAGGCCGACGAGTTTGTCCGTGGCATCCATGTCCGATGACATTACGGCCGCCATAAACTCGGCCGGGTAATGCGCCTTGAGCCAGGCGGTTTGGTAGGACAAAACAGCGTAGGCCGCCGAATGCGACTTGTTAAAACCGTAGCCTGCGAACTTCTCCATGAGATCGAAGATGTGCTCGGCCTGCGCCTTGTCGACGCCACGCTCGGTGGCGCCCACCACAAAGATCTCACGCTGCTTGGCCATCTCTTCGGGCTTCTTCTTGCCCATAGCCCGACGCAGCAGGTCGGCGCCGCCCAGCGTGTAACCGGCGAGCACCTGCGCGATCTGCATCACCTGTTCCTGGTAGAGGATGACACCGTAGGTCGACTCGAGAACGTGCTGCAGGTCGGGGTGGAGGTAATCGATCTCGCCACCACGGCCATGCTTGCGGTTGATAAAGTCATCGACCATGCCCGACTGCAACGGGCCGGGCCGGAACAGCGCCACGAGCGCGACGAGGTCAGCAAAGCTATCGGGCTGCAGGCGCTTGATGAGGTCCTTCATGCCACGCGATTCCAGCTGGAACACGGCCGTGGTCTGGCAACGCTGCAGCAGCGCGAAAGTCAGCGCGTCGTCCATAGGCAGGTTGGCGAGGTCTAGTGCCGCCTCGCCTGCCGCAACGCGGCGCGCGTTCACCGCGTCGAGCGCCCAGTCGATGATCGTGAGCGTACGCAGACCGAGGAAGTCGAATTTGACGAGACCAGCGGCCTCGACGTCGTCCTTGTCGAACTGCGTCACGAGGTTGTTGCCGCCCTCTTCGCAGTAGAGCGGCGTGAAGTCCGTGAGCTCGGTGGGGGCGATGACGACACCGCCCGCGTGCTTGCCGGCGTTGCGCACGCAGCCTTCGAGCGACCGGGCCAGGTCGAGGATGCTGCGCACTTCCTCGTCCTCTTCGTAGAGTCGCGCGAGTTCTGCCTCTTCGGTCAGGGCCTTATCGAGCGTCATGCCGACTTCAAACGGGATGAGCTTGGCGATGCGGTCGACGAAGCCGTACGGAAATTCGAGCACGCGGCCGGCATCGCGCACCACTGCCTTCGCCGCCATCGTGCCGTAGGTGATGATCTGTGACACGCGGTTCCGGCCGTAGTGGTCTGCCACGTAAGCGATGACGCGGTCACGGCCTTCCATGCAAAAGTCGACATCGAAGTCCGGCATGGAGACGCGTTCGGGATTCAAGAAGCGCTCGAACAGAAGATCGTGCTCGAGCGGATCGATGTCCGTGATGCCCAGTGTCCAGGCCACAAGCGACCCCGCGCCCGAGCCACGACCCGGGCCCACGGGCACGCCGTTCTCACGCGCCCAGCGAATGAAGTCAGCGACTATAAGGAAGTAACCCGGAAAGCCCATGTCGCAGATGACATCGAGCTCGCGGGCGAGCCGCGCCTCATAGGTCTCCTCACCCCCGTCATGCCGCGCGCCGGCCGCAAGCCGTTCTTCGAGACCAACCTCGGCCTCATGACGCAGCCAGGAATCCGTGGTGTGCTCGTCGGGGGTCGGGAACTCGGGCAGATAGCTCTTGCCGAGTTCGAGGTCGAGGCTGCAACGCGCGGCCACGGTCACGGTGTTGGCCACAGCAACAGGCACATCGGCGAACAGCGCGTACATCTCTTCGGGCGAGCGCAGGAACTGCTCGCGCGTGTAGACGCGCGGGCGACCGGCATCGGCCAGCGTGCGGCCCTGGTGAATGCACACGCGCGCCTCGTGCGCTTCGAAATCGCCCGCCGCCAGAAAACGAACATCATTGGTGGCCACAAGGGGTACACCGTGTGCAGCGGACAGGCTCACGGCGTGCTGCAACCAGCGCTCTTCGACCTCCCGACCCGTACGCGACACCTGCAGGTAATAGCGGTCGCCGAACAGCCCACGCCAAGCATCGAGCCTTTCGCCGGCAGCCTCGTGACCGCGCGACAACGCAAGCCGCGCGACGTCGCCCGCGAAGCCGCCTGACAACGCGATCAGACCAGACGTCGTCTCAGCCGTGAGCCAGTCACGTCGCACCCGCGGCCGACCGCGCAGCTGGCCGTCAAGGAAGCTCTGCGTTACCAGTCGCGTCAGGTTGCGGTAGCCCGCAGCGTCCTGACACAGCACCACCATGACATCGTCCGTCTTGGCATCGTCGTCGTCGATCAGGGCCAGCTCGACGCCCACGATGGGTTTCACGCCCTGCGCAAGCGCCTGGCGGTAGAACTTGACCATGGCAAACAGGTTGCCCGCGTCCGTAAGCGCGACGGCGGGCATGCCTGCATCGCGGGCCTGACGCACCAGCTCGGGTACGCGCACCAGCCCGTCGACCAGGCTGTATTGGGTGTGCACGTGCAAGTGCACGAAGCCACCCGAGGTCTGCGCCTCGGTACCGCCCAAGGTCTCGGCGACTGCGCTGGCCTGGGCCGCCATCAGGCGCCCTCCCGCGCCGCACGCACAGGCGCGAAACTGATGCGGTGGATGTCGCAAGGTCCGTGCTCACGCAGCGCCGTTAAGTGGGCCGCCGTGCCATAGCCCTTGTGCTTTGCAAAACCGTACTCGGGCCAGCGTGCGTCGAAATCACACATCAGTGCATCGCGCGTCGTCTTGGCCAGAATGGACGCGGCAGCAATCGCGGCACAACGCCCGTCGCCACCGACCCAGGTGGTTACGGGCACGCCCTCGTGCCGCGCTGTCAAGGTTGGCGCACGATTTCCGTCAACGCGGATTTCGCCCAGCGTCGCGTCAATACCATCAGCCGCGAGGGCCATCGCCCGCATCGTCGCCTGAAGGATGTTGAGCCGATCAACGTCACCCGAAGACACGACGGCGACGTGGTAGTGCAATGCCGACGCGCGAATGGCCGCCGCAAGCGACTCGCGTGCGCGTTGCTTGAGACGCTTGGAATCATCAATACCCGCGGGCGTATTGGCAGGATCGAGCACCACGGCGGCGGCGACCACGGGGCCTGCCAGCGGCCCTCGGCCCGCCTCGTCGATCCCTGCAACGGGCCCGAGCGCAGGCACAGGCGGCAGCGGCAGTGCGCGCTGGCCTGTCATGCGGACATTGCCGTTGCCAGCACGAGCTCGGCGGCGCGTTCATCGGCGTTGCGCGCCAGCAGCGTGTGCACGTCACGAAACGCCGCACGCATGGTCGACGCGCGTTGCGGCGACGACACGAGTGCGCTCAGTTCGCTGGCCAGGCGCTCGGGCGTGACGTCATCCTGAAGCACTTCGGCCACGAGCGGCTCGGGCGTGAGCAGGTTTGGGAGTGAGAAGTGTTTCAGCTTCACGAGGTTGAACGCCCTCAGGATTCGGTAGGTCGAGGTGGCGAGCCGGTACGCCACCACCATGGGGCGACCGTGCAGCAGGCCCTCGAGCGTTGCGGTGCCCGAGGCCATCAGCAGCAGATCGCAGGCCGCCATGCAGCCCCGCGCATCGCCCACGCTGACCCTGAAGTTATCACCAACGCCCAGGTCAGCGACAATGGCGCGGAAGGCGTCCGCACCGGCCGGCGTTGCCAGCGGTACCAGCACCGTAGTGCCCGGGTGTGCGGCGCTGAATTGCTGGGCAGCGGCCGCGAAATCCGCACCCAGTCGGCTAATCTCCCCGAGCCGGCTGCCCGGCAGGACGGCCAGAACCGGCCCGTCCCCGTCAATCGACAGTGCGGCCCTCGCGGCGGTCGCATCAGACTCTGGCGCAATGCGCTGGGCTAACGGGTGGCCGACGAAGTCCGCTGCTACGCCATGGTCTGCGTAGAACGCCGGTTCGAAAGGCAGCAAACACAACACTCGGTCGCAGGCACGCCGCACCTTGCGCACGCGACGCTGGCGCCAGGCCCAGACGGACGGGCTCACGTAGTGCACGGTGCGCACGCCGCGGCGTCGTAACTTGAGCTCAAGCCCCAGGTTGAAGTCGGGCGCGTCGATGCCGACCAGAACATCGGGCGGCTCCGCGGTCCAGCGACGGACGAGATCCCGGCGCAACCGGAGCAGACGCGGTAAGTGGACCAACACTTCAGTCAGGCCCATGACGGCCAGCGCCTCGGCGTCGTACCAGCACGCCATACCGGCGGCGCGCATCATATCGCCACCGACACCTTCAAATCGCGCGTCGGGGTGGCGCGCGCGGATGGCTTCAATCAGGCCGCCGCCGAGCAGATCGCCCGACACTTCGCCCGCGACGAGACCGACGCGCACAGTCAGCGCGCCGTGACAGGCATCCCGGTCCCGCCGACCTCAGCGAACAATGCTGCGCTCCGAACGCTCGATCGACTCGAGCATGGGTAGAATTTCGGGCTGCTCGGGAGCCCGCGTGCGGAGCTTCTCTAAAGCCTCTTCGAGACGCAGGCCCTCGCGGTAAACGACCTTGTACGCCGCCTTGATGTTACGGATCTGCTCGGGCGAGAAATCGCGCCGCTTGAGACCCTCGGCATTGATGCCCCGGGCGGCCGCGGGGCTGCCCATGACCATGACGTAGGCGGGCACGTCCTTGCCAATCGCGGCGTACATGCCAAGAAAAGCATGCGCACCAATCTGGCAGAACTGATGGATGCCCGCGTAGCCGCCCATGATCGCCCAGTCACCGACTTTGACGTGGCCCGCCAGCGTCGCGTTGTTGGCCAGGATGCAGTGGTCGCCGACCACGCAGTCGTGGGCAATGTGCACGTAGGACATGATCCAATTGTCGTTGCCGATCCGCGTGACACCTTCGTCCTGCACCGTACCGCGGTTGATCGTGCAGTACTCGCGAACGGTGTTACGGTCACCGATGATGAGCTTTGTCGGCTCGTTTGCGTATTTCTTGTCCTGCGGATCGTCGCCGATCGACGAAAACGGGTAGAAGCGGTTGTCGCGCCCAATCTCTGTGGGGCCGCGCACGACGACGTGTGCATCAATCAGCGTGCCCGAGCCAACGCTGACGTCTGGGCCGATAATCGCGTAGGGCCCGATCGTGGCGTCATCGGCAATGCTGGCGCCGTCGTCGACGATCGCCGTCGGGTGGATGCTGGCCACAGATCAGGCCTCGCCTGGGGCGCACATGAGCTCGGCAGAGGCGACCTTGGTGTCGCCAACCCAGGCCGTGGCCTCAAACCGCCACACCGTGCGAATGCGCCTCAGCAGCTTCGCCTCCAGACGAAGTTGGTCACCGGGCTCTACGGGCTGGCGGAATCGCGCCTTGTCGATACCGACGAAGTAATAGAGGCGGCCCTCGCCGGGACCCTCGCCGACCGTCGCGAAGGCCAAAATGCCTGTCGCCTGCGCCAGCGCCTCGATGATGAGGACGCCGGGCATGACGGGACGGCCCGGGAAGTGTCCCTGGAAAAAAGGCTCATTGAACGTGACGTTCTTGAGGGCCACCACGGACTCGCCGGGCTCGCACGACAACACACGGTCGATGAGCAAGAACGGGTAGCGGTGCGGGATCAGCGACATGATCTTTCGAATGTCGAGCTGGTCGGCGAAATTGATCTCGCTCATTCTGTGTTCTCGTTGTGCTTCAGGCGCTTCTCGAGCGCCGACAAACGCCGCGCGAGCTTGTCGAGCTGGCGGTAGCGGGCCACGTTGCGCTGGTGCGAGCGGATGTCCTCGTGCGGAAACACACCGCCGAAGGTTCCGGGTGCGTCGATGTCGCCCGTGACCGTACAGCGCGCCGTAATGATAACGCCATCCGCGATGCTGAGGTGCCCCGTGGTGCCGCTATTGCCGCCGAAGGCGCAATTCGCGCCGATGGTCGTGGAGCCGGCAATGCCCACCATGCCGGCCATGACGGTGTGCTCGCCGATGACTGTGTTGTGGCCAATCTGAATCTGGTTATCGAGTTTGACACCGTTGCCGATGCGCGTGGGCTCGATGGCGCCCCGATCAATGCTCGTCGATGCGCCCACATCGACGTCATCGCCGATGACCACACCACCCGTCTGCGGGACGCGCTCCCAACCCCCGGGGCCGCGCGCAATTCCGAAGCCATCACTGCCAATGACCGCGCCCGAGTGCACGACACAGCGTACACCCAGGACAACGTTGTCCATGATCGTAACGTTGGGCGCCAGCCGCGTGGCCTCGCCAATCGTCGAATTCCGCCCAACAACGGTCCCGGCCCCGATCACCACATGCGCGGCGATCACAGACCCTGCGCCGACAACGGCGTTGGGGCCGATCTCGGCACTGGGATCGACGCTCGCTGTGGGATCGACTTGCGCGCCAGGCCCGATACCGGGCTGCGCCGCGGGAGGCGGGTACAACACGCCGGCCATGCGGGCATAGGTCAGGTAGGGATCCGCCGCAATGATCGCTGTGGACGGCACTGCGTCGGCGTCCGCATCGGCAACGACAACTGCGCCAGCCGCCGTCGCCGCGAGCTGCGGTCGATAGCTTGGGTTGGCGAGAAACGCGAGTGACGCCGCATCGGCGTTCGCAAGGGTGGCGACGCGGGAGACCCGGGTCTCCGGGTCGCCCTGAACCTCGCAGCCAAACTGGACCGCGAGATCACCGACACGCAGCTCAGTCACCGTACGACCGGAATCAGTCGCCGCCAGCCGCGGTCTCGAAGTCAGACGTGAGCTTGTCGAGCACAGCGCGGGTAATGTTGGTGCGCCCGCTCGCGAAGATCACGCCGTCACCAAAGATGATGTCGTAGCCGTTTTCGCGCGCGTAGGTGTCCACCTGCTGCAACAACACGCGCTGCAGCTTGGCCAGCTCTTCGTTGCGACGAAGATTGCTCTCTTCAACAAACTCCGCCTGCAAACGTTCCAGGTCGCGGCGGCCGTCGCGTAGCTGGCGTTCCATGCTGCGGCGTTCTTCTTCACCCATAACGGCGAGATCACGCTGCGCTTTTTCGCTGAGCTCTTCGAGCTCTTTCTGTTTGGCAAGGACGGTGCGCTCTCGCGGTGCGAACTCTTCCTGCAGCGCTTCAAGCGAGGCTTTGGTCTGCGGCGCCTGCTGCAACAACGCCTGCACGTTGACGACGCCAATCTTGAGTTCCTGCGCCGACGCCACGGGCGATGCACCCAGCGCTGAGAGCAGCAGCGCTGCAAACAGAATCCGGGTGCGATGAGTCAGGTCGAACATGGTGTGATTTCCCTCAGAAAGCTTGTCCAATTGTAAACTGAAAGCGCTCCACGTCGTCGCCGAAAATGCGATCGTTGCCGCCAAAGTCGTTGAGCGGGTACGCGTAGCTGAAGCGGAACAGGCCGAGCGGCGCAAGCCATTCTACGGCCAGGCCGACCGATTGCTTGAGATCTTCGGTATCGAAACTGTAGTCGATGAGATCGGCGCCGAGGCGGTCCGTAAAGGCTATTTCGCCGTTGCTGAACACGTTACCAATGTCATAGAACAGCGCAGCGCGACCGCGGCCGCGGAAACGCTCGGGCATGGGCAGGAACAGCTCAGCCTGGCCCGTGACCAGGATGTTGCCACCGTAGGGCCGTCCGAAACTGTCGCGCGGACCCAGATCAAACTCACGGAAGCCGCGCACCGATCCCGGACCACCTGTCCGGAAGAGCTTGTAGGGCGGCAAGGCCGTGGTGTCGCCCAGGCCTTCACCAAAGGCGAGGTCTGCCGAGAATGACAGGGTCCACTGGCCCCAAAGCGGCACGAGCTTCACGCCGTCATAACGAAAGGTCCAGTACTCCACGTCAGAGCCCGGCACCGCGTAAGCAAACGACAGGCGGTGGCGCGAGCCGCGGTCTGCGAACAGCGCCCGGTTGCGGCTGTCGAAGCCCCAGCCGGCGATGAGCTCATAGGTATCGAACTCGCTGGTGTAAACGGTCAGGTTGCCGAAGAACGGATCATTGATCTCTGTGACCTGCGCGTTGCCGTTTTGCCTGATCCAGTCGATCGCCTGCTGTGTCGAGAACTGTCCCTGATCGCTCTCTGATGCGACGAGTCGAGCACGCTGCAGCGCCACCCCAAGGCTGATGCTCTGGAATTCCGATAGCGGGTAGCTGTACTCCAGCGCCGCCGTCAGCGTTTCCGTCGAGAGGTCCGACGAGGAATCGTTGAACTGTTCGAAATCCCGGTACGAGAGCGACGTGGTGCGGCGCACGCCATCCATCGTCACATAGGGGTCCGTGTAAGACAGGCTGTAGAGGTTTTGGAACCGGCTCGAGTTGATGTCGGCACTAACTCGATTACCCGTGCCCATGAAATTCGTGTGCGTGAAATTACCGTTGAGCAGCAATTTTTGCGTCTCGGAGTAACCCAGGCCACCACCAAACTGCCCCGGCAGGCCATACTCGATATCGAACACGACATCGACCTGGTCGTTAACGCCGGGCACCGGCACCGTGTCGAAGTCGACAGTCTCAAGGTAAGGCAGGCGCTGCAGGCGAATTTTCGAGCGGTCCAGTAACTGGTTCGAGAGGTAGGCGCCTTCCATCTGGCGGACTTCGCGACGCAGGACCTCGTCGTTAACCTGATCGATACCATCGAAGTTGATGTTACGGACGTAAATGCGGCTATTGGGTTCGACGAAAACCGTCACATCAACAGTTTTGCCATCACGGTCCAGCTCGGGCGCGAAATTGATTTCAGCGTTGGCGTAGCCGTCCGCCCCAAGCCGCAGCGTCATGAGCTCCGTCGTCTGGGTCAGCATACGCTGGTTGAAGATGTCACCGGGCTTGGCGAGCACTAGCTGCATGAGCAACTCTTCCTCGACGACGAGCTTGCCCGCAATCTTGATGTCATTGATCGTGTAAACGTCACCCTCGGACACGTTGACGGTAATGAAGACATCTTTGCGGTCGGGCGAGATCGCGACTTGCGTCGAGGTCACGCGGAAATCGGCATAGCCGCGATCGAGGTAGTAGCTCGACAACGTCTCCAGGTCGCCTGTCAGCGCCTCACGCGAGTAACGGTCATCCTGACGCAGCCAGGACAACCAGTTGGGCGTCTTGAGCTCAAACTCACCGACAAGCTCGTCATCATCGAAGATGTTGTTGCCGATCACGTTGATCTGGCGGATGCGGGCACGTTCACCTTCGTTTACGCTGATGTTGATGGCCACCGCGTTGTTCGGTCGCTCCTCGACATCGGCCTCCACAGCGACGCCGTATTTGCCGCGGCTGTAGTACTGGTCGACGAGGAACTGCGTGACCTCGTCGAGCACCGAGCGATCGAAAGTCTTGCCACGCGCGAGACCCACCGAGCGCAGCGAATCCATAAGGTCTTCGGTCTTGATGTCCTTGTTGCCCTCAATTGAAAAGCTCTCAATCGACGGGCGCTCCTCGACGACAATGACCAGCGTATTGCCATCGCGGCGCAATTCGACGGTATCGAAAAGACCATCACCGCCGCTGTACAGGGCGCGAATGGCCTCGCGGGCTCGGACTTCGTCGACCACATCGCCAATGTTCACGGGCAGGTAGTTGTAAACGGTACCCTCGGCGATGCGCTGCAGCCCTTCCACACGGAAGTTACGGACCTCAAACGCCTCGAAAGCACTCGCCGTGGTGGCTACAAGCATCAGGACCGGCGCCGCGAGCCAGAGTAGGCGGCCGCGCAGGCCAGCGAAACAGTGGGCCGCGACAACGGCTCGGGATTCGGTGTGCATGGTAATGGCGATCAGCTCAGAAGACGTCCGACGACGCGGGCGATGTCGTTGTAGAAGGCGAGGCTCATGACCCCTACGAGCAGGAACAGGCCGACTTGGTGGCCAAGCAACTGTAGACGCTCGGAGAGCGGGCGACCCGTAATTCCCTCGACGGATTGGTAGACGATCTGTCCGCCATCAAGCATCGGCACGGGCAACAGGTTGAGGACCCCCAGGCTGACACTGACGAGCGCCAGAAAATCCAGGAACTCGACAAAGCCGCGGCTCAGCGTGAAACCCGCGTACTCTGCGATGTTGATCGGGCCCGAAATATTCTTGGTCGACACAGACCCCGTGATCATGCGGCCGAACATTTCGAGCGTGAACGTCATCAGCTCACCTGTCTTGACCACTGCAGCGGGCAAGGCGTCAAACGCGCCCAATTTGAGCTCGACGTTCAGATTTTTGGGTTTCGTCTCTTCGTCAACGTAATTGGTGGCGCCGATTTGAGGTATGGGCCCAGCTTTCGTCTGCTCCATGCGTGGTGTCACAGACAGATCGATGACCTGGTCGCCGCGTTCCAGAGTCAACTGAATCGGTTGCGCACCCGCCGCGCGGATACGGTCCACCACCTGGCTCCAGGTCGTAACCACCTCGCCCTTCACCGTGAGGACGCGGTCGCCGGTTTGGATGCCCGCATTCGCCGCAGGCGTATCCGCTTTGACCTCGCCAATGATGGGGGGTGGCGACCAGACGCCGAAACCCAACCCTTCAAACAGCTTGCCGGGCTCGCTCAAACGCGCAGTCTCGGCACTGGCCACGAGTACGGTTTCGAAGCTGCCCTCACCCTTGCGGTCGATCGTTAGCGGAATTCGCGCGTCGTCGACGAGCTCGTCCACGAGCACCAGCAGGCCACTCTGCCAACCCTTGATCGAACGGTCGCCCACCGACACGATGACATCGCCGTATTGGAGACCCGCCACGTCAGCGGGCGATCCTGGCGCCACCTGGCCCACGACAGGCCGCGTCACCGTGGTACCGAGCACGAAGATCAACCAATAGGCAGCAATCGCAAAGATGAAATTGAAGACGGGTCCAGCGAGCAATACGGCAATACGTTGCCAGACAGGCTGGGCGTTGAAACTTCGACCGGCGTCACGCGCCGAGACGTTGCCCTCGCGCTCGTCCAGCATCTTGACGTAACCACCCAGCGGCAGCGAACTGATGCAGTACTCGGTGTCGTCAGGGTGACGCTGGTAGCGCCAGATCGGCTTTCCGAATCCGATGGAGAACCGCAGCACTTTGATGCCACACCAGCGAGCCACGATGAAGTGACCGAACTCGTGCACAGCGACGAGCAGGCTGATCGTCAGGATCAGCGCAAACACATAGCCCAGTACTGTCATTCGTGGCCCCTCCGCGCGCTCGGCACGTCACCGTCGTTACAGACCATGCCCGGCAGCCATCGTTCCCGGGCCTTTGGTATCGAAACGCTGGCCGAAACCATACACGAGGGGCCCTGTGGGCTTAAGTCAGCTTCCGCGACTACCACGGTCCATGTCCAAGGTAGATGCCCGCCACGAACAACGGCGTGCCCGCCGCGATGCTGTCGATGCGGTCGAGAATGCCGCCGTGCCCGGGAAACAGGGTGCCCGAATCCTTGATCCCGGCTTCGCGCTTGAACAGGCTAACGGTCAGGTCGCCGACAATCGAGATGGCGGCCACGGCGATGCACAGGGGCACGAGGCGAAACCAGGCGAGCCCGGTAATCCAGGCCCCGGCAAGGCCGATGAGCGCCACAAGTGCGAGCCCGCCGAACACACCCTCCCAGGTTTTGTTGGGGCTGACGTGCGGCGCGAGCTTGCGTTTCCCCATGGCGCGGCCAGCGAAATAGGCGCCAACGTCGGCGCCCCAGATCGTCACCAGCACAAACAACAGCAGGCCAGCACCATTCAGCGTGGTCAGCATCTCATTGCGCGTCAGCGCGATGAGCGCGAAACCGGCTGGTACCAGAGTGAGCGGCCCGCCCACCAAGACCAGGACACGCGGCACCTTGACGGGGTAGCGCACCACGAGAACGAATGCGATCAGCCACCAAACGCCCGCGGCGACGAGCAGCGATCCAAACGTCGCGTCGGGCCAGATGATCGATGCCGCAGCAGTCATCGCCGCAATGCCAAGGATGTAGGCGGCACGCGGTAGCGCCGCCTCAAGCCCCGCAAGCCGAGACCACTCCCAGGCCGCGCCAGTGATCACGAGGAGGATGACCGGCGAGACCACTACCGGTGGCAAAACGAAGAGCACCAGGAAAATGGCCGCCAGCGCGCACACGGCGGTGATGACTCGAGCGCGCAGCACGTCAGCCGGCCTCTTCTTTCGGTGGCGTCTCCACGCGGCCGAAGCGACGTTCGCGACTGCCGAACCAGGCAAGCGCCTGTTCGAGCGCATCAGCGTCGAACTCGGGCCACAGCGTGTCGCAGAAGAACAGCTCGGCGTAAGCCGCATGCCAGAGCAGGAAGTTGCTGATGCGCTGCTCACCGCCGGTGCGAATCATGAGGTCGGGATCGGGGCAGCCTGCGAGCGACAGGCTCTCGCTCAGGTGCCGCTCGTCGAGCTCCGCGGGATCAAGCGTGCCGGACTGGGCGCGCTTGGCGAGCTCGCGCGCGGCCTCAACGATATCCCACCGTCCGCCGAAGCCGACAGCAATCTGCAGCGAGAGACCGCTGTTCTCACGGGTAAGCCGCTCGGCGTCCTGCATCCCGCGCCGCAGGCGCTCCGACAAGCGTGACAAGTCACCGATGAAGCGAAGACGGACATTATTCTCGTGCAACTCGGCGACTTCGCGCTGCAGCGCGTCGAGAAACAGCTTCATGAGGCCCACGACTTCATCGCGCGGTCGCGACCAGTTCTCGCTCGAGAAGGCGAACAGGGTCAGGTAGTCAATGCCGAGCTCGCCGCAACGACGCACGGTCGCGCGTACTGCTTTGACACCGGCGCGGTGACCCAGGTGACGGGGCAGACCACGCCGCCGCGCCCAGCGACCATTGCCGTCCATGATGACGGCCACGTGCTGTGGCAGGCGCACCAGATGGCTTGGCGTATCGCGATCCGACATGACCCCGGTTAACTCAGATTTCCATGAGCTCGGTTTCTTTCTCGGACAACAGCCCGTCCACCTGACCGACGTAGGTATCCGTCAGGCTTTGCACGTCGTCCGCCGCGCGTCGTTCGTCGTCCTCGCCGATTTCCTTTTCCTTGAGCAGGTCCTTGAAATCGTTGAGCGCGTCTCGGCGAATGTTGCGGATCGCGACGCGACCGCCTTCAGCCTCGTTGCGAACGACACGAATCAGGTCCTTGCGTCGCTCCTCAGTCAGTGGCGGCAGCGGCACACGAATTACAGTACCGGCCGATGCCGGGTTGAGTCCGAGGTCAGAATTCATGATGGCCTTTTCAACCTTGGCCACCATGTCCTTTTCCCAGGGTGTGACCGTGAGGGTGCGAGCATCCTCGACGCCCAGGTTGGCGACCTGGTTCAGGGGGACGTCGCTGCCGTAATACTCAACCATGATGTGGTCGAGCAGGCTCGTGTGTGCACGACCGGTACGGATCTTTTGCAACTCGACACGAAGCGACTCGACGCTCTTGCCCATACGCTCTGCGGCGTCTTTCTTGATGTCTTCGATCATAAGGATGTCCCAGGCGTTCTCAGCTTTAGGCGGTAACGAGGGTGCCGAGGGGCTCGCCCTCGATAACACGCACGAGCGCGTCAGGTTCGGTCATATCGAACACCCGCAGCGGTACGGCGTTGTCGCGGCACATGACGATCGCGGTCGCGTCCATGACATTGAGTCGGTCCGCAAGCACGCGGTCGAAACTGACTTCGGGCAACTGCTCTGCGTCGGGATTCGTTGCCGGGTCACTGTCGTACACGCCGTTGACCTTGGTCGCTTTGAGCATGAGGTCCGCGCCGATCTCGATGGCACGCAGGCTTGCCGCCGTATCGGTCGTGAAAAACGGGTTGCCGGTACCGGCGGCCAGCACCACGACGCGGCCTTTTTCGAGGTGCCGGATGGCACGTCGCCGAATGTAGTCCTCACAGACATCATTGATGGCCAGCGCCGACATCACGCGCGCGTAGACTTCCTGACGTTCGAGTGCGTCCTGAATCGCCAGCGCGTTCATCACTGTGGCGAGCATGCCCATGTGGTCGCCCGTGACGCGGTCCATGCCCGCACGGGCCAGTCCTGCACCGCGGAAGATGTTTCCCCCGCCAATGACGATGGCGACCTCGACGCCCATATTGACGATCGTGGCCACTTCGTTCGCGATACGGCCAATCACGTTGGGAGCGATGCCGTACTTGAGATCCCCCATGAGCGCCTCACCGCTGAGCTTCAGCAGGACGCGCTTGGCGATCGGTGCCGCCTTCTTACTCATGCGTTGATGGCCTCCGTGATGTCATGGCCGCAGCGGCGGCGGGCGACAGTGTAACCCAGCGCCCGCCACCAACGGTCATCGCGAAGTGCCTCAGGACTTGCCCTGTGCGGCAGCAACCTGGGCCATAACTTCCTCTGCGAAGTTGTCTTCCTTCTTTTCGACGCCTTCGCCGACCTCGTAGCGCACGAAGCCCGACACCGTCGCGCCGTGTTGCTTGAGGAGCTTGCCGACCGTCTGGTCGGGGTCTTTGACGAAAGGCTGTCCCACGAGCGTGATTTCGCCGAGGAACTTGCGCATGCGACCGTCGACCATCTTGGCGATGATATCGTCGGGCTTGCCGCTGCCTTTTGCCTGCTCCACAAGGATGGCGCGCTCGCTGTCGATGGTGTCCTGCGGGACACCCGCTTCATCGACGCACACGGGCGA
Organism: Pseudomonadota bacterium; assembly: GCA_038524795.1. GTDB lineage: Bacteria > Pseudomonadota > Gammaproteobacteria > Steroidobacterales > Woeseiaceae > CALBPI01. Next base: position 207,145 of record JBCBIJ010000005.1, on the reverse strand, counting down.
AGATGCAGCCACATGCATGGCGAGGTCCTTGCCGAGCGCATCGTCGCCGCCAGCGACGGCGACCAGCGCACCGATGCGGGCACCGTGCGTGTAGCTGGCCAGCGCGCCGTCACCGGCATCGACGATGTCGAAACGACGCACGCCGATGTTTTCGCCGATCTTGGCGATGAGCGCCGTGCGCGTGGCTTCGACCGTTTCGCCGTCGGCAAAGGTCGCTGCCATGAGCGCGTCGACGTCAGCCGGGCGCTGCTCTAGAGCAACCGCGGCAACCGATTCCGCGAAGTCGATGAAGTTGTCATCGTTGGCCACAAAATCGGTCTCGCAGTTCACTTCGATAATGATGGCGGCCGTGTCGCCGTGACGCACGATGATGCGACCTTCGGCAGCCACGCGGCCGGCCTTCTTGTCGGCCTTGGCCTGGCCCGACTCGCGCAGCAGCTGTGCTGCCGCTTCCATGTCGCCGTCGGCTTTCACGAGTGCCTTCTTGCACTCCATCATGCCAACGCCCGTACGCTCACGCAGTTCTTTGACCATTGCTGCGGTGATAGCCATGAGTGTTACCTCGTCATTGGTGTTTGAGGCTGCCGGGACCTTAAGTCCCGGCAGCGTGTCAGATTGCCCTGTGGCCGTGCCTCAGGCGTCAGCGCTGGCGTCGCCTTCGGCGACCGGCGTTTCTGCTTCGGCAACCGCTTCAGCGGCCGGCTCTGCTGCTGCAGTGGCAGCAGGCTCAGCGGCCTTTGGCGTCGGCTCAGCGGCCTTCGCAGCTGGCTTGCGGCCACCACGATCCTTGCCGCCGGTCTTGCGGACGTTGCCTTCTTCGTCAAGCTCGACGAAGTCGTCGTCACCCAGCACCGCCTGCGGCGCTGTGGCGCGGCCATCCAGCACGGCGTCGGCGATTGCCGTTGAGTAGAGCTTAATGGCGCGCATGGCGTCATCGTTGCCCGGGATCACGTAGTCGATGCCGTCGGGTGCGCAGTTCGTATCGACGACGGCAACGATCGGAATGCCGAGCTTGCGCGCTTCATCGATAGCGATATTTTCGTGGCCAACGTCGACCACGAACATGGCGTCCGGCAGGCCGCCCATATCCTTGATGCCGCCGAGGCTGCGCTCGAGCTTCTCGCGCTCGCGGTCCAGATTTAGGATTTCTTTCTTGGTCAGCGACTCGACCATGCCACCCTCGCCCAGGCTCTCAAGTTCCTTGAGACGCTTGATCGACTGACGAATCGTCTTGAAGTTGGTCAGCATGCCGCCAAGCCAGCGGTAGTTAACGAACGGCATACCGCAACGGCGCGCTTCTTCGCCGATGGTGTCGCGCGCGGACCGCTTGGTGCCCACGAACAGAATGTTGCCGCCATCGGCCGCCAGGCCACTCACGTAGTTCAGCGCTTCGCGGAACAGGGGCAGCGTGCGTTCGAGGTTGACGATATGGATCTTGTTACGATCACCGAAAATGAACGGGGCCATTTTCGGGTTCCAGTAGCGGGTCTGATGTCCGAAATGGACGCCCGCTTCCAGCATCTGACGCATGGTGACGTCGGCCATGGAAGTCTCCTTAAGGGTTAAGCCTCCCCATATCCCGCAAGTGCAACCCCTTTTTCGGCGGGGCACCCAGCACCGGGTGTCGATATAGGTGTGGAATAGTTAGAATTACGAGCTGGGCGTGGGGCGGCAGGCAATACAGCTGGCCGCCGAGCCCCTCTCGGCGCGCGCTTTATAGCACAGAGCCCGGGCGTGTACCAGCGCCAGGCGGGCCTGCCTGCGGCGCCAGCAGGGCGTTGCGCGCCCAGAATCTTCAACGCGGATAAACAGGAACAGGCATGCCGGTCACGATCAAGAACGCCGAGCAGCAGGATAAGATGCGGATTGCGGGCCGTCTGGCGGCCGATGTGCTCGATATGATCACGGATTATGTCAAGCCGGGCATCACGACAGATGAGCTCAACAGCATCTGCCACCGCTACATTACCGAGGTGCAGGACGCGATTCCGGCGCCGCTCAACTACCGCGGCGGGGGCCCTGTGCCCTTCCCGAAGTCGATCTGTACCTCGCTGAATCACGTGATCTGCCACGGCATACCCTCGGACCGGAAGCTGCGCAACGGTGATGCGCTGAATATCGACATCACCGTCATTAAAGAGGGTTGGCACGGCGATACGAGCCGCATGTTCCTCGTCGGCAAGCCCAAGCTGCAGGCCGAGCGCCTGTCCAGGATCTGCCACGAGGCGATGATGCGCGGCATCAACCAGATCGCGCCCGGCAAACACTTGGGCGACATTGGCCACGCCATCCAGACGTTTGTGGAGGCCAACCGCTGTTCCGTCGTCCGCGAATACTGCGGCCATGGTATCGGTCAGGGCTTCCACGAAGACCCGCAAGTCGTACATTTCGGCAAGCCGGGCACGGGCCTCATGCTCGAGCCGGGCATGATCTTCACGGTCGAGCCCATGGTAAATGCCGGCAAGCGCCATCCAAAACTGTTGCCTGACGGCTGGACGGTGGTCACCAAGGACCACTCCCTGTCCACGCAGTGGGAACACACGGTTCTCGTCACTGAAACGGGCTTTGAGATCCTCACCCTGGGCGCAAGCGACCGCGACCAGGCCAACGCAGCCTGACGGGGGTCGTCCATGCTGGTCAGCGGCGAAACACGCCAACGCAGGCCCCAGGCCCAGGGCGATGACACTGTGGCCGGGTTCCAGGCTGCGCTCGAGGGACTCGAGCCGTTTGCCGCATCCGCCTGCCGGGAACCGCTTGCGGCGGCCAAGCAAGCGCTTGCGGCGCGGTTTCGTGCCGCCGAATCCGTCGAAGCCCTCGTCGCCGCGCACGCAGGACTCATTGACGCGCTGTTGCGCCGCCTCTGGCGGCACTGCCACGTCAACGCCAGCGAGATAGCGCTCGTTGCCGTCGGCGGCTACGGCCGCGGCGAACTGCATCCCGGGTCCGACATCGATGTCATGCTGCTGCTCGCAGACGACGACAGCGATACGGGTCCGGCCGCCGAGTTCATCACCGCACTCTGGGACAGCGGCCTCGAGGTGGGTCACAGCGTGCGCACGGTCGAACAATGTCGCGAAGCGGCGGCTGACGATGTCACGGTGGCCACCACGCTCATGGAATCGCGCCTGCTCGAAGGGCCCAAAGCCCTGTTCGAAGCCATGGGCGCGGCGACGGGGCCGGCGTCCATTTGGCCGTCGACGGACTTCTTCCGCGCCAAGCGGGATGAGCAGATCGCGCGGCACCGGCGCTACGACGATACGGGTTACAACCTGGAACCCAACGTGAAAGGCAGTCCCGGCGGCTTGCGTGACATCCAGATGATCGGCTGGGTGGCCAAGCGGCATTTCGGCGCCGAGAATTTTGGTGAACTCGTCGATCACGGCTTCCTGACGGAAGGCCAGCACCAGAGGCTCGTCGAGTGCCAGCATTTCCTCTGGACCGTGCGCTACGGCCTGCACACCCTCGTCGGCCGGCGCGAGGACCGTCTGCTGTTCGACCACCAGAAGGCCCTGGCCGAGTTGCTGGGCTACGAGGACGCGCGCTTCACACTGGGTGTCGAGCAGATGATGCAGCGCTACTACCGCACGGTCATGGAGCTGTCGCGACTCAACGAAATGCTGCTGCAGCGCTTCGAAGAAGACATTTTGCTGCCGCAGGATGCGGAGCCCGTTCTCATCGACCATCAGTTCGTGTCGGACAACGGTTACCTGCAGGTCGCGCACGACGACGTCTTCGCGCGTAACCCTTCTGCACTGCTGGAGCTGTTCCGATGCATGCAGGCCAACCCAGACCTGCGGGGTGTCAGCGCGCGCACACTGGGCCTCGTGCGTCGCAGCTTGCACCTCATTGACGAGCAGTTTCGCCAACACCCGCGCAACCACCGCCTGTTTCTCGACCTGCTGCGCGCGCCGAGTGGCGTAACGCGCGAGCTGCGCCGCATGAACCGTTATGGGGTTCTCGGTCTCTACATCCCCGCGTTCGGCCGCATCGTCGGACGCATGCAGTACGACCTATTCCACGCCTACACCGTCGACGAGCATACGCTGTTCGTCGTCAGCAATATGCGCCGCTTCACATCGCCGCGCCATGAGTCGGAGTTCCCGCACTGCACGGCGGTGATGAAGGACATCGAAGACCAGGCGCTCATCGTGCTGTCTGGCCTGTTTCACGACATCGCCAAGGGACGCGGTGGCGACCACTCGGAACTGGGCGCCATCGACGCGCTGGCGTTCTGCCGCGAGCACGGCCTGCCCGAAGAGGACGCGCAACTGGTGTCCTGGCTCGTTGAACACCACCTTGTGTTGTCGATGACGGCGCAGAAGAAAGACTTGAGCGACCCCGACGTCATCGCACGCTTTGCCAGTCTCGTGGGTGACAAGCGCCGACTCGACCATCTCTACCTTCTGACCGTGGCCGACGTGCGGGGCACGAACCCGGCCATGTGGACGTCCTGGAAGTCAAAGCTGTTCCGCGATCTCTACGAGGCCACTCGACAGGCGCTCGAGCGTGGCCTCGAGAACCCACTCGAACGACAGGCGCTCATCGACACAACGCGCGAGGCCGCGCGGGCAACCATTGGTGCAAGCTTAGACGAGGCCGAGCTGGAAACGGTGTGGCGCGCCCTGCCGGGCGACTATTTCCTGCGCCACGACGCCGAAGAGATCGCCTGGCACACGCGCGCGCTCGCGCGCGAAGGGCTCGATACATCGCAACTCGATGTGGTGGCGCGCACGGATGCCAGTGGGCTTGCGATCATGCTCTACACACCGCACACCCATCACACGTTCGCAGCCGTCACAGCCGGCCTCGACGAGCTGGGGCTCTCCGTGCTCGACGCACGCATCGAGCCGATCAACAACGGCTACAGTCTCGACACTTATATTGTCGTGGACTTTGATGGCGCGGACATCAACGACGAGAAACTCAACGATGTGTATGAGCGCTTGCTGCCCATTGCCGAGCGCCGCGAAGACGTCATTCCAAGCGTCAGTCGCAAGGCATCGCGCCGTCAGCGCATGTTCGATACCCGCACGCGCATCACATTTCGACCCGATCCAACGGGTCGCTTCACCGTGATGGAGGTGACCTGTGCCGATCACCCGGGCCTGCTGATGCGCGTCGGTGAGACGCTCATCGACTGCAAGGTCTACATCGTTATGGCCAAGATTGTGACCATCGGTGAGCGCGCCGAAGATGTGTTCTACCTGACCGACGAGAATGACGAGCCACTGAGCGATGCACACTGTGATGCGTTGCGCGAGGCGCTGCTGCAGGGTGTCGACGAGAGCCTCGTCGTAAGCCAGACGATTCGCGTATGACGAGTCCCTCCAATCCGGGCATGGCCGCGCTAGCGCCCTACCCGTTCGAAAAGCTGGACGCGCTGCTCCGCGGCAACACACCCCCCGAGTCGGTCACGCCGATCCCCCTGTCCATCGGGGAACCGCGACACACGCCACCTGATATCGCGCTTGCCGCGTATCGAGATGCCCTCGTTGTCGGCGTCTCGCGCTACCCGACCATTCGCGGCAGTGAGGAATTGCGAGGCGCCTGCGCCGACTGGCTCGCGCGTCGCTTCAACGTCACAGTCGACCCCAGGCACATGGTGCAGCCCGTCACGGGAACCCGCGAAGCGTTGTTCGCAGCGGCGCAGGTGTTCTGCCACGCGGGCGCGGGGCAAACCGTACTGATGCCCAACCCGTTCTATCAAATCTACGAAGGGGCGGCCTTACTTGCGGGGGCAGCGCCGGACTATCTCAACGTCACTGCGGGCAATAATTTTCTGCCCGACCTCGACGCCATTGCGCCCGAGCGTTTGGACCGTGCGCGGTTGTTCTATCTCTGCAATCCCGTCAATCCCTGTGGGACGGTCGCCGATCTCGACTATCTGAAGCGCCTGGTCGAATTGGCGCAGAGACACGACTTCATCGTGCTCACGGATGAGTGCTACATCGAGCTCTACCGCGATACAGCGCCCGTCTCGATGCTCAATGCGGCTGCGGCCTTAGGTAACGACGCGTTCGAGCGGGTGCTCGTGTTCCACAGCCTCTCGAAGCGCTCCAATTTGCCCGGTATGCGTTCGGGATTCGTGGCCGGCGACGCCGCGCTTATCGGCGACTACGGACGCTACCGTACCTACCATGGCTGCTCGATGTCGTTGGCCGTGCAGGCAGCCAGTATCGCCGCCTGGAACGACGACGCGCATGTCGCCGACAATCGCGCGCAATACAATCACAAGTACGCGCAAGCACTACCTGTGCTCGCGACCCATTGGGCTGTCGACACACCCGCCGCGACGTTCTACGTGTGGCTACCCGTTGGTGGGGACGAAACCGAATGGGCACGACGGCTCTACGCGAGCACCGGCGTCACCGTTGTGCCGGGTCGCTATCTCGCGCGCACGGTCGATGGGCGCAACCCGGGTGAAGGCTACGTGCGGCTGTCACTAGTCGCTACGCCAAAACAAACACTTGAGGCCATCCAGCGTGTGGTCGACTTCGAATCAACCCAAGGAGACTGACGCCATGCAGGCGATCATCGACACTATTGAGGCCGCCTGGGAGGCGCGCGACACGATCGACCGGACGGATGCCGCGTTGCGTGACGCCGTTGATGCCGCCATTGGGCTGCTCGACCGCGGCGAGGCACGAGTTGCGGAGCCCGTCGATGGCGACTGGCAGGTCAACGAATGGCTGAAGAAAGCCGTTCTGCTGTCGTTCCGTTTGCGCGACAACGCCCGCATTGAGCATTCACCGAATCCCTACTACGACAAGGTGCCGCTCAAGTACGCGGACTACACAGCCGAGGACTTTGCGCGCGACGGCGTTCGCGTGGTGCCCGACGCACAGGTCCGTCAAGGTGCCTACGTCGCACCCGATGTTGTGCTGATGCCCTCCTACACCAACATCGGCGCGTACATCGGCAGCGGCACCATGGTCGACACCTGGGCCACGGTCGGCAGCTGCGCCCAGATCGGCAGCAATGTCCACCTGTCGGGCGGTGTCGGCATTGGCGGGGTGCTTGAGCCCCTGCAGGCGACGCCCACGATCATCGAGGACGACTGCTTTATCGGCGCCCGTTCCGAGGTCGTTGAAGGCGTCATTGTCGAGCGCGGCGCCGTGCTGTCGATGGGTGTGTACATCGGTCAGAGCACGCGTATTTTTGACCGGGACACGAATGAAGTGCACTACGGCCGCGTGCCCGCGGGCAGTGTCGTGGTACCCGGCAGCCTGCCTTCTCACGACGGCCGCTATTCGCTTTACGCCGCGATCATCGTCAAGCGCGTCGATGAGAAGACGCGCAAGCGTGTCGGGCTCAATGAGCTGCTGCGCGCGGCGTCGCACGGATGATCACGGTCTACGGATTAAAAAGCTGCGACAGCTGTCGCAAAGCCCGGCGCTGGCTCGATGCGCGCGGCACGGCGCACCGCTTTGTCGATGTCCGTGCGTCGACGCCCGACTCTGCAACGCTCGCGCGCTGGCTTGAAGCGGTGGGCGCAGACGCCCTCATCAATCGTCGCTCGACAACCTGGCGCAGTCTTGACGACGCGACACGCGAGGAGATCCAGCGCGATCCGACGACGCGGCTGGTCGGTCACCCGACGCTGATCAAACGCCCTGTTCTCGAGACCGCCACCAATGTCACGGTGGGTTTCAACGAGGACCGCTGGGTGGCGCTGATCGACTGAGGGATCACCTCAGCCCAAACGACCCGTGATGTAATCCTCGGTCAGCCGGTGACCCGGATTCGTGAAGAGTCGGTCCGTCTCATCGACTTCGATGAGCTGGCCCTTGTGGAAGTAGGCGGTGCGCTGGGACACGCGCGCCGCCTGTTGCATCGAGTGCGTGACGATGACAATCGCGTAACGCTCGCGTAACGCGTCGATGAGGTCTTCGATCCGCGCCGTGGCAATGGGGTCGAGCGCCGAACACGGCTCGTCCATGAGAATGACCTCGGGCCCCACGGCCAGCGTGCGTGCCATGCACAAGCGTTGTTGCTGCCCGTCGGAAAGACTCGTTCCGCGCGCATCGAGCCGGCCCTTCACTTCGGCCAGCAAGCCGACGCGGTCAAGACACTGGTGCACGATGTCGTCGAGCTCTGCACGGTTCCCGGCGAGACCGTGAATACGCGGGCCGTAGGCGACGTTGTCGTAGATCGACTTGGGGAACGGGTTCGGTTTCTGGAACACCATACCCACGCGAGCGCGCAACGCGACAACATCCATATCTCGCCCATGGATATCGTCACCGTCAATGTGGATCTGACCAGAAACGCGGGCGTCATCAATCGTGTCATTCATACGATTGAGACACCTCAGGAAAGTCGATTTGCCGCTGCCCGACGCGCCGATAAGCGCGAGCGCTTCATTGCGGGCAACATCCAGATTGACGTTGTGCAGCACCAAGCTGTCGCCGTAGTTCACGCTGACGTCACGCACACGGACGCACGGTGCATCGACAAACGGCGTGCCAACGACCTCGGTATCCAGAGGCGCCGATCCGGATGTGTCGTGGTCTTCTGACTGGGGCGTTACGGCTGCCACCGTCGTCTCCGGTTGCGAGTCTTGGTGCCGGCGACCGTCATCGGGCACGTCCCTCGAACTTACGCCGCAGCATGACCGCCAGCAAGTTCAGCGCGAACAAAAAGACAAGCAGCACGATGATGGCCGCCGCCGTGCGTGCAACAAATGCCGGGGCCGGACTTTCGGCCCACTGGTAAACCTGGACCGGAAGCGCTGTTGAAGGGTCCAGCGGGCTTCGGGGGATGTCTGCGATAAACGCGACCATGCCAATCATGAGCAAAGGCGCGGTCTCACCCAGAGCGCGTGCGACACCAATGATCGTGCCCGTAATGATGCCGGGCAGCGCCTGCGGCAACACATGTCCAAACACGGTTTGCACACGCGAGGCGCCTAATGCCAGAGCCGCGTCGCGCAGCGTCCCGGGTACAGCCTTGATGGCGGCCCGCGCCGAAATAATGATCACGGGCAATGTCAACAACGCAAGCACAAGGCCACCCACGAGCGGTGCGGATCGCGGCAGCGCCATCCAGTTGATAAACACCACGACACCGAGCAGCCCGAACACGATCGAGGGCACCGCAGCGAGGTTGCTGATGTTGATCTCGATGAGGTCTGTCCAGCGGTTGCGCGGCGCAAATTCTTCGAGATAGACAGCTGCAGCCACGCCCACGGGAAACGCGAGTAGCAGAATCACGGCGAGCATGTACAGGGAGCCACGGAACGCGGCGCGAACGCCCGCGAGCTCGGGGTTGCGGGAATCGCCGTTCTTGATGAGCGCTGTGTTGAACACGCGGGCCACGCGCCCCTCCGCAGCAAGCACATCGATCCAATCAAATTGCCTGTTCTCGAGCTCACGAGCAGCCACGGGCGTGTCACGACTCACGCGACCCTGTACGTAGAGGTCCACGGCGTCGCTGGCGGGCACCCATAGTTCCACACGTTGCCCAACAAGCTCCGGTGCTGCGATGACACGATCGCGCAGTCGGAAACTGGCTTCAACACTCACAAGCCCAACGAGCGCTGCCCGGTCGGCGCGCCGCGCGGCACCCGGCAACACCCGCCAAATGGCCTCTCGCACGACGGCGTCGTAGTTGCCGGCGGCCAGCGATTCGCGACTCCCGTCGCCAAGCGGGTCAACCTGAGCCGCAGTGACATCCATGGGTAGCATGAGCTCGGTCTGACGAAACGCACCGATGCCCTGTGACAGCACCGTCACGAACAACAACAGCAGGAACAGCATGCCGACGAGTACGGCGGCCAGACCGAGCATGCGGAACCGGCGCTCGCGCGCGTGTCGACGGCGGAGGCTCGCCTCGACCGTACTGCGCGCGTCTTCGAGTACAGATGCCATGGCTTAGCGCTCGCGAACCTGTTGCTGGCGTACGACGCGCTGCCCGAACGCATTCAGCGCGAGCGTGATCATGAACAGGAACAAGCCCAACGCAAATGCGGCCAACGTCCGCGCGCTCGTGAGTTCCTGGTCGCCCGTGAGCAGCGACACCACCTGGACCGTCATCGTGGTAACGGCCTCAAACGGGTTTGCTGTGAGATTCGCGGCCAACCCCGCAGCCATCACCACGATCATCGTCTCACCGATCGCGCGTGACAGCGCGAGTAAGATGCCACCGACGATGCCAGGCATTGCGGCGGGCAACAGCACATTGCGAATGGCCTCTGAACGCGTCGCGCCCAAGGCCAGTGCGCCGTCCCGCAACGGGCGTGGCACAGCAGTCAAGGCATCGTCCGAGAGTGACGAGATCTGGGGAATCACCATGATGCCGACAACGAGTCCCGCCGCGAGCGCCGATTCGGAAGCCACGTTCAGGCCCAGGCCTTCGCCTAGCCTGCGAATCATAGGCGCCACAGTAAGCGCCGCGAAGAATCCGTAAACCACGGTGGGAATCCCGGCCAGTACCTCGAGCAATGGCTTAACGGCCGCGCGTAATCCGCGTCCCGCGTACTGCGTCAGATAGATGGCCGTCATGAGGCCGACGGGCACAGCGATGGCCATCGCGAGCGCTGCCACGAGCAGCGTACCCGCCAGCAGCGGCACAGCCCCAAAACTCCCGGCAGCCGCCACCTGGTCGTTGCGAATCGCAGTCTGTGGGCTCCACTCAAGCCCGAACAGAAACTCGCTTGCGGGCACCTGCCCGAAGAACCGAATCGTCTCAAGCAACATCGTGGCGACGATGCCGATGGTGGTGAGCACAGCAACGCTCGAAGCCAGGAACAATAAAGTACGGATGAACCGCTCGACTCGTTGTCGTGCACCGAAACCCGGGCGAATGCGCATCAACCCGAACGCCGCGCCCGCAAAGGCGAGCGCAAGCGCCGCGAGCGTCAGTCTGCGTCGCGACTCAACCTGCAAGGCCCGGTAGTCGCGCGCCAGCGCGTTGAGTACCTCATCTTCGACCTGGATCGCCCCGTTTGCGATGTTCTTGATTTCGTCGAGCACAAGTCCTGCGTTTCCGGCGGTGTCCGTGATAACCGCATCAGGAATTCGCTGCAGCATGCCGAGCTCAACGAGACGCCCCGCGAAGGACCACCAGAGCAGAAGGGCCAACACGAGTGGCACCAACAACCACAGCGCCGCGTAGGCGCCGTGATAGGCAGGCAGCGATTTGAGGCCTCGTGGCGACCCGCCCAGTAACAGCGCGCGCCGTCGTCCCAGGAAGAAGACGGAGAAGGCAGCGAACGCGCCAAGTAGCAGCAACGTCCCGGGTTGCATCGCGATCATGCAATCGCGCTCACAGGTATACGGGGCTCAGTGCGAGAACGCTTGCGAGGTACTCCGCACGCTCGGCGATCGGCATCGGGATCAGGCCGCGTGCAGCCAGGTAGCCGTCGCGCCCCCAGGCGCGCTCGCTCGTAAACTCGGCGACGAATTCGTCCAGCCCGGGGATGACGCCAATGTGTGCGCGCTTGACGTAGAAGTAGAGTGAACGCGACACAGCGTAACGCCCCGACGCGATGTTCTCGAACGTGGGCTCAAAGCCGTCGATCACTGAGCCTTGCACCTTATCGGTGTTTTGGTCAACGAAACTGAAGCCGAGGATGCCAAGGGCCGTCGGATTTGCGCGCAGCTTCTGAACTACGAGGTTGTCGTTCTCACCCGTCTCGACGAAATGACCGTCTTCGCGAACAGCCTGGCAGATCGCACGAAACCGCGGCGCATTGCTTGCCTGCAGCGCACGAATCCAGTCGATGCCCTGGCAGCCGCCCGTCATCGCAAGCTCAACAAACGCGTCGCGCGTGCCCGAGGTGGGCGGCGGACCCAGCACCTCAATCTCGGCATCCGGCAACGAGGGGTCGACATCGATCCAGCGACGGTATGGATTCGCGATGAGCCGCTCACTGCCATCGGCAGCCGGTACGTTCTTGGCCAGCGCCAACCAGAGCTGCGTGCGCGTCAATGCCACGCGCGCCGCGCCGGCGGCATTGGCCAGCACGATGCCGTCGTAGCCCACCTTGACCTCGAGTACCGCGTCCACACCATTGTCCTGGCACAACGCGAGTTCCGACGCCTTGATGCGGCGCGAGGCATTTGCAATGTCAGGAAACCGCGCGCCAACCCCGGCGCAAAATGCTTTCAAGCCACCGCCGGAACCGGTCGCTTCGACCTTCGGCGTGCGAAACGCCTGCCCGCGACCAAACCGTTCCGCAACCACTGTCGAAAAAGGGTATACGGTCGACGAACCCACGATAGCGATGTAGTTTCGACCTTGCTGCGCTTGTGCCGTAGCACCACTGAGCAGAAACAGCATCGCGGTGATGCTGAGCCAGGTCGTGCCGGTTTTCTTGTTGTTCTGGAGCAACGCCACGCGCGGCCACTCAAATTAATGATTTACAAGGATAAATCTCTTTCATTACCGATTTGTTGCAGTCTGCGCCCCGTTTGCGGATCCGCGACAATCTTAACCCCCTGATTTGCTTTGAATCCTGATGACTGAACACACCATCGACAAAGATGCGCTGGAGCTCACGGAAGCGCTGATCCAGCGCCCTTCAATCACACCGGAAGATGCCGGCTGCCAAACACTGATTGCCGAACGTCTTGCGGCGCTCGGTTTCGCCAACGCCCATATGCCATTCGGTGAAGGCGCCGTTGCGACCGACAACCTCTGGTCGCGACGTGGCACCGATGGTCCCGTGCTCTGCTTTGCGGGTCACACCGATGTCGTGCCGCCTGGGCCACTCGAGAAATGGGACAGCGACCCGTTCGTGCCCACGCAACGCGACGGCTTGCTCTTCGGACGCGGTGCCGCAGACATGAAGGCCAGCCTGGCCGCCATGGTCGTCGCCGTCGAGCGTTTCGTGGCGCGTCATCCCGAGCACCAGGGCTCGCTGGCTTTCCTGATCACCAGCGACGAGGAAGGCCCGGCGCGACACGGAACGCTCAAGGTCGTGGAGGCACTTGTGGACCGCGACGAACGCATCGACTGGTGCGTGATCGGCGAGCCCTCAAGCGAAGACGCCTTGGGCGACCGCATCCGCATCGGTCGACGCGGGTCCCTGTCGGGCATGCTGACGGTACACGGCATCCAGGGGCACGTTGCCTACCCGCACCTGGCGCGCAACCCGATCCACGCGTTCGCACCTGTGCTCGACGCGTTGGTCCGGATGCCACTCGACGAGGGCAACGCCCACTTTCCACCCACCTCGTTCCAGGTGGTCAAGGTCGTGTCAGACACGGGGGCCCCTAACGTCACACCGGGCAGCCTTTCGGCACGCTTCAACTTTCGCTATTCGACGGAATGGACGTTCCAAGAGCTCCAACAAAAAGTCGAGGCGCTCGTGGGCGAGTTTGGCATCGACTGCACACTCGACTGGCACCTGTCGGGCGAGCCGTTTCTCACGGAGCCCGGCACGTTGACCGATGCAGTGACAGAGGCGATTCGCGACGTGTCAGGCCTCACCACCGAACTCTCGACGGGCGGCGGCACGTCGGATGGCCGCTTTATTGCGCCTGCAGGCGTGGACGTCGTCGAACTCGGCCCCGTGAATGCATCCATTCACAAGATTAACGAGCACGTGAAGATCAGCGATATCGGCAGGCTGGCGACGATGTACGAAGGCGTCATGCAACGCCTGCTGACCTGAAGGCCTACAAAGCCGGGGCAGTACGTCGCGGCAACCGCGTGTTGACCACGAGCACCCAAAGCAGCAACGCGGAAACCGCGATCACCACCCAGGTGGGCATGGTCAGGCCAAAGAGGCGCCACGACACTTCGGCACACTCACCGGACGCTGTCAGCACCTGCCGTACCACACTCGTGAGCGGCAAGGTGTCGAGCATGTAATCGAGGCCGGCACCGCATGCAGGCACCTGATCGGGCGGCAGGTTCTGCAGCCAGACATGACGTGCCGCGATACCGACACCCAGCCCGCCGGCCGCAAATGCCAACACCGTGTAGACGATGGTGCCAACGCGCGCAGGGTTGTGAAGTGCCGCGATGAGCGTTACAAGCCCCAGGCCCGCAACCGCAATGCGCTGAAAGATGCATAGGGGGCAAGGGTAGAGTTCGAGTACGTACTGCGAGTACAGCGCGAAAGCCAGCAGGCCAAAGCAGGCGAACGCGGTTAGCGCATTGCCCATCCGTCGAGTCAGTTTCGGCATCCGTCAGTCCTGTTCGTCGAGATCAATCTCGTCGACGTTGATGTGGCGGATATCCTTGCCGCGCACCATGTAGATCACGTACTCGCAGATGTTTTTCGCGTGGTCGCCGATACGTTCCAGCGACCGCGCGGCCCAGGTCACGTCCATAAAACGACGGATCGTGCGTGGGTCTTCCATCATGAAGGTGATGCATTGGCGCTGAATCTTCTCGTACTCCTCGTCAACGTAGTCGTCTTCGCGCACGGTATCCAGCGCTGCCTCAACGTCCATGCGTGCGAAAGCATCCATGGCCGCGGCAACCATGCGACGGACGTGTGCACCGAGCGTCTTGAGTTCCCGGTACGAATCACTGGGGCGATCCATGTTTGCGAGTCTTGACGCAAGAAAGCCGATCTTCTCGGCCTCATCGCCGATGCGCTCAAGGTCCGTGATGGTCTTGATGATGGCCATGATCAGGCGCAGATCCGATGCGGCCGGTGCACGCGTCGCGATAATGCGGCTGCAGGCTTCATCGATCGAAACTTCAAAGCGGTTGACCTTGTAGTCATCGTGCGCGACGCGAAGGCCCAGCTCGCTGTTGCCCGAAACCACCGCATCAATAGCTTTCGATATCTGCGACTCGACGAGACCGCCCATGGCGAGCACGTTGCCACGGAGCTCCTCGAGGTCCTTCTCGAAACGCTTCGAGATGTGATGTGTCAGATCGACGGGCTGCATACCACTACCTTGGCCGCACTGTCGCGGTATTGCTGTGACGCCCGTCGCAAGCGCGGGCCTGTCAGAAGTTTAGCAGTTCGACTCGGTCGAACCGACTCAGTTCAACGCCTCGCGCTAGCGCTCGCCACCAACCGCCTGCAGGGCCTCCGGGCCCGCGAGACGAGACGTGGGAAACCGGCAACGAAAGGCGCTTCCCTCGCCGAGCGTGCTGTCGATCTTAAGCACGGCGTCATGACGCGCGAGCGCATGTTTGACGATAGCGAGTCCGAGCCCGACACCGCCTGAATCGCGGCCGCGGCCGCGGTTGACGCGATAGAAGCGCTCCGTGAGCCGGGGGAGGTCCTCCGGCGCAATGCCCTCACCACAATCCTCAACGACGAGTTCGGCGCCCGTTTCCGTGTCAGACCAGCGCACGGTGACAGGGGCATCGCCCGCGCCGTAGCGAAACGCGTTACTCAGCAGGTTACTGACCACCGATACGATCTCGCCGTATTCACCCAACACGTTAACGCTCGATGTCACGATGACCTCGATGCCCGTGGCGTCACTCTCAAACAAAGCCGCGCACTCACGAATCACACCGCCCATGTCGACGATCTTGTCGGCAGGCGCCGTGGCGCTGGCCTCGAGACGTGACAACGCCAGCAACTCGTCGAGCATTTGGCGCATGCGGCTGGCCTGCTGGCCCATCTCATTGAGCGGCTTCTCCCACTCTCCGGCCAGACCTGGATCGTCGCGCATCGCATCGAGATAGCCCGCAATGACAGTCAGCGGCGTGCGCAGCTCGTGTGATGCATTGGCCACAAAATCGCGGCGCATTCGGGTCAGGCGCGTACGCTCGGTGATGTCGCGAACCGTAAGCAAGCGGCCTTCGTCGCTGTAGGGCACAAGCCGCAGACTCAACCAGCCCCCTTCGCGCACCGGCGATGGGATCGTCACCGGCAAAGTGTAGTCGTCGGCCGCCAGGTAGGTCACAAAATCAGGGTGGCGTACAAGATGATCAACACGCTGACCACGGTCACGACGCCGCCGCAGACCCAGCATCATGCGCGCCGCTGCGTTGTAGCGCTGGATCTCGTTGTCCTGCGTTAGCACGATG
This sequence comes from Pseudomonadota bacterium, assembly GCA_038524795.1. Taxonomy (GTDB): domain Bacteria; phylum Pseudomonadota; class Gammaproteobacteria; order Steroidobacterales; family Woeseiaceae; genus CALBPI01. The sequence goes on along the minus strand of JBCBIJ010000005.1, from coordinate 191,194 downwards.
ACCCCATCGGGCAGTGCATTCGTCGACTGGCGCACCTCACGCATGACCTCGCGCGCGCGGCGCTTGTGGCGACGCACGCGCTGCTGCTGGTAGCGCACGTCTGCGAGAACGCGCGACCACACACCATTGCCTTCTGGCACCTCGACGCGTTCACGCCGCCGTAACGTGCGCTCGAGGTCGAGCAGGCGGTAAAGGTTGTAGCCGAGTAGCGTAGCGAGCGCGAGCGCGAGACCTTCGACGGGAAAGCCAACGATGGCACCCACACCGAGTCCCGCGCCGATCGTCCCCAAGACGATCAGCATTACGCTGCGCCAGGCGCCAGGCATCAGTCGCTCCTGGCCGAGAACCGGTAGCCTGCGCCGCGGACCGTCTGGATGCAGCCGTCCGCGTCATAGGGCTCGAGCGCTTTTCGCAGGCGACGGATATGCACGTCAACCGTGCGCTCCTCGACGTAGACGTTGGCGCCCCACACGCGGTCGAGCAATTGTGCCCGGCTGTAAACGCGTTCCGGGTGGGTGACGAGAAACTTGAGCAACCGGTATTCCTTGGGTCCGAGCGACACTTCCGCGTCGCGCGCAAACACGCGATGACCGATGGCGTCGATGGTAAGTGGCCCAGCCGTATGCTGTTCGCCCGCAGCCGGTGCCGAGCGACGCAGCACCGCCTGGATGCGCGACAGCAGCTCCCGCGAACTGAAGGGCTTAGTCATGTAGTCGTCGGCACCGCTGTCGAGCCCGCGCACCTTGTCCTGCTCGTCGGCGCGCGCCGTCAGCATGATGATGGCGAGATCCTCGTACTGGGGGTCGCGCTGTAACGACCGGACAAGTTCGAGCCCGCTCATATCGGGCAGCATCCAGTCCACGATGGCGAGATCGGCACCCTGGTCAGCCAACTTGGCCCGCGCCGTCTCACAATCTGCCGCCTGCGCGACGTCGTAACCCGCGCGCGACAAATGAAACGCCACCATGTCGCTGATGGCTGCTTCGTCTTCAACAATGAGTATGCGTGGCCCGCTCATCTTCATGGCTCGGACACCAATGACGCCGGTATTACAACGATATGACGTTACACCGATGTTACAGCAGCGGGAATCGTCAGGCCGGCTTCGCCGTCGCCACCTGCTGACGCAGGTACACCGCGGCCGCGCGCGCTGCTGGCGTCCAGTCCCCGTCGTCAGCCTCGCGCGCAAGCACCAGCAATTCGCGCGCCGAAGGTAGCGCGCGCGACGCGTCTGTCATCATGCCGTCATCGGACAGCCGCGACGCGAGCGCCGGCAACGCTTGCAGCGCGCCGCCCAGAACGACGCCCTCTGCGACTGCGGCGACGGCATCCGGGCCCAGGAGCCGATCTGCGGCCTGAGCCTGAACAATGCCCCGTTCATCAGGCGCATAGGCGCCAACGTAGACTTCACCCATACGCGCGTCCTGCACCACGAGCAGGCTTCGACCCGGGTACGTGCTGGAGGCCGACTGTGCGAGTGCCGCAAGGCTGGAGACACCTAATACGGACACGTTGAGGCCCGCCGCCAGACCCTGCGCCAGGGCCACGGCGATCCGCACACCCGTAAACGACCCAGGACCCTGCCCGTAAACGATGCCGGCCAGCGCGTCCATCGCGATGCCAGCTTCTTCTAGCGCCACGTCGATCATGCCCATGATGTGGCTCGCGTGGGCGCCCGGCTCGTGCCGTTCCTGCAGCGCCATACCCGTCGCGCTGCCCACCGCCACCGAACAGGCGACGGTCGACGTCTCAATCGCCAGCAGTGGCTTCATCATTACGACGCTACGCGTTCGTCGTCGGCGCGCTCACGCGCCGCGAGAAATGCAGCAGCTTCCGCCACGTCATCAACGACAGGCATGGGCTGAACCGCATCGAGGAACAGTCGCCCGTAGGACTTGCCGTGCAGCCGCTGATCCCCAAGCACAACGACCCCGAAGTCGGCGGTGTCCCGAAGCAGTCGCCCCACGCCCTGCTTGAGTGCCAGTACGGCCTGGGGCAACTGGTAATCCCGAAACGGGTTGCGACCGTTCGCACGAAGCCAGGCGCTGCGCGCCACGAGCATGGGGTCATCGGGCGCCGCGAAGGGTAACTTGTCGATAACCACAAGCGTCAAGGCTGGCCCGCGCACGTCAACGCCCTCCCAAAACGTGCCCGTGCCCAGCAGCACGGCATTGCCTTCGGCACGAAACGCCTGCAGCAACTTGTCGCGCGGTGCGTCGCCCTGCACGTACAACGCACGGTCGCCAAGGACGGCCGGTCGCGACGAGAACCACTCGGCACTCTCGGCCAGCGCCCGGTAGCTCGTATGCAGAAAAAACGCGCCGCCCGCCGTGGCCGAGAGCAGAGGCGCCGTTGTTTCCAGCAGTCGGCCCATGAAGCCGCGTTCGTTAGGCGCAGGCAGACTGTGAGGCACGAGCACGCGCGCATTGCGCGCGAGATCGAAGGGCGACTCGAATCGCAGGCACCGCGCATCGTCGACGCCAACGCGATTTGTGAAATGGGAAAAGTCCTCGCCGACCGCGAGCGTCGCCGACGTGAACACCCAGGCAGTTTCCATCGCATCCATAGCCGCGCGCAGGCGTAGCGACACGTCAAGCGGGGTCATGTTCAGGCGCACGCTGCGGCGCGACACCTCTACCCAGCGCAGGCCATCGAGGTCGTCGTCGTTGACGATGATGCCGAGCCGATCCACAAGCCTGACCACGCGGTCCACAAGCGCATCGGACGCCTCGACACCGATCCCGTCGAGCACCTCCAGAAGCGCCGAAAGCGCCGCTGAGAACTCAGACAAAGGCGCGGTGATGGCGCTGGCGAGATTGGCCAACTCGTAGCGGCCGCTGTCGGCCGGCGCCTGCTCGCGCAAATCGAGTACAGCCTTACGCGCACGCCGCATGGCGTCGTCCAGGGGTGGCCCGCCCATCCCCGACGTGTCGACTTCCAGCTCATCAAACAAATCGATGCACTGCCGCGTGGACAGACTGACGCCGAAGAACTGCAGCGCCGTGTCGGGCAGCTGGTGGGCCTCATCAATGATCACAGCGTCAGCGTCGGGAAGGAATTCAACGAAGCCCGTCTCCCGGAACGCGAGATCGGCCAGCAACAGGTGGTGATTCACGACGACGAGGTCGGCACGTTGCGCATCGCGGCGCGCCTGAGCGACGTAGCAGTCCTCGTAGAACGCACACTTTTGGCCCAGACAGTTGTCGGCCGTTGACGTGACCCTGGGCCACAACGACGCGTCCTCGGGAATTTGCGTCACCTCTGCGCGGTCACCGCGCTGAGTCATGTCGCGCCACTCGGAGAGAATTCGCGCTTCTTTTCCGGTCAGCGCTGCCGAATCCGTCAAAGCCTGGTCGAGCCGGTGCAGACACAGGTAGTTGGCGCGCCCTTTGAGCAAGGCCGTCTTCACAGGGCGGCCAACGGCCGCCGCGATCATGGGCAGGTCGCGATGAAAGAGCTGGTCCTGCAGTGCTCGCGTGCCTGTGGAGATAATCGTGCGGCGCCCAGCCACGAGCGCGGGCAGCAGATAGGCGAAGGTCTTGCCCGTGCCCGTCCCCGCCTCGACCACGAGATGCTCCCGGCTGGCCATGGCCACGTCGACGGCCTCGGCCATAAGACGCTGCGACAGCCGTGGCTGATAGCCGGGAATAGCGCGCGCCACGGCGCCATCGCTGGCCAGCAGATCGTCGAGGTCGGTCATGGCGCGCACTATACCGCGCCGCGAAGCTTAGCGGTCGCCGCGAATCCTGCCCGTGATGCGCTTAAGCGTGTGCTGGTCAGCTTTGACCGTCACGCGGAGATAAGGACCGGCGGCCGTGTAGCGTGCGTCGTCGAAGTCCTCGTCGCGGAAGCCCGAGAAGTTGTAGCCCAATGTCAGCCAAAGGTTGTCGCGTGGGTTGAACCCAACATCGACACCGACGCCGTAATCGGTCACCCCGGATTCGTACGAGGTCATGGCTGAGCCGTGCACACCCCAGTCCCAGCGCGCGCGGAAGCTGCGGCGGTAGTCGACGCCGGCCAGGTCGGTGTACCCCGAGTAGCCCGCACCATCGAACTCACTGTCGACGTACTTGAAGGCGTACTGCAACGACAGCTCGCCCGCCGCACCGATGCGGCGCACGGCGTTAAAGTTGTTGATAAGGCGCATGCTGCGACGCTCACCGCCCACACCGTCGCCCTCATCGAGCACGAGATCGAGACGGTCGAGGAACGCCCAGCGACGATCGGCCTTACGGTAGGCCCAGCCAAAACGCAGGTCGGCGCGTCGCTCACCACGATCGGCGCGATCGCTGTTGAAGTACTGCAAGCCTGCGGACAGGCCGTGACCGGCGACGGGTTCGCGGAACCACCCGAACAGCACGGTGTCGCGGTCTTCGTCATCAGCCGAGCGCCGCTCGTAGCGCGAATTGGCCGACCAGTTGTCAGACTGGTAGAGCGCACCTGCAAACGCCGCAACAAAGTCGGCGCGCAGGCTGCCTGATACGAGTTCGCGATCGGGGTCAAAGACCTGGGCGCTCTGTTCGTCGATGAGGGTGTTGCTGTGGTCGACACCGACGTCTAGCGTCCAGCGCTCACCAACCTGGATGCCCTGAATGAAGCCGATATTGGCAAACAGACGCGGGCCAAACTCCGTGACCTGGTTGTCGAGCGTGGTCAAAAACTGGGCGCGCTGCCAAGGCGTCGCTCGCAGGCCCACACGCGAAGTCTGTGCATCAATGTTCTCTCCGCTCGCCACCTCGTGCTCCGCAAACAGCGTGGCTTGCGCGAGCTTCCAGTCCAGTCCAACCAGCGTCCGCGACGGATAGTCGATGCTCTCGTCGGTATCGATGGCTTGCTCCGTCGACAGACGCAGCGTGATGCGATCGCCAAAGAAGCTACGCCCAACACCGGCACGTGCCAGAGACGACTCGCGCTCGGTGCCGTCCGCGGCCTCGTCGCTGACGAAGGCGAGCCCCGTAAACGCCGTGTTGCGTGAATCCTGGTAGCGGACCTCGGCTTCGGCGCGCTGACGCTCGGCGCCCGTATCGAGATTCTCCTGGTGGCCCAGCGACATCTGGCTGAACCAGCGCTCAGCGTGCTGCCAGCGCGCATCGATACCGGTCGCCTCGATACCGAGCTGATTCGCCGCCTGCGCGCCCAGCCCGAAGTTCGAGTCTGACAGGCGGTGGTAAATGCGTGCGTCGAGAGCGCCCGTCGCACGCTCGAGCTCGACTTTGTAGGCATAGCCCGAAGTGGTGGCGCTGACGTCATTTCGATCGGTGTCGGCGTACTCGGCGGTCAGACGCGTCACGGTGTCAATCTGCCAGGCCAGGTCGACACCGTAGAGCGCATTGGCATCCACGGCGTTGTTTTCCTGCACGGCCGTAACACCAATTTCAAGTGCGCCATCGAGCGCCTTGGTGGAGGCTCTGCCACCCGCGATCGTGTCGTCCTCTGCGGCATCACGCGACTCGTATTCGGCCACGATGACGAGCGGGTTAAAGTCCTGGTCACGACTCGGCACGGGCCGTTTGAAGAACAGCGTGCCGTTGATGTAGTCGATGTCGTAGTCGAGGAACCGCGTCAGCCGTTCGCTGGCGATCACCACGGACCCGTCGAAGCGGTCACGCGTCTCGATTCGCACGGCGTCCGAGTTGACGACAATGTCCTGACCCGAGAGCCGGTACAAACCCGACGTGCCGTCGCCCGGAATATCGTCGCGCTGAAACGACTGGTCGCTCTCAGCCGCGAACGCGTTAACGGTGAAGCGGTCACCGAAGTACTGCACCTGCAGACCGTTAAACCGCCGCTCGTAGCGGGCGAGTTCCGTAACAGACAGCCCCGTGTCGAAGTCGCCGAACAGGGCCGAGAACTGGCGACGCTCGAGCTTGATGTAGAGCTTGCGCTGGCTCGCCGCCTCGAAACGCGTTTCGGTACCGTCACCGTAGAGTGTGAAGAAGGCGTCGGGATCGACCTCAGTGCCGAAGCCATCCCGGTCCACGGCGTTGCCGCGCGTATCGTAAGCCAGCGTCAACAGCGCATCGCCCTTGATCCGGCCCTTGGCGAAGAACGCAACGCGGCCATCGGTGTACACGTCATCTTCGAAGCCGGCTGCGTCCGCAGCGTTTACATTATTGCGCAACGTGTTGTAGCCCACGGTGCCTTCGGCAAAACCGACGAGGATCCAGTCGCGGGGCGCCGGCGCGAGGTAGGTGCGCAGCTCCTGCTGACGGCCGTTCTCGAATTCGAGGTCAACAATGACCTCGCCCGCTCGCGTCGTCGGCTCGAGCTCGAGGTAGGCGATGCCGTCGTCGCCAACGCGGTAGAGCGGCCGGCGGTCCCCGACCTCAACGAGACGGTTCTCGCGCTCCCGCGACACCTCGAACCAGGAGCGGTACGGCGCGCGAACGCGGAAGCTGCCAATCGAGCCCGCGCGCGCCGGCTGATCATCGGCATCAAGCAGCCGCACGCCGATCACGGGCCGCTGGCGACCGTTGGCGACGAGCCGCGATTCCTTGGCGACGAGTTCTCCGCGAATGGGCTGCCCCGCGTAATGCACGGCGCGTCGATGCGTGGCCAACACCACGCCATTGGCATCCACCACGGTCGCAATGAGCGTGTTGTCGCCGTCGGCGAGGTCGACACCGCGCCAGCTGCTGAGTGCGTGCTGCTTGTCGGCGCTGCGCTCGGTGCCATCAAAGTTGAGGTTGCTGACCGGCGCACCGTTGAGCGACAGCTCGACGCGGCTGTCGCCGGCGTGCGCCACGACGACGGTCAGGCTGGGAATCGGCGGCTGGTAGTCGGCCGCAGGTGCGACAAAGCCATGCGCGCTGCCCAGCGCCTCGACGCCCGGCGCCGTCACCGTGACCGTCTCGTCTCCGGCTGCCGTCACGCGGGCGATCTTCTCGTCGAGTGCATCACGCGATGCGGTTTCGGGACCCGGCGTCGCCCCCGTTGTATCGACACGCTGCACGCCGCTGGCGGCTTGCGTCACCTCGACGACAGACTGCCGGCCGGGACGCGTGCCGCTCATCACAAGCTCCACACGTCGGTTGCGGCGTTTGCCGTCGGCCGTGTCGTTGCTCGCCACAGGACGATCGGGACCGAAGCCCCGAACCTCGGTCGCCTCGGTGTCAATATTCAGTGCGCTGGCCAGGTAGCGTGCGGCAGACGCAGCGCGCGCCTCGGACAATGCGTAGTTGTCCGCAAATACGTGCCGGTTGCGAGCGGCGATGCGATCAGCGTCCGAGTGCCCGCCAGCCGCGAGACGGATGTCGTAAACCCCGCGCCAGGTTTCGATGAGTGCGTCCAGGGTTTCCCGATCGTCGGCGGACAATTCCGCCGACAAGACGTCGAAATTCAAAGACAGCACGTACTCGGCGTTCTCGGTCGTGGCCGCCTCGCGCAACATACGCGCCTCGCCCACGGGCGTCCGTTGGTTGCCCGTGGCGGGTGTATTGAAGTTGGCCACAGCGCGGCTCACTAGCTCACCGGCGTAGAGCGCATCGATCTTGGCCGAGAACGTGATGCGATCACGCCATCCGCCTGCGCGCTCACCGATGACGAATACGACGGCGTTCCCCGTCTGGCGCGGACTCGGCAACAGCTGTCCGTTGAGACGCGCCGTGCCCGGCACGAGCGCGGCCGACTTGGGCAGCAGCACCGTGGCGCTCAGGCCTTCGACCGAGACGTTGCCGTCACCCGTGAGCTCAAGCTTGTAGTCGATTGTGTCGGGCGCATTGCTGCTCTCGTTGACGAGTTCGAGCGAGACCGCGCCCGTGTCGGGCGCGCGGCGCTTGAGATAGAAATCCGCGCGGTGCAGCAGGCCCGGCTTCAGGTCGACCCACTGCGAGTCAGCGCGGCCGCCAAAGCGCGGCGCCGCATCGCAGGGCACAAGTTCCAGCCACTCAGGCACAGTAATGTCATCGAGCTGCGCCACGCGGCGACCTGGCGTCAGACCTTCAAGATGGTAACGCCCACCGTCATCAGTGACCGCGAAACGACCGTCCTCTAGGAAGACGCGAACTCCCGCAACCCCTTGCGACTCAGTGAAGGTCTCGTCGGTGCAGTTGCCCTCCACCACACGCCCGATGAGAACACTTGTGCTCCGGAACAGGTCTTCCTGCAAGCGAATCGAGACCTGCGCTTCGTTAGAGGCCACACCGCGTTCCGCACGCGCCGAGGCGATATTGATTGCCTGGCGCCCGCGGGCACCCGGCGTAATTTCCATGACGTAAGCGAGTGTCGCCGAGGCTGCCGCGGGCAGATCGGGCACCGTAAACGTAAATGAACTGCCCGCCGCATCGGCAAACACGGGGTCGCCAATGACGTTGCCATTGAGACGCGCGGAACCCGGCACGTAACGGAAACCTTGGGGCGGCACGTCGCTGACGGTAATGCCCGTGGCTGCCACACGCTCCGACGCGTTGGTCAGGCCGAGTTCGTAGCGCACAAAGTCACCCACACCGGCAACGGCCGTCGTCGTGCGCTTGGACAGGAACAGGCCGCCGTCGAACGGGTCGAGTGGGACGTCGACGAGATCGCCCGCGCCGTCGACGACTTGGGTGAAGTCGCCGCCAAACGAGGCCGTTGCGAGATCGAACGGTGCGCCCGGCAGCGCGTTGAGCTCAGCGACGCTGCGGTTGGACGGCGCAATGAACTGTGCGGGCGGTACGATCTGCAGCCGGTAGCCGCCTGCAGGTAGGACTGGGAAGCGGTAGCCGCCGGCCGGCACGTTGTAAATCACACCAGCGGCATCGGTCGCAGTCGCGCCGCTAACGACGGTCGCCGGGTACGTGCTGACGCCGTCGTTGCCAAACACCGTCGCAGGCTGGCCTGTGGCTGCATCGACGAGCGTTATCGTGGCACCGTCGACGGGCTGGCCCGTGCTGGCGTCGAACACAGTGGAAAGCGGTTCAACGAGCGCCAGCGCCTGACTTAAGTCCGTGGTGTCCGCAGGGTCTGCGTAGCTGATGGAAAGCGTGCTGTCGGGCGTCGTTTCGAGGACGCAATTGCCCGTCGCGGGCGTCGCCTCGGCGAGCGGCACGTAGCCGGTGAACACGCCCGTATTGTTGCCTGTTTCGGTCAGCGTCAGCGTCTCACTGTCGCCACCGGGCGCATTGCTCACGGTGACGGTCACCGTCTCACGCAACAGGCCATTCAAGTTTTGGTCACCGTCATCGAGGCGCACAAACGCGGTCTCGTCGGTGTTGAAGATGCCCGTATCCGCCACGATTTGCGGGGCGGTCAGGTCTAGAGGCTGGCCCGCCCCGTCGAGCGGTGCGGGCAAGGGGGTAAACGTCCCATTGAGTGCGCACTGCACGGGACCGATGGTTTCGCTGCGGCTTACCGTGCCCGCTGCGAGGCGCGTGAAGGTTGCCTGCGAGGGCGTGCGACCAAACACCGTGACGACACTGGCCGTGTTGCTGAGCACCGTGACGGGTGTGCCCGCCTCAGTCTGAAACAGCGCCAGCGCCTGGTTGTCGATCTGGGTACCGGGCGGCGTCGCCGCGGCAGCAGAAAGCGAAACGCCAAACACGAACGCTATAGCCAGCACCGCGCTGCGAAGAAGCGCCGGGGCACGACGAACGTACCCCGGAGCCACTCGCACGGCACGACGGTGGCGGACACACAAACGCCCGCACGCCGCGGCCGGTTTCCCGGCCACGGCGCGCAGTGCAAGAGCAGCGATGCGCTCGCTCATGGGCGTCAGCGTCTCCGCAACTACCGTCAGTTGATGGTCACGCGGAAACGCACCACCAGCGTGTCATCGACACCCGGGTTGGTACCCAGCGTCGCGTTCACGTCGGCTTCGAGCGTCGAACCCGTGAGGCCACAAGGATCAGCATCGGCATTGTTCGCCGTGCAACCCGTCGTAGCGCCACCGAGATCAAACTCGATGTCGGCGCCGCCACCGTATTCACCCAGCGCCAGGGTCAGGTCGCCGTCGATGACGTCCGTAACACTGACCTGTTCGGCATCGGCCGTACCCGTATTCACGATCGTGATCGTGTACTCAACGACCGCACCCGGAATGTACAGCGGGTCCGTGGTGCCGTTGATCGGGTCACTGATGATGGCGTCCGCCTTGGTCACGGTCAGAGCTGCCGACGATACGGCGAAGCCGTCTTCGGCCGTCTCGAGACCGTCGTTACCAGCATCAGCAAACACGACGTCAACACCGGCGGTGTTGCCGCCTGTGGTTTCCGTGACAATCGTGGCGCCGCTCGTGCCGGAGACCGCCGTGGTTGCGGTCATGCTGACGTTGGCAAATTCACCATTGACCACACCGATCGGCACATCGGCGACGACAAACACAAGTATGTTGCCATCGGCCGCCAACGTGTCGACGAACTGGGCGTCACCGCCCGAGAAGTCGCCACTGCCGTCGGTATCGGCGAAGGCCCGCAGGTTATTGACCTGCTGATCATCCGTGTTGCCGTGAACCACCGCGCCGGCTGCGAGGTTGGCCGCGACCAGTGCGTAGCCCTGCGCCTCGTTACCGGTGTTGGTCAGGCTGAATGTGGCGACGACATCGGCCTGGCCCGGGCTGACCGGGGTGGGCGCGCTGTCGGTTTCCACAAGCGTCAGATCGACACGGTTATCGACGAGGAACGCCGTTGCCGTACCGTTGCTGACACCCGGAGTGGAGTTACCCGTCGGAGACGATTCGATCGGCGTCTGTGCGATCGAGCCGACTTCGTAGTCGACGGTAGCCACGTTTTCGATCGAGGTCCCGGCCGCGGTGCCGGCAGCTTGTGCCGTCCCCGCGAACGACAACGCGATCGCTACGAGTCCCGAGGCCGCAATACGGGCCAGGGGTGTGCGTGCAAGCGTCATTTCGCTTCTCCTGTCTTGCATTAAATTGCTCTTGCCAATGCGCAGGTCGCTCGGATGCCCCAAGCCGCCCTGCGCAGCGGCCTGGAAGTCCCTGTTATCGTTGAGCCCGGTGGTCCCTTACCGGGCGAATCTGGTCGCGCCTAATTGAGGCGCGCGCGAAATCGGGCGAAGCCCTGTGCACCCGGATCCAGCGGCTCGCGCAAGATCCAGCGGATGTGAGTGAGATCGTCGACACCGGCGGTAATCGTGGTGCCATCACGTTCGACGGTCAGTGCGTCGAGCGCATCGAATGAGGCGCCGCCGTCCACGGAAAAGCTCACATCGGCACCCGGCGCAAAGGCCGAGTCGACGACGTAGCTCAGGGCATCGTTGATCGGGTTGGTGATGACGACGTTGTCGACGGCCTGGTCGGCGACGTTCGTGTAGGTAACTGTGTAGATCACGACGTCACCGGGCACGACTTTGTCGGCCGTCACCAGCTGCACGACCTCTTCGCCCGCGCCATTGACGACGCGCACTTCTTTCTCGACGACGCTCTTGAGTTCGATCTTGCCCTCCTGGGCCAGGGCGGGTGTCGCCAGGCTCAGCGAAAGCAAGGTTGCCAGTAGGGTCAGTGCTCGGTTCATGGTTCGCTCCTAGATGATTGCTGTCATTGCATCGCCACGACTTCGGTGGCGTCAGTCGATGAGTACTTCGAAAACGATGGTCTGCACGCCGTCCGAGGCAACCAGGTCGCCCAGCGTCACGCGCACGAGCGGCGTGGGTGTCACCTCGTAGACGCCCGCGTCGCCATCGGCCGCATCACTGAGGCCAGCCGCGTTGAGCGTCAGGCTGCCGGGGACGTAACTGGTGTTCGCCGGGATCTGGTCTTCAACGGCCACGGCCACGGCTGTCCCGGTGCCCGTGACCTCCGCCGTAACCGTGTAGCGAATCGTGGCACCGGGCACGGGCTGATCACCGCCAAACGGGTCCAGCACGAGTGCGACCTTATTGAGGACCAGCGCAACGTCGGAGACGAGGTACTCGCCGGTCGCCGTCGCGGTGGCGCCGCTCGCGCCGGCCACGGCATCGACGCCGCCAGCACCGGCACCCGCAAACAACGTGCCCGGGGCGCCACTGCCTGTGGCGGCGACAGCAGTCAGTGCGCTTGTGCCACGATCACCATTGGCGAGACCCGTGGGAATGTCGTTCACGACGATGAGCGTGATCGCAGCGTCGGGGGCGAGGTCGGGATCGCCACTGCCCGGTACGTAGGGCGTGTCCGCCGCACTAAAGTCGCCGCTGGCATCGCTGTCGAAATAGATGTTGGGGCTCGCGGCAATCGGGTCGAAATCGTCGCCGGCCAGCGCATTGTCGACGCTGAACGTGAACGACTCCTGGCCGTTGCCCGTGTTGGTCACCGTGAAAACGAGCGCCTGCGCCGTGTCACCGGGGCTAACCGACTGCTGAGGACTCACGAGCACCACGGTGACGTCGAGAATCTCTGCGACGCTGATCGTGACCGTATTGGAGTCCTGGGTGACCGGATTGCCGTCGAGCTCGTAGCTCACGCTGGCGGTGTTGGCGATGTCCGTGCCTGCCAGCGTACCGGCGGCACCAGCGCCTGCTGACAGCATGGCAAGAATGATGGATGCGAGAAAGCGCCCCGTCCCTGTCGCGCGCACGCCATTTCTGATTGTCATAAGCCTGCTTCGTCCCGATTTCCGGGCACACCCCGGTTTCACCATAAGATTGTCCCTGAGCGGGACGCTAAAGCCTATGGATCAGGGTGTTACGACCGTGAATCTGTGAGCGTATTCACGACCCCTGTGTGAACCAGGTCTCATTCTGGCTAAGCAGTGCTTAAGGATTCCGGGACGCTGCCGTGCGCCGGACGAACTTAAGCCGCAAACTTACCTAAAAAAGGTTGACAGCACCATGACGCTGCCATATTGTGCGCTGCAACATTTGCTGCACCGCACCATTGAGGGACTACATCGTGAAAGAACAGATCGAAACCGCGCTGACGCGCGTCGCCGACTCGGCCCGTACGACCATGAACACCGCTGTTGATGCCACGCAGGAACGCGTTGGCCAGGCTGGCAAAGCCATTGCAACGGGCAAGAAGCCTGTCGCCAAGCTTTCGAAGGCCAGCATTGACGTCAACGGCATCGGTTTCCGCCTGTCGAAAGACCTGATCGAGCTGCAGACCAAGAGCGTCCAGGGCAGCCTCGATGCACTGGCTGGTGGCTTCGACGCCGCTGCCCGCGCAGAGTCGGTTGGCTCGCTGCTGGCTTACCAGCGCGACACGCTGCCGAAGGTCGTTCGCGGCTACATCACCGACATCCGTGAAGCCTTCGACCTCGTTCGCAGCGCTGCCACGGACGTGACCGGCGTTGTGTCCAGCCTGGGCAAGACCGCCGCACCGAAGCGCGCCAAGACGGCTGCCAAGAAGACGGCACGTAAGGCACCAGCAAAAAAAGCTAAAACGAAAGCAAAAACGGCCGCTAAGACGGCTGCGAAAAAGGTAGCAGAGGTCACGGAGTCGGTAACGGCTGCCTGATCTCGACCTCTCCCCCTGAGGTTACCCAACACTGGCCATCTCTCCCCCCCCCTGACGGCCAGCGCGACCTGACGCTGACACCTCCCCCCCGGGGTGTCAGCGTTTTTTTTCGCACGATTGACAGCGCTGACATCACCACCACGCTTACGCGCTGGTCTATAATCGCGGCCCCGTCAAACGACCGCGAAACCATGCCCCAACACAGCCGATTGCAGGACCTGAATTCATGGGTCGATGCAGTTGCCGCGCGCACCCAACCTGACCGTATCGTTTGGTGTGATGGCAGCGACGCCGAATACGACCGGCTCGTCGCCGACATGACCGACAACGGTACGCTTCTACCGCTGAATCAGGACCGCTACCCGGGCTGCTACCTGCACCGTTCGGACCCTGACGATGTGGCTCGCGTCGAGCACCTGACCTTTGTCTGCACGAGCGACGAGGACGATGCGGGGCCCAATAACAACTGGATGGCACCGGACGCGGCCCATGCCAAGATCGACGCCTTGTTCGATGGTGCGATGCGCGGGCGCACAATGTACGTGGTCCCCTATTGCATGGGGCCGATCGACTCGCCTTACGCCCGCTGTGGTGTAGAAATCACGGACAGTCCCTACGTCGTCGTCAACATGAAGCTCATGACCCGCATGGGCGATGCCGCCCTCGCCCGGATTGAGCGCGACGGCGACTACGTGCGTGGCCTGCATTCGACGGGCACGCTGGACCCCGAACAACGGTTCATCATGCACTTCCCCGAGTCGCTCGAGATCAAGAGCTACGGATCGGGTTATGGCGGCAATGCGCTGCTGGGGAAAAAGTGCCATGCACTGCGTATCGCAAGCTGGCAGGCACGCAAAGAAGGCTGGCTCGCGGAGCACATGCTGATCGTCGGCGTGCAGAGCCCGGCGGGTGACACGCACTACCTGGCCTGCGCCTTCCCGTCCGCCTGCGGCAAGACCAACCTGGCCATGCTGATTCCGCCGGCGTCGCAACCGGGCTGGAAAATCTGGACACTGGGTGACGACATCGCCTGGCTGCATCTCGACGACGCGGGCCAGCTTCGCGCCATCAATCCCGAGGCGGGTTATTTCGGTGTCGTACCGGGCACGAACGAAAAGACCAACAAGAACGCCTTCGACACGATTCGCCGCGACACCATCTTCACCAACGTGGCGCTCACCGAGGACAACTGTCCCTGGTGGGAAGACAAGGGCGAAGGAACGCCGGCCACCGACTGGCGCGGCAATCCCTACACAGGCGAAGGCCCGGCCGCGCACCCCAATGCCCGCTTCACGGTGCGGGCGACCGCCAATCCCGTGTACAGCGAATTGGCTGAGGCACCCGACGGTGTGCCCATCGCGGCCATCGTATTCGGTGGGCGCCGAAAGCAGCTGGCCCCGCTCGTGTTCGAGGCCAAGGACTGGCAGCACGGCGTCATGGTGGCGGCGGGCGTTGCGTCCGAAACGACGGCTGCGGCCACAGGCGCCGTCGGCGTTGTACGCCGCGACCCCATGGCGATGAAACCGTTCTGCGGTTACAACTTTGCCGACTACTGGGCGCACTGGCTGTCCTTTGCCGAACGCTCCGATGCGCTGCCGCGTATCTTTCACGTCAACTGGTTCCGCCAGGACAGTGACGGTCGATTCCTCTGGCCGGGCTTTGGCGAAAATCTGCGGGTCCTGCGTTGGATCATCGGCCGCTGCGAAGGCCAGCTCGAGGCGCGCGACACGGCAATTGGACACCTCCCACACGCAGCAGACATCGATGCCCATGATCTTGAAATGGCGCCGGGAGCGCTCGAGACGCTGCTCGATGTCGACATGGCCGGCTGGGACGCCGAGATTGCGGCCGTCGGTGAATACCTCGATGCCTTTGGCGCGCGTGTGCCCGATCGGCTACGCGAAACGCAGCTCAGGGTTCGGGACGCGTTGAAACCGGTGAGCTAACGCGTCGAGGCGTCAGCCGTCGGCGGCTTCGAGCAGGTAATGCACCGCTAGCGAGGTGCCGGGTTTGGCAACCTTGCCCAGACCGATCACGCCCTCACCCTGTAGCTGCATGCTGTCACGGCGGACAAATGATTCCTGACCGTCGATGGTCACAACGAACGTGCCGTTGGTGCTCTCGTCGACGAGGAAATACTTGTTGCGCCGTTTCTCGATGCGCGCATGCACGCGCGAGATCAGGTTGCCCTTAATGACGAGGTCGTTGTCCTCGGCGCGACCCATCGTGATCTGCTGGCGCTCCGGCTCCACCACCATATTGCGACCCGCGAATGACAGCGTGAGGCGCTGGGTCTCCTCTGCCGACGAGAACCCGATCGTCTGAACGACACTCGTGGCCTCCTCGTTGGGCTGCCAGAGCACTTCAAAGAGGGCGACCTCGTCCTTCTTGCCTTTAACCACGGCCAGGTCTATCTGGCGCGTGGTCTTACGCCAGGCGTCACCGAGTCGCTCAACCATGGCACCCGTCGTGACGATCTGACGGGCCTTGGCCTGGGACGTCATGCGGTTGGCCGTGTGCACCGCTGCGCCGAAAATATCATTCGGCTCGCGCGCGACTACGCCGTAGTGGCAGCCGATGCGGATCGAGATGCCCTGGCCGTCGGGAACAAGGTTCTTGCTGCCCGAGATGCGTTGCTGCATCTCTACGGCCGCGCCAATGGCAGCGTCGGAGTCGGGGAAGATCGACATGACCTCGTCCCCCATGGTCTTGATGACCTCACCGCCACCCGAGTCGGTGGCGCTGATCATGATGTCCAGGCATTGGCGCACGACCGTGCGGGCCTGATCGTCGCCCAGCGATTCATACAGTTGTGTGCTGCCGACGACGTCGGCGAACACAATGGCGACTTCCAGTTCCTCGCTCACTGCGACGGCCCCCTACTCCCTAGACCAGGCGCGGGCCCCGTGGCCGTTGCACCATCACGGCGTCGATTATAAGCGCGCAACGCATTGAAATGTCGAGGCAATGCGCGTGGACGCTCAGCGCTCCGCCACAATGTAGGCAATCCAGGCTGGATCTGCCTCACCATGCGGGTCGGGTTCGTAGACGCCGTTCCCCTCGCCGTCTTCGTCAACACCCTCCCAGTACACGGTGACGGTGCCAAAGCCAGCCTCGTGCAAGAGCTCGCGAATCTCTGGCAGCGTCCACAGCCGCCAATCGTAAGTGAAGGCCTTCTTGAGCTTCGAACCATCGGGGAAATGGAAGTGAATATGGCAACGAATCTCGCCAGTTACGGGTCGATAGCGGGCCTGATGCCAGACGTAGGTGAAGCCATCGAGCTTCGTCTTTTCCTTCATTTCGCTGATGGCTTCGGAGCCACCGAACGCGTCAAGGATGAACAAACCGTCGTCAGCGAGACCGCGCCGTGCGTTTTCGAAGTAGCCGCGCAGAGCGTCTCGCGTCGTGAAGATGTTGTAGCTGAAATTGAAGGCGCCGATGATATCCGCCGGCGGCGCCGTCACGGTGCACACGTCTTCCTGAAGGAGTTTGACGCGCAATTGCGCATCAGCGGTCAGTCGTGACACGCGGTGGTCGATGCCCCAGTCGAGCGTAGGCCGATCGAGATCCACACCAATCGCTTCGTTGCTGGACCGGCGCCGCACCCACTCGCAGGCGGCGCTGGCCGTGCCACAGAAGTCCTCGCGAAAGCGCAGGGCTTTGCGACCGCGAAGCTTCTCGAACGTCGCATCGAGGAAATCAATCTCGACTTCGACGTCCTGGACGGAAGCCTCGTACAAATCATGGCGGTCAGCTGACTCAGCCA
This sequence comes from Pseudomonadota bacterium, assembly GCA_038524795.1. Taxonomy (GTDB): domain Bacteria; phylum Pseudomonadota; class Gammaproteobacteria; order Steroidobacterales; family Woeseiaceae; genus CALBPI01. The sequence continues at coordinate 174,068 of JBCBIJ010000005.1, read as the reverse complement.
TCGTTGGTTGTTGGCCCTTTCGTTTGGCGCGGCCCATGACGTCCCCTGCGGCAATCAAAAAGAAACCACGCGGCATAAGGCCGGGGTTCACGTGCGCGCGATTGTATCGAGTGGCCCCGGACGAGACCAGCAAGCCATTTCAGGCGGCCACAGATTCCAGGGGCTCGAGTGCTTCAATCAATAACCGCGGCCCCGCACCCTCGAGGTGGGCACGCTCACTGAGCGTACGCCGCCAGGCACGCGCACCGGGCAGTCCGTTGAACAGGCCCAGCATATGCCGCGTCACGTGCTTGAGTGATGCGCCCTGCCCAAGGGCCCGCTCGACGTACGCCGCCATCTCATGAACCACAGCGGCGCGCGTTGGCGGCGTGTAGTCGTGGTTGGCGAGCTGTTCGAACGCCGTCAGTGACCAGGGGTCCTGGTAAGCCGCGCGGCCAATCATGACCCCGTCAACGTTCTCGAGATGCACCGCGGCCGCGCCAGTATCAACGATGCCACCATTGATGAAGACGGTGAGATCCGGCCGGCGCTGCTTTTGACGGTACACAGCGTCGTAAACGAGCGGCGGCACCTCACGATTATGCTTGGGACTCAGCCCAGCCAGAATCGCAATACGCGCGTGAATATCGAAGTGCCGGCAACCCGCCGCCGCGAGGGTATCCACGAACGCGTCGAGAAACGCGGCGTCATCACGGTCGTCGATACCGATGCGCGACTTCACGGTCACGGGAATCGAGACGGCTTCGGCCATGGCCTGCCAACAGTGCGACACGGTTTCCGGCTCCGCCATAAGGCAGGCACCAAACGCGCCCTTCTGAACGCGCTCGCTGGGGCAGCCGACATTGATGTTCACGGCGTCGTAACCCGCCTGCTCGGCCATCTTCGCGGCCTCACGCATGAGCTCGGGCTCGCTGCCGCCGACCTGCAACACGACGGGATGCTCCTCGGGGTTAAACGCAAGCAGTCGCGCCGCGTCGCCATGCACGAGCGCGGCAGCCGTCACCATTTCGGTGTAAAGCACGGCTGAGGGCGCCAGCAGGCGGTGGAAAAACCGACAGTGTCGGTCGGTCCAGTCCATCATGGGTGCAACAGCAAGCGGAGAGGCGTTCATCCGACTAGTGTAGCGGACGCATCACGCACGAGGAGCCGAACACGTGTCAGTAGTGCCCCATATTCCCCGCCTCACCACAAAACGTCTGATCATGCGCGGGCACGTCGCAAAGGACCTCGATGATAGCGCCGCGATGTGGGCCGACCCGGCCGTCGTAGCGCTGATATCCGGTACGCCGTCTACCCGAACCGAGACGTGGGCACGTCTCTTGACCTATGCGGGACTCTGGCAGCACCTCGGTTACGGCTACTGGGCCGTGACCGACAGAGTGACAGGCGCGTTCCTGGGCGAAGTTGGGTTCGCGGATTTCAAACGCGACATCACACCGTCGACGGCAGATAGCCCAGAGATCGGTTGGGCTTTTCGAACGGATGCCCAGGGGCGTGGGCTCGCCGTCGAGGCGGTCACGGCTGCGCTCGCATGGGCTGACCAGTCGCTGCGAGACAACGCCACCTTGTGCATCATCAATCCCCTGAACGATCGGTCACTGCGCCTGGCAAGCAAGGTCGGCTATGCCGACGCCATTGTCGGTCGGCTTGGCGACGCCGAGGTCCAGATCCTGCGGAGGATGGGCCGAGAAGCCCATGGCGCCGCCTGACAGCCCGGCGAAACGCCAATAGCGCCGCCTTTGTCTGCGGTTTGTTTCAGCATGGGCACGCTTGCGCCATGGCCTTGCAACAGCGCGCCACGGCGCGCGCGTACCGCAGCCGGAAACACGAGCCGAACATTCATGAACATTCATCTTCTATTCCCAGAAGGACTACAGAAGAATACGAAGCGTTGTATGACACCTGCAACGACTCATAAGGAACAGGCGACATGAAGTTCGGCGATTACCTGCGAAAAAAGCGAGAATCCAAGAGCTGGACACAACCCGTTGCCGCGGAGCAAATCGGCATTGAGCAGTCTTATCTCTCGAAGCTTGAAACGGGCAAGTCCTACCCCTCGGAAGACATCTTCGACAAGCTCGTTGACGCATACTCGATCGATTGCGAGGCGCTCGCCCAGGATGTCGAGTCAGTCGAGCTCGACCGACTCAACGACATTAAGCGTGTTCGAATCGCCGTGCTCGGCCAGCATCGTCGTCACGAGGCGCGCACAAGACGATGGATGATCGGGGGCCTGCTCAGTCTGGCGGTGGGCGGGGCGTCTCTAGGCGCGGCGATCCTGCCGGACGCCACAGAGCGCACGTATCACTATCGATCTGAAGGCATTCTGTTGCCAGGCGAAGCGCTAGAGTCTTTCGACGACATTCGGTCCCAGGACGACGCGCGTCGAGAAGCCATGCTCCGCAGGCTGAATCAGGACGATCAGTCCTTTGCCGACTACCGTGGCGAGAGTTTCGTGCAACAGAGTCCCGAGGGGCGGCGCTTCTATCAGCGATTCGCAACTCGCGAACACAATACACTCTCGCACATGCGATGGTTCATCATACCTGCGCTTGCATGTTGCTTCGCTAGCTTCGGTTGTTTCCTCGTGGGCTTCGGCGGGCGGACGACACGATGAACGCCGTCTCTGACAACGCCACTTGGTTCGCGTCGACGCCACTCAGTGTGGCTGCGAGCTGCGCATTCGGTTGGTGCATGCTGGTTCTCGCGACCTGCGCCGTCGCGTCGGATATCGACCCCGTCACGGCGCCGGGCCGTGTTGATCGATTCCTGGAAGCTGGCGTGGCCAATGGCTTCTCGGGTGCTGTACTGATTGCAAAGGATGGCGAGATCATTTTGAACCGCGGCTACGGACTCGCGGACAAAGCGACGAATACCCCGAACACGCCCGATACGGTGTTCGACATAGGCTCCGTCACCAAACAATTCACGGCGGCCGCCATTCTCCTGCTGAGTGCCGAAGACAAGCTCTCCGTAGACGACCCGCTGAGTCGGTTCTTTCCAAGTCTGCCGAAAGACAAACAGGACATCACACTCCACCAGTTGCTCACGCACACCGCGGGTTTTCCTGCGTCGATTGGCCGGGACTTCGATCACACTCCGCGCGAGCAATTCTTCAACACGCTGTTCGAAGCGCAACTGCAGTTCGAACCCGGCGATCGCTACCAGTACTCCAACACCGGCTACAGCATTCTCGGACGAATCATCGAAATCGCCTCTTGCCAGGGCTATGAAACATTCCTCTCCGAGCGCCTGTTTCGGCCGGCCGGCATGAACCGGACCGGCTACCTGTTGCCCGCGTGGGACGATGTCACCATGGCACAAGGCTACATGCGCAACGTGGTGCCACGCGGAAGCATGGTCGACCGCTACATCGAAGATGGCCGGGTCTCATGGCACTTGAAAGGAAACGGTGGCATCAATGCGACGCACAATGACATGTTCCGCTGGTATCTCGCGCTTAGAAGTCATCGCGTCCTGTCATCAGACCTCACGACCAAACTGACGACGCCTTACGTCGCCGAGCAGCCTGGCGGGAGCAGCCATTACGCATACGGATGGGCAATCTACACGTCGGACAGATCGACACCCGTTGTCAGCCACAACGGCGGCAACGGGGTCTTTTTTCATGAGTTTCTGTGGTTGCCTGAAGACGACGTCGCGATCATCTTTTCGACCAATGCCGCGAGTCGGCAGGTCGAAGTTGCCTGGACCGTCGAAAGGATGCTGTTCGATACGGATTTCGAGCCCGGCCCAATCGTGAAGAATGTCTATCAGTACGTATTCGACTTCATGGCGGAACACCCCCCGAAGGCGGCGTCGCAACTCGAGGCAAGTCTGCGTTCGCAGTACGCAACAGAGATGACGAGCCCTGACACGCTGAACCGAATTGGCTACATGACCCTGCGGTCGGGCCAATCACCAGAATGGACAGTTGCGATCTTCGAACTCAATACCCGACTGTTCGAACGTAACGCGAACGTTTGGGATTCCCTGGGCGATGGCTACCGGGCCTCGGGAGACAAGGCCCGCGCTATCCGTGCCTATGGAACGGCCGAGCGGCTTGGCGGGCCAGAGTCCGCGAGGAAAATTGATGAACTGCGTCAGCGCGAGGCCGCGAACCGCTAAACCAAGCCGATTCTCGCTACGGCTTCGATAGTATTGACTCGCGAATGAGAATCATTATCATTCTCATTCATGGGGACAAAGTCTGAAGCGTCCGGCACCGCGCCCTCTCGCCGGCCGCGCGTCATTCCTGCAGAGCAACTCTTCGGCGACTCGCAGGAGATTCGCATTGTGTTCGAGGGCCAGGAATACCGCCTGCGTAAGACGCGCAACGGCAAACTCATCCTTACGAAATAAGCCGCCAGCCAGCTCGCGTTCCCCCAAGCAGCCAGCACGCCCGCGGACCAGACCACGAGGTAGCAACCATGGTGTTGTCCAGACCTGTGCTGGTGTCGGCGCTGCTGTCGTCACTGGCCCTTTCACCTGCCCTGGCTCAGAGCGCGTCCCAAGACGACCGCGACGGACCGATTGATGTCATCACCGTCGAGGCGGCCAAAGTGCCGACGTCAACGGGCGACATTACCGCCAAGGTCACGGTTATCGATAACGAGCGTATCGAGCGCGAACTCGCGCAGACAATCGACGACCTGATCCGCTACGAACCCGGCATCAACGTCGCTGACCAGGGCAGCCGCTTCGGATTTTCGGGCTTCAACATCCGCGGTGTTGGCGGAAACCGGGTGCTCGTCGAGGTCGACGGTGTCGCCACCTCAGACAGCTTTGAGATTGGTAGCTTCTCGAACGCCAGTCGCGACTTTGTCGACGTCAACAGCCTGAAACAGGTGGAAATTGTTCGCGGACCCGCCTCCGCCCTGTTCGGATCGGATGCCCTGGGTGGTGTCGTCAGCCTTGTGACACGCGGCCCCTACGACTACCTGGGCAATGAAGACTTCCACGCCGACGTATCGGCCGGCTACAACAGTGTCGACGACAGCAAGGTCGTCGCGGGCACGCTTGCAGCCCGCAGCGGCAACTGGGCCGGTATGTTGCGTGCGACCCGCCGTGAGGGTGGCGAGCGCGACATTGAGCTCGCTGACCCGATGGAAGACGAGAGCCTCAACATCGTCGCCAAGTTGGTCTACGGCGTGCCGGGTGACGGCGCGATCGGCCTGACGCTCGAGCGATTCAATGCCGAAACAGAAACGGATGTCGTGTCACGGCAGGGCGTGCAGGACTTCACGCCTGTGTTCGGCTTCCCGTTCATCGTCGATACGACATCGCTGACGGGCGACGACGAACGCGAGCGCACTCGAATCTCTATCGACCAGCAGTGGACGAATGGCGCCTTCGGAACAGACTTCCTGCGCTGGCGCGTTTACCGCCAGGAGAGCGACACCCTCCAAAACACGCGCGAACTCCGAGATACATTGGTGTTCGGCGCACCGGGCGCTCTCGAGCGCAATCGCGTCTTCGACTACAACCAGGAGCTGGCAGGGCTCGAAATCAACGCGGCCAACAGCTTTTCGTGGGGCGGCACATCGCACCAGATCGCCTACGGCCTTGAATTCGAGAACACGGACACCGCGCAGATTCGCGACGGTAGCGAGACGGACCTGATCGCCGGCACGACCACCAACGTGGTCACGCCGGATGTCTTCCCCGTTCGCGATTTTCCGGTATCCACACTGGACCGGATCGGCATCTACGTGCAGGACCGAATTTCGTTTGGCAACGTCACCGTGATCCCGGGACTGCGCTTTGACCGATTCGAGCTTGATCCCGAGCTCGACGACATCTTCATCGCCGACAATCCCGGTATCGACCCCGTGTCGATCGACGAAAGCCAGGTTTCGCCCAAGCTCGGCGCGCTCTGGCAGGTCAACAGTGACCTTGAGCTGTTCGCGCAGTATGCGGAAGGCTTCCGCGCACCGCCGGTCAACGACGTCAACATCGGCTTCACGAACCTCACGTTCGGCTACACCGCCATCCCGAACCCCGACCTCGAAGCAGAATCGAGCCAGGGATTTGAAGTCGGCGCCCGCTATGCGAACAACTGGCTGGAGCTCAACGCCTCGGTATTCCAGACGCGTTACGACGACTTCATCCAGTCGACAGCGCTCGTCAATTTTGACCCGATCCAGAACCTGCTGATCTTCCAGTCGATCAACGTGGACGAAGTGGAAATCGAAGGTATCGAGCTGAGTGGCCGCGTTCGGCCCGCAAGTTTTCCGGAAGGCTTGTCGATCGGTTTCACGGCCGCGTACGCAGACGGCGAAGACCGCAACTCGGGCCAGCCCATCAATACGGTGGCACCGCTCAATGGCGTCGTCGGTCTCGACTACGCGGCACCATCCGGAATCTGGGGCATCAGCGGCATAGCGCGCGCTTCGGCCGCGGCCGACGATCTTGACGAAACCGCCCAGCCGCTCCTGCAGCCTACCGGTTACGTGATCTACGACCTGCTCGGGTTCTGGCAGCCGACGCGGAAGCTGCGCGTGCGCGGCGGCTTGTACAACGCCACCGACCATGAGTACACGGCCTACCTCGACGTGCAGAACATTCCGGCCGACGTCACCAACCCCGAGCGATTCCAACGACCAGGCCGGCATCTGAGCATTGCCGTCGACTGGATGTTCTGAGCATGGAGACTACGATGATGACAAGACGGTTCTGCGCGATCGCAGCGTCGGCTCTGGCCGTTACGCTGACGTCAGGCTGCGCAACGCTGGATGACACAGACGCCGAGACCACCTCAACGACCACGGCCACACCCGAATACTGCGAAGTCGCCAACCCGGACTTCGCAGCCATTCGGGAAGCCGAAGACAAGACGGACCGCGATAGACTCGCGATCCTCGCCATGCGTGGCGAACACCGTGTCGATTTCCACTTCATGGAAACGGTGAGGCTTGGGCCCGACTACGAGCGTCACGACGACAAGACGACGGGCGCCTTCGAAGTTGTCTACGTGGTTGAGAACACGGCCAAACAGATCGTGTTGCAGCATGTACTCGTAATGCCCGGCGGCGGCGTCATCAAGCACTGGCGCCAGGACTGGACCTTCGAGGCGCCCACCCGGTTTGAGTTCGTCGAGAATCAAACCTGGGCTGTGACAGACCTTCCCGTTGAAAAGACTCGCGGCGCCTGGACGCAGTGCGTCTATGAGGTGTCTGACGCGCCCCGCTACTGCGGCACAGGCAAGTGGAATCACCGCTACGGCGTGTCAACATGGACCAGCGACCGCACGTGGCGGCCGCTGCCGCGTCGCGACTACACCAAGCGTGACGACTACAACGCCATTAACGCGGAAAACCGCCACACTGTGACAGCCCACGGGTGGACCCACGAGCAGGACAACACCAAAACAGTCCGCGATGGCCGCAAGACAATGACGACATTGGTGCGCGAGTTCGGCTTTAACGACTACCGCCGTATCGAGGGCTACGATTTCGCACCTGGCGCAGAGTACTGGGCCAAAACCGGCGACTACTGGCAGGACGTACGCGCCGCCTGGACGCGCCGCCTGCAACCCGGTGACACGCTGTACATCGATACGGCTGTCGATGGCATGCCGATCATTACCGGCACGTTCGGTCAGGCCAAGGAGGCGGAAGACTGGTCGCAGGCGAAACGTCAGGAAGAAATTGAAACCCTACTCAATACGTACACAAGAAACGCCACGGATACAGCACTCGCAAACGCAAACGCCGCCACGCGTTAATCCACGCATCGCACGCCACCGCTGGAGACAGCGGTGGCGTGCGGTAGACTGCGGCGTATGAACGGCGCCGATGCTCTGATCGCCACGCTCGCCGAAAACGGCGTGCGTACCTGTTTTGCCAACCCGGGCACCTCCGAACTCCACCTGGTCGCCGCGCTCGACCGCCAGCCCGGCATGCGCGCGATTCTGGGCCTTTTCGAAGGCGTCGTGACGGGCGCCGCTGATGGCTACGGCCGCATGGCCGACGCACCCGCCATGACCCTGCTACACCTGGGGCCAGGCTTCGCCAATGGGCTCGCCAATCTGCACAACGCGCGCCGCGCGCGTAGCCCGATTATCAACGTCATCGGCGATCACGCTGTTGACCACGTCGCACTCGACGCACCGCTGACCTCGGATATCGACGGGCTGGCGCAGCCGATGTCGGACTGGGTGCGACGCTCGACCTCCGCCGATGACCTGGCTCAGGCCGGCGCCGAGGCCGTTGCGGCCGCGCAGCGACACCCTGGCGCCATTGCGACACTCATCGCGCACGCGGATCACTGCTGGAACAACAGTGCAGTGTCACCAACGCCCGTGACGCCACAACTTCCCGAGACCGCAGACGACGACACAATCGCCGCAGCAGCGGCAGCGCTGCGCGCTGGTGCAAATCCCTGCCTGTTCCTGGGCGGCCCGGCATTGCGCGGAGACGCACTCGATGCGGCGGGGCGCATTCAGGCAGCCACGGGCGCGCGACTCGTCTGCGAGACGTTCCCGGCACGCGTTGAACGCGGCGCGGATCGTGTTGCCGTCGAGCGCCTGCCCTACTTCGGCGATGCAGCCATGGCATCCCTGTCCGGAACGGACGCCATGGTGCTCGCGGGTGCGCCCGCACCCGTGTCGTTCTTCGCCTACGAGGGCCAGCCGTCGCGCCTGTTACCCGGCAACGCCGATGTGGTCGCGCTCTGTGAGGCGCGCGACGACGTTGCCGATGCGCTGACCCGGCTGGCGGACGCCCTAGATGCGCCTGCCGCGGTCACCACAGTACGGGAGGTCACCCCAGTCTCGCCCGACGGCCCGCTGACGCCGGCATCGGTGGCGGGTGTGCTCGCAGAATGTCTTCCGGAAGGCGCCATCGTCTCTGATGAGGCCGCAACCACGGGCTTGCCGTCATTCCTCGCGACGACCGGCGCGGCGCCGCACGATTGGCTCACGCTTACGGGCGGCGCTATTGGGCAAGGACTGCCGGTCGCCGTCGGTGCGGCCGTGGCCTGTCCCGACCGACCCGTCATTGCCTTGCAGGCAGACGGCAGTGGGCTCTACACACTGCAGGCGCTCTGGACGATGGCGCGCGAGCAGCTCGACGTCACCACCGTCATCTTCAATAACGGCAGCTACGCGATTCTCAACATCGAACTGGCCCGAGTGGGACTCGCTGATGTGGGGAACACGGCCCGTTCGCTACTCGACCTCACCCAGCCCGCCATCGACTGGACCACGCTCTCGACATCGCTGGGTGTCGCGGCGACACGCGTCACCACCACCGCCGAGTACCGCAGCGCGCTGACAGATGCGCTCGCGGTGCGCGGACCACGACTTATCGAAGTCATGGTCGCGCCCCGCGCCTGAGCGTCTCAGCCTGCGCTGAGCTGATTGCCGAGCGGCAGCGTTGTGATGAGCTGCCCCGTCGCGGCAAAGATCGCGTTGGTGACGGCGGGCGCGATGGGCGGCAAGCCGGGCTCGCCGACGCCCGTCGGGGCTTCGCCCGAGTTGACGATGTGCACCTCAACCTCGGGCATCTCGTTAATGCGCAGCGGCCGGTAGAGGTGGTAGTTATTCGAGAGCACCTGGCCCTCGCTGAACATGACAGCCTCGCGCAGGAACGCGCCCAGGCCCATACCGATGCCGCCTTCCATCTGGGCGCGCACTACGTCGGGGTTGATTGCAAAACCACAGTCGACGGCGCAGACCACGCGATGCACCGTCAGACGCCCACCTGAATCAACTGTAATTTCAGCAACTTGTGCAACAAAGCTTGAGAACGACTCGTGAACCGCCACGCCTCGGAAACGGCCTTCGGGCGCGGGCTCTGACCAACCCGCTGCACTTGCAGCCCGCTCCAGAACGCCGCGGTGACGCGGGTGCGCCTCAAGCAAACCGAGCCGGTACTCGACGGGGTCAGCTTTGGCCGCATGCGCGAGTTGATCGATCATGACCTCGGTGACCCAGCCGTTCTGAGTGTGCCCGACTGAGCGCCACCAGAGCACCGGAACACCGATGCGTGGCGTGTGCACATCAACCTGCAATTGCTTCACGGCATACGGCAAATTGGCGGCGCCTTCGACTGTTGAAGGGTCGACGCCATTGCTGATCATGCCTTCGAACGGGGTGCCCGAGAGGATCGACTGCGTCACGATGCGGTGCGACCAGCCCACAGGCTGACCCGCGGCATCGATGCCCGCGCGCATGACGTGCAGGCTCATGGGCCGGAAGTGCCCGGAATTGAAGTCGTCCTCGCGCGTCCAGATAAGCTTTACGGGATCATTGCCCTGGCTCGCCCGCGCGACAGAGACCGCCTCGGCGATGTAGTCGCTGTTGGGCACGGCGCGGCGGCCGAAGCTGCCACCCGCAAACAGCGTGTTCACGCGCACCTGCCCCATGGGAACACCCGCCACGGCGGCTGCCACCTGCTGATCGACAGTCTGTAACTGGGAACCCGTCCAGATCTCACAACCGGATTCATCAAGCCGCACGACGCAGTCCATGGGCTCCATGGTGGCGTGCGCGAGGAATGGGGTTTCAAACGTCAGCTCGACGACCTGGCTTGCGTTGTCGAGGGTCGCACCGACATCACCGCCATCGCTGGCAGTGACACCGGGTGTCGCAGCCATCTCGCGGTAGTCCGCCATGATCTCGTCGCTGCCACGCAGCTCCGCGTCGCTGTCGTCCCACTCGATCTTGAGTGCGTCGCGGCCCTTGCGCGCCGACCAGAAGCTGTCGGCAACCACGGCGACGCCGGTTGGCACCTCGATGACTTCGCTCACGCCCGCAACGGCCTGCGCCGCCGTGGCATCGAACGAGGCCACACGCCCACCGAAGCGCGGTGAATGGGCGACAAGCGCCACTTTCATACCAGGCAGGTCTGCGTCGATCGTGTACTGCGCGCTGCCGTCTGTCTTGGCTGCGGAATCGATGCGCGGCAGATCGGTACCGAGCAGCTTAAAGTCCTCCGGGGCCTTGAGCGTTGGCGTATCGGGCGGCGATTCGCCGGCCGCGTCGGCGGCCAGCTCGCCGAATCGGGCGGACTGGCCCGACGGGTGGCTCACGATTCCGGCCTCGACGGAAATCTCAGAAGCAGGCACCGACCAGCGCTTCGCCGCGGCACCTACGAGCATCGCGCGCGCGCCGGCCGCGGCCGTGCGGTATTGCATCCATGAGTTGGCGATGGCGGTCGAGCCGCCCGTACCCTGCACGCCAAAGAACAGGTTGGCGTACTTTTCTGCGTCTGCGGGTGCGAACTCGAAACGCATCTGCGACCAGTCCGCATCGAGCTCTTCGGCCACGATCGAGGGGAGGCCCGTCGTGACGCCCTGCCCCTTATCAAGGTGCTTGACCACGGCGGTGACGGTGTCGTCACTACCGATTCGCACAAACGCATTGAGCGTTTCAAGACTAATGGGCTCCGGGGCGGGTTCAGCCGCCGCAGGAGCCGGCGCCGCTGCGGCGGCGGGTGCCTGCTCGCGCTGACCGCAGCCGACCACAAAGCCGGCGCCACCGAGCGTCGTAACGGTCAGAAACCTCCGCCGCGAGAGCGCCGGAGCGGCGGTGACTGCTGCTGCATCGATGTAGCGCTTCATGCCGCACCTCCAAGCTCGCCAGCGGCCTGATGAATGGCCTTGCGGATGCGCTGGTAGGTTGCACAGCGGCACAGATTGCCGCTCATGGCCGCATCGATGGCCGCATCGTCAGGCGACGGATTACTGCGCAGCAAGGCAATGGCGCTCATCATCTGGCCGCTCTGGCAGTAGCCGCACTGCACCACGTCAAGCGCCCGCCAGGCGTCGCGCACGGCCGTGGCGACAGCATCGTCGGCGCCCTCAAGCGTAGTGATTTCGCGACCGGCAACGGCCGAGATCGGCAAACCGCAGGATCGCGTCATGTTGCCATCCAGCAGCACGGTACAGGCACCGCACTGGCCGATACCGCAGCCAAACTTGCTGGCCGTGAGCTTGAGGTCCTCGCGGACGACCCAGAGCACGGGCTTGTCGCCCGGGACGTCGACCGTCCGTGGCTCGCCGTTAACGGAAAACTCGACTTTCATTGCCTGCCTCCTTCGCCGCTCGCGCGGTGGGTGAATCGATGGTTCCCCGGAGGTGGCGGTCAGCGCGACTTACATGGCAGCGACGCGCTTCGGCAGTGCCGGTACCGCAAGCTCCGAGTACAGGTCCTTGGGATCATCAGGCGCAAACACGAGCGTCGAGCGACGCCCGAATCCGCCGTCATTGGCAATCCCGTAGATGCAGCGTAACACCGAGAAGTCCTCGATGGCGAAGCCAACCGAGTCAAATAAGGTCATGTCCTCGTCGCTCGTGCGCACGGGCGCCGTGCCATTGAGCACCTGCCAGAGTTCAGTCACGGGCTTATCGGCCGGCAGGGCTTGAATCTCGCCCTCGATTCGCGACTGCGGCTCGTACTCCACAGCGATCTTCAGGTCGGCCAGCATGTCGGGCGCGAGTTCGGTTTTGCCCGGGCAGTCGCCGCCAACCCCATTGAAGTGTCGACCGGGCACCAGGTGCTTGCGACCGACAACTGTTCGATTGGCCTTGTCGGCCGTGACCGTAGAGACGATGTCCGCCCCTTCGCAGGCTTCATCGATGCTGTCGCAACGCACGAGCCGCAGGGGGTGCCCCGCCATGTTGCGCGCGAACTTCCGGCAAGCGTCCGGATCGACATCGTAGAATCGTACGGTGTCGATGCCGAACGAGTGGTGAAAGGCGTAGGACTGAAACTCGGCCTGGCAGCCGGTGCCAATGAGCGCCATCGTGCGCGAGTCGGGTCGCGCGAGCAGCCGCGCTGCGAACACCGATGTTGCCGCAGTTCGAATGGCCGTCAGCAGCGTCATCTCCGACACCATGACCGGATAGCCGCTGGAGGCCTCCGCGAGCGCGCCGAATGCCGCGACGGTCAGCTTGCCATCAAGCGGGTTGCGCGGGTGGCCTGTGACGTACTTGAAGCTGTACCAATCTTCGTTGGAGATCGGCATCAGCTCAATCACGCCGTGCGGGTAGTGGTTGGCCGTACGCGGTGACTTGTCGAAGCCTTCCCAGCGACCAAAATCCTCGGCAAGGTGATCGATGACGCGGTCCATGAGTTCCGCAAGGCCTACTTCGGCCACGATCGCCTGGATGTCATGTTTTTCGAGCAGAAGGGCCATGGGGCACCCGCCTCTGACAGGTTTCGAATAGCCCGTAATTATCGCAGAAAACGGCCTCGACCGCCGCTTAGCCCGACTCAGTTTTGGCGGTGCGCCGCGGTCTCGTTGATGAGTTGGCGTACGACGGCCGTGAGCGCATCGTCTTCGCTCTTGCCCTCCGCAATCGCCTGCTCGTAACAGGCCACCTGGCGGTGCGCGCTGCTGCCGCGCTCAAGGATGTTCCTGAGCGAGAGGATCTCATTCGTGCAGCCCAGCGCATCGGCATCCTCGGCGACGAGCTCGATGATCTCCTCGAGCAGTTCCGAGAAGGGAATAACGTCGCCCTTGGCGAGATCAACCATGCCGGCGTCGAAGCCGTAGCGAATCGCGCGCCAGCGGTTTTCGTTGATCAGCATGGGCGTGTAGATACGCCAGCGCTGATTATGCGTGCGCAGCCGCCAGAACATGCGCATGAGACACACGATAAGCGCCGCCAGTGCCAGCGCATCATCGAGCAGCGTGGCGACATCCATGACACGCGTCTCGAGCGTGGGGTAGCGAATGCTCGGACGCTGGTCCCACCAGATCTTTGTCGCGTCTTCGATCAGGCCCGCGCGGCGCAGGATCTCGACGTGACGGCTGAACTCAGCGTAGCTCGCGAAGCGCTCGGGAATACCCGTACGCGGCAGTGCATCGAAGACCGTCAAGCGGTAGGACTTCAGGCCCGTGTTGCGACGATCCCAGAACGGCGATGACGTCGACAGCGCCAGCAAGTGCGGCAGGAAATAGCTCATCTGGTTCATCATGTCGATGCGCACGGCGTCGTCTTCGACGCCGACGTGCACGTGCATGCCACAGATGATGAGACGGCGGCCCGGAGTCTGCATTTCCGCGGCCAGCGCCTGGTAACGCAATTTTTCGGTTGGCTTCTGCGCCCACCATTGCGCGGTGGGGTGCGTCGAGGCGGCAATGGGCGCGAGGCCGTGCTCGGCGGCAGTATCGATAACGAGATTGCGCAGCCTGGCCAGGTCGTCACGCGCCTCCGTGATGTTCTTGCAGACGCGCGTGCCGATCTCGATCTGCGACTGCATGAACTCGGGGCTGACCTGGCCCTCGCCGGCCTTCTGACACTCCTCAAGCATCGCGGGCGGTGGCTCCGATGCCAGCTCGCCTGTCGTGGCATCGACGAGCAGGTATTCCTCCTCGATCCCCATCGTAAATGTCGGTGCCTTAACCGCCATAACGTGATCCCCCTTCGTGCGCCCCCAAAAGTGCCTGATCCGCGGCGGCAATGAGCCCCGCTTCCTTTTCAAAATCAGCCGCCGGTCGCGCGGCCAGCGGGTGCGCCAGGTCCGGCGCGCGCGCGAGTTCATCGAGTGCCGTGGCAAGGCGAACCGCCCAGGCCGATACACCTGCCGCTGTGCGCAGGTGGTCCTGGCGAATCTCGATGGCCACGTTGGCAAGCCCGGCGCGCTCGGCGTGGAAATCGACCGAAAAATCAGCCGCGTACTTTCCGGAATACGGTTCGTTGTCGCCGATCAGTATTCCGGGTTCCCGGTGCAGCACCTCGTGCAGGCGCTGCGCCAGACGCGGATCGGCGTCCCACATCACGCCCATGTCCCAGGGGCGCGCTGACCCAGTAAGCTCGGGCGTGAAACTGTGGATGGCCACGTAAACAGGAGACGACAAGCCCGTCGACAGCTCGCGCAGCTCGCGCGCCACCGCGGCGTGGAACGGGACGTAGATGTCGTCAACGCGCGCCTGGCGTTCCGCCTCGCTGAGTTCACTGTTGGCAGGGATCGGGCCCAGGTCGCTGTCGGCGAGTAACAGTGTCCGATCATCAAGCCGGCGATTGCAGTCGATCACGATGCGCGAATAGCGCGCAATGACCGCGCGGGCCCCGAGCGCTTCGGCAAGCTGACGGATCAGCGGCTCGGTGCCGATGTCGCAACCGTAGTGCGTTTCCAGCAGTGTCTCGGGGTAGGCGCCATGAAGCTGGTCGGGAACCCTGCGACTGGCGTGCTCGCACACGAGCAGGAGCGGGCGCGTCGCGTCTGCGTTAAGGATTTCGTAAGGCGGCGGCTCGTTGGGTCCGAGCAATGCTGGCGCCATACGCGTTACGGGGCGCGGCGCGCGTCAAACAAATTCATGCCCCCAGTCTATCGCACTGGGACTTGGGCTCAAGCGCGACGCGATGCCTCAGCGGACCAGGGCGAGAACCGGCGCACGGGCGCGGGCCTCGCGATGTGGAAACCCTGCACGAGCGGCACACCAATCTCGGCCAGCCGGACGCGCGTAGCCTCGTCCTCGACGTGCTCTGCGACGGCGCGAATACCCATCGCCTGGGCCACCTGCTGAATGGCCGCCACCATGCTCTGGTCAACATCATCGCGGGCGACGTTCTTGATAAAGGCGCCATCGACCTTGAGGAAGTCGACAGGCAGATTCTTCAGGTAGGCGAACGATGACAGGCCGCTGCCGAAATCGTCGAGTGAGAACAGGCAACCAAGCTTCTTGAGCTCGGACATAAAGTGGCGCACGCGATTGAGGTTGGCGATAGCCGCAGTCTCCGTGATCTCGAAGCACACGCCGCCCTTGCACAGCGGCGTCTCGGCCAACACGTCTTTGATGTACTCGAGGAACCGGTCATCGGACAACGAGTTGCCCGAGAGGTTGATCGATAAGGTGTAAGCGGCCGGTTGTTCGGGGTCGCCCTGATCGGCGTGGGCAAGCGCCTCGGCGACCACCCAACGATCGAGCGCCTGCATGCGGTCGTAGCGCTCCGCTGCAGCAATGAATGTGCCCGGCGGGATGACGTTGCCGTCCTCATCGATCATCCGCAGCAGTAGCTCGTAGTGCGTGCAATCGGGGCCTTCCTCGGGCGCCACCGTGTGCGCGATGGGCTGGAAGTAGAGCTCAAAACGAGACTCTTCCAGCGCCCGGTTGATGCGATTCAGCCAGTGCATCTCCTGATGGCGCACACCCGCATCGCCCTCGCGGTAGAGGTGAAAGCGGTTGCGCCCCATGTCCTTCGCGGCAAAGCAGGCAACATCAGCCGCGCTAAGCAGCGCGCCCACGGTCGCGTTCTCTCGGTCGAGCATGACAATGCCGATACTCGCCGTGACCGCTTGCACGCTGTGCTGCCATTCAAAACGGTAGCCTTCAACCGTGGCGCGAATCACCTCGGCGATGTCAGTTGCGCGATCGGCGTCACAGTTCGAGAGCAGCAAACCGAACTCATCGCCACCGAGTCGGGCCACGGTGTCGTTGATGTGGATAGAGGTCTGCAGACAGGCTGAGATCTGCCGAATGAGTTCGTCGCCGGCCGTGTGCCCGAACGTGTCGTTGACAATTTTGAACTGGTCGATATCGATGTAGAGCAGCGCGTACTGATGCGTCGGATTCGTGCGCCGGCGCGCGATGGCGCGCTCGAGCACGTTCTCGAACTCCTGACGGTTGATGAAGCCTGTCAGAGCGTCGTGCGTCGCCTGGTAAGAGAGCTTACGGGATAAGCGGCCCTCGGCACTGACGTCGTGGAACACCATGACCGAACCCACGGTGTGGCCTTTACGGTCGCGAATCGGCGCCGTCGAATTCTGGATTGCGATTTCCTGACCCGAACGGTCGATGAGCAGCGTCGGACCCGACATCGTGATGACTCGGCCTTCGTTAAGGCAGCGGGTGATCGGGTTGTCGACCATCTCGCGCGAGTGCTCGTTGATGAGTGTCAGCAGATCTTCGACGGGTTCGCCGCGTACGGCGCGCAGGCTCCAGCCCGTCAGGTCTTCCGCGACAGGATTCAAGTATTCGATGCGACCTTCGGCATCGGTGGTTATGACGCCATCACCAATCGACTTCAGTGTGACTTCGGCGCGCTCCTTTTCAGCAAAGATGCGACGCTCGGCCTGTTTGCGCTCGGTGATATCGGAAATCGTGCCCTCGATACAGCGCTCGCCGTTGGCGTAATCGACCGCGCGCGCATTCTCGATGACCTCGATGGGAGTAGCGTCGCGGCGCAGCATGATCGCCTCGAAGCCCCGCACCTCACCCTCATCCTCGATTTCACGTTCGAAGAACTGCGCGTCCTGCCTGTTGGCATAAGCGGTTTTGCGCCGGGCATTCTCGATGAGGTCGTCCTCGTCTGCGTAACCGAGCATGGCGACAAGCGCGGGGTTGGCCGAGATGATGCGCCCGTCCGTGCTCGCGATGTAAACGCCTTCCACCACGTTCTCGAACAGGCCGCGAAATCGCCCCTCGCTTTGCGACAGCGCGGCACGGTTTCGCTCGCGACCGATGGCAATGCCTGCGAGCCGCGACAGGCTGCCCAGCCAGTCGAGCTCATCGGTGGTCGGTTCGCGCTTTTCCTCAAAGTAGACGTCGATGGTTGCCGCAGCGCCCGTGTCCACACCGGTCACGGGGAAGGACCAGGCACTGACAAAGCCGAGGCGACGCGCCAGAAAGTGGTGGTCGGACCACGCGCGGTGCGCGAATACATCGGGCGTGATCACGGGCTTGCCGGTGGCAATCGCCACGCCGCAGCTCAATCTGGGCTCGTCGAGCGGCAGGCGCCGAATCGCCTTGAGATCCGCATCACCGAACGCCGGCGCACTGTGCAGGAGCAAATCCGAACGGTTGACGTCGACAAGCATGATGCTGGCCCGGCAATTGCCAACCACACGTTCCGCCGTGCGGCAAAGCGCCCGCATGACCTTCTTGAAGGACACGCCCGAGGCGATCATCTCGAGCAGCTTCTTCTCCGAGTAGTCGACGAGCTCTCGGCGCTTGCGACCGGCAATCGAGTTGACGCTGACTCGCACGAGGTCGCGGTCTTCGGCGGGCATGCGACTCAGGCGCACCTCGCAGGGCAACTCCACACCGCCTCGGCTGTGGTAGATCCACTCAAACGTGGGCTGGCCACCCTGCAGCGCACGCTGCAGGAAGGTCTCAATGCGTTTTTGTTCGGCGCTGGTCTCAACGCCGTTCGAGACGTCGCGCAGACCAAAGAACCCACTCGCAAGCAGGCGCTTGCGCGGCAGGTTGAATAGCGTCGATGCGTGATCGTTGGCGTCGATGAACTGGTTGGAGCCCGCATCAAATACAAGGATGGCTTCGGGGGCGTGCTCGACAAGCGCGCGGTAGCGCTCTTCGTTTTCGCGCAGCGCTGCGGCTGCCGCTGCGCGTGCCGACACGTCGCGCATGCAGATGACGAACTCGCCGGCACCCAGCGCCGACATGCGGCTGGCAGTCAGTTCGATGCGATAGCCGCGGCCGTCAATATGGCAACCTGAAATCTCTCCGCCGATGAGATCGGGGTTGGTGCGATCCAGTTCCGCGACGAACGGGTCTAGGAACGTACCCACATCAACGCCCTGGGATATGGGCAGGAATTCGCTCAGCGCGCGACCCGCCAGCGAACGCTGATCGGGCGCGAAGAACTTCACGGCCACACGGTTCGAAAACTGAATCAGGCCCTCGTTATCGACGGTAAGCACCATGTCTGCGATGCTGTCGAGCACGGTGCGCAGGTCATCCATGTGAATGCCTGAGAAGCGGGCACGGATACCGGAATTCGAGGCCATAGACACAGCCATCGTGGTATCCGTCGGGGAAAGGGCCGCTGGCGCAGGCTTGGGCGGGACGGTCACAGCCGCGCTGCGATCGAGCACAAGCGTTGAGGCCGCAAGCACGTCGTCGAGCGGCAGGTTGCCGCCATCGAGCGACTCATAGAACGCACCGACCAGCTCGATGAGCCGGCCAATATCAAGGCTCGACGTGGTGCCTTGGCCCCGCGTCGCCTCAGATAACTGCGCTTTCAAGATCGGGTGCATCATGCCCTGCTCTGCAACCGCCCAGACGCGCGCCTCCCTGGCGCCTGCTCGGTGACGTGGCGGACCCGCACGGCATCCGGACCGTGCATGCTGTGGCCAGCCGCTCTGCGCGCGAGTCCCGATGCGCGCAGCATTGAGCCTGAAAGTACTGCGAACTCGGCGCCGCTGCTGTGATGCAGTTCCAGTTTTAATCAGAGGGTGGGAAAAATTTCCCGCGACCTGCTCCAGCGCCAAAAAAAGCGCGCCCAGTCAATGCTCTGGACGCGCTTCTTACGGCCGAAACCGAGCTTGATTCAGCGCCCTACTGGCTGCTGTCGCCCGTTTCCAGTTGCTGATCCGCAGGCATGGAGGACAACACCTCTACCCCGTCGTCGATAATGACGCCATTGGTTTCGAGCCGCGGGCCACCCTCGCCGACCTGTAGCGGAATCGACATCGCCTTCGTGAAAGGCTGCCCTTCCCAGGTGCCGCTAACCTGAATGCTGACATAGCTGCGACCCGTATCGGACGGGGTCACGACGATGTCCTGGGTCATGACGCCGGCGCTACTCGACGACGCCTTGAGCGGCATTTGCGAAGGCGTGTTTTTGCTCAGCGCCAGCGAGCCGCGTGTGGCAACCCGCATACCATTGGTTGCGACCGCTGTAGCACCGCGCAGCTCAACCCTTACCGTCAACGGCTCGCCAACCGCGGGCGATTGCAGGAACTCGTACGACATGAAAATCGGCACCGTCGGTTTCCCGGGTGAGTCGCCCGGCAGAGGCTTACCCGCCACCTGAGCAACAGCGGGCGCTTCGGTCGTCGTTACAGGGGACTCACCGCCGCAGGCAACGAGCGTTAACGACAGAATCAAGGAGAATGCAATGCGAGTCATGATTGTGGTGCCTTGAGTCAGGGGCTGATCGTGAGATCGAAGCAGGTGTTGTCGTTGGGCTGGCTGATCGCCGGCACATCGCCGCGCAAGTAGGAGTACTCGTAAATCTCCATGACGTGTTGTCCCGCCGCCAGAGTGGTCACCAGCGTCTCGCTGTTCGCCACACCACTGAATCCTGCAGCAACAAATCCGACCTGGAAAATCGCGATATCGGGATCGCTCTGGCCCGATGCCGGCGGATTCGTCGTCGTGGCCTGGATTGTGTAGCTGCCCGCGGCAGGCACCTCGAAGCGAGCGAATCGGCGGATACCGAGCCTGTTACCAAACTCGTCAGGATCAAATCGATTGCTCGAACACACATTGACCGGCGGTCCACCTACGACAATCTCCGTATACACAGGCAACACGTCGCCACCCGCCGATGCATCATTGGTCTCCCCTGTACCGAATGCATCGGCATCAGCCTTAATTCGCTGAGCGCTAACTAACGTCTCTATGGCCGGCACTGCCGCAGGCTCCCGATTGCGAAGGCCCTCAAGCAGCGGGTAGATCGTGGTGAAGGGGACACCGTTGGCCTGCTCATTGACCAACACGTCGTAGATTGGCCCGAAACCCAATGACACGGTATCGGTCGCATCATCGGTGCTATCGAACAAGTCCCAGATGATCGCCTGGATACTGCGCGCGCTGTAAAAGCCGCGGTTCGCCGCACTGGTTGCATTGCTGTCGACGCTGAAACTGAAACCGGAGTCCTGCTGGGCGCCCGATGTGTCGTAGTACAGAGGGTCATTGAGGACCATGCCGGCCACAGCATCTCCCCAGCCTTCGCCAAACGCGGTCCTTGGGTCAAGCCGTTCGTTCAGGGTCCACTGCCCGCCGACACTGTCAGACCGAGCTAGGACGTCTTCGAAATAGTGCCCCCACTCGTGCGCGACAACGGGGCTATCGAATTCGTCGGTGTCATCGTTGGCCGCACCAACAAGAAACAAAGAGTCAATGTTGCCACGGTAGAACGACGTACCGATCTCGCCGGTTGCCGGATCCTCACCCGTAGAGCCCGCAGTGGAGTTATTCACACTCCAAAACGCATCCAAGGGTGCGAAGACGACGTCCGAGTCTGCCGAAACGACCAGTTGAATCGCTGAGTAGATCGTATCCAAAATCGCGAATGGCCCCGATGCACGAACGCTGGTGTAGCTTGACCCGCCCCACCCGCTCCTCGCGACCAGAGACACATTTTGCGGACCGGCGCCGGTGTTGAAGACTTGCCCGTCGAGCACGTACAAGGGTCGCTGATTCAGCGGAAGGGTCGTTGATGATGTGTTGTCCCGGACCTCAACGTCCCAACCCGGCTGTCCGGCTTGCTTCAATTCTGCACGCACTCTCACGAAGACGTCGGTATTCGCGGGCACCGCAAATGAGAACCGCCCATCGTCATCGAGCGAATCCTCAACGACGACTGCACTGTTCGTGCTATTGACCACCTGTACCGTGGCGCCACGTACCGGTCGTTCCACAGTCTGGCTATAGGCGAGACCCGAACCAGAACCCGGAACAAACTCGAACGTGACTCTGCCTTGCACCAATGGTGTACCAATGTCGTCGAACACCGTGACCACAATGGTATCGTTCGAGGTCAAGGAACCGTCGCTCACCGTGAGCTGAAACTCCAACACCACGAAGTCGTTGGTCGCGGGCGCAATGAAACTTGCCGCTGCCATATCTCCGTTGACAATCGTCACGGCCGGCCCACCCGTCTGAGACCAGGTATACGACAGACCTGCAGCACCGCCATCGTCCATAGCCGTGCCGGTCAGCGACACCGAACTGTTCTGTTCAACATTCTGGTCGCTACCCGCGTTGACCGATGGCGCTGTGTTCGTAGGCGTGGCGGCGCCACCACTGCCCCCGCCCCCGCCACAGGCCGCAAGCATTGCGGCTACCAGCACGAGAGCGGCGCATTGCGCACGCTGCCGAATTGCAAAAACGGGGGTTGCCAATGACATGCGATACGTCTCCTTACCGACGGGGCGCTACACGCGACACCCGACTGATTCGCGCACAGGGTAGCCCGCGGCGATTGCATGAACCAGTGACGTAGACCACAAAACAGTCGCAAAATTGCGACTGGGTAGACGGTTGTTCGACTTGACGCTGGTATTATCTTGCGCCTGAATTCAGGCGTCGCGCGGGCTTTGTTCCGCGCAGGAATCGGTACATGTCAAAAGAAAAAGCACGCATTCTCGTCACAGGCGGTGCCGGCTACATCGGCAGCCACGTGGTGCGCCAGCTCGGAGAGCGCGGTGAGCCAACCGTAACCCTCGACAACCTGTCGACAGGTTTTGAGGCCGCGGTGACGCACGGCGAACTGGTCGTGGGCGACACGGGTGACACAGCAACGCTCAACGCCATCTTCGAGCGCAGCGACATCGATACCATCATGCACTTCGCGGCGGCTACCATTGTTCCCGAATCCGTCGAGAACCCACTGAAGTACTACCGCAACAACACCGCCAACACCTTGGCGCTCATGGACGCGGCGCAGGCGCATGGCGTACGACACGTGGTGTTCTCATCGACAGCCGCCGTATATGGCATCCCCGACGGTGGCGTGGCCGGCGAAGAATCCGCGACGCGACCGATTAACCCCTACGGCAGCTCCAAGCTCATGACAGAGTGGATGCTCCGCGACCTGGCTTTCGCGGGTGGGGCCAGTCACGTCGCACTGCGTTACTTCAATGTCGCGGGGTCCGACCCGGGCGGCCGCATCGGCCAGTCCACGCCGCGAGCCACACTGCTCACAAAGGTGGCCTGCGAAGTGGCGACGGGTCGTCGCGATCAGCTCTATGTGTTTGGCACTGATTTCGATACACCCGACGGCACGGGCGTGCGCGACTATATCCACGTCGAGGACCTGGCCTCGGCCCATCTCGACGCGCTTGACTACCTGCGTGCCGACGGCGACTCCGTCACCCTGAATTGCGGCTACGGTCACGGCTACAGCGTGAGAGAGCTTATTGCTGCTGTCGAGACCGCACACGGCGCCCCCCTCACTGTGCAAGACGCGCCACGCCGCGCGGGCGATCCGCCCTCGCTCGTAGCCCGCGCTGATCGCATCCGCGACGTGCTCGGTTGGTCGCCACAGCTCGACAGCCTGGACGCCATCGTGACGTCGAGCCTCAACTGGGAGCGCCGTATTGCGGCTCGTGATCCCGGTGCTTACTGGCGGGACTGAGCACACAAAGCGCCATGGGTTTCCGTCTGCCAAGACCGCGCTCGATCAATGCACTCGTATTGATCGGTTACGCCTGCATCATGCTGCCGTTGTCGGTGGCACTCGTGTGGGCGCTGCTGCAGCTTGACCGTTTCACCACGAGAAGCGAGTCGCTCATCGTGCGCGGTATCGAAGCGACGCAGAACAGCCGCGAATTGCAGGAACAACTCAGCATCATGGAACGCGTGGCGCGCCAGTACCTCGTGTCCGAGGACGCCGAGCTCATCGGTTTCCTGCGCGAGGATGCGGCCGAAGCCGGTGCGGCGATCACCGCATTGCAGGACCGTACAAACAACGCAGACGCGCTCGAACTGCTTAACGTCATCGAATCGCGCCTGACCACGCTCATGATTGGCCTGACGCGCCAGCCGGCCGACCCCGGCAGCGCGGCGACGGCGACCGGTGGCTTCGCGCAGGCGATCTCTGCGGCACAGCAGCTGTCGCGACTGCTCACCTCAGACATCGACACACAGCTCACCGCGTTGCAGGAAGATACGGCGGCCACTCGCACGGCGCTCGCCTGGCAGGCCGCCAGCCTGACGCTCATCAGTGTGCTGACGATGGGATTTGTCACCTGGCGTGTAAGCCGACCCATCCGCGCGCTCGACCGTGCGATTCGACAGCTCGGTGAAGGCCAGTTCTCGCGCCACATCGAAGTCGACGGCCCGGCTGACCTTGTCTCTTTAGGCCGGCAACTCGAATGGCTGCGGCGGCGCTTGCTTGAGCTCGCCAAGGAAAAGAACCGCTTCCTGCGTCACATGTCACACGAACTCAAAACGCCGCTCGCGAATATTCGCGAAGGCACGGAGCTACTGCTCGACGGATCCGTCGGCGAGCTCGACGCACCTCAGGTCGAAGTCACCGACATCCTGCGCAACAACGGCCTGCGACTTCAACGACTGATCGAAAACCTGCTCAATTTCTCAGCTTGGCAAAGCCGCAACGAAGTGCTCAACCTGAGCGAGTTCGCAATCGGCGACGTCGTCGACTCCGTGCTCAAGAGTCACGCGCTGACGCTGCGCGGCCAAAACGTCCGTCTACTGGCCGACATCGACACGCTCACGGTGCAAGCCGATAGAGAGATGATCCGCACGGTGCTCGACAACCTCATTTCCAATGCGCTGAAGTTCTCCCCGCGCGGCGCGTGCCTGCTCGTGCGCGTGAAGGACGGCAACGGCCAGTTCCAGATCGAGGTCGCCGACCAGGGCCCAGGCATCCCGATGCGGGAGCGTAAGAAGGTGTTTGATGCGTTCTACCAGGGCGAGCAAGAACAGGGCGGCCTCGTGGCCGGTACCGGCATTGGGCTGTCGGTTGTGCTCGAATCGGTTCAGGCCCATGATGGCGTGGTGGACATTACTGACGACCAACAGGCGATTCGCACGGGGCGTGGCGACACCGTTGTATTCACGGGCGCGCACTTCAGAATCCTCATCCCGCAGCCCGAAGTTCCCGAGCTTGCAACGCGGCAGGCGGCCAATGGCTAGCCGGCTTACAGCGTGTGTCGCAGCGGCGCTGCTGCTGTCCGGGTGCAGCTCGATCGGCGGCCTGTTTGAGGGCGGGGGCGATTCGATTGATTCCGATGTCAGCCAGGCACCGTCAACGGTGCAGATTTATCTCGCAGACGTGGACCGCCTGCTGGGTCCCGACGCCACTGCGGCCGATCGGACCTGGCGTGAACTCGAACTCGATTTCGAACGCGCCCCCACGACGACCAACACGCTGCGGCTCAGTCTGGCCATGGCGACGCCTGGCCACGCCAACACCGACCTGGCTCGCGCCGATGGCATGCTGACCGACCTGTTGCAACGGCCCGAGCTGTTGCTCACCGACGAGCAACTACTGGCAAGTGTGCACCTGGCGCTGCTGCGCTCGCGCGTATCGGCCGAAAGCTCGGCGCGCCAGGCGAGCAGTACCGAAAGCCGGAGCAATGCGCGCGAACTCGCCGCGGCCCGGGCCCAGCTCGAGCTGCTGCAGGCCGACAACACGCGGCTGCGCGGTGCGCTTGCAGAGACCGAACAAAAGCTTGCTGCCATTACAGAGATTGAACGCACGATCCGCGAGCGCGACGGCGAGCCCGTCGTGCCAACCACGGAGGCGACGCGTAACGATGAGTGAACGCACCGTCAGGGGCCGCAAGATGCGCGGCCGCATTCTGCTTGTGGACGATGATCCGGGCCTGCTGCGCCTGCTGAGCATTCGTCTGCGTGCCGAGAATTACACGGTTGAGGCCGTTGAAAGCGCCGTGGCTGCACTGGCCGTGCTGGGCCGCTTCCAGCCCGACCTCGTGATCTCTGACCTGCGCATGGACAAGATGGACGGCATCGGTCTGTTACAGGAACTGCAGAGCCGCACACCCGGGCTCAACGTGCTTATCATGACAGCGCACGGCACGATCCCCGACGCCGTCGAGGCAACGAAGAGTGGCGCCTTCGGATTCCTGACCAAGCCCATCGAAAAAGAAGAGCTGCTGGCCAACGTGGAGAAGGCGCTCAAAAACTCGGGCACCTCGGCCAGCACGGAAGACTGGGCCAGCGAGATCATCACGCGCAATGCCACGATGCGCGACCGACTGAACCAGGCCCGTATGGTGGCGGACACGGACGCGCGCGTACTCATTACAGGTGAGTCGGGCACAGGCAAGGAGTTGCTGGCGCGAGCTGTGCACCGTGCGAGCAAACGTGCTGACAAACCGTTCGTCGCCATCAACTGCTCGGCCATGGCCGAGAACTTGCTCGAGTCGGAACTGTTTGGCCACGCCAAGGGCGCCTTCACGGGGGCAACGACAGCCCACAAGGGCCTGTTCCAGGCCGCCGACGGCGGCACCCTGCTGCTTGATGAGATCGGCGACATGCCCATGCGCCTGCAGGTCAAGCTGCTGCGTGTGCTTCAGGAGAACCAGGTGCGGCCGGTCGGCAGCACGGTGTCGGTGACCGTTGACGTGCGCACGCTGTCAGCCACGCACCGCGACCTCCGCGAGATGATGGCCTCGGGCCAGTTCCGGGAAGACCTGTACTACCGGCTGAATGTCGTCAACATCGAAATGCCGCCGCTGGACGGGCGCCGCGAGGACATTCCGCTGCTGGTCTCGCATTTCCTGCGCCAGCTCACCGACCAGGGCGATGCGGAGCGCAAGGTATACGCACCCGAGGCGCTCGAGCTGCTGGTCATGGCCGAATGGCCGGGCAATATCCGCCAGCTCTACAACGTGGTGCGGCAGAACGTCGCGCTCTCGAACTCGCCGGTGATCTCTGCGGAGCTCGTCCGCAGCGCGCTGGGTGCACACGGCGACAAGCTGCCGTCCTTCTCGGAGGCGCGCGACGAATTCACGCGCAATTACCTCTCACAAATCCTGCAGATCACTGGCGGCAATGTGAGCCAAGCTGCGCGGCTGGCCAAACGCAACCGCACGGACTTCTATAAGCTGCTGGCGCGCCACGACCTGAACCCCGACACGTTCAAGGAAGCGTAGTCACGTCGATTCAGTCCGCGTTCGCGGCCCTGGAGAACTCCGCAGATTCGATACCGTGACGCTCGAGCAAGTCATAGAGCGTCGGGCGACTCACGCCGAGCGCCGCTGCTGCACGCGAGATGTTCCCGGCCGTCTGCACCATGGCCTGGCGTACCGCGTTGCGCTCGGCAGCGTCGCGCACCTCACGCAGATTGAGTGACGGCACCGACTCGCTGTCGGCCAGACCAAGATCTTCGGACGTCACCTGCCGCCCCTCGGCCATGATCACTGCGCCTTTGATCTTGTTTTCAAGCTCGCGCACGTTGCCGGGCCAGCGGTGTGCGAGCATCGAGCGCTGGGCGTCGTCGCTGAAGCCGCGCAGCGGCTTGCCCTGCTTCTTCGCATACTTGTCGAGCAGCGAGCGCGCCAGCATCAGCACGCCATTCTCCCTATCGCGCAGCGGCGGGATGTCGATCTCGATTTCGCAGATACGGTAGTAGAGGTCTTCGCGGAAACCACCCTCAGAGATCAAATTCTGCAGGTTCTGGTTGGTTGCGCACACCACGCGTACGTCTACCGGGATCTCGACGCGACCACCGATCCGTTCCACCACACGCTCCTGCAGGAAGCGGAGCAGCTTGGCCTGCAGCGGCAGCGGCATGTCACCGATTTCGTCGAGGAACAGCGTGCCGCCGTTCGCAACCTCAACCTTGCCCGGCGTGGTCTTGTTGGCACCCGTGAACGCGCCCTTCTCAAAGCCGAACAACTCTGACTCAAGCAGGTTTTCAGGGATTGCCGCACAGTTGATGGCCACGAAGGCATTGTCCTTGCGCGGACTCAGGTCGTGCAGTGCGCGCGACAGCAGCTCCTTGCCCGTGCCGGACTCGCCGAGCAGCAGGGTCGTCACGTCCGTTGGCGCGACCTTTTCGATCATGCGGCAGACCTTGAGCATCGCCGGGCTCACGGCCACGATGCCATCGAGCGGTGAGTGACCACTCAACGCTGCCAGGCGGCGGTTCTCGGCCTCGAGCGCGGCGAGCGTCGCCGCACGGTCGACGAGCAGGTTGAGCACATCGGTGTCGACGGGCTTCTGGTAGAAGTCATAGGCGCCTGCCGCAACGGCGCGCAGCGCGTTGTCCTTGTCGCCATGACCCGTCACGACAATGACCTTCGTGTGGGGTGCGATGGCCAGCGTCTCCTCGACACAGGCGAGGCCCTCCGTGACGCCCTCCGCGTCCGGTGGCAAGCCCAGGTCCTGGAGCACAACGGCGGGTTCGTGGCGGCGGATGGCATCCAGCGCCTCGGTACGCGTTGTGGCCTGAACGATCTGGTAGTCCTCTAATACCCACTTGAGCTGGCTCTGCAGCCCCGGGTCGTCCTCAACGATCAGCAGGATCGGTTTGTCGTCTGCCATGAATGTCCTGTTCAGAGATTACGCGGCGGCCCCCTGCCACGCCTCGCGAGTGTGCCACGTCCGTGGGTCCAAGTCAGAACCGCCATCACAGCCAGTGATGTGACCGAATTACCCCATCGAAAAACTCGAATTTATTGCCCAATGCTATTGAGAATGATTCTCATTTCGCGTAGTATTTGGTGTGTGGAAGCGCAGTCGCGGCACGGTTCGCGCACGTTCCGTTGTTGGTTCTTCCTTTGGGTGAGGCCGGGACCAACGACACCGCAGCGACTCCTTGGCAGGTTTCCCGTGTCGCGACCGCGCCCCCACGTTCGCCCTCCCCCGGTTACATCCGTGATGCCACCCGCAATTCGATGAGAACGGTATTGACAATCATTCTCATTTGCATTTAGATAGAACCATCATGTACGTCTGTATCTGCCAAGCCATTACCGACCGCCAGATCGAGCGCGCTGTTGACGCGGGCATCGATAGCGTCGAGGGACTGCGCGACACCCTGGGTGTGGCGAGCTGCTGTGGCAGCTGCATGACGACGGCAGAAGAAATCCTGGCTGAGCGTAAGGCCAACCGCGCGCTACCCAGCCCGCAGATTTATCGCCCCGCAACGCAGGCTGTCTAGGCCGCGTATAAACGCCCGCGCGCAAACGCGAAACGCGGCGCTAACAAGAATCATTTTCGTTTAAAAACACGGACTTGCAATGTCCGTGCGAGTGCCTATTATCGCGGTCTTCGCGCCGGTTTTGCCGGCGTTCCACCCTGTCCTGGACGACCGTAGAGGCCCCCAATGAAAGGCGACAAGACACTCATCGCGCACCTGAACAAGATTCTCAAGAACGAACTGACCGCGATCAATCAGTACTTCCTGCATTCCCGCATGCTCAAGGACTGGGGACTGCACAAGCTCGGCGATTACGAGTACTCGGAGTCGATCGACGAGATGAACCACGCCGATAAGCTCATCGAGCGCATCCTGTTCCTGGACGGCCTGCCCAACCTGCAGGACCTCGGACGGCTGCACATCGGTGAGAACGTCGAGGAAATCCTCGCCTGCGATATGAAGATTGAGATGATCGCGATTCCAGACCTGCGTGAGGCCATTGCCCACGCGGAGTCCATCAACGACTACGTTTCACGCCAGATGCTCGACAGCATTCTCGCGTCCGAAGAAGAACACGTGGACTGGATCGAAACCCAGCAGAGCCTCGTCGAGAAGATGGGGATCGAAAACTACTGCCAGCTGCAGTCTAAAGCTGCCGGCGAATAAGCCCGGCTGCGCCCGTCAGACGGTGGTCGCAAGGCCACCGTCGACGGGGATCACCGCGCCATTGAGGTACGCGCCTGCCTGCGATGCCAGGTAAATTGCCGCCCCCGCCATATCCTCCGGCTTGCCGATCCGCCCGCGCGGCACCTCGGCAACAATCTGCTCGCCCATCGTGGCCAGCGTGTGCGCCATCATCTTGCTCTCAAAGGGCCCCGGCGCCACGGCGTTGACGGTGATGTGCCGCTTGACGAGGTTCTTGGCCATCATGCGCGTCAGGTGCAGGATCGCCGCCTTCGACGCCGCATAGGAGTAAGTCTCCATACGCGAGACGTGCAAGCCATCAATCGAGCCGATGTTGATGACCCGCGCGGGGTCTTCGTGAGACCCCGCGGCAACTAGCAGGTCGATGAGCGTCTGGGTCAGGAAGAACGGCGACTTGACGTTGATGTCCATGATCTTGTCCCAGCCCGCCTCCGGGAACTCGTCAAACGTCGCGCCCCAGGTCGCGCCCGCATTGTTGACGAGAATATCGAGCTGGCTTTCGCGCTCGCGCAGGGCAGCGGCCAACGAGCCAATGCCCTCCGCCGTCGACAAATCGGCCGGGAACGAGATGCACTCGCCGTACTCTGACAGCCGGTCCGCGGTCTGGTCGCAGGCCTCCGCTTTTCGCGCCGTGATGTAGGTCCGCACGCCATTGCGAACGAAGCCCTCGGCAATCATTTCACCGATGCCGCGCGACCCGCCGGTCACGAGCGCCACCTTCCCAGAAATGTCGAAAAGCTGTTCCATATCGGTCGGTCCCGTCCGTTTCGAAGGCCGCTCATGCTACACAATTGGCGCCCCGCGTGTGGCTGGCCGCGATGCGTTTCAGCAGCTTGACAGCCCCAGTGCCCTCGACTACATTACCGCGCTCTGTCGGGGCTATAGCTCAGCTGGGAGAGCGCTTGCATGGCATGCAAGAGGTCGGCGGTTCGATCCCGCCTAGCTCCACCAGATTCTCCGGCAAGCCGAGACACTGTTCCGGGTCCCCTTCGTCTAGAGGCCTAGGACACCGCCCTTTCACGGCGGTAACAGGGGTTCGAATCCCCTAGGGGACGCCATCTTGAAAATCCCGCCTTTGAGGCGGGATTTTTTTTGCCGGGATGAAACGGGTGCGCTTCGCTTAAGGCAATAGCGATGCAAACAACGCAGCACCGCCGTTAAGAATCGTCGTGATGTCGGCGGGGCTGTAGCCCACATGCGTGGTCGCGCCCGCGACAAAAAAGAACGCGTTTTGAACGCCGGCCGCATCCGCTGCGGGCACGACATCACAAGATCCAAAACCCGTGATGGGAAAGCCACCAAGATCACCGGTACCCATGCCGCAAGGCACGACTGAGTCAAACTCTTCGTGGGCCGCGTAGAAGGGTGCGGACTTGTCATCCACCCAGCTCAAATCACCGATCGCGCCCGATACCGACAGCACCCCCTGTACCTCGGACGAGTACTGTCCGGCGTTGGCCGAGCTGTTGCCGTCCAGCCCCCCATTCGTTGCGAGCCACGCTTCAACGCCAGGCGTCAGCGCGTCGGCTTCGTCGAGCACGCCAGCGGTGAGCGCCAGCACAGCGCCCGCCGAAACTCCGGCCGCGAAAACGTGCTCGCCATCGGTGCCGTAGGTGTCCGCCGTGGCCGCGTCCTCCCGGAAGAAGCGCACGGCGGCCTTGAGGTCGTGTATCGGCTGCAGAATGGCAATGGTGGCCCCATCGGCGTCGGCGGGCTGCGTTTGCAACAGTCGGTAGTCAATCGTGGCCGCCACGTAGCCGCGCAGCGCGAAATCGATCGCAAGGTCACGCAGGTCGCTGCGCATGCCTGAAACGAAGGCGCCACCGAAGGCCAGCAAGACCACAGGGCGGTTCGTCTCCGTGTCGTCGGCCGGCGTGTAAATATCCATAAATAGCGGCTCGAGCGTCTGCGCACGCTCGCCGGCGCCGAACTGGACGGCCTGCGTCTCGACAAAGCCCGTAAACACCCGATCCACGTAACGTGTTCCTGTCGGTGGCGGCGTTCCGCCACCTGTCGGTGGCGGCGCGCTGCCGCTCCCGCCACCGCCGCCACAACCCGCAAGGGCGAGGCCCAAGCTGGCCGCTAGAGCAGTAAAGAGATGGCGCGATCGGGTTCTCATGAGAGGCTGAGTCATTCTTGGATTCCTGCCTTGGAATTCAGTCATGCTAGACCATACCGATGCCGCGCGATGTGAAACTTTTTCCACTCTTGGCACACCCAAGGTAACTGGTATGCTCGACTAGAGCTTCTGGACCGCGCCGACAATGGAGATCTGCAATGTCCACGACGATGGCCATCGTTCTTGCCCTGTTTTGTCTCGCCTCAGGCGGCTTGTTGGGTTTCTTCATCGGACGCGGCGGCGCAAGCGGCGAAGCCAAGCGTGCAGAGGCACTCGAAGAGGAGTTTTCAGACTACCGGCGCAACGTCACTGAGCATTTCGGGGAAACCGCTGAACACTTCCGCAACATCGGCCGTCAGTACCGCGATCTCTATGAACACATGGCCAGCGGCGCTGACGCACTCTGCAACGACGAAGACCGGGCGCGCCTGGCGTTCCCGAGCCTGCGGGCGATTGAAGGCGTGGCGGCCACGAGCGTGGCAAGCGCCGCTGCTGCCGCAGAGGGCGTCGTCGGGGACACAGCTGAGTCCGTTGCAGCCGCCCCTCAGGAAGCCCCGGACGAGCCGGAGGCGCCGGAAGCGGCAGAGGCTTCCGACCTGACTGACGCCGCAACCTCGGACGATGCAGCAGCTGTACAAGACGCCATCAACGTCGAAGTCGAGATTGAAGTCATCGACGACGACGCTCACGACGACACAGCAGTAGCTGAGACTGAGCCCGAGCCTGAAGCGGACGCGGAAACTAAAGCAGGCGCCGAGGATGATGGGGAGCCTGATGCCGAGTCTGAGGCCACCGAGGGCGACGACGCAGCCAAGACCGATCCCGAAACACTGCGCAAAGCCGGCGCTACCTGATCCTGCCAAACCTACCGACCTGAACCCCTGCGCACCCGTGTGGTCTCAGGGGGTTTTGGTGCAAGGCGAACCATGAACACTATGCACTTTCTCGCGCATTCCTGGCGCCGGGCGTCAATCGCTGTTGTGGGTTCGCTGTGCTGCGCCATAGCGGGCGCCGACGACACCCACAAACTGTCGTTCCTGCCACAAACCGGTGTGGTCACGCTCGAGTTCGCAGACCGGAGTGGCGAGGTTCTCGCGCTTGCCGGACGCGATGACTCGGGCACGCCCCGCATCGCCTTCCTCACGGCAGACGACTCCGGCACGACGATCATCGAACGCGCCCTGCCCGAAGACGCCGTGGCCATCGACGCCGGTCCGAATGGCGCAGGCGACGCGCTTTTCGTGCTTTGCGCGGACCGCGTCGAAAGGCTCGACACGCTCGATGGCGCGTACACGCCACTCGCCAACGTCGAGAGCCTCTACCGAGGACGTTCGTTTGCGCCACTCACCTCGTCGCTCGATATTGCACAAGACATCGACGGCGACAACGACAGCGAGATTCTCGTCCAGGGTTTCGATGAGCTTGCCGTTATCGGCGGCGATGCGTATGCGGACGTCACGTTGCTCGATTTGCCCAGCATCCGCAGAAGCTTCGAGCGGGCTCAGAACTACCGCCCCGTGCGCACCGCACCAGCCCGCCTTGAGACCCAGGCTGCTGTCGTTGCCGTGCGCGGCGACGACTTGCTGCGCTTCGACCTGACCAGCGCCGAAGACACGGTTGCGGCGCAAACGCTGGCGTTGGGCCTTGAGCTTAGTAGCGAGCGTGACATCGAGCGCTTCTACAACGGCGACCCCGAACTCGACCAACGCGATGTCACACTGCGCGAGCCCGAGTTGCTCGCCGACATCAATGGCGACGATCTGCCCGACCTCGTCACGCTCGAGACCAAGAGTACGGGCGTCTTCGACAAGCAAACCACCTACCGCATCCACCTGGCCCGATCCGACCTTAGCTTTGACACGGAGCCAGACACGGTCATCTCGAGCAAGGGTTACCAGTTCTACATCAGGAAGGTACAGCTCGAAGAAGACCGCGCTGCGATCGTTTCCCCGGGTGTGCGCATCGGCGTGCGCACCATCATCGGCGCACTGTTCTCGCGCTCGGTCACGCTCGATATCGCCGTGCACACGGCGGACGACGCGGGCGTCATCGCAGCCGAGCCTTCGGCGGAAATCCGTGCCAAGGTGCGCTTCGACTTTGGCAGTGGCCAGGTGGAATTTCCCACCGTCGAATTCGGTGATCTCGACGGCGACGGCCGCCAGGACCTGATCCTGAAGCGCGGCCGCGACAAACTCGGCTGGCGCCGCAATCTGGGCGATGGTCGATTTGAACGCCGTAACACCGACATGGAGCTTCGTGCACCCAAGAACGGCAGCAACGTATTCGCCGCCGACCTCGACGGCGACGGCAACGACGAGATCATCGTGCGTTACGACATGCAGGACGGCGACGAGCTGCGGCGCACGTTGCGCATCGCCAATCCCTGACGCGCTGCGCCACGCGGCCAGCGCGTTACACTGGCCGCATGCACGCAAACAGCGTAGACCGGGACCGCGCCGTCCGACGGGTGATCGTCGTCGAGGGCTTGGCCAACCTGTCGGTCATCGCAACAAAGCTCTGGGCTGGTCTTGCAACGGGGTCGCTGGCGATACTGGGCGACGCCATGCATTCGCTGTCAGACCTTATGAACAATGTGCTGACCTGGCTCGTCATACGCGTGTCGGCGCAGCCGGCCGATGACAACCACCCTTACGGCCACCGCAAGTTCGAATCACTGGCAGTTTTCGTGCTCGCAACCCTGCTGGTCGTGCTCGCTTTCGAGCTGATCACAACCGCCGTTACGCGCGACGACACGCCGGTCGACACCACGCCCCTCGCACTGGCGCTTATGCTGGCGACGCTGGCCATCAATGCCTGGCTGGCCTGGTGGCAGCGCAGCTGGGCTAAGCGACTCGATGCCGACATCCTGCACGCCGATGCCTCGCACACGCTATCCGATGCACTCACCACACTCGCCGTCATTGTTGGCTGGCAGCTCGCTGCGCGGGGCCTGCCCTGGCTGGACCGCGTCGCGGCTGTGGCCGTCGCAGGCATCGTGCTCTGGCTGGCGCTTCAGCTCTTTCGGCGCGCGGTGCCGATACTCGTCGACGAGGCCGCACTCGATGCAGATGAGATTGCACGCCTGCTCCGCGACGTCGACGGCGTCCTCAGCGTGCGCCGCGTTCGATCACGACGTACCGGCATGGGCTTTGCACTCGATGTCGAGATTGGGGTCGACCCAACGTTGAGTCTGGCAGACGGCAGTCGGGTCCGGGAACGGGCGCTGCGCGGTCTCGCCGCGCGTTACGACGACATCGATGCCATCGTCACGGTCGCACCACACGGCAGCCCTTAATGCGCGTCGTCTGGTGGTGCGCCGGCTTCGCCGAGCGCTGAGCGCCGTTCATTGATGTAGTGCAATAGCTCTGCGGCGGCTTCGGCGTCGCAGAGTGCCCGATGGTGTTGATCGAGCGCGATATCAAAGTCGGCGCACAGTGACTTCAGGCTGTAGGACGCGTGACCCGGGAACAGCCGCCGCATCGTGGCGCAAGTGCAGAGCTTGGGCATCCGAAACGGCATGCCCAGTCGTCGAAACTCCCGGCTGATAAACCCATAGTCGAACTCCACGTTGTGCGCGACAAAGATGGCGCCGTCGAGAAATTCGGCAAAAGACGCGGCGATGTCGGCGAACCGCGGCGCATCAGCCACCATAGCGTCCGAAATACCGGTCAGTCGCGTGATCGATGCCGGAATGCGCCGCTCAGGTTGGATCAGCGTCTGGAACCGGTCAACGACCTGACCATCCACCACGCGCACCGCGCCGATCTCCGTGACCCGGTGGTAGTCGCCCCGCCCTCCCGTGGTCTCAACATCCACGACAACATAGGGCTGTTCCGGGTCGACGAACCACTCGACCCGCAGGACATCCGCGCGCAGTCCTGCCGCACGTAGTTGCTCAATCCGGAGCAGCTGATTGCGACGTAACTGATCGCCCGACGTCTTCACCTCCACGAAACGCAGGCCGTCGTCATCCACCACAAGCAGATCGGGGAAACCATGCGCGTTGCGAAAGTCGCGTGCCAATTCACGCAATATCTGAACAATCGCCTCTGGGGCACCCAGACGCGCAAGCGCAAAAACACCGTCAAGCGTCGGCGCGTGCCAGCGGAAGATCGCATTGGCCTCGCCGTGGTAGCGCGTTGCTGCGGCCACAACCTGCCGCTGCAAACCACCGGCCGCCGCGCAGGTCGCGAGCGTGTGTTCGACAGCCGCTTGTTGCTGTGCGTAGAAGCCGCCGTCATCGAGACCGGCTGGCAGGGCATCGAACGGCGAATGCCGCGCGTCGGCCGCCTCGCCGAACAACAGGTCCCAGAACACAAGCCCAAAGAGTGTCCGCCATAACGTGTTCTCAGCTCGCCAGGCCTCGTGTCCCTGACGCGTGTACCAGTCGACGACCGCACGCTCCGGGCTATCGCTCACCGCCTGGTCGAGACGAATGCAATCGGCTTCCCGCAACACATCTGTGAGCGTCGAGGTGCGCTTGCCACCGAACTGGCGCGCATGAAGGTCTTGCGCAAACAGCCACTCCTCATCGCTGCGCGGCGTGTCGAGACAGCTTTCGAGCACATCCCGTGCGGCGTCTTTGTGGCCGGCCTGAAGCAGCAGCCGCACCTGGCGCTCGAGGCAATGCGCCGTGGCACCGCGCCGATACACCGCTAGAGCGTCATCCGTACGCGATGCCTGTTCGAGAGCCCGGCCGAGCCGCTCCGCCAGCGCATCGGCGTGCATCGCACCGGTGGCCGACACGGGCTCGGGCCAGCGCCCGAGCTCACGCACGAGCGTATCGACCGCGGGCGCACCCAGCGCGCGAAGGCGCGCTTTGCGGCTCGCGAAAAACCAGGTCTCGGTGGCGTCCTCACGCGAT
Source organism: Pseudomonadota bacterium (assembly GCA_038524795.1). GTDB lineage: Bacteria > Pseudomonadota > Gammaproteobacteria > Steroidobacterales > Woeseiaceae > CALBPI01. The sequence goes on along the minus strand of JBCBIJ010000005.1, from coordinate 137,823 downwards.
GCGAAACGCGGCTCGTAGGTGGCGTCATGTGCTTGCGTGCGAATAATCCCAAGATCGCGCATCGTGAATCGCAACGTGCCTTGTTGGACGGTGCCGAAGAACAGAAACAAGAGGTAGCCCACGACATCGGTTCGGCGCTGAACGACCCAGCGGGCCCGATCGAGCGCCGGCAGAAAACGCATCGCACCCACGGACTCGCGCGCGTGTGCCGTGAGCTCGGCCTTGCGTAGTGAACGGCGCAGCCCGGGCGAGACCCGGTCGAGTACTGCGCGCAGATCCGCGCAGGACAATGCCGGCAGGACGTCCTCAAAGTCGCCCACATCGGGCCGTGCCGCAAGGCGTGCACGTATCAGTGTTTCAATCAGCGGCTCGGCCGATCCCAACTCCGGATAGTCGAGCTTACCGACACCCAACACACTGCCTTTGCGATTGACGAGCCGGACGTAAAGACACTGCGCTGCGTGCGGCAACGCGCGAAAGACCTCGAGAAACGCTCGGTCTTCGGCGCGCAAGGCATGCGCGTAGTGCTGCTCGACGAAAGACAGCATTTCCACAAAGTGCGTGTGGTAGTAGAACTGCGGCAATTCGCGAAAGCTGCGCGACCGCGCTGCGGCGCCGGTACTCAACTCTGCGGGTTGTTCGGACACGCGACCGAGCCTAGTTTGCGGCGAGATGTTCCGCGTGGAACGCGATGTGTTCGTCGATGAAGCTCGCAACAAAGAAGTAGCTGTGGTCGTAGTCCACCTGCAATCGCGCGCGCGCATCGGCGCCCGCGTCCGCCAGCGTCTGCTCGAGTAACGCGAAATTGAGTTCACGTTTGAGGAAGGCGTCTGCCGCCCCCTGGTCGACCAGCGCCGGTGGTAATTGCGCACCGCCCGCGATCAGCGCACAGGCGTCATAGCGTTGCCACGCGCTGCGATCGTCGCCCAGATAACCGCCCAGCGCCTTCTCGCCCCAGGGGCATCGCGAGGCGGCGGCGATGGGCGCGAACGCCGAGACGGAGCGGTAGTGGCCGGGGTTGCGCAGCGCGAGCACGAGGGCTCCGTGTCCACCCATGGAATGGCCCGAAATGGACGCCCGTTCGCTGTCCAGGGAAAGCGCCGCGGTCACGAGCGCCGGCAGTTCCTCTGTGACATAGCTGTCCATTCGGTAGTGACGCGACCACGGCGGCTGGGTGGCGTCGACGTAGAATCCGGCCCCCTTGCCGAAGTCCCAGGCGCCATCAGGATCGTCGGGCACCGCGTCGCCACGCGGTGAGGTGTCGGGTGCCACGATGGCGACGCCGTGCTCGGCCGCTGCACGCTGGGCACCGGCCTTCGCAACGAAGTTTTCGTCGGTACAGGTCAGCCCGCTCAGCCAGTACAACACGGGCACGCGACCCGTCTCCGCCTGTGGCGGCAGGTACACGGACACGGTCATCTCGCAACCCAGTGTGCTCGACGTATGCCGGTAGCGCTGCTGCCGCCCACCAAAGGACCGATTCTCGGATTCGAGCTGCATGTCGTTCTCTCCCCTCGCACGTGGGAGAATACGTGAGGTCGGGGCCGTCGTCATGGCAGTCCACGGGCGAACACGTCTTCGGGGGAGCTGACGTATGCGCAACACAACATCTCAGATTTTTGCCCTGCTCGCAGCGGGCTGCGTAAGCCTTGCGGCAGCGCCGGCCGTTGCGCAGCAAGGTGTGCTTGAGCGCGACCTAACGCGACTCGCAGCATTGCTGGTCGGCGACTTTGACAACCAGGAACAGGTCTACTTCGAGGGCGAGCTTGAGGTCGACACAGCTTTTCGCCACAGCCGTGAGCGGCAGCTCGTCGAAACCGTTGAGGACTCAGATGCCGCAACACTTACCTGGCGTCGTCTCGCAGAGGATTCGGACACGGTCACAGCGCGCGGGCTCTGGCGGCTGCAGGTGGACGCGGAAGCCGGCGCGCTGCGCATGTCGCGCTGGCAGCTACCGTTGCTGGCGGATCTTGAGCGCGCCGCCATTGAGCCCGACGCCGTAGGGTCCCCGCAATGCGACGTCATCTGGCTGCGACGTGCCGCGCAGTTTGAAGGCCGGGTCTCGGGTGAAGACTGTGACGAGGCCAATGGTGCGGCCTGGCTCATTGCGGACAGCGAGCTGCAGATGCCGGCGGCCAGCATCGACAGCGAATCCACCGCCGAGATGCCCTACGTCTTGCGACGCTCTCGCTCGTTCCAGTGCTGGCTCGCGATCCCGAAGCGTGACGGTGAGAACTGGCATTTCGAAAGTCAGCTCATGCTCCCGGACCAGGGCGGTCGCGCCTGGGTCGACACGGATGAGCCCGAGCCCCAACGCGTCGGCATCAAGATACGCAATGTCGCCTGGCCTACGGGCACCAACCGCGACTCGCTCGTGCTCTACGTCTACCGCGGCGAGGAGACCTCGGCTGCCAGCTACGCCTGGGGCGAACCCACGGCGACGCGGCTGGCGATCAATCTACGGTGGATGCAGACGAGCTGCACACTCGCCGAATAGCCGACGTCAACGCTTGTGGGCGAGCAGCATGTAATTGATCGCCGTCATTGACGTCAGTGCCATCGTGCGCGACAGCGGATTCACGCGGACACCTGTGAGGTCGGCGAGCTCGAAGCCATCGCGCGCCAGGCAAGCCTGCACCTCGGCAGGCTTGCGCAGCAGGCGGTAGCGGTGCGTACCGCGGGGCAGCCAGCGCAACACGTACTCGGCACCGAAAATGGCGACAAACCAGGCCAGCGGGTTGCGGTTGATGGTAGCCACAAACTGGCTGCCGCCCGGCCGAACGAGCTTGCCACAGTCGCGCATGAACGCATCGAGGTCAGCCACGTGTTCGACGACCTCCATGTTGAGCACGACATCGAACTGCGCGCCCGTGTCGGCGAGCGATGATGCCGTGCGCTGCTCGTAGTCGATCGCAAGACCAGACGCTCGCGCGTGCAGGCTGGCGATACCGATGTTCTTTTCGACGATATCGATGCCTGTCACGCACGCGCCCAGACGCGCCATCGACTCCGAGAGAATGCCGCCGCCACAGCCAACATCGAGCACCTCGACGCCTGACAGGGGCGCGGCGTCCGAGACGTCTCGACCTAAGCGCCCGCAGAGCTGATCGCGGATGTAAGTCACACGAAGCGCGTTCAGTGTATGCAACGGCCAGAACGGGCCTTCGGTATCCCACCAGGTTTCGGCAAGCTTGGTGTAGTGGGCGACTTCGTAATCGTCGACAGTGCTGTCGGGTTGCAGCCCTGCCATGTCAGGCGCCAACCCGTAGCGGCACTGCGGTGGCCAGTGCGGCGAGCATGCCGATGCCAAGTAGCAATACGGCGATCGTCAGCAGCACATTAATGCCATGTAATTGGCCAAAGCGCTTGCGCCCGTCCTCGCCCGCATCACGAGCCGCGTTGATGGCAGGTACCATGCGGCCCGCTGTGAACTGCAGTGCCACCATCACAGCCGTCACGCCGGCAAGCGTCGACAGGCGTCCGTCTCGGACGCCGGCAAAAAAGAGCACCGCAGCACCCGTGAGCATTGCAAAACCGCAGAACAGCCCTGCCTGGAAGAAGCGGGGAAACAGACCGCGGAGGAAGCGTCCGGCACTATCGGCCTCGAGCGTCTTGAACACGCTCGGGGCGACAACCGCCGACTGAAACACGATCGCGCCAACCCAGATAGCGAGTGCCAGCGTTACTGTGATACCGCCCAATTCAATCATGGCGCCTCCGAGGCCCGTCAAAGCCGTGTTTAGGTCAAAGCGTGTTTAGGTTTATGTATTCGCAAGAAAAAACGCCCCAGATTCAGTCTGAATGGGCACCCCGTCGTTGCGATGACACGCGGTGCCCGGCACTCTTGGGCGATGACGCGCCCCACCCCCCGTCATTGCGCCCGCCGCCCCGCGCGCCGGATCTTGCTGTCGATGCTCACGCTGCTGCTGGCCGGGGTTGTCGCCGCGCCGAATGCGCAAGCCACTGAGGACACGCGCGCCCGTTTCGCGGAGCTCGAAGCGCGCGGCATCGCCGTCGGCGAGATCACACTCTCGATCAACAACATTTTTGACACGAGCACGCCTGGCGAGAACAAAAGCCTCTACCGCTTTGCCAACCGCATCCATATCACGACGCGACCCTCGGCCATTCGCTCGCAATTGTTGTTTGAGCCCGGTGACCCGATCGTGGCGCAGAACATCGAAGAATCGGAGCGGCTGCTGCGCAGTAACCCGTTTATCTTCGACGCCAGCATCCGAGTGTTGCGCATTGAGGACGGCCGTGCCGACCTGCTCGTAGAGACACGCGACAACTGGACGCTCTTCCCCGAAATCGCGTTGTCGCGCAGCGGCGGAGAAACCCGTTGGACGCTGGGCCTCGAGGAAGACAACATCCTGGGCACGGGCAGCGCGGTCACGGTGTCACGGCGCAGCGACGATGACCGTAGCTCGACCAACTTCGCCTTCTCGGACCGCAATGTCGGACGCACCTGGATTGCGCTCGATCTGCGCTACCGTGATAGCGACGACGGCGAGGCACGACGCTTTCGCGTCGCACAACCTTTCTACTCGCTGCAGTCGCGCGTCAGCGCGGGCTTCGACGCCATTACCGAAGACCGGGAGGAACCGCTGTTCTCACGTGGCAGCGAAGTCGGCAGATTCCGACAGGACGAACGCCGCCTGAATGCCTGGTGGGGGGTGTCGAACGGACTGGTGGCGGGATGGACGACGCGGTACCGGTTTGGCGTGGTAGTGAGCGAGAACCGCTTTGATGTCCCTGAGGATGAGCCGCCAACACCGCTCATTCCCGCCGACCGCGACCTGCGCTACCCCTTTGTCAGTATTGAGCGCGTCGAAGACCGCTTTGAGAAGGTCCAGAACTTCAACCAGATCATGCAAACAGAAGACCTGTTTCTGGGTCGCAGTTACTCGCTGAGCCTGGGTTATGCCGGCACGGGTATCGGTGCAGATCGCAGTGCCTTCATTGTCAATGCGGCGGGCACCACGAACTTTGGTAACCCATCGGAAGCGCTGCTCACCCTGTCCGGTCGCCTCAGCGGTCGCGTCGAGTCGGGCACCGTCCGCAATGGTCGCGCGCGTATCGATGCGCGCTATGTGCGTCGCCAGTCGGTGCGACGCTCGGCCTTCGTCGGCACACGTATCGAGCTCGGCAAAAACCTCGACGTGGATCGCCCCATCGTTCTGGGCGGCAGAACCGGGCTTCGCGGCTATGACCGGGCGTTCGGCAATGGTGATGCGAGCGCGCTGTTCACGGTCGAGCAACGCTTCTTCACGGACTGGTTCCCCTGGCGCCTGTTCCGCGTGGGTGGCGCCGTATTCGCCGATGTCGGGCGCACCTGGGGCGAGGACGTGACGGGCCGAAAAGACAGCCGCTGGTTGGCCGACGTCGGCATCGGCCTGCGCCTGGGTAACGCGCGCGGGAACAACAACACTGTGTTCCACCTCGACTTTGCAAAGCCGCTCGAAAGCGGCCCCGACATCGACAGCGGGCTGCAGATCTCGTTCGAGGCGAAGCGCGGGTTCTAGTCGCCCGCGGCTGCCTGCTGCGCGCGCTGCTTGCGGCGGTACTCGACGTAGGCGCGATACTCGGCCGGGCTCAGGCCATCGTCCTTGTCCGCGTTGAACGAATCAAAGCGGCCCGCGCCGAAGGCTTCGCCCATACGCGGCGGCATTTCGTCCTGTTGCATCACACCATCGAAGTTGTCGTCGAGTGCACCAAAGAACTGATTAATCTCAAACGCCATCTGATCGTGAACGGGTGCTTCCGCCGTACCATCCGTCCAACGGAAGAAGAAGCCACCGTAGAGCATCTCGTCGTGCGACTGCAGGCCCCAGGGCACCGTACGTTCCGGGTCCGGGTTCGCCGGGTTGCGTGCGCTGTTGTCGTACACGGAAGTGTGCACGATGCGTGCGCCCGCAGGCACGGTCAGCGGCTCGGCAAGCGTGTAGGTGTGCTGCCAGTTGAAATCGTAGCGCGGCACATGCAGCAGCGGCTCGCGCTTACCGTCAGGGTACTCGATGTCAAAGCGCGTGGAGTGGCCACGGTAGTGGGCGTGCGGAAACAGGCTGTAAATCTCGGCCTCGCGGTCGAACTGGAAGTAAGCGGTTTCCTGGTGGCGCGCCTCGCCGGGCGGAATCGCAATATCCCAGCCCATGACGACCTGCTGGCGCAGGTGGTGTTTGGGCGCTTCCTCATGGAAGTACAGCGCGACCTGCGTTTCGTCAGTCGCCTCTACACCGTAAGGCGTGTAGTGCATCTGCAGGTGGATTTGTCCGCCTTTCTTGACCAGTACGCCCGTGCCTTCGGGATAGACGTAGCTTTCCGCGCCGGGTGCATAACCCATGAGGTAGTTCGAGAAAACGGCATCGAGTCGGCCTTCGTCACCATCGGGAATGACCTCTTCGGTCGTCCCGACGAGTACGTGATGCACCACCTTGCCGTTGCCGGGTTTGATGCTGACTGCGCGAACCCAGACATCGTTTTCGAGCGGATTGGGCACAGCCGGGAACTGGTAGTCCACGATCCCGGTCGCGGGTACCGTAAACGCCGGTGCCGTGACCACAAGGTCAGGTTCGCCCAGAGGCCAGGCGTCCGGTACCGGCGCTGTGTTCTTGAGCGGGTCGGGACCGTCACCGCGCGGCGCTCCCGCCTCGATCCAATGGATGAGCGTACGCTTCTCGTCGGCGGTCAGCGCGCGCGAGGCGTGAATCTCAGGCAAGTCAGTCGCGACTTCCCAGGGCGGCATGCGACGGGTGCGCACGACTTCGCGAATCATGGGTGCGAAGCCGCGAATCATCTCGTAGCTGGTCATGGCCCAGGGACCGATACCACCCGGACGGTGGCAAGCCGTGCAGCGTTCCTGGAGTAGCGGCGCGATGGTTTCCGAGTAGCTGATCTTCGCGTGCTCGGCAACACGCTCTCGCTCGGGGAAGTTGATGATGCAACCAACAGCGTCGCGTCGTGGCTCCGCGATGGCCTCGCCGGCGATGACGCTGTCGAGCGCGTCGGCGAGATACGTCTCTGTGGCCACTTTCTTCTGCGTCTCGTAACCGACGCGGTCACTAAGCGGACCCCGGTAGGCGATCTCCCAGTTGCGTGGATCGATGACGAGCACTTCACCACTTCGGTCAAGGTCGAGCGCCTCACCGATAAGCTGCGTCTCATCGACAAGGATGGGCATATCGATGCCAAACTCTTCGGCCTCGGCGCGAATGGCATCACGCGTGTCCTGGAGGCTCGCGTTGATCATCGCAAAGCGCACACCTTGGTCAGCGTAGGTGTCGCGCAACGCGCGGTAGTCGGTCAGCAGATTGCGCGCAATCGGGCAGCCATTGGCCTGCACGAGGAACACCACGGCCGTGGCGTCCTTGTGGTAGTAGAGCTCGTGCGACTGTCGGTCCTGGTCGAGCAGACGGAAGTTGTCAACGCGCGTCCCGGCAGAAGCCGTCGCAGCGATTATTCCAGTGATCAGAGCAATGCAGGCAGCAGGAAATTTCACGTTCCAGTCCCCTTGGAATGGTGCGGCGCATCAGATGTCTGAATGATGCCCGTCGGCCCTGCCGTGGGCAAGGAAACACCACGCAGATCACGGGCAAAAAAAAGCCCCGGCGGTCAGAAACCGCCGGGGCTTTACTCGATACCCGTCCGCTTACTGGAAGGACTTGCGGATCGAGATGCCGTAGGTACGCGGCTGGCTCGGGTAGCCGTTGAAGCTGCCATCCTGCGCAACGCCCGGGAAGGCGCTCAGCAGCCAGCTGTCGTCGGTCAGGTTGCGACCCCAGACACCGAATTCCCAGCCGTTGTCCATCGCGTAGCCTGCGCTCGCGTTGACCATGTTGACTTCACGCGACGCGAGCGAAGCCGGCACGTTTTCAACGATCGGGATATCGTCCTCGTAAAGGTACTCACCACGAACGAAGGCTTCGTTGCCGTTCGACAGGAACCACGTGTAGGTGGCCGAACCGACAGCGCTGAGCTCATGGATACCTGGCGGCGTCGTGCCCGTCAGATCGCCCACAGAGCTGTTCGGGAACGAATCAAACTCGGGATCCATCCAGGTGGCTGCAAACGTCAGCTGCAGGTTGTCGGTCGGGTACCAGTTACCGTCGATTTCAACACCAAAGCTCGATTGCTCACCCGCGTTAACCAACTGGAAGCCTGTGCCCGAGAAGACGTTCGACTGGAAGCCCTCGATCGACTGGTCGAAGATCGTGGCGTTAAACGCGAAGCGGTCGTACTTACCCTTGATGCCGATCTCGTAGACCGTCGCTTCTTCGGGACCCGCAAAGCGCGTGCCAGCCGTCAGGTTGTTGACCGTCAGACCTGCAGCGCCGAGCGCCGGAATGTCAGCTGCGAACGGACGCGAGTCACGCGACAAGTTCCACGAGGTGGACTTGAAGCCGGTGCCGGCGCTGGCGTAGATGTTCAGGTTGTCGTTGATATCAAACGCAAGACGAACGCTCCAGGTCGTTTCCGAATCATCGGACGTGCCGTTCTCAACCGCGTTCGGGTAGTTCACGAACGGCGGCAGGAACTGGAAGGGCGTCAGCGCGAGCAGCTCGTTGCAGCCCGGCGGCGGCGTTGCAGCAGAGCACCCCGTGACGCTGATCTGTTGCGCCGCCGCTGCCTGCGCAGGGTTAGCCGCAATGTTGTCCTGCGTCGGCGGCAATCCACCCGTCAGAGCACCGAATGCGCCGGCAAAGCCGATCCCCACGAAGTCGAGTCCAGAAAACACGTCTGAGTTGATTTGACTCACCGTGACATCTTTCTCGTCATTGGTGTAGTTCAGGCCAACGGTCAGTGTGGTGCGGTCCGTCAGGTACCAGTCGAGCGTCGTGAAGAACGACAGCGCCTGGTTGTCCTGCGTGGCCATCTCCATAACGCCGGTGCCCTGTGCGAAGAACGTACCCGCCGGAATGCCGAGTGCCGTTTCGAGGTCATCAAACGTCGTCGGCGACGCACCGGCTGCGACACCCAGGAGCGTGCCGTAGCCACGGAAGTCTGCGCCGTAGAGCAGGTCCGTGTTGTAGGCCACGTCTTCGTCAAAGTAGAACGCGCCGATCATGAGGTCGGCGTTATCGCCAAAGCTCGTCGTAAGGCGCAGCTCTTGCGTGATCGTTTCGATGTCACGCTCTTCGAAGTTGCGACCGATCAGGTCGGCGCTCGTGAAGTCCGAGTCGGCGTTGGCCTGCGTGTCCTGCTGGCGATAAGACCCAATCCAGACGACGTCGAAGTTATCGAAGCCGAAATCACCCTGGATCGAGACACCGCTGTTCTCAATCGTGTTGATCGTGTCGAAGTTCACGAACGTGGCGTAGGACTCATCGTCGTTAGACACCAGGTTGCCGCCCAGCGCACGAACGGCATTACCCGTCGGGCCGTCGAGTAGGTTGACCGTGCCACAGCAATTCTCGTCGATTTCGTCGTAGTCGGCGATCAGGCGGAACGAGACATCGTCGCTGACGTCCCAGAGCAGCTGGCCGCGAACGCCCCAGCGATCACGCTCGTTGATTTCCGAACCGTCTTCGAGATTGTCGAAGTAACCGTCACGCGTGTTGACGCTGCCCGAGAGGCTGAACGCGACATTTTCACCCAGCGGGCCCGTCACGTCGCCCTTGGCAACAATGGCGCCGAAGTTACCGGCGACGAGCGATGCGTTGCCGCCCCACTCGAACTGTGGTGCCCGTGTGACGACGCTGATGACGCCTGCTGATGCGTTCTTGCCGAACAGCGTCGACTGCGGACCGCGCAGCACTTCAACGCGCTCGAGATTGGGCAGATCCGACAGGGCGCTCGCGGAACGACTGCGGTAGACGCCGTCGATGAAGACGCCAACCGAAGGCTCGATGCCCGGGTTGTTTGCGCCGTTGCCGAAGCCACGGATCAGGAAGTTGGTGTTGGCCGACGACTGCAGCTGCGTCACACGCAGCGACGGTACAACCGTCTGCAGATCGAGCACGTCAAAGATCTGTGCTTTTTCGATCGTGTCGGCGTCGGTGACCGAAACCGCGATCGGCACTTCCTGCAGCGTTTGTTCGCGCTTGGCGGCCGTGACCACGATTTCTTCAAGGAACGGTTCGCTTTGCGCGAGTGCCTGGCCCGAAAGCGAGCTCAGCAACACGGCCGCGGCCGCAGCACCGGCCGGCGCTACGCGCGATTTCCCGTAATTAATCAGCATGTTAAACCCCTGTTGACAGCTGTAGGTCGTAAGCTTCTGCGGGGCGCCCCCGCCCTAAACGCCGCAGAGTATAGTTCAGGGCTAGGAACTTAGGAACAGTTGTTGCGTTAAGCCCATAAAAACACGCAACAATTATGTGACAGGGGTCACGAAACCCTAGCCCGTGAACTGGGCCGGCTCGATTGTTAAACATGTGTCATCAAGCGTTTCCACTAGTGCCAGGCGCGTTATGGCAACTGGCAGCTCATAGCGGAAGAAGTACCGGCAGGCTTTCAATTTGCCTTCGTAGAACGCTGAATCTTTGTTGTTTTCCGCCAACGCGGCCTCGGCAACGAGGGCTTGTCGCAACCACAACCAGGCCACGACCACGTGACCGAAGCCGTCGAGGAATGCCGTTGCGTTTGCCAGCGCCCGTTCGCGGTCCTCGCAGCCGGCCACGGCCGCAATGGTCTGCTGGACCTGCTGCCAGGCAGCCCCGAGCGCATCGGCATGTGCGGATAACGCGTCACTGCCGCTTGCCACTTCCAACGCCGGCTGCATTTCCGCGGCCAGCAGTTCAAGCGCCGCGCCGCCCGCCAATCGGACCTTGCGACCCAGAATGTCGAGACCCTGAATGCCCCAGGTGCCTTCATGAATGTGGTTCAGTCGGTTGTCGCGATAGTAGCGCTCGACGGGGTAGTCCCGCGTATAGCCGTAGCCACCCAGCACCTGGATGGCGAGCTTGTTCGCTTCAAGGCAGTACTCCGACGGCCAGGACTTGGCGACGGGCGTCAGCAATTCGAGTAACAGATTGAGCTCGCCGCGCGCGGCATCATCGCCCGCAAGCCGCTCGCGGTCCTGCAGCGTGCCGCAGTAATAGATGAGTGCCTGGCCACCCTCCACCCAGGCCTTCTGCGCCAGCAACATACGCCGCACGTCGGCGTGCCGGATGATCGGCACCTGCGGCGACTCAGGATTCTTGTCTGAAGCAGGCCGGCCTTGCAGGCGCTCCTGCGCGTACTTCAGTGAGTAGAGGTAACCGCCAAGTCCGCACATGACCGCACCGAGCCCGACGCCGATGCGCGCCTCGTTCATCATGTGAAACATGTTCTTAAGGCCTTCGTTCTCGCGGCCCACAAGCCATCCGATGCTCTCACCGCCCTCGCCAAACTCGAGCAGGCAGTTGGTCGTACCGCGCTGGCCCATCTTGTGGTTAAGGCCGGCGAGCGCGATGTGGTTCTTCTCGCCAACGTTGCCCGCGTCATCGACGCGGTACTTGGGCACGAGGAACAGCGAGATGCCGCGCACACCCGGGGGCGCGTCCGGTGTCCGCGCGAGCACCATGTGCACGATATTCTCCGACATGGGCTGCTCGCCGCCGGAAATCCACATCTTGGAGCCCGCTACGGCATAGCTGCCGTCGCCGCGCGGCGTCGCCGTCGTGCGGATGTCGGCCAGCGATGAGCCAGCTTGCGTTTCCGAGAGGCACATCGTGCCGTACCAGCGTCCTTCGAGCATGGGCGGCAGAAACCGTGCCTTGAGTGCCTCACTCGCACAGGTGTTGAGCATGTTGGCGTTGGCCGTGGTCAGGAACAGGTAATTGGTGGCTGCGTTATTGGCACAGGTAAACATGCCGCTCATGGCGTGCTGCGCGACAAAAGGCAGCTGCATCCCGCCCACCTCGGCATCGAAGCCGGCCGCGATCAGCCCGGCCTCGCTGAAGGCATCCAGCGCGGGCTTGATCTCGGGCATCATCTCAACCGCACCATCGACGAATCGCGGCTCGTCGGCGTCGAGTGCGGCCGCCAGCGGTTCAAAACGCTCGGTCGCGATCTGCTCCGCGGTATCGAGGACGGCCTCGATGGTCTCGCGGTCGAAGTCAGCGTAATCGCCCTGCCCGAGCAGCGCCTCGAGACCAAACACTTCGTAGAGGAAAAACGCGAGATCGCGCCGGTTGACGATGGTCGACATGTGCGGCTCCGGGACCGTGGTTGGGCTGGCCCGCAAGGGTAACCGAGCGCGCCGGTCGCTTCAGCCTTTACCCGACGAACTCAGCCCAATATGCCGCGCTCGCGTAACGCGGCAATCTCGTCGCCGCCGAGTCCCGCCTCTGCGAGAACCGCATCACCATCAATGCCCTCGGCGTGCGGTGCCGCAGGTGCGTCGCTGGGCGTGTGGCTGAAGCGGGGCGCGGGTGCGGGCTGCACGACGCCGCCTATGTCGATGTAAGTGCCCCGCTCCACGTTGTGGGGGTGACGCGTCGCCGCGTTGATGTCGAGCACGGGGCTCACGCAGGCATCGGTACCCTCGAGCCGCTGTTGCCAGGTCGCGAGCGTCTCTTGTGCGAAGACGTCAGCCACGGCCGCCACGAGCTCGGGCCACTTGGTGATGGACTGACCGGGTCCGAAAGCTTCAGCGTCGAGACCCAGCAGTTCAATGAAGGCCGTATAGAACTGGGGCTCGAGCGGACCTACGGCAACAAACTGCTGGTCGGCCGTTTCGTACACGTTGTAATGATGCGCAGCGCCATCGAGCAGGTTGCGCGCGCGCTTGGCTTTCCAGAAGCCGATGTCCTGCCAACCGTAGAAACCCGACATCAGATGCGCACTACCATCCGTGATGGCCGCATCAACGACCTGGCCCTTGCCCGTCTTTTGCGCGGCCAACATCGCGGCCAGCATGCCCGACACAAGAAACAGGCTGCCGCCGGCGTAGTCGCCAATGAGGTTGAGCGGCACGGCAGGTTTGTTCTCACTGCCGATCGCGGCGAGCGAACCTGTGAGGGCGATGTAGTTGATGTCGTGGCCGGGCGCCTGTGACAGCGGACCGGACTGCCCCCAGCCCGTGATGCGGCCGTAGACCAGCTCTGGCCGTCTGGCGAGACAGGCCTCAGGCCCAACGCCGAGGCGCTCCGTGACACCCGGCCGAAAACCCTCAATGAGTCCGTCAGCCGTGTCGATGAGCCGAAGCAGCGTCTCGACACCTTCGGGCTGCTTGAGATCCAGTGCGATGGAGCGCTTTCCTCGGGAATGCACGTCCTGGGCGGAAGGCATGGCGAGCCCACCAGGCCGCGTGGAGCGTTCGACAACGATGACGTCGGCGCCCATGTCGGCCAGCAACATACCCGCATAGGGTCCCGGCCCAATTCCTTTGAGCTCAATAATCCTGAATCCGTTCAGCGGGCCCATGTCCGACCTCTTACCGACATTAGGTAAAGCCTGCCGCAATCCGTCCGGTGATGCGAGCCCTTGTGTGGACTGAGTCTCACGATCTGTATTGACGTTAACGTCAACGTAATTTAATGTGCCCGCATGCCTGATACCCGCAGCTATTCGATCAGCGATCTGGCCGCTGAATTCGGCGTGACGACACGCACCCTGCGCTTTTATGAAGAGAAGGGGTTTCTCGCACCCGAACGCCGGGGGCGCGTGCGCTATTTCTCGGCCGCGGACCGCGTGCGGCTGCGCCTTATCTTGCGCGGTCGTCGCCTGGGCCTGTCGCTTGAGGAGAGCGCCGAGATCATCGATCTCTACAAGGCCCCCGAAGGCGGCAAGCGCCAGCTCACCGCGCTGCTCGACAAACTCGCCGAACGGCGCGCGCAGCTCGAGAAACAAGCGGCCGACCTTACGGCGACGCTGGCCGATCTCGCGGGTGTCGAAGACGCCTGCCGAGCTGCGCTGGCTGACCTCAATCCCGCCCGGAGCCGCTGATGCCGCGTTTGATAGAAAGCCACGTCGACACAGGCTCGGCGCAGTTCACTGATAACGCTGCGCGCATGCGCGCGCTCGTCGACGATCTTAACGAAACGGTCGCGCGCATCAGCGAAGGCGGCGGCGTCGCGCGGGTGCAGCGTCACCGCGATCGCGGAAAGATGACGGCGCGCGAACGTATCGACGCACTCATCGACCCGGGCACAGCCTTCCTCGAACTGAGCCAGCTCGCCGCCCTGGGTGTCTACAACGACGACGTACCGGCGGCCGGCATTATCACGGGCGTCGGTCGCGTCAATGGCGTCGAATGCGTCATCGTTGCCAATGACGCAACGGTCAAAGGCGGCACCTACTACCCGCTGACCGGCAAAAAACACCTGCGCGCACAAACCATCGCCGAACAAAACCGCCTGCCCTGCATTTATCTCGTCGATTCGGGTGGCGCGTTCCTGCCCAAGCAGGACGACATCTTTCCGGACCGCGAACACTTCGGTCGCATCTTCTTCAACCAGGCCCGCCTGTCCGCCGCAGGCATCCCGCAGATCGCTGTCGTCATGGGCTCGTGCACGGCCGGGGGCGCCTACGTCCCCGCCATGGCCGACGAGTCCATCATCGTCGCCAACCAGGGCACTATATTTCTGGGCGGCCCGCCGCTTGTGAAAGCGGCCACGGGCGAGGAAGTTACCGCGGAGGAGCTCGGCGGCGCCGACGTGCACTGCCGCGAGTCGGGTGTCACCGATCACTACGCCCGTAACGATGCGCACGCCCTCGCGCTCGCGCGCGATGCCATTGCCCGACTCAACTGGCGTAAGACCGAACAGGGCGACCTCGTTGATGCGGTCGCGCCGCGCTACGACATCGAAGAGCTCTACGGCATCGTACCCACGGACCTCCGCAAGCAATACGACGTCCGCGAAGTCATCGCACGCATCGTCGACGACTCCGCGTTCCACGAGTTCAAGCCACTCTACGGCGAGACGCTCGTCTGCGGCTTCGCCCGCATCGACGGTCGCCCCGTCGGCATTCTCGGCAACAACGGCATTCTCTTTAGCGAGTCGTCGCGCAAGGGCGCGCACTTCATCAACCTCTGCACGCAACGCAAGACGCCACTCATTTTCTTGCAGAACATCACGGGCTTCATGGTCGGGCGGCAGTACGAAGCGCGCGGCATCGCCAAAGACGGCGCCAAGCTCGTCAACGCCGTAGCTTGCGCCGAGGTACCGAAGATCACGGTGCTCATTGGCGGCTCGTTTGGCGCCGGCAACTACGGCATGGCCGGCCGGGCTTATGACCCGCGCTTTCTGTTCATGTGGCCCAACGCGCGCATCAGCGTCATGGGTGGTGAACAGGCCGCGAGTGTGTTGGCTACGGTGAAACGCGACCAAGCAGAACGTGACAGCAAGGACTGGCCGGCCGAGGAAGAAGCGGCGTTCCGCGAACCGATCGTGGCGCAGTACGAACGCCAGGGTCACCCCTACTACGCCTCGGCCCGCCTCTGGGACGACGGCGTCATCGACCCTGCCGATACCCGTACCGTGCTGGCTCTGGCGCTGTCCGCCTGCGCCAATCGCCCCATCGAAGAGACACGCTTTGGCGTGTTCCGGATGTAAGCCGTGGATAAGCTACTTATTGCCAACCGCGGCGAGATTGCCTGCCGCATCATGCGCACCGCGAAGCGTCTTGGCATCTCGACGGTGGCTGTGTACTCGGACGCCGATGTTGACGCGCTGCACGTCGAGCTGGCCGACGAGGCTGTGTGCATTGGGCCGCCCTTACCCGCGCAGTCGTACCTCGATATCGAAGCGATCATTGCGGCGGCGAAGCGCACGCGCGCGCAGGCAATTCACCCGGGCTACGGATTCCTCTCGGAGAACGCGCGCTTTGCACGCGCCTGCGCCGATGCGGACATCATTTTTGTCGGCCCGCCCGTTGGCGCCATCGAAGCCATGGGCTCGAAGTCGGCTGCCAAAGCCATCATGGCCAAAGCCGGCGTGCCCATGCTGCCCGGCTACCATGGTGACGATCAGTCGGATGACCGACTGCGTGTTGCCGCCGAAAAGGTCGGCTACCCCGTCCTGCTCAAGGCGGCCGCCGGTGGTGGCGGCAAGGGCATGCGCATCG
Organism: Pseudomonadota bacterium; assembly: GCA_038524795.1. Lineage (GTDB taxonomy): Bacteria > Pseudomonadota > Gammaproteobacteria > Steroidobacterales > Woeseiaceae > CALBPI01. The sequence goes on along the minus strand of JBCBIJ010000005.1, from coordinate 121,836 downwards.
TCGCGAGCGCGGGCGACTTCGATGCTGAGCTCGCCGCGGCGCGGCGCGAAGCGAAAGGTGGCTTCGGCGACGACACGATGCTCGTCGAGAAATACCTGGGCGCACCGCGTCATGTCGAACTGCAAGTCTTCGCTGACACGCACGGCAATTGCGTACACCTGTTTGATCGCGACTGCTCGATCCAGCGCCGTCACCAGAAAATCATTGAGGAAGCCCCCGCGCCCGGACTCAGCGACCCGCTGCGCGCCGCCATGGCCGAGGCCGCCGTTGCGGCCGCGCGCGCCATCGACTACGTCGGCGCGGGCACCGTTGAGTTTCTCGTGGACGGCGACGGCTTTTATTTCATGGAGATGAACACGCGGCTGCAGGTCGAGCACCCCGTGACCGAACGCATCACGGGCGTCGATCTCGTCGAGTGGCAGTTGCGTGTCGCGGATGGTGAACCCCTTCCCCGCGTGCAGGAGGACATCACGGCCACGGGTCACGCCATCGAGGCGCGCGTCTACGCTGAGGACGCCGATGGCGGCTTCCTGCCCACGAGCGGTCGCATCACGGCACTTCGGGAACCCGCGACCAACAAGAACGTTCGCCTCGACACAGGCGTGCGCGCGGGCGACAGCATCGGCGTCTACTACGACCCCATGGTCGCGAAACTTGTGGCCTTCGGCGACGACCGCGAACAGGCGCGGCGCCGACTGGTCGCGGCGCTCGACGACTATTTGATCGACGGGCTCGTGAACAACCTCGGGTTCTTGCGCCGCGTTGTGGCGAGCGCGCCTTTCGCCGCCGGCGACCTCGACACGGGTTTCATTACGCGACACAGCGACGCCATCGCCCGACCCAAGCGCGATGCCGCGGCCTGCATTGTCGCAGTCCAGCAATTGCACCGTGCGTCGCTCACCGACACCGCAGCATCTGTCTGGTCGCGCGCCGCCGGCTGGCGCATGAACGGCGCGAATACCGTAAAGATCGAACTCGACCTCGATGGCCGCCTGGAGGTCGAACTCGAATTCGATCGCCGCGGCACAGGCCCCATTGCAGCGCACCTCGACGGCACACGCCACGCCGTTGCCCTGGACACGACTGGTGGCACAGCCCGTATCTCGCTCGATGGCCACGAACAACGCTTCAACGCGCTGTGCGACGGCGACGCCGGCGTTATCGCGAGCACACGCGGCCGATGGTCCTTTTCACGTATCGCACCTGATACCGGCAGCGACGGCGAAGCCGCGGGCGACGGCGCGCTGCGTGCCCCCATGACAGGCCGCGTGGTGAGCATTAACGTCGCGGCAGGCGACAGCGTCGACGCGGGCCAGGCGCTTATGGTGCTCGAGGCCATGAAAATGGAACACACACTGGCGGCACCCTTTGCGGGCACCGTCGACGAATGCCGCACTGCGGTCGACGCGCTTGTCGACGGCGGCAGCGTACTGATCACCTTGCAACCCGAAACGGAATAAACCGGACACGACATGCTCGACTTCAACCTGGGCGAAGAACTGGACCTGCTGCGCGAAACCGTGCGCCAATTCGCCGATGACGAAATCGCACCGCGTGCGGCCGACATCGACCGCGACAACGAATTCCCCGCGGACCTCTGGCGCAAACTCGGTGATATGGGTTTGCTCGGCATCACGATCGGCGAGGACTACGGGGGCACGGGGCTCGGTTACCTGGCCCACGCCATCGCGCTCGAAGAAATCACGCGTGCCTCGGCATCGGTCGGTTTGTCCTACGGCGCACACTCAAATCTCTGCGCAAACCAGATCTTTCGCAACGGTACCGAGGCGCAAAAGCAGAAGTACCTGCCCGGCCTCTGCACGGGTGAGCAAATCGGCGCGCTGGCGATGTCGGAAACGGGCTCAGGGTCGGACGTCGTCGGCATGAGCCTGCGCGCCGACGAGGACGGCGAGCATTTCGTGCTCAACGGCAACAAGATGTGGATTACGAACGGCCCCGATGCGCACACCTACGTCATCTACGCCAAGACGAAGCCTGACGGGGGCTCGCGCGGCATCACGGCGTTTATCGTGGAGCGCGGCACACCTGGCTTCACGCAGGCGCAGAAACTCGACAAGCTGGGCATGCGCGGCTCGAACACTTGCGAACTCGTGTTTGAAGACTGCCGCGTACCCGCCGAGAACATCCTTGGCAAGCGCGACGGCGGTGTCCAGGTTCTCATGTCGGGTCTCGACTACGAGCGCGCGATTCTGGCGGCTGGCCCCGTCGGCATCATGCAAGCTGCCATGGACGTCGTCCTGCCCTACGTGCACGAGCGCAAGCAGTTCGGCCAAGCCATCGGCGAATTCCAACTCATGCAGGGCAAGATCGCGGACATGTATGCCGCGCTCAATGCCTCGCGGGCTTACCTCTACGCCGTCGTGCGCGCCTGCGATGCAGGCCGAACCAGCCGCGCGGACTGCGCCGCCGTGATCCTGTACACGTCCGAGCGCGCCACGCAGGTCGCGCTCGAGGCCATCCAGGCGCTGGGCGGCAACGGCTACATCAACGACTACCCTACAGGTCGCCTGCTGCGTGACGCCAAACTCTACGAGATCGGCGCCGGCACCTCGGAGATTCGGCGTATGCTCGTCGGACGCGAGCTGTTCGCGGCCTCGGCCTGAAGGAGCGCCCAATGCCCGGGCTTTACTACGAAGACGCCAGCGTCGGTCACCTCATCAAACATCGTTTGACGAGGACGATCACCGAATCGGACAACGTGCTGTTCTGTGCCATTACGCACAACCCGCAGCCGCTGCACCTCGACGCTGAGTACGCCAAGAAAACGGAGTTTGGCCAACGGCTCGTCAACAGCCTCCTGACGGTCTCGCTCGCAACGGGTGTTAGCGTCGAGGACACGACGCTCGGCACGCTGGTGGCGAACCTCGGTTACGGCGAGATGCGGTTTCCGAAACCCGTATTCATCAACGACACCTTGCGCATCGAAACTGAAGTGACCGCTAGTCGCGAAAGCAAGTCACGCCCGAACGCCGGCATCGTCACCTTCATGCACCGCGTCTACAACCAGCACGATGAAGTGGTCTGCACCATCGAACGCACGGCATTGCTGCAGAAGCGACCGGAAGGCGGCGCGTGAATCTGAGAAGCCTGCTGTTCGTGCCCGGCGACAGCGAGCGCAAACTCGTCAAGGTCGCCGACAGCGATGCCGACCTTGTGATCTTCGACCTCGAGGACGCCGTATTGCCCGATCGGCGCGAGGCCGCGCGCGCATTGGTCGCGACGGCGCTGACGGCACCCAGCACGCCTCAGCGTGGCGTGCGCATCAATCCTGTTGACACGAGCGACTGGACACACGACCTGGGCGCCGTGATGCCTGCTGCGCCAGCGTTTGTCATGCAACCCAAAGTGCGCTCCGTGGCCGACATCGCAACGCTCGATGCGACGATCTCGGTGCTCGAGCACAAGCACGGCATCGCGCCGGGCAGCACGCGCATCATCGCGCTGGTGACGGAAACACCACAGATGCTATTGGCGCTTCCGACGGTTACGGCCCTACCTCAGCGCGTCGCAGCATTGACCTGGGGTGGCGAGGATCTTTCAGCAGCGTTGGGCGCGAGCACCCATCACGATGAAGCGGGTAGCTGGATTGCGACTTACCAACTCGCACGAAGCTTGGTACTCGTTGCAGCCCGCGCCTGCAGCGTACTCGCCATCGACACCTTGCACGCCGATTTTCGCGATCTCGATGGGCTCGCAACTGTCGCGGGCGAAGCGAGGCGCGATGGCTTTGACGGCATGATGGCGATTCACCCGGCCCAGGTGCCGGTCATCAATGACGCGTTCACACCGTCAGCGGAGGAGCTGGCGCACGCGCGCCGCGTGGTGGCGGCGTTCGAATCACATCCCAATGCCGGTGCCGTGCAGCTTGACGGCCGCATGCTTGATCGACCGCATCTGGCACTTGCGCATCGTCTGCTCCAGCGAGCGTCGCAAGACCGCTAACGGATATCGCAAATCAGGACACCGAGTTCTGGCTCTCGCTACGAATCCCGCTCAAGCGGACCAAAGAACCCAATCACCAGCGTAACGCGACCGTCGTCATCGGTTTGAGTCACGTCAAAACCTTCGAGCACCGTTTTGCCGTCGTGTCGAATCGCCCAGTGATAGCGATGAAATCTGTTCTGCGAATCAACAGGACTGACACGTAAGTAGTCTGCGCCGGGCACCTGTGCCTGGACCTTTCTGACATTTGCCTCAAAGGCATCGATGCCCGTCAGGTCGATGGAAGGATCGACAAACCGAACGTCGGGGGACAACGCGCGTTCCAAGTGACCACGAATCTGGTCCTGGTCTCGCTCGTTCCAGGCGGCGAGCATGTGGTTTAGTGATTCTGGATGATCCGACATGGCCTGCTCCCTTGCGATGGACTGCAGTCGCTTAGACGAGTCCGTGAGATCTCACGAGTCGCCATCATCCCGCGCGGCGGCCGCTCGGTTCAAGCGGTCATTGATCGCCTCACCGAGCCCTGTTTCAGGGACCGGCATGACAGCGATGCCGTCCGCGCCCTGCGCATCGAGCTCGCGAAGCTGCCGGTACAGGTTAGCCGCCGCTTCCACAGTGTCACCGCGTTCCGAGAGGTTGGCGGCGGCTGATGGCGCACCAGGACCGAAGCCCAACAGCACTTCGCCAGCTCGGGCTTCTTTCGCATTGAGCCGGACCGCCGCACGCGGCGCGTAGTGCGAGGTTAACTGCCCGGGCGCCGTGATCTTGTCGGGGCGCGGCGTCATCAGCGGCCCCACCAGCGCCACGATGTCATCGCGCGAAATCGCCCCAGGCCGCAACAGGCGCACGGGCTCATCGGGGATCACGCCAATAATCGTCGACTCGATACCCGCCTCGCTGGCACCACCATCGAGCACGACCGAAACAGAGTCACCCAGCGCGGCACGGACATCCTCTGCCGCAGTCGGGCTCAGCTTGCCCGACGGATTCGCCGACGGCGCCGACACCGGACCGCCGTGCGCGTGCAGCAAGGCCTGCGCGATCGGATGGCGCGGCACGCGCAAGCCAATCGTTGCGAGGCCCGCACGCGCCAAATCGGAAGACCGACCCGTTTCAGCAGTGGGCACGACCAGCGTCAACGGTCCAGGCCAAAATGCCTCGGCCAGTGCCAAAGCCCGACCGTCGAGTACGCCCTCGCGCAGCGCCATGTCGAGGTCGGCGACGTGCGAAATCAGCGGATTAAATTGCGGCCGCCCTTTCGCCGCGAACACACGCGCCACGGCCTCGGGATTGGCGGCATTGGCTGCAAGCCCGTAGACAGTCTCGGTCGGCATGCCGACAAGCTCGCCGCGCGAGAGCGCAAGCGCCGCGTCCTCAATCTGCACGGGGTCGACCCTCACCTCAGATCAACCCGAGCTCAATCGCCTTAAGCACGGCACGCGTGCGATCTCGCACGCCAAGCTTGGCCAGCACGCTCGAGACATGGTTCTTGATCGTGCCCTCGGACTTGGAAAGCGCCGTCGAGATTTCCTTGTTGCTGTAGCCGCCCGCCATGAGCCGCACGACCTCGGTTTCGCGGGGCGTCAATGGCTCGGGCATGCTCGCGGCATCGAAATCGCGCTGCTGGCCGCCGAGCCCCTTGAGCAGTGTCTCTGTAATCGCCGGCTGGATCATTGTCTCGCCGCTGTGCACGGACTCGATGGCCCGGATGAGGTCGTCGAGCGAGACATCTTTGAGCAAGTAGCCACGCGCGCCTGCGCGGATGCTCTCGAGCACCTGCTCATGATCATCGAAGGTCGTGAGCACAATCACAGGCACCTCGTGCCCCGCGTCGCGCAGCGACCGAATGGCATCGGCGCCATTCATGCGCGGCATGCGCATGTCCATAAGGATGACATCGGGCGACGCACGTTCCACGAGCGCCACAGCCTCGGCGCCATCATCGGCCTCGGCCACAACGGCAACGCGATCGGAGAGCTCGAGCAGGCCGCGGATGCCCTGGCGAACGAGGTTCTGGTCGTCGATCAGGGCGACGGAAATGGGCAAGATCAGTGTCCCGGCAGCGGAATCTCGACGTTTAAGCTTAGCGCGTTGCCGACGCGTTCGCGCGTCAGAGAGCCACCCACACGCTCGAGGCGTTCGCGCATGCCCACGAAGCCATTGCCCTCATCAATGGTCGCGGGTGCGTAGCCATCGTCGCGAACACTGACTCGGACGGCCTCGCCTTCACGCCAAACGCGAACCCAGCTCTTCGCGGCACCCGAATGGCGCAGCGTATTCGTGATGGCTTCCTGCACGCACCGGATGATCGTGTCTGCGACGTCGACGTCGTCGATTTCGACATCCTCATCGATCTCGAGACGGACATCGAGCCGCGGCACCTCATCGACCATGAGCTGCAAGGCGCGTCGGAAATCAAGCGCACTCTGTTCGCGCAGCGTACTGACCGCTTCGCGCACGTCAGATAACAGCAACCTGGCCAACGCGCGGCTCTGCGCCACGCGCTCCTGTGCCTCGCCCTCAGTCTGTCGCTCTGCAATCTGCAAATTGATCGAGAGCGCCGTTAAATGGTGGCCGACAAGGTCGTGAAGATCGCGCGCAATTCTTGTGCGCTCACTCTGGCGCGAGGCCTCGGAAAGTAAGTGTTGCGTCGCGACAAGCTCTCGATACAGATCCTGCGTTTTGACGCGCGCTTCCTCCGCGGCCGTCGCCGTTCGCGACATGAGCAAGGCGAACATGTGAAACGTGCCGAATAGTGCTACAGGCAGGATCGGATCGGGGTCGTACCAGTGCAGGCTGTAGATCAGGTACCAGGTCGTCATCACCAGCGCGAGCAGGCCGAAGCACACGCGCTGCGAGTAAAAGCCCGTCGCCATGGCGAGCCAGATAATTGTGAAAATCTGCAGCCACTCGAAGGGCAGCAGCATGCCCATCGTGAACGCGGTCAAGCCCTGCACCATGTGCGCAAGCCAACGCACGCGCAGACTGAAGCGCTCTGCATCGACGCTCAGCATGGCGGCCAGGTTGAGGATGACGAGCGCCAGATAGGGCTCGAGCGTCCCGCTGAACACACCTCGGCCGCCGCTTTCGAGCAGCGCCTTGAGCGTAATCGCCGCCACAACAAACCAGGTCAGTACGCCCGCAGAAAACTGCAGATTCTTGGTAATGCGGTTTCCCTTCATGTCAGCCATTCTGCGCGCGGCGCCAGAATCCCGCCATAGGCCAAAAGTCATGGTTTGAAGTCATGACCCCCGGCACGTTCGCACGGTCCGCTGAGCCACTAATCTGGTGCCGTCACTGGGAGGACCCGACATGCACACGCTTCACGCCGCACTGCTCGCCGCACACATCGCCATCGGCACCGTCGCGATCTTCGTGTTCTGGCTGCCTATATTCGCGCGAAAAGGCGGCCCGCTCCACGTCAAAGCCGGACGCATCTACAGCTGGACCATGTACGCCGTCTCCGCAACGGCCATCGTGATGTCGACAGCCGTCTTGCTGGACCCCGTCGGCGTGCGCTTTCCCGACCGGAATCTGGAAATGAGTCGCGCATTTGCAGTCGCCGAGGGCAACCGAATGTTTGCACTCTTCCTGCTTATGCTGGGGATACTCGTGCTCAGCGCTCTGCGCCACGGCCTGCTTGCGCTCCGTGAGCGACGCGGCGAGCGCGTGCTGAACCGCCCGGGACACCGCGCTCTGATTATCTCGCTGGGCATCCTCGGCGTGACGGTCGGCATCATCGGGTTTCTGAATGAAGAGATTCTGCTCATGGTGTTCGCGGCGCTTTCGATCTCGGGCAGCATTGGCATGCTGCGCGAAAGCTGGCAGCGAAAACTCACGCCGCGTGAGGCACTCATCGCCCACTTCAATGGTCTCATCGGTACCGGCATCGGTGCCTACACCGCCCTGTTCGCGTTTGGCGGCCGCGAGTTTCTCTCGTCGTTGCTGAGCGGCCAGTGGCAAGTCATCCCCTGGATCCTGCCTGCCATCGTCGGCACCATCATCGTCGCGCGCATGAAGCGCCAGTACCCCGAAAGGAGCCCCGCATGAATACTGAACCCCTCGACCGCATCATGCGCAACATCACCGTTGGTTTCGTTTTGCTGCTTTCCGCAGGGCTACTGCACGCGAGCCCAGGCACCGACGCCTTCGAGGCAGGCAACTACGAACAGGCCGAAACGCTGCTCACAGCCGAGCTAAAGCGCGCCGATGATCCGCAGAAGACACTGTTGCTAGGCCGTGTTGCCTTTGAGACCGGCCGGTTCGATGCGGCGTTCGACCATTTCAAGGTTGCTGTTAAGGCACTGCCCGACGACGCCGAGGCGCAGTACTGGTACGGCTCCGCCGCCGGCACGCTGGCGGGCAATGTGAGCATGTTCCGGGCAGCGGGTTACGCCAAAAAGTCGCGACGCGCTTTGCAGCGCGCGCTTGAGCTCGACCCGAGACATGTCGGCGCGCACGAGGCCATGGCCCAGTACCTGTTGCAGGCACCGGGCTTCATGGGCGGCGACAAGGATGAAGCGCTGGCGCTGGCCAAGAAGCTCAGCGGATTCGCGCCCGTTGAGGGCCACCTGTTGCTGGCAACCATCTACCGCCAAACCAATCGCGGGGACGAAGCCCAGGCGACGCTGGCCGAACTCACGAAGCGACTGCCCGACGATCCGCGCGGCTGGCTGCAACTCGGATTCGCACATCAGGGTGACGAGAACTACGCAGACGCACATGTCGCCTTCGCGCGCGCCGCCGAACTCGGCGCCGAATCGGGCGATGTCGCAAGCGAACTGGGCGCGCTCTACCAGGTCGCTCGGACCGCGGTATTTAGCGAGTCACGTGTCGATGACGGCATCGCCGCCATGGAACGTTTCATTGCGACGCGTCCCGCGGATGACGCGAACTTGCCCGGTGTCGACTGGGCGCATTTCCGGCTGGGCCAGTTGTTGACCAAGCGCGGCGACACTAAGGCTGCAAACGAGGCCTTTGAGACCGCAATTGCGATCACCGAAGACGACAATTTGCCCACTGCAGTGCGACGCTTTCGACGCAGCACGTAGGCACTGATTGGCGTGGTACGCTCTGGCCATCCGGCCGGAGCAAACCATGCAACTAGAGATCAACGGCGAGGCCTTCGAGGTCGACGTCGAACCCGAGATGCCCCTGCTGTGGGTGCTGCGCGACGAACTGGGCATCAAGGGCCCCAAGTATGGCTGCGGCATCGGTGCCTGCGGCGCCTGCACGGTGTTACTCGACGGCAACCCCGTGCGCTCCTGCAGCTTGCCTGTTTCCGCCGTGCAACTGCCTGTCACCACCGTTGAAGGGCTCGGCACCCCGGACGCCCCCAGCGACGTGCAGCAGGCCTGGATTGAGCATCAGGTTGCGCAGTGTGGCTACTGCCAGTCGGGCCAGGTGGTTGCGGCCACAGCTTTGCTCGAGCGCATCCCCGAACCCACCGACGCCGATATTGATCGCGCCATGTCCGGCAACCTGTGCCGCTGTGCGACCTACCCGCGCATCCGCGCGGCCATTAAGATGGCGGCACAACGCCGCAAGCTGGGTTAACCATGGGGAAGATCGCGAAGATCACGCGCCGCACCCTGCTGGTTGGAGCCGTTGCGGTGACGGGCGGCTTTGCGCTCGGCTACTACGCCTACAAGCGCGACCCGGGAAACCCGCTGGCCGACAACCTGCCCGAAGGCAGCGAGACACTGAACCCCTACCTGCGCATCGACAGCGATGGCGTGACGATCATCACGCCCCGCACCGAATGCGGTCAGGGCGTGCACACCGCGCTCGCCGCACTCGTGGCAGAAGAACTCGACCTGGCCTGGGAGGCAGTTCGCGTCGAAGCAGGCCCGCCGTCGGTCGCCTACTACAACGGCAAAGTGTTGGCCGAAGGCCTGCCCTTTGCCGCCATTGACGGCAGCTGGAGTGCCGAGCGCGCGCGTGGCTTCGGCGACGTACTGGGCAAACTCCTCGGGATGCAAATGACGGGCGGTTCGTCCTCAGTGCCGGATGCCTACGACAAGATGCGCCGCGCGGGCGCCGCTGCCCGCGAGATGCTGCTGACAGCCGCGGCAGAACGCGCGGGTCAATCGCGACAGTCTTTGACAACTCGCGACGGTCACGTCGTGCTCGCCGACGGTTCGCGACTCGCCTACACCGAGCTTGCCGAGGACGCGGCCCGCATCGAACCGCCCGCCGACCCCGAACTGAAAGCGCCGGCGAAGTGGCGCTACCTCGGCAAGCCCATGCAGCGCGTCGATACGGCAGCCAAAGCCACGGGCACAGCGGAATACGGCATCGACGTGGAACGTGCTGGCATGCGCTACGCAGCTGTGGTCACCAACGCCGCCATCGGGTCTGGCGGAACGCTGATCGATGACACCGCGGCCCGGGCGCAACGTGGCGTACTGGATGTCGTCCCCATTTCGGGTGGCGCGGCCGTCGTCGCCGACAACACCTGGCGCGCGCTGCAGGCCGCAGACGCCCTGGACTTTGACTGGGCTCCGGCGGAATACCCTGCAGACACCAGTGCGATGTTTGCAGCGGTGGCCGATGCGTTCGATGGCGGCAGCGACAGCCAACTCCGCGATGACGGCGACGTTGAGGACGCTTTGGGCGACGCGCCACTCGAGGTCGAGTACCGGCTGCCCTACCTCGCGCACGCGCCGCTGGAACCCATGACGGCGACGGTGCACTTGCAGCCCGACAGGCTCGACATCTGGACGGCGTCGCAAGTGCCCATGCAAGTCCGCAAGTCGGCGGCTGAGCTCACAGACCTCGATGAAGCGCGCATCCATGTGCACACGCTCATGGCCGGCGGGAGCTTCGGGCGCCGCCTCGAAGACGACTACATCAAGCAGGCCATCGAGATTGCGGTCGCGCAGCCCGGCATACCCATTAAGATGACTTGGTCGCGCGAACACGACATGACGCACGACTTTTGCCGCCCGTTGTCGATAGCACGTGGCCGCGGCGCGGTCGCCGGCAGCGACATCACGGCCTTCGATCTGGGTGTGGCCGCACCGTCTGTTACGCGCCCACAGGCTGGCCGCGCCGGCCTGCCGTTCGCGGGTCCCGATGTCATGATCGTTGCGGGCGCCTGGGACCAGCCCTACGCGATTCCCAACTACCGAGTCACGGGGTACCACAGCCCCGGGCTCGCGCCCGTGAGCTCCTGGCGCTCTGTGGGCGCTTCTGTGAACGGCTTCTTCCACGATTGCTTCATGGACGAGTTGCTCATTGCCGCCGGTGTCGATGCCGTCGAGGGCCGACTGGCTCATCTCGACAACGCGCCGTCTCGCGCGGTCATCGAGGCGGTTGCCGATATGAGCAGCTGGGGCGGCGTGTTGCCCGACGGGCACGCGCGCGGCATCGGGTTCTGTTTGTCATTTGGCGTGCCCTGCGCCACGGTCGTCGAGGTGAGCCAGCAAGGCGAACGCGTACGCATTGAACACGTCTGGGTGGCCGCGGATGTGGGCACGGTTCTGGACCCGGATAACGTGGACGCGCAACTTTCGGGCGGCACGCTATTCGGATTGGGTCATGCCATGTTCGGCGAGATCACCTTCGCCGACGCCGCTATCACGCAGACTAACTTCCATACTTTCCGATCGCTCCGTCACAACGAAGCGCCGCCAGTTACGACGCGCGCGCTTGCGAATCAGTCAGAGATTCGGGGCATCGGCGAACCCGCGGTGCCGCCAGCGGCGCCGGCGCTGGCCAATGCCATCTTTGCGGCCACGGGCCTGCGACTTCGCGAACTGCCGTTCGCGAAGTCCATTCAATTCGCAAACCGAAGCTGATGTGGTGCTATGAGTTGAATACGACGGTCTTGGTGCCGTTGAGCAGAACTCGGTGCTCAACGTGCCAGCGCACGGCGCGTGCGAGCACACTGCTTTCGATCTCGCGACCGATGAGCTGCATGTCCGCTGCGCTGGTCGCGTGATTCACGCGTCGCACGTCCTGCTCGATGATCGGGCCCTCGTCGAGGTCATCGGTAACGTAGTGCGCCGTCGCGCCAATCAGCTTCACACCACGGCGGTGGGCCTGGCGATAGGGCAGCGCACCTTTGAAGCTCGGCAAGAATGAGTGGTGGATGTTGATACAACGCCCCTTCAGCTCGCGCGAAAACTCCGGCGACAAAATCTGCATGTAGCGCGCAAGCACAACGAGGTCCACGTTGTACTCCTCAATTGCTGACCGCCAGACGGCCTCTGCCTCGGGCTTTGAGTCTTTGTCTACGGGTACGTGCTTGAACGGCACACCGTGCCACTCGCACAGCGGGCGGACGTTCTCGTGATTGGACACGACCAGCGGTATGTCAGCGCCCAGACTGCCCGTCGCCCAGCGATTTAGAAGATCGGCCAGGCAGTGGTCAAACTTCGATGCGGCAACAAGCAAACGCATGCGCCGCGCCAATTTGCGCAGACTCGAGCGGCCCGAGAATCGCGCGGCGAGCGCCGTCAGCGCATCTCGCAACACGGGCTCATGCTTAGCGTCAGCCAGAGACAAGTGAATCCGGATAAAAAACTCACCCGAGTCTTCGTCGCCGAACGATGCGGCATCACGAATGTCTCCGCCCGATGCGGCAATAGTCTCGGCAACCGCTGCAAGAATGCCGGCACGGTCCGGGCTGACCATGAGAAAAATGTACTGAGAATCTGTCATGGTCCGCTTTTTACCACGCGAGTTCTGGCCTGTCTGGCCGGACCGCACAATTCTCCGACTAGACTTGGCGAACGCGCACGAGCCTGCGAATCGCCAGCATGGCGATACCTGCCGACACGATGTGCAAGATTGCGACGATGACAAAGACCGGCGCGAAGCCGACTGCGTCTGCCAACCGTCCGCTAAATGCTGAGAACAGCGCACCACCGACACTACCCGCCGCGCCGAACATGCCCCACACGGTGGCAACATCGCGCGCGGGGAACAGGTCTGAAGGCAAGGTGAACAAGTTGGCTTGTTTGAACTGAATTGCAAACAGCGTCGCACAAATCAATGCAAAGCACAGCCATGCCGAGTCGGCGTAGGCGGCAGGTAACGCGGCCACCGCGAGAACCGCGCCCACCCACATTGTGAGGGTACGCGCGCGGGCCAGTGACCAGCCGCGTCGCATGAGCCGCGTGGACACCCAACCGCCTGCAAAACTCCCCAGATCGGCAAACGCAAACGGCAACCACGCGAAGAGTGCGATGTCACGAAGCACGAAACCGCGTTCGTCGATAAGGTACGTCGGCAGGAAAAACAAGATGAAATAGAAGGCGCCGTCGGCCACGAAACGGCTTGCCATGAGCACCCAGGTCTCGGGCAGGCTTAGCAGGGCCAACACGGGTCGTGGCGCACCCGGCGCCTGATCGCGCTCCGCGATGATGAGTTCTCGCTCCGCCCCACCAAGGCGGGGATGGGCCTCGGGCGCGTGGTAGGCACGCTGCCAGAGTACGAGCCAGAGCAGTCCCAGCGTACCTGGCACAATAAACGCCCACTGCCAGCCCAGCGTGATGATCAGCCAGCCTGCGAGCGGGGGCGTGATCATCGAACCAAAACCCACGCCCAGCGTGACCACACCAACGGCCAGTGAGCGCTCTACACGGGGAAACCACTCAGCAACCGCCTTGAATGCCGCGGGGAAGTTGACGGCCTCCCCCAAACCCAGCGCAACGCGAGCCAACGAGAAGCTGCGCACGCCCTGCCCCAGCGCGTGCGCGATGCAAGCGAGGCTCCAGGCCATAACGGCGAAGCCGTACGTTCGTTTGACTCCGAATCGATCAACAATGCGCCCACCGAACAGCTGACCCAGCGCATAGGCTGCAAGGAACGCTAATCCGAAATCACCGATATCAGCATTGGTGAAGCCGAAACGGTCCCGGAGTGTTGGCGTGGCGACCGAGAACGCGATCCGGTCGACGTAGTTGATCGTCGTGATCAGGCACAGCAGCAGCGCGATGCGCCACCGCACAGCCATGTGCGCAGGCGGCAACGCGCCGACACCGGTCGTCACGGCGTAGCGGTTTCCGCGTGTTGGTCGAGGAAGGCAACGAGGTCCGTCATGAAGGGCTGGTACCAGGCATCAGCCTCTTCAAACAGGCAGTGCCGCGCGTCCGCGTAGACCTGCCCCTCGCAGTCGCTCAGTCGCTCACAGGCGGCCGCAGCAACAGCGTTGTCGACGAATCGGTCGTCTCCGGCCAGTGGCATCCAGACGGGGACTGTCACGCCGTCGAGGACGGCATCCGACGATGCGAGCCGGCCCGACTCGATGAGCGCCACAGCAAACGCATTGCTCATGCCGCCGACCTTGATGCGCTCGTTCGCCACCATGCTGGCATAGAACAGCTTGGTACGGTCATTGGGGTGGCTGCACTCGCTGGAGGTGCCCGTATGCGCGTTCATGTCGAACACCCAGTCGGTGCTGCCCGGCGCGTAGCGCTCGCCGAATCCCAGCGCATTGAGGGTCTTAAGCACGAACCACTCGGCGCCGCTGGGTCGCCCGTTGGCGAGCCCGTAGGCGGGTGTCACAAGCGCAGCCGCACGGAACCGGCCGGACTTTGAGACCAGTCGCGTGCCGAGCTGTGCGCCCATGGACAGGCCAACGACGAATCGGGGCAGACCCGCGAAGCGCCGGTCCATCTCACGCGAGACAGCCTCTGCGGCCGCGACATGGCCATCCAGCGTCGAGGTCGCATGAATCTTCTGCGGGTGCGGCGTCCCGCGGCTCGAAGCGCCTTGTGCAGGCCAGTCCATGGCGACGACGGCGTAGCCGGCGTCGCGCAGCGTCGAGAAAGACTCGAAGTACAGCTCAAGTGGCGCCGAGTACCCGGGAAGGAACAGCACGACCGCGCGCGCGTCTTCAGGCCGCGTATACCCCCAGCGAACCGTCGCGCCGCCCGAGTTGAGCTGCTCCCAGGTCCAGCCTTCGGGCAGCGCGAAGCGCGGGTCTTCGAGGACGGCCGTCGCATCTTCGGGGATGGGCACGACGGGCGCCGGTGCCTCGCGGGTGAGCGCGAACACGCCCGCGCCAACCAGCACGAGCACCAATGCGACAACGATGACGAGCCATTTCATGGCTGCGATTCTAGCCTGTTGCGCGGCGCGGGTTCAGCCCCCCTGGCCCGTCACGCCAACTTCCGGCTGTCGGTTAAACAGCCAATCCCGGAATTTTCGCAAGCGACGCAGTACATCGAGCTGCAACAGATACAGTGACGGAACCAGGATCAATGTGATGAGCGTTGCAAACAAGATGCCGAAACTCAGGCTGATAGCCATGGGAATCACGAACTGCGCCTGTGTACTCTTCTCCAGCATGATCGGCATGAGACCGACGGCGGTGGTTAGCGATGTCAGAATGATGGCGCGGAAGCGTGCCTTGCCCGATTGCACCACAGCCTCTTGCGCAGACATTCCTGCCGCGCGTGCCTTGTTCACAAAATCGATCATGATCAGGCTGTCGTTGACCACAACGCCCGCAAGCGCGATGAGCCCAAACAGCGAGAATAGACTGATCGCCTGCCCAAGCACCAGGTGGCCAATGACAGCACCCACGAACCCGAACGGGATCACGGACATGATGATCATGGGCTGCAGGTAGGACTTAAGTGGAATCGCAATGAGCGCGTAGATCAAGAACAGTGCCGCCAGCGCACCAAACATGAGATCTCGCGTGGCCTCCTGTTCCTCGAGACTTGAGCCCGACAGCGCGTACTCAACCCCGCTGAACTGCGACAGCAGGTCGGGAATGACGCGGCTCGAGATGTCCGCAATCACGCGGCCGGGTTGCGCCACGACGGGATCGAGATCCGCGGACACAGTGACCGTTCTCCGACCGTTGAGCCTTGAAATCAACGAATAGGCATTGCCGTAGGTCACCTCTGCGACCTCGAAGAACGGCACCTCGTCGCCATCGGGCGTCGTGATCAGCATGTTCTCGAGGTTGGCAACGGAGGCACGCTGCGCCTCGGGGTAGCGCAGCATGACCTTGAGCTCGTCAGTACCGCGCTGAATGCGCTGCACTTCCTCACCGAAAAACGCTTGCCGGACCTGTGTACCCAGCGCCGCCAGCGTAATCCCCAATGCCTCGGCTTCGGGTTTAATCTGCAGTTGGATCTCATCGCCGCCCGGACTGGCCGAGTTACGGATGTCAAAGACGCCTTCGTAGGCGCGCAACTCGGCTGACAGCAACTCGGACACTTCCTCAAGCGCTTCGTAGTTGCTGCCGCTGAATGAGAAACTCAACGGTGGGCCGCCACCGAGCGGATTGCCGTCCGAGAACGTAATCGAGCGCGCACCTGCCACGTCACCCACAGCGTCGCGCCAGAGACCAGTGAGCTCGTCCATGTAGATGGTCTGCGTCTCGGCCGGCGGCATCTCAACGATGATCGTGCCTGACGTCGGCCCCTGCGTGAACGTCGCGACGTTTTTGAGTGGATCGACGGCGCCCGGCGTGTTGGCCAGATACACGTCACGAACCCGGTAGAGGTCGTCCTCGATATCGAGCAGTACACGATTGCGTTCTGTGGTCGGCGTGCCGTTTTGCATCGTGAGGTCCATTTGCATGAACTCGCCCGGAATCTCCGGGAAGAACACGAAGCGCACAAAGCCGCCCGCGAAAAGCCCCATGGTCACAATGAGCATGCCGAAGAAGCTGGTCACGGTGAGGCCGCGGTATCGAACCGCGAAGGCCAACACGGGCGAGTAGACACGCTGGATCACCCACTGTAGGCCGTGCTGCGTGTGCCGCTGCGCCCGTTCGATGGCTTTGAGTGGCCAGGTCCAGAACGGCACACTGGAATACGGGCTGAAAATCTTCTCTTCGTCGACGGGTGTGATCTTGGAGTGCGCGAGGTGCGCCGGCAGAATGAGCTTCGACTCCACAAGTGAGAACACAAGGCACAAGGCCACGACGACAGAGAGCGGCGTCAGAAACGCGCCCGCGAAGCCGCCAATGGCAAGCATGGGTGCGAATGCGGCGATCGTCGTCAGGACACCGAACGTTGCGGCGACAGCCACGCGGTGTGCGCCATCGATGACGTTGGTCACCGAATGCCCCTTCTCGCGCACGTTCGTGTAGATACTCTCGCCTATGATGATCGCGTCATCGACAACGATCCCGAGGACGAGAATGAACCCGAACAAGCTGATCATGTTGATCGTGGCGGGCCAGGGGTTGAGCGGCATAAGCCACAACGCGCCGAAGAAAGTCACCGGGATACCGACGATGACCCAAAACGCAAACTTGAGCCTGAGGAACAACGTCAACACGACGAACACCAGCAGGGCACCCTGCGTGAGGTTCGTGAGCATGAGATCGAGACGCTGGTTGAGGTAGGCCGAGCGATCGACCCAGACGTCCACGGACACGCCCTCGGGCAGGCGATCGCGCACACCATCCATGTAGGTTCGGACCTGCGCCGCCGTTGCCAGCTCGTTTTCCTGCCCGCTTGCCAGAATATTCAGGGTGACATTGGGCTCGCGCTTGTAGCGCCCGAATCCGTCGTTGTCGACGAAGCCGTCATTGATTGTGGCGATATCGCGAAGACGCAGACGCGTGCCGTCGGCGAACGTCCGAATCACGAGATCCGCGTACTCCTGGCCCGTGTACACCTGCCCCTGTGTGCGCAGCAAGATGTCGCCGCCCCGAGTCTCGATGGTGCCACCCGGGATGTCGCGTGCGCCATTGCGGATCGCCTGTGCGATCTCGGTCATCGTCAAACCGTACTGGCGCAGTGTTTCCTGTGACACCTCGATGCTGATTTCGTAGTCACGGTCGCCGTAGACTTCAACGTCGTTGATGCCAGGCAGCGCCAACAAACCGTTGCGGATGTCGAGCGCCAGTTCTTTGCGCGCAAACTCGTCGAGATCGCCGTACACGGATGCGAAGATCACGGGGAAGGTGAACTCCTGCCGCTCGATCACGGGGCGCTCCGCAAGCTCTGGGAACGAGTTGATCGAATCGACTCGGGTCTTGACCTGGTTCAGGACCTGGTCGAGATCCGCGTCCGTCTTGACCTCAACCGTGACGCTGCCCACGCCTTCGCGCGCGCTGCCGTTGATCTCCTTGATCCCGGGCACGTCCTGCAGCGCATCCTCGATCTTGATGACGATGCCTTCTTCGACTTCCTGTGGCGCCGCACCCGGAAAGTCGACGGAGACCTGCACAAGGTTCGCTTCAAAATCCGGCGTGGTTTGTTTGCGGATCGTGATTGCCGAGTAGATGCCAAGCCCGATGATGAGGAACATCATGAGATTCGCGGCAACCGGGTTGTGCGCAAACCATGCAATGATCCCTGTGCGCGGTGCTGAGCCCTCCGTACTCACGTGCTCGGCTCCCCACCGTTCTCAGGCTGCGCCGTCGTGTCGTCGGCCACACTCTCATCGGGCGCCTCGACATCGGCGCCCGTTCGCACCTTCATGCCATTGAGCGGTGCCTCCAGACGGGTCGCCACCACTTGCCGCAGCGCGAGCTGGTCGGCACTCACGTAGGCGTAGTTGGCATCGGTGCGCAGAAATTCCATGGTCTCAAACCGTAGTTGCGATTCTTCGTCCAGAAAGATGACCTGATCGCCGCCGCGCACAAGTTCGCGCGGGATCTTGGCGACGTTGTCCATGGTGATGCCATCGATAGCTGCGGTCACGAAGGTTCCCACGGGCAACGCGGGTCCCTCACCGCCCTGAAGTCCGTAAGGATCGTCGACCCGAGCCACGGCGAACACCATGCGATTGCGTTCATCGATCACACCTTCGGTACGCACCACACGGCCACGCCAGCTTGCGGATTGCCCACGAAAGCTGCCAGTGAGCATGACAGTCGGTCCTTCAGCCTCCGAACCGTCACTGACAAGCGGCAACGACACGAAGGCCAGATCCGGGTCAGGCAGCGGCAGACGCACTTCCACAATGTCAGTGGCAAAAACGGCGCCAAGCACTGCGCCGGGCGCAACGTAGTCGCCGAGCTGCGCATTGCGTTCGCGGACGATCCCGTCGTACGGGACGCGAACCACGGTACGGTCCAGATCACGCTCGGCGCGAACAAGGTCGGCGCGTGCCGATGCGAGCGCGGCCTCGGCGGAAAGCAGTTCCGCTTCGGCACGATAGCCTTGCTCATTGAGTCGCTTCGCACCGTCGTACTCGATCTGGCGCTGCCGAACCGCCGCTTCGGCGCGATCGACGGCGACGCGATAATTCGTCGGGTCTATCGTCATGAGCACTTCGCCCGCCACGAAGGTGCCGCCCGCCACGAAGTCTTCAGACATGCTGACGATCGTGCCCGCCACCTCGGCGGACAGTGTGGTCTGCGTTAGTGGCTGCACGGTGCCCTGGCTCGCCACATTGAAGCTGACGGATTCGGGTACGAGTTCAATGATGTCGACGATCGGCGCGACCACTTCCTGCGGTTTGCGCTCGGGCGCACCACGGGAGAAGAACATGCTGGCGGCGATGAAAAACGCAACAAGGACGATTGCGAGTCCAATCAGGAAACGCATAAAGGCATTGAGCACGTGAGATGCCCCTAGAATCACTGTGGTATCGCACCTATTGTGCGCCCGCACCGCCCGGATTGACCAGCATCTGTCGCACCGCATGGCGAACGTCATTGCGGTGCTAAGTGGCACGAGGATTGGGCTGAGATCTAGCGGGAGCTCAATTTCCACGCCACTTGTGGCGCTTTGCGCTTGCGCTAAGTCATTGATCGTGGCGGCCACGATAGAGGGCCGAGGCGCGCATCCACCGCGTGTCTCTGCGCAAATCTATGGCAAAAAAAAACCCCGCGTCGCGCGCGGGGTTCTTTTGCAGTTGCCACCTGTAACAGGTGACGCTGGCTACGTGGGATCAGGCGCGGCGACGCGCAAGCCCAATACCCATGAGCGCGAGTGCGAACAGCGCGAGACCGCCGGGCGCCGGTACCGGCGTGACGGATTCGACCATGACCACGAAGTCCGAGTAATCCCAGTCCGAGCCCGTGTACGGCAGATCTTCCCACGCCAGGATGTACTCACCCGTTGAGAAAAGGCCCGGCCCGTAACCCGTGGCGTCCACGTAAAGCGAATCGTTGCCTTGGAATGCCACCAGGTGATCGGCGCCACCACCATTCAGGTGCGACTGTGAGTAGAACATTCCGCCGGGGCCAGCCAAGTAGTAACCAAAGTTGGCGCTAGAGAATGACGCCGAACCGGTACCGCCGCTGGAGACGAGTGTGGTGAACGTATTGCTGGGCCCGTAGATCACCTCGTAGGCGCCAGCGCCTTCGCTGCCCGAGAAAATCTGCAGGGTATTACTCGGGTTGAAAATGTCATAGATACCGAAGGAGTTGGCGTTCTTAAAGCCAGCGAACTCAAAAATCAGTGTCTGTGCTGACAGTCCCGTCGCCGTGATGTTCCAGACGCCATCGTTGCTGATCTGATCGGCGTTGACGTCGTAGAAATCGACGCTAACGTTGCCGTTCGTGTCGGCGTAGCTGATGTTGTTGAGTCCATTCTGCAGGCTGTTTCCCTGCACGACTGCAGCACTCGAGGTGGCAGCGAGCGCGAGGCCTAGCAGCACGGTAACGGATCGGAAAGTCGTCAATTTCATCGGGCCCTCGATTGAGCAATTCATGAGTTGCAGTAGACAAAGCAACTGCCGTGCCAAAAAAAATTTGATAAATAAAACAATTGGTTACAAGCTTGCGATCCGCCACGCTGCACGCGGATGTAAAGCCCGCCGACACGCCGAAAATGCTCTCGGAATCGCAAATGTGAAGTCGATCACACTTTTGCAATCTAGCCTTGACTGCGGCTTTCGATGAATCCTAGCGCGCGCTCGAGGCGCGCGAGCGTGCGTGACCTGCCGACCAGCGCCAGCGTATCGCCAAGCCCGGGGGATGCCCCGCCGCCCGTCACGGCGACGCGCGCCGGCATACCGATTTTTCCCATGCCAACGCCGAGTGCGTCAGCGACCTCGCCGACGAGCGCCCCGAGACTTTCGGCCGACCAGTCTTCATGCTGTTCCAGACCCGCGCGCAGCGCAGCGAGCGGCTCGGCGGCCACAGGGCGCAAGTGTTTCTTGGCCGCCCCCGGGTCCAGCGCGATCTCATCCGCGAACAGGTAGGCGGTACTCTCGGCCATGGCACGAAGCGTGACCGCCCGGTCTCTGTAGGCTTCCACGACATCGTGCAGCGGCGGCCCATCGCTCGGATCGAGCCCGTGATGCTCAAGCTGCGCTGCGAGCAACTCGGAAAGTCGGTCGCCGTGCTCGTGCTGAATGTAGTGCTGATTGAGCCATTCGAGTTTCTCGGGATTGAACGTTGACGCTGCAGCGTTGACGTCCTTGAGGTCGAACAGAGACACCATGTCGTCGAGCGAGAAGATCTCCTGATCACCGTGCGACCAACCCAGTCTGACCAGATAGTTAATGAGCGCCTCCGGCAGAAAGCCGCGCTCACGGTAGTCAAGCACGTTGACCGCACCGTGGCGCTTCGAAAGGCGGCTACCGTCGGCACCCAGAATCATGGGGACGTGCGCGTAGCTCGGGGGCTCGACGCCCAGAGCGTGCAACATGTTGATCTGGCGCGGCGTATTACTGAGATGGTCGTCGCCGCGAATCACGTGCGTGATGTTCATGTCGGCGTCGTCAACGATGACCGTGAAGTTATAGGTGGGTGTTCCGTCGGAACGCGCGATGATGAGGTCGTCAAGTTCGGCATTGGCCACGGTCACGACACCACGCACCGCATCGTTGATCCGTACAGCGCCTTCGACGGGGTTGCGAAACCGAATCACGGGATCGACCCCTTCACGCGCCTCGCGGCGATCGCGGCAGCGACCATCGTAGCGAGGCTTCAGGCCCGCGTTGCGTTGCTGCTCCCGCCGTGCATCGAGTTCTTCGCGCGTGCAGTAGCAGTGATAGGCCTGTCCGTTCTGCAGCCACATGTCGAGCACCTCGCGATACCGGTCAAAGCGCTGCGTCTGAAAGAAGGGACCTTCGTCGTGCTCGAGACCAAGCCAAGCCATGCCATCCAAGATCGCGTCGACAGACTCCTGCGTGGAGCGTTCGCGATCCGTGTCCTCAATTCGAAGCACGAATTGCCCGCCGTGGCGGCGTGCATAGAGATAGCAGAACAGCGCGGTACGGACACCGCCGATGTGCAGCACCCCGGTGGGGCTGGGCGCAAAGCGCGTGCGAACGGTCATTGCTGGCTTCCAGAAAACCCAAGATGGTAGCGCAGCCGCCCGGCGACCGTAAGCCGCCGGGCCTGCACAGCGTCTCGTTCCTGGGCTCGAGCCGCTCCGGTCGACCTGCTACTGAGCGTTCTTGGTGATTTCGTAGGACAGCGCGCTCTCAAGCCCGCTGCTATCCGTCGCCGTCATCGCCAGGTACCAGGTGCCGGGGGTCAAGTTCTCTACGGTGTAGCTCGTCAGCCCGCCATTATTCACATCGATGACGTTCGGGTAAGAACCCGATGACTGCCCGTAGAAGATCTTGAAGCCAGCGAGCCCGACGACGGGGGAGCCGTCGACGTTCTGGGTCGGTGGTGTCCAGTTGATCGTGAGCGAGGCATTCGCGACGGCCGACACCGTAATCGAGAACGGTGCCAGTGTGGAGGTCTGCTGTCCGTCAGACACACCGATCTGAACGTTGTTGTAGCTCCCCGCATCATTCTGAACCGGAGTCCCCGAAAGCCGGCCTGTTTGCGTGTCGAAACTCGCCCAAGACGGCAGATTCTGTACTTGGAAGGTCAACACGTCGCCGTCGGGATCATTCGCAGCTGGAGTGAAATCGTAGAACTGCCCTGCTGTGACCTGCGTCGGCGGGAAACCCGAAATGCTCGGTGCGGCATTTCCGTTGTTGCTTCCTCCCTCCAGCTGGAACTCAACGAACACGTTGTCTTGCGTACCGTTCTCAAAATAGACGTCGATGTAGAGTTCCCGACGCGTTCCGGCCTCGAACTGGCCAAGATCGATGCCCAGCACGAACGGATCCGTGGTGTCGATGATCCTCGGCAAATGCGCGTCGGCGGCGCCAGTCAATGCCTTACAGCAGTAGAAGTCGATACGTGTAACGCCGAGGTTCTCCCAGGTTTGGCCGGGTTCGAAGAACAGGTAGGCAAATGTGCGTTGGACCGTGGCATCTTGAAGCTGTGTCGCGCCAGTCAGATTGCTGCTGTAACTGATCATGGCAACGGCGTCGTCGGGACTCGCTCCAGCGGACTGCAACACGACGATCTGGTCCTGAGACTTATTGCCGGCAGCGTCTTCCGCTTCCACGGTGATGACGTTGGTCCCGTCCTGAAGCGCGATGGCGGCGGTTTGCCAAGCGCTGCCGACGGCGATAGTGCCCGCCCCGCCACGATTGTTGCTCCATGACAGGCCTTGAACGCCAACATTGTCCGACGCCTCACCGGAAAGCGTCACGCTGGTGCCCGTAACGGTCACGCTGCCATCGTCATCGGGCGACGTGATGGCAACAGAAGGCGCGATGTTGTCGATGGGCGGCGGTGTACCGCCCCCTCCGCCACCACCACCACCGGGAGGCGGCGCAGCAATGGCACTCTCTTCACCACCCCCGCCGCCGCAAGCGGCCAGAGACAGCGCTAAAAACACAACGGTTGCGATGCGTGCGCCAGGGCTTGAGAGGTTTAAGTTGATGTCCTGCATCCGAAACAACTTCCTTGATGTGGAACGTCGAATCGGCTGGCGACGAAAACATTGGGGCTGTGCGTTTGGCGCAAAAGAACGAGGCGGTCTCTTAACCGTTGCGCTGCTCGACCAGTACCCTGGTGTTTCGGTAACTCCGCTGTCGTGGGCCATTTCTAAGCCTTTAGACCGGTAGTTTTGCGTCGCCGCCTTTCGACGGTTTTGCCTTTATCAATTCACCTTGATTCGCAGTGTAGACCTCGCATGGGCCTGGGTAACACTAGCAACCGGTCGAATTGAGGCATCAGTCACGTAATTCTGGGGTCAAAAACGGCAGCTCAAGAGGTCTGGCATGCCATTAATCAGGTTATGTGAAGCAAGTAGTGTGCCAATATTCGAGATACGCGCACGATTGGACGTCGTTCAGCGGCTTATCGGAGAAACCTCAGGCGCTTCAGCACGTCAAAAAGTGACAATAATGTCGGTAACCACAGACGTCTCGTACCGATTGACTTAAGACTCACCTGCTAAGTGCTTGAAAAGTAGCGCTACAAAGGCTGTCGCCGAATTGCGACAGGTGTCACAAGTCTGACGCTTGGCCAGGCGCGCCGTCAGGTTTTGCAAGGTACGTTCGGGCAGCCCGCATAAGTCGGTCGAACTCCATGACGTCGTCTTGCTCGATCAACCCAGCAATCCGGTCGATGGCGCGTTTAAGAGCAACAACGGACTGGTTACCAAACTCGTTCAACCGCTGGATTTCAAAATAAAGCCTGGGATTCTCGTTGACCACATTGCCACTAATTGCGATCTGCGCATCGAACGTCGTACTGGATATCGCCAACAGCTGATCGGCCGGTGCATCGCAGTGCCGTAACGCCTCCATGAACGCGATATTGGTCACATGGGACAGACCGAGGACAGCTGCAATCAGTTTGTCGTGAGCGTCGATATCCATAGTGACGCACTCGGCCATAGTGGCGGCAAACAACGCTCGCGCCTCTGCCGTCGCCTCAGCGCAACCAACGTCGACAAAAATGACATGGCGACCCGCCAGGAGCTGCGTTGCTGGGCCGAACATGGGATGAAGCGAGGTGACCTTGAGCCCGGCGGCAGCCGCACGCTCAAGCGATTTGCGGAGCGGCGACTTCAGCGACCCAACGTCGAACACGAGCCCACACGGGGCGGCATCCGTAAGGGCATCAAGAATACTCGCACTCGCTTGCAGCGTCGCCGCTATCACAATGACGTCAAAGTCGAGACCCGCATCCTGCCAAGTTGCGAATTCTCCATCGGCGCGCGGATCAGCTTTGGGATCAGCGATGCTGACCGCGAATCCCTGTGATGCCAGAAACGCCGCAAACCAGCGACCGATACGGCCCGCGCCACCAATGACCAATGCGCGACCGCCAGCGCCTCGGGCATCAGACGATAATCGAGCCTGTTCCTGCCGGCGCAGCGAGTACTCGATGAGCGTCTCCAGCACTTGGCTTGCAAGCTCGGGCTCCAAGTCAGCGGACCGAGCACGGTGCCTCACGTGCTCGAGCACTTGCTTCTCCCGCGCAAAATCTCGCGTCTGCTGGCCCGCGCCACGCTTCAGGTCGCCGATTTGGCCGACTAACCGTTGGCGCTCTGCCATGGAAAGAACCAACTGCGCATCGACCGCATCCAGTTCAGCGCGCAAGCGCGCCAGATTGTCGCCCATGCCGGGCTTCTTCTCGTCACTCACGGTTATTTTCTAACACCCTGATATTGATGCCACAGACACAGCGTGGCACGGGATTTTAGGTAGCCCCAGGCAGTCTCTTGTCGAGGATCGACCAAGCACACGGATCACCGCAACAGGTTCAGCAAGAATCGAACCGGGTCCTCTCCAGGTGTTCCCGTCAGGCTCGCCGTCTGATCGGTCGCCAGCCTGGGCAAGCGAGGCACGAGAAACTCGACGTCCTTGTGCATGCTCGCCAGGAAGTGGCACGCCTGTTCGCCGGCAGCCTTGGCAATACCGTACTCAAACAACTGTCGCTCGTAGTTGTCGACCGCCACCGAGGATGGGTACAAAACTTGGCGGAGCGTACCGGCGGCCTGAGCGGCGTAGAAGAGTTGCAAAAAACCGTGCAGATACACCCGCTCGAAGACTGCGAAGTGATCCGGCGCAAACCGAGACCCCTTTTCACCGAAGATCCGCGGTGTGGCCATGTAAAGTACACGCTGCGAACGCAGAGACTGAAGCCAGGCCAGATCGTCGTCGCATAAGTCAGAAACATCGAGCTGGCGACACACAGCGCGCCCGCCTTGGGACCGGATGTCGGTCACGACGCGCGATGCGTCATCTTGGCCGGATCTATAAGTCAGGGTGACTTTCGCACCCCCAGCAGCCAGCAACTTGGCAGCGACCTCACCTAAGCCACGCGAACCGCCGACAATCAGCGCTGTTTCGTCACCAAACTGATCGGGCGGGACGAGGTCCTGCAGCGAGGCGACGCTGGCCTGCTCGATCGGTGCTGGTCGGACAAACGCCTTTATGAGACCACTGGCTCCGGCGACGTCAAGCCCGATACGAACCAAATTGAAACGGCGATCGACGGCCTCTACGTTGAAGCCCACGTCGTCTCGGCGCCCGAACCCGGATGCAAGGTCGAGGGACAGCTCGGAGAATACCGAGTGAAGGCCCGGCACCTTCATACCCACAATTCGCGTTGTCGCGAGCAACGCCGCAAATAGTGGCATCCATGCCGTGTTGGGCGGTGCACAATCCAGCTGCGCGGCAAGGTCGCTATCCCAGTGCAACGGGACCCTTCCAGCCTGCGCTTCAAGCGTCTCAACGTTTTCTACCGAGGGCGTCTCGCGTTCGGGGACGCCGTTATCAACGATCGGCGAGCGCCGATCGACCGCGGCGTCGAAGTCAAAATCGAACTGGGCTGCGCGGGTGCCCGCGACGCTTGCGACCACCCGCAATCCACCCCCATGCGCGCTCTGTTCGAAACGCACGCGGTCACCGGGTGCGACTGGCGAGAGGAACTGTGCGCGTAGAGACTGTAGCTCGACGCCGTCCGAGTCTGTCGCGAGGACCTGACGCAGCGCGTGGAGCAGCAAGTGAACGCCGTGAACCGCGAGACCGCCGAAGACGAGGCGTCGCGCTACCGTCGCATCCGTGTGGAGTGGATTCCAATCGCCCGACAGGGACGCGAACTGCGTCTGTCCCTCGTACGAGAAGCTGACCTCACGCACACTTGCCATGTCGGACGCGTCGCGCTCAGCCGGCGCCGTGACGCGTTAGCAACTGCTGCACGTCATCGATGGTCTGAATGTCTTCAATTTCCTGCATCGAGAACTGAATGCCGTACTGCTCTTCGAGTGCCGTGATCAGACGCAAGTGATTCATCGAGTCCCAATTTTCAGCCGATTCTCGTGATGTTTCGGAACTGACATCCCCCACCGATACGCCAAGGATGTCTGCCGCAATACTGATTAGCGTTTCGCTCACGCGCCGCTCCCTTCTGAAACAAGTGTGATCCCAATCGTTGGCAACTGCGTGCCCTCGCCCGCCGTCATCGCATAGTGTTCAGTACCATCCGCGTCGGTAGCCGTACTCTCGAAGCCTTGCGCCGCGAGGAATGAGGCCGCAGGTGCATTCTTCTTCGTTGGCACGAATGCTGCGATGAGCTCTGTCTTGTTCGAGTCGCGAAACACGTCCTGCTTTATGACATTAGCCACCGCGGTCTCGATGCCGCGTCCTAACGCCCGGCAACTCAACAACATGCTGTCGATCACCGCCCGATCTGTTTCGAGACGCAGCAGGTGGACACCCACAAGGCCTAGATCGCCGAACTTATCCCGAACCGTGGTGACGCACAAACGTATGTCTGGATCGTCCATCATGGACTGCACGTCCGACTTGGAATACCGGATCGTCGTTAGGTTGAACTGGTTGGTCTTGGAAAACAGCTGATGTACCCGATTCAGATCAGCCGCACGAGCCGGTCGCACCTCGACCGTTGTGCCGAGACTCGCAAGATACGAATTGAGATCCGTAGACTGTGCCTCACTATTGGCGCGGCGTCTGTTTTCACGGTACTGCGCCGTTTTGCGCCGGTCCTCGGCCGTCAGACTGATCTTGTCGAACGCCACGAGATCACAAACCAAGTCGGCAAACTCAGACGGGTCGCCGGCCAGGTGCAGCGTCTCAACGTCCGGCAGTGTCTGACGAACCAATTCACACTCGGCCGGGTTGTCATCGATGAACACAATACTGTCGACACCAATATTGAGCTCATTCGCGATGGCGACGATGTTTTCGTTCTTGAGATTCCAATTGATTCGAGACGCGGAGAAATCGTCCAGCGAAAGCGGCATGTCTGTTCGAGAGGCGAACAGTTCCTCAACGTCAGCCTGATTGTTCTTGCTGCAAATGGCGAGCAGTACGCCCTTGTCTTTTACCGTTAGCAAAGCAGCCTGCAACGCGCGGAACGACTCACCGACCGGATCGCCAGCACTGATTCGGATGCCGTCAACGCCGTCCTCGCCGAGCACACCACCCCACATCGTATTATCGAGATCAACGACGAGGCATTTCTTGGAAGGTACCGCGAGCGCCCGCAGACATCGGGCCATTACAAGACCCACCTCGTTCACCGATGGGCCGCCCCACTCAATTTTGGCAAGCCTGTACATGCGCGTCATCCAGCTCGCGTCGGCTCCGGCCCGTGCAATGGCATGATTGACATCAACCACGGTGACCCGCATGTCATCAGAAAGATGCTCGAACAGCCAGCTATTCAGGTGTGTCACTAGCGGGCCCTGACCGAGCTGCCCAGCCACGTCGGTGATACCCAATCGCGAAATGGGCTGACACACGAAGTTCGCGACAAACACATGTGCCGCGGTGTTGGCTTTGGCCGCGGCCACCCATTCCTCAATGGCCGACTTGACCCGTTCGACAAGCGGTGATGCAACGTCATTGGATTCAAGCCGCGTGCCGTCAAACAGCTCTGGCGCAAGACCCCGCAAACTCAGCCACAACACGATGGCATCGGGCTCGAAAGACCGCATGCCGCTGCCCGTGGCGAGAACCTCCTGAAAGTGCTGATCGTAGTCACCGAAGTAATTGGACACGCGATGGTCCATTGCGGCAGCGAATGCGGTCGCCGCTCGGGCGGTCGGTTCAATGGTATGGTTCCCGAGCCAAGCGACGCGTTGCTGGGCGACCTCCGGCGAACCCGATACCGTTCGAAACACGCGGTCGATCTCTCCCGTGCTCCATTTGCGGAGCGGCTTGTCCGGGAACGACAATTCAGCGGACGCCCCCGTACCAATGCCACCGGACTGCTTGCCGAGTGTCATAATCAGTGTCCTTGAAATCAACGCGCCACGTGGCGGGCGATTCTATTACAACTGCTGCAGTGCCACACCCCCTGCGAGGCGGATACCGGTCCACCAATCTGTCATGACCATGCTCGAGAACATCGCCCAGACCATCCGTGCCAGAACTGTCACTGCCGCGCTCGTCGCCGCGTTGTCGATTGCGCAGATTGGGTGTGGACCAGAGCAATCGAACGCGGAAATCGGATTGGAGGGCAAACAGAGCAAGCGTCCACCGGCCTCTGGCAGCGACATGATCGTCGTACATCCGAGCAACCGCAGTTGGTTCGCCCACGCAGATGGCAGACGGCACTTCCTGGCCGGAGCGGGTGATCCTGAAGACTTTTTCTACCGCGGCACGCTGCAACCCAATGGCACCCGGAACGGAGATCAACAGGCAATCATCGCGACCCTGATTGATGCCGACGTCAATGGGATCTACATCCAGGCCGTACGATCCCATGGCGGCGATGGTGATCGCACGCATAATCCGTTTGAATCGTTCGATCCCTCTCAAGCACTCAATGACGCCGTCCTCGACCAATGGTCCGCCTGGCTGGCGGCACTCGACGCAGGCGGTGTCGTCATTTACTTCTTTTTCTACGATGACGAGAGCCTCATCTGGGATTCTGGCGACGTCGTAACGCCTGCCGAGCGGCGCTTTTTGGAAAGCCTCGTCAATCGATTCGAGCACCTCGAGCATCTTGTCTGGGTCGTCGCAGAGGAGTTCGAGGAGACGCTGAGCCCAGTGCGGGTCGCGCGCATTGCCCAGGTCATTCGAAATGCGGATGACTACAAGCACCCGATTGGGGTCCACCGCTTGCCCGGAACAGACTTTTCGGAGTTTGCCGACGACCCTCACATCGATCAGTTTCTGATGCAGCTAGGCGCAGTTGATGCCGACGAGATGCACCGAGACGCGCTCACCGCGGTGCGAGCGTCGCGCGGTCGCTACAACGTCAATATGTCCGAGGCGGCAGAGTTTGGTACGGGCGAGATCGCACGCAAGAAAGCCTGGGCCACCGCGATGGGGGGCGCGTATGTGATGGTGCTCGGCATGGACGTAGTCACGACGGATCCGAACGACCTGCAAGATCTGCACGTGCTCGCAACGTTTTTCGAATCCATCGACTTCGAACGGATGACGGCCCAAGACGCACGCGCACGGTTCGATACTCAGTATGTTCTGGCGAGCCCGCAGCACAGCTACATTCTCTACGCGGCAGACGCGCCGCCCGGCGGTAGGCTGGGCGTCTCGCGGCTCGTCTCCGGCGAGTACGATATCGCTTTATTGGACCCCAAGACGGGCCAGTCTCAGCTCCGCCAGCGGGTCACGCTGCCTCGTGACGGCGCCGTACCCCTACCCGACGGCTGGCGCGGAGAAGTCGCCGTGGCTATCCAACCGTCGAAGCATCAGGTTCGTCAACCTTAGACTGCTGCATTCCCCCCTACAGGCGTGGTGTTGATTCACTCCGTGGGTGCAGCCTTACCCAGAGCCGCCGCGCCAAATCGCTGCAATTCGCTTAGTCTAACGACACCACTCGCGATGAGCGCAATGGCCAAAACCGCGACGGCCGCTAGAACATCAAGCGGGAACGGCACAGACACGAGACCGACCGCGGCGGCGATGGCGATAGTCGCGAGCGATGGCAGCCCAAACCACGCGAGCGCACTCAGCACACGACGGCGACCGAAACCGAGCACAACGAATTGCCCCACAAGCAAAGCCCCGCTCAACACGGTTGCGATTGCTGCACCTTCCGCGCCATAACGCGGCACCAGGATCAGGTTGAGAACAATGTTGATCACCACGGTGGTCGCAAAGCTCGCCCAACGCACAGTGTGCGCACCCAAGCTCGACAACACGCCCTCGCAGACGATCATCATGCATTTGAGAACCATGACCATGCTCAGGATACGCAGGATACTGCCACTTGACGCGTAGGCGTCGCCGAACGCCAACTCAACCAGTGTATCGGCAGAAAGATAAGTCACCAGGGCGGCAAACGCGCCGAGAACTACGAGGTAGCGCGAATAGATTGAGACGAGGGTTTCGTAGCTCTGGTTGGGATCCGATGTACGACTTTCCGCGAACAATGCTGGCGAAACGACACGGCTCAAGAGCAACGGAATCTTGTAGAAAAAGTCCAGAAACTTGAGTGCGGCGGCAAACACGCCCGCCTCGGCCGCGCCGACCAAGAAGGCCACCATGACAATATCCGTCTTGTAATAGACTTGGCGGAGGACACTCGAAATCCCATAGTGGTAGCTTTGCCGCGCGAGGCTCAGTGCCTCGCGCACGCGCGCGGCAGGCCGCAGCCGGTTACGCCATGTCCAAGCGAGCCAAATCATGCCGATCGATACCGACCCGATGACGAAGGCTAGAGCTGCATCAAGCAGTGAACGACCGTCTAGTGAGACAACGAGGTAGACGCACAGAATCGCCAACGGGGACAGTGCTTGGAACAGCGCGTTGATGTGCATCTCCTGGCTCGCCGTATACACCGAGGCGAGGCTGTCGACCAGCGCAAGTCCAAAGCCATACAGAGCAAACACGGCCACGAAAACTCGAATCTCCGAATCGAGACTCGTGAACGGCAGCATGAAGAGCAGCACAGCGTAAAGGACGGCGAAAGCCGTCGTCTTGAGCAGCAGACTGTTGCCAAAGAGCGCGGCGAGCTGTTTGGGATGACGTGAACCTTCCTGGATGGTCCACGCCGTGGAGCCCAGATCGAACACCAATATCGCCAAGATCGTGAATGCATG
This sequence comes from Pseudomonadota bacterium, assembly GCA_038524795.1. GTDB lineage: Bacteria > Pseudomonadota > Gammaproteobacteria > Steroidobacterales > Woeseiaceae > CALBPI01. The sequence goes on along the minus strand of JBCBIJ010000005.1, from coordinate 90,148 downwards.
CGTGGTTGCAAAGATACCGTAAGCCTCGGTACCTAACCCGCGCGCCATCAGCACCTCGACCAGGATGATCGCAGTCTGAGCAAACACGCCACCAAGGGCGAGCGCTGTCGTGTTCTTGGCGAATCGTCTCGCCAGACCATCTGATTGCGTCACATCGCGCTCCCGTCAGCTTGCGGTGAGTTCATCGACGGACGAATACCACCTTGGCAGGATTGCCCTGCACGATGGCGTTGTCGGGCACAGTGCCGGACACAACCGAGTTGGCGCCAATCATGACACCGCTGCCGATCCTAGCACCGTCGAGAATAGCGCTGCCCGCACCGACGAACACGTTGTCACCGATAACCGTGCCTTTAGACGACTGCCCCTGAGACTCGAACGTTTCGTCCAGCCGCGAGAAGCGCCAGGCACCTGAGACGATCGTTGTGTTGGGGCCAATCAGGCAGTCGGAACCGATCAAGGTGCCGTTTTCACCAGCTGAGATGAAGCAGCCTGTTGCAATCGACGTTCGCGCGCCAAGACGCACCTCGCCGTGCGTCGCCTTGATCTTAGTGAACGAACTCACTCGGACGCCTCTGCCGAGGTGCAATCGATCAGACAGCTCGACTTCTGCCCGCAGGCTGATAAAAGCCCGAAACCGAAGGACCGCCAGAACTGACACGACTGGAGACGGTGTCAGAAATCGCCTCAGTACAACGCCAATTTTCATGTCGTAGGACTCCTCGTGTGCATCCGCCGCATTGGCACCCAGCCTGCCCTGCAGCCGATGTCGCGCTTTGGATACTGCAATGAAAGGATTCACATAACGCGGATAACGCCAGTCGACTTCCGCTCAGGAAGCGACACGATAGTGCCAAATTGGGGCCGCACGCAACGCGCGTCACAGCGTCCAGTGCGAAACCCGTCATTGCCGCCCTCAGCCCGTTTGGGCATCATCCCGCCTGGGGATCGTGGCAGAACAACTAAGCACCTGGGCAGGGCAAACGTGATCGCAGCAGACACGCATGCGCACTTTTATTCGGCGTTTGATCGCGACCGATACTTCGACGCCGCGCAGACCAATCTCGCCAGTGCGATTGAAATGAGTGAGACGCCGACCTATCGGCTCTTAGTTCTCACTGACGGGGGTCATTGGGATGCATTCGGGGACTTGCTTCGAGATGCCGAAAACCGCACGGACGCGTCGCGATGGAAGCCAACCCGTACTCATGAGGCGTCCTCGGTTCGCATGATCAACGAACATGGGGATGAGATTTTTGTGCTGGCCGGAGCACAGATAGTTACGAGTGAACGAATCGAAGTGCTTTGGCTCGCCGAAAGGGATCGCGTTGCGGACGGTATTAACCTCGACGAACTGTTACAAATCTCCAGCGATCGCGACATCCCCACCGTCCTACCCTGGGGAGTGGGCAAGTGGCTTGGGAAACGCGCAAAACGGCTGGCGTCGGTGCTCACCAGCGAGCCGCGTCCTGGTCTCTTTATCGGCGACATCCATGGCCGACCGCGTGTATGGGGCACACCGAAGCTGTTTACGAAAGCACGTCGTGCAGGTTTTCGCAGCCTGTGCGGTACGGATCCCTTGCCGTTACGCTGGGATGAGGCGCGGGTGGGCCGTTTCGGCACGTTGCTGCAAGGCACTTTCGATCCCGATGTACCGGCGGCATCGTTCCGCAACTTGTTAAACCATGGAGACTGGCAGGTCAGAAGTTTCGGTCGACGACAATCCACACTGCCATTCCTTAGAAACCAGATCGGGCTGCGCCTCAACAAATGACGACTACGGCACCCAAAGACCGAGAAACCCCTGATATCGAGACAGCCTCTGATGGCTATGCGGCACGGTTTCAGGGATCAGCGGGCGAGTACCTGTTGCAAGTCCAAAGAGACTGTATTGATCGGGTACTGGGCGACATGAGAGGCGTGCGCGTGCTCGACGCGGGGGGCGCGCACGGTCAGCTCATCGAACAGCTCCTCGAACGCGATTGCGATATCACCGTTTTGTCATCGTCGGAGCTGTGCGGCAGCGAGCGCGTACTGTCGAAACATGCCGCATGTAACATCGTTATCGGTGACCATCTGGCGATGCCCTTTGACGCCAGGAGTTTCGATCTCGTCATATCCGTGCGGCTGATATCGCACATTGACAACTGGCAGCAGATGCTGGGCGAATGGTGCCGCGTCTGCCGTGGCGCGATTGTCTTCGACTACCCGCGAGTCGGGGGCTTGAACGCGTTGACCCCATTACTTTTTCCGCTCAAGCGACGCATCGAAGGCAACACGAGAACCTACACTAGCTTCTCGACGAACGAGTTGGCCGAACCACTCAATTCGCAGGGATTTGACGTCACCCGTCAAGAGGCCCAATTCGCGCTTCCGATGGGCCTCCACCGGGCCGCCCGCGGCGCCCGCCCATTACAGATGATAGAACGAGGCCTGCGCGCGATCGGGCTGACGAATCGACTAGGTTCGCCCGTCATTCTCCGCGCCGACCTCGTTTCGGGCGGCTAATCGCATGCAAGTACTCGTCGTCGCACCGCAACCGTTCTATGAGGAACGCGGCACACCGATAGCGGTGCGCCAGATGTGCCAAACCTTAGTCACGCTGGGCCATACCGTTGACCTCCTGACCTACCACGTCGGACAAGATGTCGACCTGCCGGGCATCACGCACATCCGAATACGGTCGCTTGGCTGGATAACATCGGTCCCGATTGGCTTTTCGATGAAGAAGATCGTTTGTGATCTATTTGTCGCCACCAAATTGCGGCAACTCTTGCGGCTTAAGCAGTACGATGTCGTGCATGCGGTTGAGGAAGCCGTTTTTCCAGCACGCTGGCTGACGCGCAACACATCGACTCGCGTGGTGTACGACATGGACTCGCTTCTGTCGGATCAGCTGGCCAATGCCAACAGACTGTTTGCGCTGGGTGCGCCAAGCCTGCGGGCCGCGGAGAATTGGGCCATTCGGCAGTCGGACCTGGTCGTCGCTGTGTGCGACGCGCTTGCCGATGCCGCGCTAGCTCAGAAGCAAGCCGACCGCGTGTTCTTGCTGCCGGACACGCCACTTGAGACGGACCAGCAGCCGACCGAGGAACAACTTCGTACTTACCTCGCCAAAGACGAAGCATTGTGTCTGTATGTCGGCAACCTTGAACGCTACCAGGGCGTCCAGCGGCTTATTGAGGCACTGCCACTGTTGGACTCTGAAACAAGAGCGCACGTGCTGATCATTGGCGGCAACGATGGTGACATTGCAGACACCCGCGCCTTGATCGATAGCCTCGGCTGCAAGCATCGCGTGACGCTGCTGGGACCGCGACCGGTGCAGCAGCTACAGTCCTACCTCGAGCAAGCTGACATTCTATTGTCGCCCCGTCTGACGGGTGGTAACACGCCCATGAAGATCTACTCTTACATGGCCGCCGGCAAACCCATCCTCGCCACGCGAATCAGCTCTCACACGCAGGTGCTGGACTCGACGAGCTCGGAACTCGTCAACACTGACGCGGCAGCCATGGCCAGTGGGCTAACACGCCTGGTACATGATGATCAGCTCAGGTCGACACTCGCTGCCAATGCGAAGCAAAAGGTCGAAGCAGAGTATTCACTTTCAAGATTTAAGGAGCGGCTTGCAGCGATCTATGATCGGCTGGCGGCCCTCCGCGTGGCGGGCGGATGAAGCGAGATCTCGACGCGCTTGGCGCATGCCAATTCGACGTCGTCGTGATCGGCGCCGGAATACACGGCGCTGCGGCAGCGTGGCTCGCAAGCGCGGCCGGGCTTCGCGTGGCCATCGTTGACGCGGGCGACCTGGGCGGCGCGACTAGTGCGAACAGCCTGCGCATTGCACATGGCGGGTTGCGCTACCTGCAAACACTGGACTTACGTCGCTCCGTGGCGTCAATCGCAGCCCGTCGCCACTTGTTTCGGTGCTTTCCGAGCGCAATGACGCCGCTGCGCTGCGTCGCTTCCACGCCATGGCTCAGTGTGCGCAACCCCCTCTTCGTTTCCGTTGCCTTGTGGCTGAATCGACTGATTAGTCGGTCAAGAAACGATGGCGTCATAAAGGAAAAGCGACTCCCGTCGGGCAAGCTCCTGAATGTGACGGAGCTTTCTGATGCACTGCCGGGTATCGGGTCGACCGAGGCGGTGCGTGGTTTCGAATGGTGGGATGGGTTGATTGCCGAACCGCATCGGATCGTCCTCGGCTACCTGCGCGCAGCCGCCACACGCGGCGCGATTGTCGCCAATTACGTGGTGGCTAGAAGACTGAGGAGATCAAGCGAGTCGGGGTTCACCGTCGACGCAGAGGATGTCCCATCCGGCCGCGCGCTGACGATTGCTGCTGCGAACGTCATCGATTCTCGCGGTCCCTGGCTGGAACGCGACCGCGATGTCGATCGATCACTGCAGCGCCCCGACGCCGCCGCGGCACCCATCGCCGAGCTGATGACAGCGCTGAACGTGGTAGTTGCTCGTTCCAACCTGCCGGTCGCATCTGCTGCAGCCATCGCCGCGCGATCTGTTGACGGCATTCCAGGCAACAGCATACCGCAAGGCGACTTATTCCTTGTGCCCGGGCAATCTACGACGACGATTGGCACTTATTACGTCCGAGACTCGGGAAAAGCGCCGTCGAGCGACGTCCTGGACGACTTCATCACGCACATCAATGCGGCGATCGCGCCAACCTCTTTGAGCGTGGACGACATTTTGGCGGTGCAATGGGGCCACTTGCCAGCAGAGGCCAATGGCTTGGCACTGCGCAGCCATGATGCGCTTGAGGTCACGAAAGCCAAGTCTGGCAGGGGCGGCTATGCTGCCATTGGCGGCGTAAAGTGGACGACGGCGGCGCTGGTCGCGGCCAGCGCTCTGGACCAACTCGAGCTACAGCCACCAGCCGTTGGCGTCATGGGCAGCGCGCCGATGCAAGGCAATGTCTCGTTCTACCAGTTCGCAGTCAAAACCACGGAAAGACTCGATCAATACCCTGAACCACTGGAAGCCCTCGCCCGTTTGCTGGAGACTCCGGGGCAGGCGCATGGCCTTGCCGCCCAGGCGGACGCCGTCGCGCAATATTGCACGGCGCACGAGGCTGCGCTCTCGCTCGACGACCTAGTGCGTCGCCGCTTGCCAGTCGCAACGCTGTCCGCGGGCGGCGAACCCCTGATCGCCGCACTGGCAAAGGCAATGGCCGAGGTTATGGACTGGGACCTTGACCACACCCGCGCGCAGCTTGATCATTCACGCGCAGCGCTGGCTGGCGTGCGGGGAATCGCCGCTGCGCAAGTCGATTCGGTCGCGCATCACATCGAGATCACATAATAATTTTGGGGAGAAAGCCCGTGCACGTCTTGGTTACAGGTGGAACCGGTTTTACAGGGAAAGCGCTCGTACAGCGCCTACTCGCGGACGGACATTCGGTCGTCGCACTCGACTACAAGGAAGGGCACAAAACGCAAGAACTCAGTGATCTCGGAGCGACCGTGGTAATCGGCTCGGTTACGGACGCGGCTGTCGTGGAACAGGCGATGCAGGGCGTGGACGCTGTGCAGCATCTCGCCGCAGCGTTTCGTGAACTCAATGTGCCGGAGAGTCACTACGACGAGGTCAATGTTGGTGGCACACGAATCGTGCTTGAGGCGGCTGCGCGACATGGTGTGAAAAAGTTCGTGTACTGCAGCACGTGCGGCGTACATGGAAACATTGACAACCCGCCGGGCGGCGAGGATGCCCCGATTCAGCCGGCGGATTACTACCAACGAACAAAGTACCTCGCCGAGCCTGTCGTTAAGGAGTTTTTTGATAAGGGCCTGCCGACGACGATTTTGCGACCGGCTGCGATCTACGGGCCTGGCGATCCAGAGCGCTTCTTTATGATCTTCAAGCGCGTAAAGACTGGTACGTTTCCAATGTTCGGCTCCGGCAAGACGCTCTACCACCCGCTATACATCGATAACCTTGTCGACGCGCTGGTGTTGTCTATGGCGCCGGACAGGGGACTCGGCGGTACCTACCTCATTGCTGATGAGGAGTATGTGGGGATCGAGGATCTCGTCCGCAGAGTAGCCCGCGCCATGGACCAGGAAGTGCGCGTCCCGCATTTCCCAGTTTGGCCCGTAGTCGCGGTGGGTCACATCGTCGAAAAAGTGTGTAAGCCTTTCGGCATTACCCCGCCAATCTTCCCGAGACGCGTCGATTGGTTCCGCCAAAACAGGGCGTTCAAGATCGAACGCGCCAAGGAGGATCTCGACTACCAGCCGGCTGTCGGGCTGGACGAGGGCCTCAGGCGTACCTACGAGTGGTACCGTGACGAAGGACTGCTCTAGCGCGCTTGAACCCCTGAACTGGATCACACTTTGCACTGTGATGCGACAGCTGGCTGAAAGTGCTTCTCGCACCGCATAATGCGGGTGAGCGGTCGCTTGGAACCAGGACGTGCATTCAAGACTGCGGGAATCCAAGTGAACGCAGGCGACAGGACGCCGTAGACGCTCATACATAATGAATAGGCCATCGGAAATCGATCTTTCTGTCGTCGTTCCCCTCTTCAATGAAGAGGAGAATGTGACGCTGATGTTCAATGCCATCAAGTCAGCACTAGACGAGACCTCGTATCGCTACGAGATCCTGTTTGTCGATGACGGCAGCAGCGATCGTACGGCGGAACTCGTCCGGGATCTGTGCGCCGAACACCCAGAACTGTGCTTTATTCGATTCCGTCGCAACTATGGGCAGACCCCGGCCATGGCTGCCGGAATTGACCATGGCCGTGGCCGTATTCTCGTCACTATGGATGGCGACCTGCAAAACGACCCGCGAGATATTCCCGAGCTGGTCTCACACATCAACGACGAGGTAGATCTCGTAGTCGGCTGGCGCGTAAAGCGACAGGACAAGCTGATCACCCGGAAGATTCCATCCATCATCGCAAATCGCCTGATCGGGAAGGTCACGGGGGTGCCGATCAAGGACAACGGGTGCTCACTCAAGGCCTACAAGGCGAGTGTTATCAAACACGTGCCGCTGTACTCGGAGTTGCATCGCTTCATACCCGCCATGGCCAGCATCACCGGGGCGCGTGTCAAGCAGATTCCCGTTCGGCACCATGCGCGCCAGTTCGGCGAGTCCAAGTACGGCCTCGGCCGTATTTACCGCGTCCTGTTCGATCTGTTGATCGTCAAGACGGTGACGCGATTCGCGAGTCGCCCCTTGGCTGGATTTGCATTGATGTCGCTACCAGCAGCTTTGCTTGCCATGGTAATCACAATCGTAATCGCCGTAAGGTCGCTGCAAGGCGACGACTCGCTCGTCGTTTGGAGTGCCGTCTTAGTGCAGCTCGTCGGACTGTGCGTCTTCATGATTACCTGTGGCGCGATCGGCGAGCTCGTGTTTCGCAGCCGGCGAACTCGTGTTCATGAGTTGGCCCTTCTGACTGCGAGTGAGCGCGTCGTCGATGACTTCGGCAAACCGGATACTCAGCCATGACTGAACAGAAACCCGTAGTGATTCCCGCGCTGAGCGTGGTCATTCCTGTGACAGAACGTCACGACGATCTGACAACACTGATCGACGAATACCACGCCGTCCTAAGCCCGGTCATCGGCGAGATCGATTACACCGTAGTCTTCGACGGCCATTACCCGAAAGGCCGACAACAGGTCGAAGCAGCAGCTGCCGCAGGCCTCCCCATCAAAATATTCCAGCTTGCCCGGAGTTTTGGCGAGGCGAATGCCTTGAGTATCGGTTTTGAGAATAGCGACGCGCCGGTCCTGATGACGCTACCGGCGTATCGACAGGTCGAGTCCGAAGACCTTGCGCAGCTTCTCGCGAGCCTCGACGAGCAAGACATGATCATCGCAAGGCGATGGCCACGACAAGATTCCGCGCTAAATCAGTGGATGACGCGTACGTTTCATCGACTTATCAAGGGCATTACGCGCTACGACTTTCGCGACCTGGGCTGCGGTGTCCGCTTGCTGAAGCGACGCGTAGCGGAAGAAGTCCATCTGTATGGCGATCAGCATCGATTTCTGCCCATGCTGGCTGCGAACCGGGGACTCGCGGTTGAGGAGAAGAGTATTCGTCAGTCGACCTCGGAGTCGCGCGTCCGCGTCTACGCACCGGTGGTCTACTTTCGCCGATTCCTCGACATCGTCACAGTGTTTTTCCTGACCCGCTTCACGAAGAAGCCGCTCCGCCTCTTTGGCATTGTCGGTGGCAGCCTGTTCATACTGGGCGGTCTGATCCTGAGCCTTATCGTGGTGCAAAGGCTCTTCTTCGGGGTCGAATTGGGAGACCGGCCGGCGCTAGTGATCACTACGCTTATGATCGTTCTGGGTGCACAGCTCTTTGCGCTGGGCCTTGTCGGCGAGCTGGTGATATTCGCCAACGCGAAGGCTGACAAGGAATACGCCATTGCCGAGAGGATCAATTTGCCGGCTGACGCTTCCGAGTAACCGATCGACGGTTCCGACGATCAATCGAGTTCGATCATGCAAGACCTGCAGTCTACGCTGTTCCGATACGGCGTTTACTATCCGACAGTGTTCCTGCGCGGCCAGAACGTGCCCCGATATCTTCGGTCGCTCCGGCACAGTCAATACGTATCTGAAGATGCGCAGCTCGAGATGCAGCGCCGAAAGCTTGTTCAGTTGCTTGCCTACGCTCGCAACTACGTGCCAGCCTACCGCGATATCGACGTTTCGCGAGCTGGCCCCGAGCACTCTGTAAGCGAGCTGCTCGCCAACATTCCGCCTGTCACCAAGACCGACATTATCCGCGGCGGCGAACGCTATCGGAGCAGTGAGCGATTCTTCCTGCTAACGCCAAAGACGACGGGCGGCTCGACAGGTCAAAGCATCACGATCCCCAAAACCCGTGACGCTCTGGCGCGAGAACTCGCCGCAACCTGGCGCAGTTACGAGTGGACGGGCGTGACCATAGGAGACCGTCAGGCCCGTCTGTGGGGCATCCCGCATGGCACCTGGCCGCGCAACCGAGCACGACTCATCGACTTTATTGCCAACCGACGACGCCTGTCTGCGTTCGGTACCTCGGATGAAGACCTAGCCGAGTTTTGCGAGCGTATGCGGCGGTTCAAGCCAACCTTCATCTATGGTTACGCTTCCCTGATCGCCCGTCTCGCCGACTTCGAATCCGAGGCAAGGACCGGATTCGCACGCTCAGTCAAGAGCATTATCTCCACCTCTGAGGTACTGACCGACGCCATGCGCGAGCGCATTACGTCGAGCTTCGATCGACCGGTGTTCAACGAGTACGGCTGTGGCGAACTTGGCTCGGTAGCACACGAATGCGAGCGGGGCAGCCTCCATGTGATGGCGGAGAATATGATCGTCGAGATCCTCAGAGACGGCGAGCCATGCGCGCCCGGGGAACCCGGTGAACTCACGATTACAGAACTCAACAACCTCGCGTTGCCACTCATTCGTTACCGGACAGGAGACTTCGCGGCATGGGCAGACGCCCCCTGTGACTGTGGCCGCAGTCTACCCGTCATCTCGCATGTATTTGGGCGCGCTTACGACTACATTCGCGACTCTCAAGGTCGCGACTACCATCCCGAGTTTTTCATGTACATCATGGAAGAAGCAAAGCAGCAAGAGCTGGGAATTGAGGCATTCCAAATCATAGAACAGGGCGCACAGGAACTCTTGATACGGCTCGTCCCCGGGGCGGGATTCGGTGAATCCGCAACACACTATGTATCAGAGAGGATCCTGAACGACTTCGATCCGACAACACGCATCACCTTTGAAACGGTCGACGCCATTGCCCGAGAGCGTTCGGGCAAAATGCGACTCATCAAGGCGCGGGCCCCCGAGAAAACCGCGAGGTCGCTTCAGTGACGACAACGAAACCTGCCAAAGCGGCGACCCGACAATGGGCAGAAAACACCCCAGCCATTTTTCTGACCTGGCAAGCTCACCGACGTACCCTCACCCTTGCAGAGGTGTTGGGGTTGGAGCTAATAGTCATTCAACCCCGGTTTAAGAACCGACTCTTAAAGTACTGGCCGTTGATGTGGGCCACGTGGAAACTGCTGCGGGCGCGGCGACCGCGTCTCCTCTTTGTCCAGAACCCCTCAATCGTACTCGCGTTGTGGGCTGGCCTGGTCGGGCGACTGCAGGGCAGCACGGTCGTCGTCGACCGGCACTCCAATTTCGCGCAGCACCCCAGCAAGAAGTATCACCCCGTCTACATGCTGTTTCGCGCGCTCAGCGACATCTCGTTGCGACTCGCACACATTACTATCGTTACCAACCCCCAACTCGCCGACATTGTGACGAAGAAAGGCGGTACCCCGGCTGTGATGCCGGATCGTCTGCCCGATCTGGGCGCCACACGGGCCCATCAGATCGACTCAGAGCGTCCGTTCACGGTCGTCTTCATTTGTACTTTCGCAGATGACGAGCCTGTGGAAGAGGTCTTCGATGCAGCGAGACGTCTCGGGGATGACTTCCGGATCAAGGTCACCGGCAATGCACAACGGTTTCTCGCAGCGCGAGAACGGAGCGCGACGATTCCGGACAACATCGAACTCCTCGGATTCGTCGATGAAGCCGATTATCCCAATCTGCTGATCGATGCGGACGCGATCATGCCGCTCACGACGCTAGATTACTGCCTCAATTGCGGGGCCTACGAGGCAATAAGCGTCGGCACACCCTTGATCATGTCCGACACGCTAGCGATCCGCGACTACTTTTCCACGGGCGTTGAGTACACCGCGTTAAACCCCATCGCGATTGCGGAGGCCGTCCGGCGGATGGCAGGCAACAGTGACAAGAGACGCGCCGAAATCAGGTCATTGCGAAAGCAGTTTGAGGCGCAATGGCAGGACATTGAGCAGCGACTCGTCGACCAAATAGACGCCGTTGCACCCAAGACGCCGTTGCCTTGACCGTCAGTCGGCGATCGCGGTGTCGCGCGCCGATCGGCGCGCCTGTCTTTGGGAGCCCAATCGGGTGACGAGAAAACGGCGCCACTGGCTGGCGAGTCTGGCATCGATGTAGCGATGAACCAAGAATGAAAGCACAAACACTGTCACAAGCACTAAGGTCATCGACGCCGCGAGCGACATGCCCTGCGCCGACAACGCGTCTGTGACGGCCTTGCCCGCCTGATTGTGAAGCAAGTACACCGGGTAGGTTAACCCGCCCAGCACAAACAGCGAACGACTCGCCCGCATACGGCCGCCGAATGCCACCAAAGCAATCAGTGTGAGGTGGACGAGCGCGATTACTGTTGGTGCCGCGATCCTCGCGGTGTCAGGGTCCAGAGGGTAGAAGTCACGAGACTGGCCAATTGCGTGCCAGACAGTCATAGGTATCGTGATTGTGAGTAGGGCCACGCCCCAGGCTGTATCGCGTCGCGAGGCGACGAGAAAGTAACCGATGCCCGCAATGAAGTACGCAGAATAGGACGGCGATATGATCCACCCCAGCTGGCGCGGATAACCGGTCGCCGCGTGGATAAGTACGATCGCGAGCCAGACGCTTGACCACCACCGTACTCGATCAACCCACCCTACGAGGCACAGAAGGAACACCAAGGCGTAAAACTTTAGTTCTACGTGCAGCGTCCAGTAGACACCATCGACGCTGTCGACATCGACATAGTTATTCAGCATCGTCGCATTGACGAGCACCTGCACGAAGAACTCGGGTGTTGTGACGACAGCACCGACGGCGACCAGCGCCGCCGCAGTTAATAACAGGCAAACCCAGTACGTCGGAAAGAGGCGACAGAATCGGGATATTGCAAAGTCAATGGCAGACTTGCCGGACGCGGACGCCAGTATCACGAAACCGCTGATGATGAAGAATACGTTGACACCGAGATAGCCGAGCTGTGTCGCACTCTGTACAAGCGTAGCGACGCGCGAGCCGTCGAAGGTGCCTATGACGTTGGGAGCGCCAAAGTGGTAGCACACCACAACGAACGCGGCCAGGAACCGAAGGATATCGAATTCGACAAACCGGGGTGTGGACACGTCGTTTTTGGTGCGGGCGATCGTCATGTTACGGGGTCATCCTTTGCACGCGCGTGGCGTGTATTGTGCCCGCGCGCGGCGACCGATCACAGGCAACATCGCCGACTTGATGCCATCGGTATGCCGACTCGAGGGCGCCGCGGATTTAACACTGGAATTCTGTGACTGTGATCACACGTTCGAGGCGCGGGTCCGTGAGGTAATCGACACAGAGCAAGCCCAGGGTTGCAGAACAGGCGCTATTCGCTTCTCTCAGGGTCTTGCAAAGCCGAAACCACCGTCCACTTGCCAAACGGATGCGAAAGATCCTGCGATTTGCGAGCACCGCACTACATCGAGTTTGAATCATAGCTCTATGATTTTTAATACTTTTTACTTGTACGCGCTTATGTCGCAGATTGGAGTCACTTGAAATCGCTGCGGCTACGGAGACAGAATCCGCGCATACGGCACCCTGATTCACACGCGGTGCTCGTTCAACGATTGCGATAAGCAATTACAGGACCATATATGGATAATCAAGCCAAATCGCTGGCATCCGCTCTGGCGCTTGCCACGCTATGTGGGGCCGCTTCCGCCGACCCGGAGATCAGTTCGGTCGATGGCACGCTCACGGACGAATCAATCATTGAGATTCTGGGTACGGACTTCGGAACGCCAGATTCGCCGACGCCCTACTTCTTCGACCAGGTCGACCAGGCCTGGATTAACGGCGACAAGGTGGAGGCCTACACATCGGTGGCGGACGACAGCCTTGTTCCCGTGGGTGGCAGCATGCCTTGGAAAGACAACGAGGGCAGCGTCTACTTAGAGCGCTCGGGCAGCTTCCGAGGCGTCAGGAATTCAGTGTACGAAGGCCGCTTCAGCGGCAATGACGCCTGGATCGGCGACCCCGCGGGCATACCGGATCCTTCCGCCGGAGATACTCGGCAGCTCTACATTAGCTGGTACTTCAAACCGGACTACTCGCCCACGAGTTCGGACAATGGTGCCGGCGGCTCCCACAAGTTCATTCGAGTCTGGGATTCGTCGGGCAGCAGCCCCGACGCACGTGTGTCGTGGACGCAGATGCATCTGACCTACGACGGTGGCGGTCCGAGCTGGAAAAGTTTCAATGGACAGGTGAACCAATGGAATCGGATGGAGCTGTACCTCTCGCTCGACAGCAATACCATCAATGCACGCGTCAACGGCTCCAATTTGCATACGATTAACAATTTCAGCGAACCGCAGGCTGACGGCTTGGTTCCGCGCTTGTTGGGTTTCGATGGCAGTGGCGATGCAGAGTGGAACAATGCAACGTGGCAGATAACCGACTATTACGTGACGAACTCGCGCGCACGCGTGGAGATTAAGTCGACGCCCACGTGGAGCGAAACGTCGGTGGGTGAATTGCAAATACCGGTTCAGTGGAACAACAATCAGATTCAGTTCCGTCTGAACCGCGGCGCGATTGCCAGCCTAGATGCAGCCTATCTTTACGTCGTCGACGAAAATGGCAACGTCAACCAGAATGGGTTTCCCTTGTGCCAGTCGGATTGCCCGAGTCCACCGGAGAGCCCAGGCCCGTTCTGACCGACGGAGACTCGCCCCACTGGCTGCCAGGTTGATCTTACCCATTGGAGATCACCTGGCGTGCCGAGTTGCAAGTCTCGCGCGGGTGCTGAGCACCGTCGCGCCAAACCCTTGCAGGCAGTACAATGCCCACGGCGAGGCATTTATGCGGGATCACGGCGTCGCGTGCACTTTGTTGGGCGCGACGTAGCCGAAGACAATGAAAACAACAACTTGGTCACGCGGCGAACTGCTTGGGCTGTCGTTACTGCTGTTCGCCGCAGCCTGGGTTCGCTTCAGAGGCCTGGGCACTTGGTCGTTGACGACCGACGAATTCTTCCTGTACCGGTCCACCGTCAACTTTCTAGAGACGGGCCTCCCTGCGTTTCCATGTGGCGGGTATTACGTCCGCGGTCTATTGATCCAGGCCTTGATGATGCCCCTGCTTGCGATAGGCGTGGACGTTGAATATGCCTCTCGGCTAGTACCCGCGCTTTGTAGCGTACTGGCAATTGCAGGTGCCTACGTTCTGACTCGGGAGAGCACCCACCGTACCGCGGCGATCGGCGTTGCCATCATACTGAGCGTGTCGATCTGGCACATCGAAATGGCGCGATTCGCCCGCATGTACGCACCTTTTCAGGCCTTGTTCGTCTGGCACCAGGTGTTTTTGCTGCGCGCGATTTCGCGGCCATCGGCGGCCACGTACAGACCCCTGGTGATTTCCTCGATCCTGGCGCCTCTGGTCTGGGAAGGCGGCATTTTTCTGTTGTTGTCCAACCTGCTCTTGCCCGTGTTTCGCAAGTCGCTGCGACCCGCAGGTCTAAACGCATTCTTCATACTGGCGATCGTTGGGACCGTTGCATTCCTCAAAACCGACTTTCGATTGGGCGCGCAGTTTACGACCGATACCTTTCCGCCGGCGACTGGAGGCAGCACGATAGGCGACGTCCTGCTTCCAAAACTGCTCTGGTTATCGCACAGCGTGCCCGCAATACTGGCGTCAGTCGGAACCCTGGTAGTGGCGGCCTGCCTGCTGGCGCGCGCGGCGCGTAGTGGCGCTGTGCGGGGACACGCGCTGATCGCGCTCATTGCCGTTGGCGCGGCGTTGACTGCGAACCAGCTCACCTTGGCCCTACTGTTGGCCGCTGGCTTTGGCGTTAGCGGTTGGCTGGCCCCCAACCACTTCGTGAATCGTTGGTTGCCGGCTACGGCCACATGGATGCTGCTTGCCGGCGGATTCATATGGGCGCTGTTCGCCCTTGTGGTGCCGGACGGATTCAGCGAACTGAAGCGGGTGCTCATCGCACTCATCGACTATCCGAACGCGCTCGACAGTCTCGTCAGACCTTGGTTTGCTGTTTTTGGGCCCTTCGCATTGTTGCTGTTCTTCGGCGTCGCCTTGGCAATCGCACGGGTCTTACTCACGAAACGGCAGGAGGACGACGTCGACCATGTCTCCGTTCTACTGGCAACGATCGTCTTGTCCATCACCGTGCTGGGCCTGCTATCCACAACGTTCACGGAAACGCGGTACGCGTTCTTTTTGTACCCGCTCCTGTTGATCGCGTTCGTGCATGGTTTCGGCGCCGTCCTCGGCAGCGTCGCTTTGCGACGTTCGATCCGCCGAATCGTTGCGACCGGCGCACTTGTCGTGGTTTTTCTGTTTGGACCGGATTTTCAACCGGCTCGAATCATCGGAATTGCAGATTACGACACCAACTTCCGTGTGGGCCTGCCAACACGCTTGGTCTCGCACTATTACAAGCGCTTCGATTTCGACGGGGCGGCCCGGTACATCGAGGCGCGCGCCGGTACGGGAAGCGTTACGGTTACAACGCTAACCGAGGCGACACCCTATCTTAGCGCCGACTATGTCTACCTTGACGAGTCGGACAACCGGTTTCGCGGGCAAGCCTGTCGTAACGCGACCATTGAGCGATGGTCGAACCTGCCGTTAATTGCGTCGGCGGACGACCTCGACGAGCTGCGCCGCGACAGCGACGTCTGGGTTCTGTTGGGAGAGCGCGCGCGCGTCCACAATAGATGGGAGCAAGCGCTCATTGACCAAGTCGGGGAAGCGAGCGGCTGGGTGACGCCGGACGGCAATCTCCGAGTCATTCGGTTGCCACGTACGTCTGATGGCGGTTGAAGCGTGCCCGTGACACCCCATCTGATACTCGTCAGCCGATACTTCCCCCCTACCAACATCGTTGGAGCGATTCGGCCGTTTCGGCTAGCGAGACACATGGCCAACGTCGGCTGGACCGTCGACGTCGTTCACGGTCCGCACGATTTCAACGCGCTGGAGTCAGATCTTGCTGACTCGCTGCCTGATCGCATCCAGTGCCACCCGGCGCAGACGGGGCGGTCACAGACGCAGCCGAGGTCGCGTTTCGTCAAGCGTTGGCACCAGATGACAAGGCTTCTGGGTTCGAAAGTCACCGGACTCGATAGTGAACTCGATCTGGCGCGGTCGATGGCGAAGCGTATCGAGGCGTTGCTCTCGCAACGCGATCCCAGCACACCATCAGTACTTGTTACGTCAACACCACCACACTCGCTTCATGTGGTTGGGCTGCTGCTGCGCGCACATCGGGATCTACCCTGGATCGTTGATCTGCGCGACCCCTGGGATCAGTTCGTTCGCACGGGACGGCATGACCAGCCGCACATCATCGCGCGGACCATCGAGCGCCGCGCGATGCGCAAGGCTCGATTCGTTATCTCTACGACGGAAGGTTACACCGACGTCCTGCGACGTCGATTTCCCAGTCTTGATGCTGGAAAGTTCCGAACCATCACCAACTCCTACGCGATGGACGATGGCCCGCCAAAGGATGTCCATGTCCCGGACGACACCTCTGTTCGAGTCGTCTACACGGGCATTTTCTATCCGGCGAAAGACCCATACACGTTTTTTCGTGCGCTAGGACAATGGAAACGCCGCAGCAGCCCCGCTCAATGGCAACACATCGCGGAACGACTGCGCGTTGACCTTGTCGGCGTTGCCGACGCCACGACGCCCCGCGTCATCGCGGAACTGGGCATTTCGGATATCGTCACATTGATCACGAGGGTCCCACAGCACGAGGCGCGCGAGCGCTGTCGCCACGCCGATTTTTTGCTGATTGCATCCGGCCTCTCGGACAAAAGCCGTGAAGGTTGGCTACCCTCCAAGCTTTTCGAATACTTAGCCGCCAAACGACCCATCATTGCGGTGTGCCGTGAAGGTGAACTGGCGCGTTTGATCCGCGACAGCAACTGCGGATTCCTGTTTCAGGATGAAGATCCTAAGCCTATTATCGCGCTGCTGGAAGATGCGCTGGAACGAAAAGCCCGTGGCCAGTCGATTGCGGACGATCTGAGCTACAGCGGCATCGAACGCTACAGCGAGGAAGCCGTGTTCAGTCAGTTTGCACAACTAGCCCAGGAGACAGCGGTCGCAAAAGACGACTAGCGCGGCGTTGTACAACGCAGCCAGCCATCCTCCGTGAAGCCAGGGTAGCGGTGCACCGCAGTGAGCGGAATGTCGATCTTTACGTGGGTCATCAACTGGTACTCATCGAAGGACCGCATGAGATTGCGCACCGATGCGAAGTTTCTGGCGCCGACAAAGCTATAGACCCAAACTGCGCCGCGCGACGCTGATACTTCCACGGCCTTGTCCAGCAGATCGATTTGAAGCCGTCGGCCTCTTCCTTCCTCGGCAATGTAGGAATCATGCGCCAATACCATGGCCTGGTAGGGCGAGAGGCAGCGAGCAAACTGCATGGACGCGATTCCGTCACCGAAAGCCATCCATTGCATGCCAACAAGTTTGTCATCGAGCCTCAGCCCCATGCAAAAGTCGCCGCGGTCCCACAGCGCTTGTACCTGCTTTCTGCTTACGTCGAGGGCACTCTCGGCGTCATCGTAGTAGGCACGTGCCCACAGGACGGCCATTGCTTCGCGATCCGCGTCTTTGCTGGGGTCAACCTCTTCCAGTGTGACACCAGACGCGGGACTGGCCTGTGTTGCTTTGAAGCTGTCTATGCGCTTTCGGTAGACGAAAAACGAGTCAGCAAGAATCTGAAACCAGCGGCTCATTCCCGCCTCCTTAAACCAATACGCCGATCAATCTCAATTTCTTCGTTGGCGCGCGATCCGCCGCAAGATGGCGGCGAGAAACGCAAATGCTACCCGCGGATCCGCGAGCCGAATCCGTATGAAGCTGGGTTTGCCAACAAAATACTTCTTGAGTCTTGCGAAAACCGCGCGAACGCCAGACTGACGAATGAGCCGGGCCACCGCCAAATCATCAATCCACATTGCACTGCGGCTCGGTTGAACCCAGTCGCAATCCTCGCCCAGCGCTGCGCGAAATGACAGCACTGGAATGTTCACGCCGGCAGACAACGCAAGAAAGGACTGGTGGTCGCTGCGCCCCACTGTCGGTTCAATCATCATGTAGCGCCCCGTGTCCGCGTCGCGTTTGAACTCCATAGAACCAATGCCGCGCATTCCAGC
The DNA here is from genome assembly GCA_038524795.1 of Pseudomonadota bacterium. Taxonomy (GTDB): domain Bacteria; phylum Pseudomonadota; class Gammaproteobacteria; order Steroidobacterales; family Woeseiaceae; genus CALBPI01. Next base: position 72,069 of record JBCBIJ010000005.1, on the reverse strand, counting down.
ATGCCGTAGCACGGCGCGCGTAAGGTCCAGCAGTTCGGGGTCATCCCAGGTCACACAAGCGGCCGTGTTGCCGCCGCCCCGTGGCCACTGAAACAATTTGCGACCGCCGACCACTGCGCGACATAGACCCGCAGAATCGAAGAAGCACAAACCAAAATAGACAGCGTCGTCATCGCCCGGAATCCACTGCTGTACGACGTACTCGTCTGCGAGCGTTGCCAATACCGCACAGTCGATCCTGACAAGATCGTCTGCCGTCTCTATCCGAAGCAGCTTTTCAGATGGATAGTGATCATTCCAACGCTTATCCCGCACAGACGGCTTGATGATAAACGGCCGCTCGAATCGCGCCAGCTCGTCCTGGGACAACACTTCAGCAGAGAGGCTGGCTGACCACGGTACCGGCAATGCCTGCCGCATGGACCAATCGTAGAACGCCGTCTTCTGCAGCAGCAACCGCATAGCTGGCTTCGTGGGCAGCACCACACGAACAAGCTTAGGTAACTCAAAGTCCGCCGTTGCAAGATACTCGACCAACTCGTCGTCACATGGAAAAAAGACAGCATCGCAACCTGCGAACCGATCGACGACCTGTCGTAGGGACTCGATCACAGCGGCGGCACTGTAGTCGATTCGTATGAAGTCCCGCCACACCCGCGAGCGCATGAATTCATTGCTGCCTTGGGCGGACGCGAGGCCCACCACGGAAACACCCGACTTGGCTAATGCCACTGCGGTGTGATAACCGGTTACCGAATGCGCGGCGGATACAACCGCGATTGCGCCGCCCGGAACAGGACGCAGCCGGTTGCGACGCCAGTCACGAACTCGATGTATGGGCCGCGTCAAACCGCGACGGACAAACTGCGCGCTCCGCAGATTCTCGAAGCCTGTTGCGAATGCCTTTTTGTAGTTAGTTGACTTGCCCGCGCCCGCAAGCAGATCCAGCACCTGCGTATTCGGGCATGAAAAGGCATGCTCAATAGCGAAACCGAGGTGAATCAGGCCCAAGGAGTAACGCGAGCCCAAGCAAGTATCATCAAACCCAAGCTGCAGGTTGTATTCGCACTGCCCGTCCACAAAGTCGAGCAACACGGATCGCACGGTTCCATCTACGCGAACCCGGCTGAGCCGCAACTGGCCTAGGTTGACGTAGTGACTGCACAGCTCACGGTAGAACTTCAACTGCGATGGTCCGAATACCGGCCGCCCCCAGCGAATCGCATGCAAGTCATTCAGCTGCTGTAAGTACTCGACTACCTGGTCCCGATCCGCCCACTCAAGCGCGACGTCTCTATCTCGTAGTAAATGATCTCGCTTGTGAAACATGCTTCGCCGGCGGCTTTGCGGGAGACTGGCCTTGTATTCGGCAAATGCGCCATCCGTAGACACACGCCACGTACGATCGCTTAGCGCGTCTCCGATCGAGCGAAAGTGACTGTTCTGCGCAAGCACATCGCACAGCAATTGCATCCCGGCGCAAGACGCATCGAGATCCTTTATCACCAGATCTGACCAGTCGCGACGCGCGAGCAAGTGTTCCCCAATTGCCGTGACAATCTCCACTCGGTGGGCGTCCACGATGTTTAGCGTTTGGTACTCCGTGCGGACTGTGGGCGGCCCACCGTGGAAGTCGCCGAGCAGCTGTAGTCGCGTCACACGGATCAAGGGGCGCACACGCTCCGTGGTTCGACTGAATGGCACAAGGCCTACGATCTCGCTGTTGGGGTCGCGGACCACGAGCCCGATAAACTCCGCATCGCGATCGACACCGAAAGACTCCCACCATGTTGCGAGCCAGGACCAACCGGAGAACAGCGACTGACCTGCCCGGACGGCCGCCAATCGATCCCATTCTGCTTCCATTCGCGAGAACGCGTCCCAATCGAGGCTTTGCACAGTAAACCCCTGTTTGGTTCCCGGGCTCTGCGCACCTCGCGCGCCAGGCCTGGCCGAACTAACCACTGGCCACATGCCCGGCTGCCCGACCCAGGAAGCGTCGCGCCACGCTGACACCGGGCGACCCCAGGAGGTCGAGCGTCAGAAACGCGACGCCAAACGCAGCGCTCATCATGGCCGCCGCAATCAGAATCGAAAGGAAACTCTCCATCGCAAGCATTGGGACGATAATCAATTGCCAGGTCAGCAAGGCTGCGGCGCTGCCTGCAACGACTGGCGCCCAAAAGCTCGCAACGTAAGTGAGCGGCGATATACCCAAATGACGACACATCACCGAGACAAACAGTGGAAGCGACACGACAACCGGCGCCGATGCACCCACTGCGAGACCTGGCAACCCGTATCTGAGCATCAGCACGATGCTCAATGCGACACCAATGACCGCAAAGATCGGAGAAAAGCGCGCATAGATCCCGTGCTGGTCGATTGCGGTCAAGAAGCGCGAGCCGAAAGGATTGAGCGCAAGCCCAAGTGCGCCAAACGCCAGTGCGGCGAGAATGACTTGACTGTCCGCGGCAACCGAATCCGAAATCCAAACCGCGATGAACGCGGGACCGACAAGGACAATCCCCAGCAGCATTAATGCCCCAAGCCCCACGACCGCGCGATTGGACACAAGGTAGATGTCGCGAATCTTCCCGGTCTCTCCATCTGCCGCCATGCTTGTGAACAACGGCATAAATGCGTGGGTTGAGGTCATGAGAAACGTGGTCGCATAGCGCACCAGGCTCGCAGGAATGGTAAATAGCGGCACCAGCGCGCTGTTAGCGACAGCAGCGATGATCAACGGACTAGACTGGTTCGTGATCCTCCCGGACAAGCCTTGAACGAAACTCTTGATGCCAAATCGCAGCAGCGTTCCCAGATGCGCTCTGGAGCATGCAGACAGTTGGAAACCAAATGCTTGCGGCTGCCTTACGAAGAGCAGCGTAAAAAAGATGCTGTACTTGAGCGCCGACGCAAACACGGAAACAGTTGCCAATAGCAATAATCCCGAGGATCCGTCGATGAGAGCAAAAATTATGGTTGTGCTGACGACGAGGTTGATGATCGAGAACAGATTCTTAAGGGCGTAGCGTTGCTGTCCCTCAAGATAGGCCTCGGCGACGATACCGGGGAACTTTATGATCACGCTAACCGCGACGATCCCGAGAAAACTCCGGTAGTAGGTCGTGAGTTCTCCGCCACCGAAGAACAGGTCCCATTCGAGCGTTACGAGCAGAACGACCGTCAACAACGCACCGAGTAATCCCACAACGCTCATAAACACAAGCGCCGTGGCGAACGTCGCCTCCTGCTGGCCGCGGTTCCGTTCTGCTTGGTACTTCGCGACGAAGCGCGAAATCGTCGGCCACAGACCGAGGTCGAGCATACCGGCATAGCCGATGATGGAAACGACGACTTCCCACAGGCCGTAGTCGCGAAGCCCCAGGTAGCGTACGTACAAAGGCGTCATGATGAACGCAACGGCAATCTGCAGCACGAATAGCGCGTAGTTAGAAGCCGTGTTGAGAATCAGCCGACGCTTCATTGACTAGGCCAGCCCGAGCGCCGATCGCACACTGCGAGTTCATGCAAGACGCGCATACAGATCCCGTATTCCCGCAATGGTCAGCCCGACGTCAAACTGTTGCGCCGCACGCTCCGCGAACGCGGCACTGCTTGCGCGCTCTCTGTTCACATCGAATCCTGACAGCACTGACGCAATGGCCTTGGAATCTCGCACCGGAACGAGATGCGCTGGCGACCCCGCGGTAAGCTCTCGTAGCGCTGGTATGTCGGTGGCCAGGAGTGGGGACCCGGCAACCATCGCCTCCATAGCGACTAGGCCGCAGGCCTCCCAGAGCGACGGCATTACGACGCAGTCGACGCCTTTCATTAAGCCGCCGACGTGAGGTACGAAATCCGCAAATATGAAGTAAGCGCTCAGGCCGCGGGCCTCGATATCTCTTCGATCTCGCGCCAAAAAGCCTCCAGAACCGACACAAACGACAACCACGCGGCGTCCGCCCGCTTCGTTGATGCGCGACACCGCATCGGCGAGGTATCGAAAGCCCTTCTGGTTCATGAAGCGCCCGAAGAAACCAACGACCAACGCATCAGCGTCGATCCGTAACTTGGACCGCACATCCTCCGCGTCGCAACGAACAAAGCCGGACACATCGATACCATTGCGTACCACCGTGATCTTCGAGGCAACACTGGGGCCAAGCGAAAGCATCTGGTTCAGGTTTTCCGCACAGGCCTCGCTCACGGCGTGAACGACTTCGACACGCCGGAGGCTGTGGCGTAGCAGATGGTACTTCGCCCATCCCTTGAGGCCCGATAACTGGGCTTCGAGCAGCACATCATGGACTGTGACGAGATGCCGCGCCTTTGAGCGGATCAGCCGCGTGACGAGCAACGCCGTGAAGCCGTGTGAATGCACGAGGTCGTAACGCGTCTCCCGGCACAATCGCCTTAGTGTCCTTGCGTAGTCACGGGTGTCGGCGCCGCTCCAATGAAACTCATAACCGCGGCCTGAGAGATCGTCTGCGAGTTGTCTTGCCTCGGGCATATCCGGCAGCGCAAACGCAAGCTGCAGCTCAGACGCATCCAACCTCTGATACACGTACTTGAGAAAGGTTCGGATGCCGCCGACTGGCCAGCGGGCTGTAATGAGAATTCGCATTAGGGCTGCGCCTCTTGCGCCCACGCCTGGAACTGAAGTACGGACCAAATCAGCTCTGAGTTGTCCCACACCCGATCAAGGTGTTGTCGCCAGCGAAGCCGTACCTCCGACACATCGAAAACTCCAGTCGCCGCAAGTCGTTCCGGCGTCAGCAAGTCTTCCGCCCACGACCTAAGATCTTTACGCAACCAAGCGGCAAGCGGTACGGCAAACCCCCGCTTGGGGCGGTCCGTCAGCGCTCTAGGGACTTTCGTGTCGAGCAAAGCGCGCAACGGTGCTTTTCCTCTGCCGTCGTCACCCACGACCGCGTCGTCTGACAACGACCATGCGAACTCGAGGATACGCCGGTCGAGCAACGGCGCGCGCGATTCCAGCCCTACAAACATCGTGGCGCGATCCACCTTCACAAGAATGTCGTCTGGAAGGTAGTACGCCGTGTCCATTGACATCATCTTGCGCAGATCTGAGGTCACCGATCGAAACACCTCGTCGGGGAGCCAAACATCTTGGTGGTCGACCACTGGAACCGATGTGCGACTCATGGCCAGGTAGTAGTGGTAGAGCGTCACAATATCCGTCGCACCGTACTGTTGTGCGATCCGCCCGAAGATGCTCCGCGCACGCCGGCCCCGGCCCAGCCTACCGATCGCACGCAGCAGCGCAGTTGCAAGCAGCTCTGTGGGCGGCTTGGCCGCAAGCTTGGCGGCTGACGATGTGGCCCCTCGAAGCACGGCCGGCATAGCGGCGATACGACGCCAGTCCTCCAAACATCGGTAGTACCGATCGTAACCTGCAAACGATTCATCACCGCCGTCGCCGCTCAGGGCCACCACTACCGACTGCCGCGCAACCCGGGCGACGAGCATCATGGGCAACTGCGACGCGTCCGCAAACGGCTCGTCGAATGCCGCGGGTAGATCTGTGACCGCGTCCAAACAAGCTCGCGCAGGAAAGACCGCTTCAGTGTGGTCCGTACCGAGATGGTTGGCAATTCGTTTCGCGAAATCGCCTTCGTTGTACTCGGGCTCCTCGAACGCGACTGTAAATGTCTTCACCCGCTGACTGGCCTGCTCACACATCATGGCCGTGATCAAAGAAGAGTCGATACCACCAGACAGGAACGCGCCCAGCGAACGATCGGATATCAACTGCTCCGAGACAACTTGCGACAGCACCGACTGAAGTCCGTCGACGGGGTCTACCGGTTCGCGAGATTGGGGTGCCGACTCAGGCAAAGACCAGTAGCGCACCGGGGGTGTGTCTTCGAGTGGACGACGCGTGTCTATCTCCAGATAGTGCGCTGCCGGCAGTTTGCGGATACCTTCGTAGATCGAGTACGGCGTCGGCACGTATCGATATCGGAGGTACAGACCGACAGCCTGGCGGTCGATTTCGCCCTGCCAGAATGGCAGGTCAACGATCGGCGCCAACGTTGAGCCGAACACAAAACAGCTGCCAGTCGTACCGTAGTACAGAGGCTTCTCGCCCACGCGATCGCGCGCCAGATACAAGCGCCTCGTTCCCTTCGAATAGGCGGCCAGAGCGAACATGCCATCTAGCCTCTTGAGCGTCTCGGGCAAACCAAAACGATCAAGGAGTGCCACGAGCACTTCCGTGTCGGAGTGTCCCCGGAAACGCACACCGTCAGACAGTAGCGAATCGCGAAGCATGTGAAAGTTGTAGATCTCGCCATTAAAGGAGACGACCCACTCGCCGCTTGGCGATGTCATCGGTTGTGCACCGAGGTTCGACACGTCTTGTATCGACAATCGGGTGTGCGCGAGTCCCAGCCGGTACTCCTCGGACTCATCTGATCCTGTCCAGTGACCAGCGCCGTCCGGTCCGCGGCGGGACAGCGCATCGGTCATCACAGTTAGACCGCCCGCTAAATCTATGCCCGAACGATTCGGAACGATCATACCCGCAATGCCACACATCTCAGATTCTGCCCACCAAGAGCGCCACCATGGCCCGCCACCCTATCGTGCTTAAGGGCGCGTACGCGATCGCTTGCGAGAAGCAGCGAGCCGCCGCCATCCGTTTGCCCGCCGCGGCATGATGGCGACCGTATCGCGAGTAGAACCGGCACCAAATGGACCGTTGCACGCCAGTCGGTACACGTGCGCTCGGCCCCTGCATCAGGCGCTGCATCGATACACGGTTGTTCTCGAACACATCCTCATAGTGTTGCGATAGTCGACCGTCTGCTACGGAATAGAAGAGCCACGTGCGCGGCTGATAGAGGAACAACGCGTCTTGCGCAATCCGAAGCCAAAGGTCGTAGTCTTCACCCGTGCGGAGCGACTCATCAAATGGGTGCGACCGCAGTACGTGCGCGCGCACCATCGACGAATTGAAATTCACCACATTGCTAAACAGAAGCTCAATGAGCATGTTCACAGGGTATTCGCGTAAACCGAGCCTGTGCTGCACCTGGCCGTCATCACGTACATCGACGCGGTCTCCGAACAAGACGTCGACCTGCGGCTGCGTCACCATTATCGCCACCTGCTCCTCTAGCTTGGTCGTGGGCCACCGATCATCGGAGTCGAGGAATGCGACCAGCTCACCACGCGCCTGCGCGATGGCTCGATTGCGCGCCGCGGATTGGCCACGGTTTTCCTGTGCCAGGCACACGAGCCGCGGATCATCGTACGCAGCGAGCCTTGCCGCCGTGTCATCGGTTGAACCGTCGTCTACCACGATCAGCTCAATATCTGCGTGCGTTTGGGCAAGCGCGCTATCGACGGCTGCGCAGACGGAGGCCGCCCGATTGTAGGTAGGCGTAACAACGGTTACGAGCACGCCGCGCCCTCTTTCGACGCCTTAGCAGCTCGGTCCGACAGCGCCACCACGCAGTTGTAGAGCACGACAGAGAGGCCGCCCACAAGATACCAGTTGTACTCTGACAACCCATACTGCGCGAGACTGAACACCAAGCCCATCCCAACCCACGCCTGCACGGCATTGGCCAGCCGGCTGAGAAACGCGAGTTCAGCCGGTGCGGACTGCCTCAAAACCTCCGCCCGTTCGTCTAGGGTGCGCTTTGCTAAACGGCTCGTTTTCACAATGGACCAGAGGACGAGCAGGAATAGCACGACACCGACGATTCCCAGCTCCACGAAGACCTCCGTATACATCACGTGCGAGTAGTACGCCTGCCCCCTGTAGTTGGCGTTCGCCTCAAGCGACGTACCGACGCCGTGACCAAAGATCGGCCGCTTGAACCCATTCTCAAGATCCTTTGTCACACCACTGCTGCGTGACGTCACGGACGACGCATTCTTTGTGTCTTCGCTGACAATGGACAGATAGCGGTCTCGCTGGTCTGGCGTCATCACGGAAATCGCCCCCGCTAGACCCACCACGCCAACAAGAACCAGTAAGCCCTTGCGCTTCGATTTGAAGAACACAATAAGAGCCAGCACGCCAAAGCCAACGAGGCCGCTACGCGATCCGGTCAGCAATAGTGCGTACAAGAGCCCCGGCGCCAGGGCCAGGTACAACAGTGTGTGCCAGACCTTCTTCGTACCTGTCATTAGGTAGTGCATGAATGCCATAGCGGTAATCACCACGTACGCGAGACCATTGGGGTTGATAATGTCGTTGGGTGCACCGGCTAGACGGCTGAGCATCTCCCCCCCACCCATGTGGGCTGAGCTCCCCCAATAGCCGGTCGTCAGATGGAGGAACAGTGGCTCGTAGACTCGCAACACCTGTGACCCGATAACGACCAGCAGGAACAGGCGCAGTCTTGGAATCGTATCGACCACTTTGACTGTGACGAAAAAAAACAACACAGCCTTGACAAATTGCGGGAGGTTTTGTGTCACAACACTTCCCGGCCATTTGACGAAGGGTAGCGACAGAACCATGTAAATGAGCAGGACGTTGAGTCGTTTTGAGATCGTGGATGTGTCCTTCTTCTCAAACAACATACCCTCTGCGAATAACAACCCGAGGATGGCAATCGCCAGCAATAGCGTCGGGCGAATGACGCCCAGTCCCGGCACTCGATTGGGAATGTTCAGAAAGAAGAATGCTGCGTAGGTTAAGTACAGCGCGAACACGACTGAGGATGCGCTGCGCATGTCCGTCGCATGCGTACCAGAGTCAGCACGCGCGACGCGCGTCACCCCGACCTGCTGCGGAAGCTGTCGCGCCGGCTGCGCCACTAGCGCGCTCGATCCTCTGCGTAGGCGTAGGCGTCGTCATAAGCTTTGGCCATAGCGCCGGCGCTGAACCGCTGCGCCACAACCTGCTGGCGACGACGCATCAGCTCATCCTCGGCCCCAAACTCGAGGGCATCGGCCATGTTCTGGCAGAGCGCGCGTGCGTCGCCTGGGTCGACCAGTCGGATATCGACGTCCGCAGCGACGACAGGAATCTGCCCAACCCGAGTCGACACTACCGGAAGACCTGCCGCCAGTGCTTCCAGAAGGACCATTGGCAGACCTTCCGTTCGGGAACTGATCACCAGTGCGGCGCAGTGTCCAAGCCATTTACGCGGGCGTTCCCGGTAGCCCGCAAGCATAACGGACGCAGCGAGATCGAGGTCTTCAATCTGGCGCGCCAGGGCATCGCGCTCACCGCCTGCCCCCACAATGACCAGACAAATCTGTTCACGCGTTTGAATCAGCCGCGCGAACGCGTCAATCAATACCGAAAAGCACTTCTCACCACTCAAACGCCCAATTGCCACCAGAATGGACGCCCCATTAGAAAACGCGGCGATGTCGTTTGGCAGTCTCTCGGTCTCTACCTCGATCTGGATCCCGTTTGGAATGACCCGAACACGATCTTGTCGGCGAAGCACGCGAGGCAACCGCGTCACCATGCCGTCCGCGACAGGACAGACGAGATCAAATCGTCGCAGTATCATACGCTCTGCAAACTCATACACGCCGAGTCTTGAGCGCAACGACCCAGCAACCCAACCATGCAGAGTCGCGACGAGGCGCCACGGTCGGTTCCGGGGGGCGCTGAGACCGAGGAAGATGTTGGCCTTGTAGCCGTGGCAGTGGACCACACTGATCTCGCTCGCGTCGATCCACTCCAGTATTCGGTGCATGCCCGAGCGGTTGAGTCCGTCTTCGATTTCAAATACGACGACGGGCACGTTCCGAGATCTTGCAACGTCGCCAATCGGGTTACCGTCGTCTTGTGGTGAGATGATCGTACCGATGACGACTTCCAGGCCGTTATCGGCCTGTTGGGCCGCGAGTGTGACGACAACCTGCTCCGCGCCGAAGAATCCACCACTATCGATGAGGTGTACGATTCTCGGTGCGCGTGACTTCGATCCAGACAACATTGTCGTCAGATGCCGAATCGCTGATTCAAGACAGAGGACAGGTACTCGACGCCATCCAGGTTTTTCTGAAACTGCTCAACATGCTCGCTTGCAGAATATCGTTTTATCTCGAATCGATCTGCGAGGACGTCGTGTCTGAAATAAGCCGAAACCGCGCAGTCGAATCCCGCGCGCTGTACGGCGTCCCGCACCGCCTGGTTAATGTCTTCCGGCTGGCCATTCGGGTAGCAGAAAGTGTGAATGTCGCGTCCGATGCGGGCCTCGATTTCCGTCTTGCAACCCGCAATCTCCTCGTCCAACGCGGTGGTCTCGAGACGACTGAGCACAGGATGCGTCCGGGTGTGGCCCCCGATGTCGACGCCGGCATCTGCGAGCGCGCGAAGTTGCTGCCAACCTATTGCCTGAAAGTCAGCCGTCGGCTGATCCGGCATTGTCACCGCCAGATCGTCCAGCATCATCTTAATCAGCCTATGCTTTTGTTCGTCGTCGATACGGGTGAACCAAGCACAAAGCGCATCGAAACACTGCCAGCGCTGCGCCACATCGGCCAACGGAAAACGACGCTCCTCGAGTCGAAGCTCCATAGCTTCGGACGTAAACAACGCGTACTCGAGTTTGTCAGGCCAGAGCCAGAAGTCACCGTCGGCGAACCTCGTAGACACAAACAGCGTCGCCGGCAGCCCGCGAGCCTCAAGCATTGGCCAAGCAATATCGGCGAAATCGAGATAGCCGTCATCAACCGTGATCACTGCCGCGTTGGCCGGCGGTTCACCTTGCTCGCGCCAGACTCGGTAGAACGCGCTTAGCGACATTACGTCGAAGCGCCGCTCGATCTGATCCAAGTGTGTCGCAAACGTTTTGGCACACACTGTGCGCGCCGCCGGGTCCTCGCTAAACCGGTGGTACATCAAGATTCGCGGTGACCGTCGGGTTGACCGGCGCAGCACGGCGTTGGCGCCCAGCGGCCCCAACAGTCGAATTGCACCGCGTTTGACTGCCCTGATACCCATCTTCAGAATTTGGGCTCCGCCCGATCGCCATCGGCGCACGATTGTGCGCTATTCCATCCAAATCGCCGGTACATCTCGGCGTGTGCTCTCGCGATGTGTACTACCGAGTACTGCTCTCGCACTTTCCTTTCGCCCGCTGCCCCGAACTGGGCTCCCAAGGCATGATCATCGACAAGGCGCTGCAGCCGGTCGACCAACTGCTGTACGTCGCCGACAGGATACAGGAAGCCTGTTTCACCATCTGTGACGAGTTCTGCATTGCCACCCGTATCCGTCGCCACAACTGGAAGTCCAGCCTGCATGTACTCCATGATTGCATTGGACAGTCCCTCGGATTCAGAGCACAGCACCGCGGCGTCGAAGCAACTGATCTCCGCGGCAACCTGGTCCGATGCGCCGACGAATTCGACGCGGTCGGTCACGCCGAGCTGGTCGCTCAGTTCGCGGAGCGGTCTTGAGTCGCCACCACCTACGACACGCAGAACAACGTCACGACCCGAAGCGCGTAGGTCAGCAATGGCATGTACCGCGTCCTGGATGCGCTTTATGGGGCGAATGTTCGCGACGATGCCAATGGTGAAAGTCGCGCACCCTGATCCCCGTACGACCGTCTGACGCTCTGCTATTGCATTGGGGATCACAACGCGCTTCTCGGGCAGATAGCCCTCAGCGTTACCGCAAAACTCCGCAACCGCATGGCTGTTCGCAGCCATCGCCGAGGAGAATCGCTGCATGCGTCGCAACAAGAACAAACGCCCGCGGGTGTACCAGAATCCCATATCGCGTCGCGCAACGATGCTAGGCAAACCCGCCAGCGCCAAGGCAAGCGGTGCGAACAGCGCTGCATCATTGAAAAAGATGTGCGCGACAGCGACACCTTCCGCCCGCGCGCGCCGGGCCCAACGGAAGACGCGCCACCAAGACAAGGGCGACAGCACACGACCCACGCCTAGCGACTCAACCGGCGCAGGAAACTGAGAACCGTCAGCGGTGTAGTCCGAATGTCGAAACACGGCCATCCGCACGCCGACCCCAACCTGTGGCAGAGATCCGGCCATGAGCTGAATCTGACGCTCAGTACCTGCGTTAGGCCCTACGTAGTGGTCAATGAGGAACGCGACTTTCATCCCACACGCGGCTTCCATGTCGCCATACGCTCGCCTCGGAGCATACGAAACACCGCATGCGCCGCCGCAGTGTTTATCAAGACAAAATAGGCCGGCAGGGTGACAAGTACGCTGTCTGCCGTTCGCCGTCCGATCGAACCTGCAAGGGCTAACAGGTAGAACGTGACGTGACCAATCAACAAGACCATGTACACCACGTTATCCACCGCCAGAATCGCGTTAGCGGCCAATGCGAGGGCAAGCGGTACGAAAGCGAGATAGCGCAAGACCTTGTGCGAAAGCAGCCGGAACGCAACGCCCGGATAGCGAAATGGGTTCAGCAGAGCGCGCTTGTCCCAAAGCGCCCAGAGCGCCCTCAGCGATACTCGTACCCTCATCCTGTACTCGCTGCCAGCATCCTCGAGCGCTTGTTCACGCAGTACGGCGCCCGGCTCGTAGATAACGGCTAGTCGCTTCTCTAGGATACTGAGCGGCAACACGAAATCCGGTTGCTGATCCGCCCGCATGGTCACGTACTCACTGCGGCGGACTGCGTCGACGCCACCGTCAACGCCGATGACGCTGCGCAGCTGTGACTCTTGCGCCCGGATGAAGTTCTCGTACCGCATGTAGGCAGTACATCCGTCGCCTGTCACGCTACCGTCAGACCCCACGTAGATCATCTTGCCGGTGACGTACCCGACACTGGGGTCTTGGAAGTGCTTAACGAGTAATCGAATCGCGTCAGGCTCGTAGAGCGAATTCGCGTCAGAAAACACAATAATCTCGGCGTCGGTCTCACCGATCGCTGTGTTCAGCGCCTGTGTCTTGCCAGCCCGCGGAGTCTGGCGAATGAGCCGAACGCGACTTCCGAGCGATCGAACAATATCGTCCGTGCCGTCATCAGATTCGTCTGACACGACGATGACGTTTAAGCGTTCCGCTGGATAGTCTGCCTCAAGCTTGTTTCGCACCGTTGCTTCGATGTGAGCCGCCTCGTTGTAGGCGGCTGTAACCACGGTGACACGCGGCTGGTATGTCGCGTCTGCCTCATCAAAGGCTGCGTCGCGAACCCTGCGCCGTGCGGCGAGCCATACTACAGCGGGATAGCCCACATAGATGTAGACAAGCATCGTAACCGACGACCAGAACAGCAGCTGCATCGTACCCTCAGACACCGTCAGTGCGGTGATGAAACCCGTTCGCGACGCATCAACACGCGTAGCGTTCGTGCGGGGTCCAATACGCCAGCCTGCAGCGCGTGTGCCGCGGCCCTCAGGTATCGCCCTTGTTCCACACGGCACTGCGCGAGGCGGAAATGCAGCACGGCGCGGCGACGGCGCAACACGCTCCGAGGATAGGGGTATCGGCGTGCCGCCGCATCCAGAATCCTGAACCCATTACGCCATCGGAGGTCGGCATTGCGATGAGAAATGCTGTCCGGGTGCCGCCGGTAGCGAAACCAACACCGATCGAGATAAGCGACGTTGCCGCGTTCCGCCAGCCGGATCGCCATGTCGTGATCCTGCGCGGCACGCAAGGACTCGTCGAAGCCCCCGGCCTCATCGTACAACCTCGACCGGACCAAGGCATTGTTGGGCAGAAGAAAATAGCAGTCGAGCAACAGATCCGCGACATCGTTCCGCTCAACGTGACCCGTCTCGTAGATGCGGTAAAGGTGACGCCCGCTCCCATCAATCGCCTCACCGTTGCCGTAGACAATGTCTGTCTCGGGGTGCGCGTCGAGATAGGCGACCTGTTCTTCCAGCTTTTCTGGTAGCCAGAGATCGTCACTGTCAAGAACTGCAATAAACTCGCCTTCGGCATGTGCGAGCCCTAAGTTGATCGCAGCACTCTGACCCTTATTGACTCGGCCCGGGTGCTCAAGGAGCGTCAATCGATCGCCGTAGCCTTCAAGAATTGCTCGGGTCTGATCTGTGCTCCCATCGTCGACACAAATCAATTCGATATCACGAAGTGTCTGGCCGAATACGGAATCCACCGTCTCGGCGATATAGTCGCCACGGTTGTAGCACGGAATGATGACGCTGACGCGAGGCATAAGCGGCCTTGATAAAAGAGGACGACCGTCGGTCGTTGCAGGAACGCGTTAACTCCGAGTAGTCGCGCGACGCTAGGCCCCTACCAAGGCCGGCTGAACCAGACGCTGCGATTCAGCAATGACGTCGCGGGCCGTTGCAAACCGGAATTCCGACGTCAAGCGACGAAGTCGCGGCAAGCACTTATCGAGGTTATTGTAGTGGCGGAATCGCGACTTCAGACTCGCCTTGACGCGCGGCTGATCGGGGTCCACTTCCCACGGGTGGAGGTAGAACATCACCGGCTCGCCTTCAGCCATCACACGACGGATGAGAGCCCGCGTTACCCAGTAAGGATACAGCCTGAAATACCCCCCGCCCGCTGCCGGCACATTGCGACCAAACAGGCGCGCCGTTGTCGGCGGGAATTCCACCAGGCGACGTCCTGATGGCGCCTCACGCTCATGGATGAACCGTTGCGCCCCTGGAATACCGTAGATGTCGTGAGCAACGGGGAAAATACTAGAGTCGTACTCGAACCCTGCATCAATCAATTCGTCCAAGGCCCAGAGCGACGCTTCCGTGATGGAGTAACTGGCTGCGCGGTACCCGAGAACACGTGTACCAGCCGCGTCCTCAAGCACCTGCTTCGCACGTCGCGTCTCGTCCCGAAATTCGCCGCGACTCTGCTTGTAAACCAGCTGATGATTCATGCCATGGCAGGCGAGCTCATGTCCGCGCGCGGTAATCTCTCGGACCATACCGGGAAATCGTTCGGCGACCCAGCCAAGGACAAAAAACGTGGCGCTGACCGATCGCTCATCAAACAGGTCCATGAGTCGCTGCGTATTTGCTGCAACACGCGGCGCGATTCCGTCCCAATCACTGGGACTAATAACCCGAGACAGCGCTGCTACGTGGAAATAGTCCTCCACGTCAACGCTAATCGCGTTCTGTCTTTCATAGCAGGTAATCATGGTGCCGAGGTGTCCGTAGTACTAAGGGCCCAGCTGAACATGACCATGAACAAGTTCTCTTCAAAGTCTATGCGGTCCGTCGAATGCTGGCTTCGTCGCACATACTGAACGCCAACGTTGGACCGCCGCCCCACCTCCACGTTATAGCCGATCGACACTTGCCATTCATCGTTACGCTCGTCAGCCCCGGAGAAATCGCGTCGTAGAAACTGGCCGTCGACCACGATATTCGCACGGGGGCTTACATCCCGGCGAAGTGACGACCGGAGTGTGTAGCGCTCCGCATCATTGATCGAAAGCGTTTCGAACTCGTCATCGATCCAGCCCAGCGATACGTCGAATTTCGAGCGAGGTCTGTTGATCTCGAACGTCGCAATGAAGTCCGTCCGCCGCAACGCATCGTTGATCGCTGCGATCTGGTTGGTTCTATCAAACACATCGCCATTGGCAGACTGACCCAAGAGACTGCCATTGTCGGTTAAGCGACGACCGGCGCTGAGACTCAGCGACGAATACGCGCCGACCGCGCGAACCCATGTCAGTCGTGCACGTAAGCCTTGGTCCTTGTCGACGATTCGATCAATTCGATCGAGACCGAGTTCGACACTTAGGCTGCCATCTGGGGTAGCCGAGTTAATCGTCAAAAAATAGCTGTTGATGTCGAACTCCGTCGACAATAGATCATCAAACTCAATTTGCCGTTGCACCGCAGCGAGTCCGATGTTGCGCGAAGCATTGAGTGCGCGCGTATAGTCGAGCCTCACGACCGTCGCGTCGCTGTCCGCGTTAGCGCCGGAGTTGTCAAACGTCCGTGTGCTGTACGTCGCTTCTGCACTGAGCTGCCCGACTCTGCCGATGGGGAGCGCCAGCCTTGGGCCAGTGGTAAAGTCGTTGATGTCTTGCCGATTGTCCGGGGCGGCCGGTTGCAGCTCATTTATTCGTCCCTGCCCCAATCGGTTCTGGACGGTCCAGGACAACATTTCGGGCACTAAGGAAAGGTTCAGAATGGCGTCCAGATCTCCGAACAGTTGGCCATCAAACGTGTCCTCGTCGAACTCTCGGAATGAAAGGTCTGACGACACAGCAAACTGATAGCGCTTCCCAGTTCGAGCCCAGTCGATGACCGTCCCGATATCTACGTAATTGGCTATCACCTCGTTGCTGTCGCTGCGACCGAGGTTGTCCGACCGGCCGAGCGCAGCAGTCAATTCGAAATCGGATCTCTGTCCTTGCGCCTCTTGTGCCCATCCAGAAGAGATCGCGAACAGACAGGCCAGAGTCGCCGCGATGCTATGGGAGGTTTTCACGATGCTTCCTCGGTTCTTGGATCGGCCCCGCCATCCCGGCCGTGCGCCGAATAGCCGTAGCCGTAGTACTCGCCCGACATGCCATCGCCATTACCTGCCTTGTTCAAAATGGCGTTGATGGCTTTTGTGCTGTCGAGCAGTTCGACCGCGTTTATCACCATTTGCTGCGCCGTACGATCCGCGGCGACGACAAGTGCTACCTGTCCGACGTGTGTCGACACAATGGGGGACTCGGTCGTATAGAGCAGCGGCGACGTGTCGAACAACACGATACGCCTCGGGTCTTCCGAGGAAAGCCGATGAGCCAGCCGATCCATGCGCTCGCTCGACAACAGCTCACTGGCAAGCTCGTCTTGCTGCCCTGCCGGGAGTATCGCAAGGCTTGGAATATCCGTTGGAATCACGTAGTCGTTGAATCGACTCGTCGACTCGCGCAGTACGTCTAGCAGACCCGGGCGGTCCTCCAGCCCGAACAGATGACTAATGTGCGGCTTAGAGCAATCCGCATCCACGAGGACGACGCTCCAATCGCGCTCTAGCGCAATCGACAACGCGAGGTTGATACAGGTGAACGTCTTTCCTTCACCGGGGATCGCACTGCCCACCATAATGAGGTTGCCGCGCGGAACCTCGGTGACCTTCGAGCCCAAAGCATTCGCCAACAAAGGTCGCTTGATCTGCCGATACTGGTCAGCAATCCGTCGTTGTTCGGCCACCGCAGCCAGCAGCCCCGCCTCTCGCAGTGCATCGCGATCGACTTCGACGATACTGCCGCCGTAATCATGCTGCATCATCGGCATGATACGGCTCATATCTTCGTCATCTCGGACGCGGCCCATCTGCCGCGGCGTTGGCTGCGGCGCGCGAGCCGTGCCCTGCTTCTGGAGCTTGCTGAGTGCCTCTTGAATTTTGCTCACGCGCGAGTCACCTGTTTGACTAAATCCAACAATCCGGGTCCCATGACCTCAACGAAGAATACGGTTCCGAATGCGACGAGCAACCCCGCGACTACAGCGCCGAATCCTCCCGCCTGAATCGCACGCCGCCGACGATCACCTTGGGATACCGACATGCTCACCGTCCCGAGCACCGGAAGCCCGGTCGCCGACGCGACGCTGCTACGCGTGGTGAATACCGGTTTGACCTGCGCCAAACCGAGTGCAAGTGCTGCGCCGATACCCAAGCCAGCAATCAACACCATTGCGAGCAGCCGTCCGCGCTTGGGCTCGACAGGCTCGATACCTGTTGCCGGTGGATCAATGATTCGAAAGTCCACCTGGTCCGACTGCTGCGCGGCCGTTGAGAGGTTTTCCGTTTCGAGGCTTTGCAGCAACGTCTGATACTGTGCGTAGACCACTTCGTAGTCGCGGTCGAGTCGCGCCAGCTCAGCCTCGACTTCCGGTACCTCATTGATTAGAGACCGCAGTTCCGCAACCTTAGCTTCACGGTCCTGAACATCGGTTACCAGATTTGCAATCTCCACCTCGACCTCGTTGAGGCCAATCTGAAGGGCCTGGAAAACCGGATTCGACTGCAGCGCGGGACTCGCCGCCCCTCCGGATGCAATCGCTTCACGTTCGCGCTGCTGACGCGCGTAAAGCTCGTCGATTTGTTCACGCAATGCGATAACGTCCGGGTGCTTCTCCGTGTAGCGAAGGAGTAGCGACTCCAGTTGCGTTTCGGAGTCCGCGATCCTCGCTTCGATGCTCGTCGGCGGTAGCTCACCGGAGGGCGTCGTCGCCTGCTGCGACTGTCCACTCAACTGCTCGACGATGCGCTCGCGTCGCGAGCGCGCGAGTGCAAGTTCCTTTCGCGTACCCTCAAGCGCCTCAGTCTGCGTCCGCAGTCTTGCGTAGTAGTCACCTTCGGCACCCGGCAGCTTGCCTGCGTTTTCCTTCTTAAAGCGTGCCAGGCGATCCTCCGCGTCTCTTAGGCGTTGTTCATAGTCGCGAATCTGCGAACGTAGAAAATCCTGGTTGATGTCTGAGGCCGTTACCTCAGCGGACCGCGTATCTTCTACGAATGTATTCAGCAGCGTCGTGACGACGTCGACCGCCCGGCTCCGATCCTGATCCTTGTAACGGATTGTGTATAGGTTGTCGGGTGCCCGACGACCCCCGCCATCGGATCGGATCGTAATGTTGTTGCGCAAGCGCTCCACGACCCGCTGAATGCCATCAGCCGATGACGCGGACAAGTGGAGATCGTTGGCCCGGGCGACTTTCTCCAACTGGATCGTGCCGAGCAGGTTCTGTCGGACGTAGCTCAACTGAGCTTCTACGTCTGCCGGAATAATGCGACCTTCAAGCACGCGGTTTAGGCTTGACGAGGTATCGATATACACGCGCGTTTGCGCGCGGTAGACATCGGGCTGCATCGCAACCCATCCCCAACCCGCCACGCAAATCACCCACGCCGTGGCCACAGCGTACCAGCGAAAGCGCCACGCACTTCGCAACTGTGATGTGATCGCCTGAACTTGTTCCTGCATGACTGCGACAACGCTACGTTAGAAAAATGACTCGGGTATGACGACCACGTCACCGGGCCGCATCGGAATGTTCTGGGTCATGTCGCCCTTGTCGAGCAGGTCGTCGAGTTTCACTCGGTACTCGTTGCTTTCGCCATTCGATGCCCTGCGTACAACTTTGGCGCGATTGCCTGCCGCGAAGTCCGTCAGACCGCCGACGGCAATCATCACATCCAACAGCGTCATCTGTTCTCGGTAAGGGAGCGCCATTGGCTGCGCGGCCTGGCCGACCACACGTATCTGCTCCGCGAAGGTGCCCACAAATCCCTGGACGATGATATTCACGTTCGGGGAACGAATGAATTCGGCTAAGACCGCTTCAATGTCGCGGGCCAGTTCCGTCGGCGTCTTGCCCACCGCGACCATGTCCTCGACCAATGGCGTCGAAATCATGCCGTCAGGTCGCACGGGAACCGTGACGGAAATTTCTGGATTTCGCCAAACAAAAACATTGAGCGTATCGCCCGGACCGATGACGTAACTGTCGCTGTCGGTTTCACCGATAACGCCCCCGTCACTTGTTGTGGGCAGAGGCGCGCCTCCACCCGCGCAGCCGCCGGTGAGGGCAAACGCCGCGAAGGTCATCGCAACCAGCGATCGTCGAACAAGGCTCATCATGCGCGTCCCCAATGCATTCGTCTGCAACCTATTGGAGCGTCTGTAGGAGTGCGTCCGCACCCTCTGCAACAGGTCCGCTCTGAGTGATTTGCAACACTTGGCGAAGCGACGCTTTAGCCGCTTCACGGTCCCCGGTCGCCACTTGCGCCTGCGCCAAATGGTACCTGATTTCCGCGTTCGAAGCGGCTGCCTCGGTGGCGCGTTCCAGCGCTTCCCGTGCTTCTTCATTGCGACCTGTCGACAGGAGAATCACACCATAGGTATCGAGAACGGCGGGTGCGGTCGGGGCAATAGTGATTGCACGTTCGGCAAGCCCAAGTGCCTCAGTATCGCCTTGCTCATGTAGCAACCAGGCGAGATTGTTTAGGGCGATGGCATTATCAGGCTGGTCGCCGATAATCTTACGGTACTGCTTCTCTGCCGCGGCCGCCTGCCCCGAAACTTGGTAGTGCTGTGCCAAGGTTTGGCGAATCGCGAGGGAATCTGGAAACTGTTCCAGACCCCGCTCGAGCACGGGTTCGGGGTTCTCACCAGCCGCGATCGCTACGCGGCCGAGGCCCACGAAACCACCGTCGCCACCGCCACCGTCCAGCATCGCCGTGAAGCGTCTGCGCGCCCTGCCCAGATCGCTCTCGAGGAGTGCAATGTCTCCGTCTAGAAGCAGCGCCAAGATATTGTCCGGATCATCTTCAAGTACGCCGTCGGCGAGCGTTCTCGCAAGCGCGAGGTCGCCGCGCGACGTCGCCAGACGGGCTCGCTCTATCTTCAACGCGTCGCTGCCGGGAAAGCGCTCACTCGCCGCTTCGAGGGTGCGAGATGCCACGCCGAGTGAGCCGCCACGAGCTTGCAGCTGCGCAAGCGCGACATAATGTCGAGGCAACGCGTCCGATTGGGCGATCGACTTTTCAAGCGCCTGACGCGCGCCTGCTGGCTGTTGCATGCCCATTAGAGATATCGCAAGCAAAGCGCGCGGCTCGGCCTGTGCCGGCGCGATCGTCGACGCACGCTCGAACCAGACCCGGGCGGTTTCGAAGTCTCGGCTGACAAGCGCAAACTTGCCGAGCGCCAACGTTGGTCTCGGGTCACTGTCGGTCGCGGCAGCGGCGCGCTCGAGTATCGCGTTTACGGAGCCGCGGCGTTGCGTCTGCTCGTACACCCCCGCGAGCCCCAGCAAGGCGTTGATGTTATCGGGCTCCAGTGCGATCGCCGCTTCATACGCGGGCTCCGCGATCGAGAACTCCTGCGTAGCGCTCGCCACGCTCGCAAGCAGCAGCTGTGCCTGCGGCAAGTCGGAGAACGTACTCGCCGACTCGCGCGCACGGTTCAGTGCCAGTTCGGCTTCACCGGTTGCCTGCAGGAACAGAATGGCGGTGGCATGTGCGCGATAATCGTCGGGGCGCTCAGACAAGATGGAATCGGCCAACTCCCGGGCCTGCTCCGGCCGCCCAGAACTGACATATACCCGCAGAAGCTGCAGCACCGACGCGTAGTCTTCCTCATCGCCGGCTACGGAGGCGCGCAACGTGGCCTCCAAGGCTTCCGAATCGCCGTTACGGGCGTAGGCCTGCGCAAGCGCGAGGCGCGTTTGACTCGTGGACAGACCGTCAGATTGCGATTGCTCGAGCAGCGCGATCGCCTCATCGATGCGGTCGGCGGACATCAGCGTTTGAGCAAGCAATACGATGTTGGCCGCCGAGGTAGCATCTAGATCGCGCAACTCCTCAAGCGCCGCGTCAGGTTGACCGAGCTGCAGGTAGACCTGAGCGAGCAGGCGACTCGCGGCGACGTCCGAGGGGCTTTGTGCCAGCGCGGCTCGCAGATTCCGGCGCGCTTCTGGCAGCTCGCTGAGAGCAAGCTTGGTTGCGCCCAGTAGCCGTAGGATATTGGCGTCATCTGGAGCCTCAAACACAGCCTCCTGTAGCAGCGTTTGCGCCGCAACAAAGTCTCTTTGCTCGAAGTTGACCGAAGCGCGCAGGTACTTGGTCGCAGGGCGATCGCCGACAATGCCGGCGTAGCCGTCGATCGCCTCGCTCGCACGTTCGAAGTCTCGCGCGCGCAAGTAGCTCACCGCAGCAGCAAACCAGGCTGAGCCGGCCTCCGAGACACGACTTGACTCCGTCGCAAGACGTCCAGCTTCAGCGAATGCTTCCCCCGCCGCCTCGAAACGGTACAGGCGTTGCGCCGCTTCACCGGCAGCGCGTGGCGCATCCACGAGCATTGAATCCGCAGCGCGTGCCTGCATGGCGGTGTCGTAAGCCGACTCGAGCTCCTCGCGCCCAATCTGCAACCAAGCTCGCCGGACCAGCACTTCCGCGTCACCAGGACGTTCAGACGACAGCGCCGTGATCGCCGCCGCCGCTGCGTCGTAGTCCTGCAACTGCAAAAACGCGTCAATCTCAAGTAGGGGCACACGGGCCGAGCGCGCCGCCCCCGGAATCCCGGCCAGCAGTGCCTGCGCATCTGTCGCGCGCGTTTGACGCAGGAATACCTCGGCTAGGGACTCGATGAGCAGCGGGTCAGAGATTCCAAGATCACGTGCACGATTCAACTCCGATGCCGCCGTGTCGATGTCGCCCGACTTCAGCGCGACCCTTCCGAACAACAGGCGCGCCTCGGCATTGTCCGGTTCATCCTGCAGCAAGCTGCGCACAGTGACGGAAGCGGTTCGAAGATCGTTGGCTTCGAAAGCACGCTGCGCTTCAGCGAGCTTCTCATCGGCACTTAGACCCCCGCATGCCGTAATCAGGGCAGCGAACGCGGCCAGCGCAAAACTAGCCAGACGCCTAAAGAAGTAACTCGTGCTCATGTCTCGTCCCCCGACCAGGTTGTCTCGATTCGCAACCCGGAAAACCAATCCATCGCAGACTGCTCAAACTGCGCGCGCTCCCCGTCGCACGACTCAACGCAGGGTGCACTCACGGCCACGATCTCCGCACTTCGATCGCGTCGCAGTAGACCGGCGAGCTGCGCCAGCTTCCCCTCAAGACGCCCATGAATCACGCGCCCGGCCACGAGCTGTCGCCACGCAACGAGCCGGCGCTGTCCGCGATCGCTCACAATTTCTGAAATCTGCAGATCATCGACACGCGCCGTGTCGACGCTGCGCCAGCGCTTCGCGTACGGACTGTTGCCCCACGCCATGAGCTCACTGTTATTTTTTTGCTCGGGATACCGCGCAATATACCAGCCCAGGCTACCGAGCCGCGATTCTGCACTGCCCTCGGCTGTCACCGCATCTGATGACTGAACCGGGCGCCAGACCTCTTGCTGCAGATCTACGACTTGCCAACCGGGTGTCGGCTGGAGCGAAACGGCGCCGACTCCAGAGGGCATTTCTGGAAACCAAGTATGGGACGCCAATACGGGAGCGAGCAGCGCACAGGCTGAAAGAATGACGGCTGTTGGCGCAGTTGACGCCTGCCTCACCGACAACGGTCGCGTGTCGTCAGTTGGCGCCGGCTCAATGCGGCGCATGATCCAGAAGAACGCAAACATGGCAACGCCAAACAGCACCCACCCAAAGAAGTAATGATCCTCGGTGATCAAATAGTGCTGCATCTCAGACAGCTGCCCAACGACGACGAGCGTATACACGCGCACCCAGTTGGTGACCAGCGACAACAACAAAGCCAAACTCATGGCGATGACGCGCCCGCGTAGCGTGCGCATTTCCGTCATCGCGTAAAACGCCGCGACGGCGAGACCAACAACGACGAAGTGCAATCCACTGCAACCGCCGGCGACCACAAACTCGCCAGCGGGCACACTGACCTGGAAACCATCAATGGCGACCGGGAATCGGTGGAACTGCAGCAAGAAGCCAACGATCGCGGTCGTGATGGCCTGCAAGGGCCAAACCAGCACATCCCAGACCGGCATCGCAAAATAGATGAACGCCAACGCTGGCAACAGGCGCCAGGTCACGCCGAAACCGACCACGGCAAGCGACAGCAGAGCGACAAGAGCGGGCAGCGCGAGCTGCTGCAGCACGTCGATACTAACCAGTTGCGCGACGACGAGCCCCGAGCTGGCTACTAGCAAAGCGGGCAAGGCCAACCAAAAGGGCCTTGCCTCGACCGGTCCCGTACGACGCATCGCGTGCACGCCCAGCCCAACCGCCATCGCGAGCACGAGGTAGCCGTGGGTGTAGCTGAATCCTGTGGTCCAGCGAACGTGCAAAACGGACAGGCTCGGCCACAACAGCACTCCCGCAGCGGCGACCGCAACCAGCGTTGATACCACCAAGGGTATCGCGTGCAACTGGCCTGGTGCCGCGGCGGCGCTGGCGTCTGAAGCAGGGGTCACCATGGGGGAGCTCTGATCCTCTCGGCGTCGGGCGACTGACCAAGTTGCCCCGGTCACCTTGCCCCGGTGCGGAGCAGTCGAAGAGCTTAGCGCCGCCCGCCATGCCGGGCAATCGAACTGAGCACAGTGCAAAGTGTGATGCAGTTCCGGTCCGCTCCGTGAGTAACTGTCACTTGTGTTTCGGGAATCTCAGCGACACGGTTGTGCCCTCCCCGGGTGATGACACCACATTCAACTGCCCCTGAAGGGATTGCACATAATCCCGAGCCTGGTACATACCGATACCCATGCCCTGAGCGCCCTTAGTCGAGTCGAACGGTCGAAATAGTCGCTCGCGGATAAACGACTCGCTCATGCCCACGCCCTCATCACGTATCGCGATAGATACGGACGTCTCATCGCTGTCGACAGTCAGTTGCACGAGTCCGCCCTTGTCGCTCGCATCCTGCGCATTGCGGAGCAGGTGACCCAGTACCG
Source organism: Pseudomonadota bacterium (assembly GCA_038524795.1). Taxonomy (GTDB): domain Bacteria; phylum Pseudomonadota; class Gammaproteobacteria; order Steroidobacterales; family Woeseiaceae; genus CALBPI01. Next base: position 47,756 of record JBCBIJ010000005.1, on the reverse strand, counting down.
CACTCAGGCGATCCGCGTTGGCTCGAAGCAGTCCGTCTTCACGCACTGCGAGCTCCGGCGCGGGCGGTCGGCTGGACGCTGCCGAAACCGCCGCATGCGCAACCGCTTCTGCCGATACGGCCGTGGCTCCGCCTTCGCGAGCGTCGCCTTGAAGCTGGGCCAACAATCCATTCATTCGCTTTACAGAGTTCGCAATCGTGGCAATTGCGTCTTCAATGAAGGCAGGGTTGGACTTGTGCTTCTTGGCGTTCTCAACGACCAGCGACTGCTGCGCAATGAGGTTCTTGAGGTCGTGCATGATGAACGCCGTAAATCGGTTGAACACTTCAAATTCACGAGCCTCAGCCAGTAACTCGCGGCTGCGGTCGCGCTGCAAGAACACAGCAAGCTGTTGCCCGACGGTTCGCAGCAAGTCATGGTCTTCAAAATTCAAGTCTGGGAAACCAGCGGGCCGATTGAGCGCTGCGATGCCAGACAGCTCTTCGTCTAGCACGATCGGTACAAAAATACGTTGCGCGCCAACAACGGCATCGCTGTTCGTGTCGAACGCGTCATCGTAGTGCCCGGGGTCGGCGGCGGCCTCGGCACCGTCAACCACCCAAGCCTTGCGACGCATGAACGTGGGCAGTGGATGCTCGGCAGGTAACTCGATAGCACCCGTGCGTTCACCGAAATGCGCGGCAACGTACCAGCGTGACGCATCATCGCTGACGGGCAACCAGAGTACCCCGCCATCGCTATCGACGATGTCAGCGAGCGCGTCGAGGCAGAGCTCCGGCATCGGCGCGCGCTCCGAGTCTTTCGCCAACCGACGAATGAGTCGCAGCCACTCCTCACGATAGTCATAGCGATTGGCGTAGAAGTGCGTGGCCAAGAACACCTTGGCCCTGCGTCGCAGCTGCTGCGAGAACACCGCGAGCACGAGTACCGCCAGTGTGGCAACCAGGAACACCGTGCGGGCCACGGCTGCCCACTCGCCCCCTAGGCGCTGGATAAGGACACTGCCGAAAGCGACAAGCAACAAGTAGCCGCCAACAGCCACAAAGCTGGCCGTGTAAAACACAACCTGTCGCGACACGAACAGATTGCCACGCCAATCCGGTTCGCGCCGTATCGCGACGACAATGAGCGGGACGATGAGCGCGCTCACGAAACCGCGCGCACCCCACAGTCCCGCACTCAGGCCAGACAGCACGATAGCGTTCGAGTAAGTGTACAGGTCGAACACAAACAAGGCGCCGAACGCGACGGCAACCAGCGCTGCCACCCCGCGCTTGACGAGTCCCGGATTCCTGATGATCTGCTCGGCCGCGAGGAGTCCCGCAAGCGAGGTCAGCAAGATGAAATAGTACGCGGACTCGAAGCCAACGCTACCGCTGGTCTGCGACCACCAATACACCCCCCCGCCAATGGGCAAAATCGTCCAAGGCAACAGAAGGAATACCCGCCGCCAGCCAGTCTTGCCGCCTCGACCAATGAGTTGGCCGAGAAACATCAGTGCGCCGGTCGCCTGCAATGACTCGATGAGGATCAGCGCGCCGAATCCGAAATCGCGACCTACGGAGAACCACAACCCCAGCGCCCAGACCGCCGACATCAATGCGAACACAATGAGGTAGTTGAAGGGCCATGTGAAGCGCCGGCCCAGCACTAAAAAAGCAAGAAGCGCGAGGTAGGCAACAGCCGCTGTCGCAAACCCCGCGCTGACAAGTGTCATATGGGTACCCACGGCACGGAGCTCGTGCGCCTCAGCGTGCGCCCTTCTGCCACAGCACGACCTCGACGGTCTGCAAGAGAATCATGATGTCGAACAACAACGAACGATTCTTCACGTAGTACAGATCGTATTGGAGCTTCTCCAGCGCGTCCTTATCAGAAGAACCGTAGGGATAGCACAGTTGCGCCCAGCCTGTGATACCCGGCTTGACGCGGTGGCGCTCCATGTAGAACGGGAGATCCTCTCGTAGCTTTTCTACGAATTCAGGACGCTCGGGCCGTGGACCTACGATACTCATGGTTCCCGCGAGCACGTTGATGAGCTGGGGTAATTCGTCGATGCGCAGCTTGCGGATAACCCGACCGACACGCGTGACGCGGTCGTCGTTCTCCTTTGCCCACACCGCCTCGCCTGCGGCTTCGGCGTCCGTGCGCATGCTGCGAAACTTCAGCACCTCGAAGGGCTGGTTGTTCTTGCCGACGCGGCGCTGACGGTAGAATACTGGAGCGCCGTCCTCGACCATGATCGCTATGGCCACGACCAGCATGATCGGCGAGGTCAACACGAGTATCGTAAGACTCGCCAGAACATCGAACACCCGCTGCGCAACGCGGCGCGCGAGCTGGCGACGGAATCCAGTCTCAAAAATGAACCAGCTCGGCCGAACTAGGTCGAGATTGATCTTACCCGTCTCGCGCTCGAGAAAGTTCATAACGTCAGTACAGTCGATACCGTCGAGTCGGCATTCGAGCAGCGCTCGGATGGGCAACTTGCCGCGGCGGTCGTCGAGCGCGATCACAATCTCATCGATATGGTGTCGGCGCGCAAACGCGAATAAGTCGTCAGGTAACGGGAGGACTCGCTTTTGCGGTAGTTCGGCCTCGGCTGGTTGGTCACCCGGCATGGCCATGTACCGAACCAACTTGAAGCCTCGCTGATCCGCCATGCGGCGCAGCTTCAGAAACTGCGCCGCGCGCTTGCCCGCGCCCAGGACCAGGATGCGTCGCTTAAACAGGTTCTCGTCAACGAGCTTAAGGAATGCCACACGAGTCGCCGACAGTGCGGCAAGCGCAAAGACACTCGACACGGCCATAACTACTGGGTGGATGTACAACGGCGGCGCGACGTAGTAGAGAAATGGCAGAAACACGGCCGAAACGATGAAAGCGACGAGCAAGCGCGCCAAGACCCCTGCGAACCGCGCCCGCAACGCAATCCGGTACAAGCCCGTCGACGCCATAGCCATAAGTAGTACTGATGCCGCGATGGCACACGCCCATAGGCCCCAACCCTCGCCACCAGTACTCGGCACCGGCAACACCGTCGCGTGCGCGATCTCGTGTCCGAGCCCGAGCATCAGGACCACGACCACAGCCTCGACGAGCACCAACAGAACGACGGGCGCATGTACGTAGTGATCGAAAATTCTGATGGCCATGATTTGCGTGCGCTCTACCGGGGTCCGCGCGCATCCGCAAGCCCGCCCATCGCGGATGGCCTGCAGTGTCGAGCCGCTGTACGTCTCCGCGATACACCCGTCAGGGCGCGCCGCGGTCCAATCTCACATTCTATACCGCTAACTGCGGCGAGCACGTGACTCGTCTCACCAAATAAGGCGTGACTCAGTCATCATCCCCGCCAATCATCTCTAGCAGCGCGTGCGTCTTCTCCCGCATGAGCGCTGCGTCACCGCGGCTTTCTACGTTGAGTCGGATTACGGGCTCCGTGTTTGAGGCCCGCAGATTGAAGCGCCAGTTTTCGAACGCCACGCTAATGCCATCAACCCGATTGCTATCGATGGCATCCGGTTGATACGCCGCCCAAACTCGGTCCATGACAGCCTGCGCATTATCGACGCGACGGTTGATCTCACCGCTGGCCGGAAAGCGCGCTATGCGCGATGAAACGAGGTCCAGCAGGGAGTCCTCGCCAGCCGAGAGCAGTTCCGCCACAAGTAACCACGGAATCATGCCGCTGTCGCAGAAGTAAAAGTCTCGGAAATAGTGGTGCGCGCTCATCTCGCCACCATAGAGCGCGTGTTCTGCGCGCATCACTGCCTTCATGAACGAATGTCCCGAACGACTCTGGATCGGCCGCCCCCCGGCGGCCTCGACGATTTCGACCGTGTTCCAGGTCAGCCGCGGATCGAATACGATGCCTTCGCCTGTGGTTCCCGCTAACAGCGTTTCCGCCAGCAATCCGACAATGTAGTAGCCCTCAACGAAACCACCCTGATTGTCGAAGAAAAAGCAGCGATCAAAATCGCCATCCCAGGCGATGCCCAGGTCGGCGCCGTGTTCGATGACGGCCTGCGATGTGGACTGACGGTTCTCCGGCAGCATGGGATTCGGGACGCCGTTCGGAAAATCGCCGTCGGGCTCATGGTGCAACTTGATGAACTCGAAGGGCAGATGCGGCTCAAGTCGGTCGAGCACGAGCCCGGCACCACCATTTCCCGCGTTGACAACAATTTTGAGCGGCTGCAACGCGGCGGTGTCGACATAGGACAGCAAATGCGCAATGTATTCGTCGGAGATGTCGATCGACTCGCGGCTACCCACCTGAGCCGTGGTCTTTCGCGCATCGGCTTCTGACAACGCACGGATATCCTCAAGACCTGTATCTGCGCTGATCGGTTGCGCCTTGGAGCGCACGATCTTGAGCCCGTTGTAGTCCTTCGGATTGTGGCTGGCCGTAACCATGATGCCGCCGTCGGCCTCAAGCCGACCGGTGGCGAAATACACCATTTCTGTGCCGCCAAGCCCGATGTCGAGCACACGCACACCCGCTTCCTGCAAGCCTCTGCTTACAGCATCAGCAAGCTTGGCGCTGGACAATCGGATGTCCCGCCCCAGCACCACCGTTCGCGCGTCCAGAAAGGCCGCCGTCGCGTTACCGATTCGGTAGGCGATATCTTCATTGAGCTGGTCGGGGAGTCGCCCCCGGATGTCGTACGCCTTGAATGAGGTAATTGATATGGGCATCTCGGTATCCTAGTAAGTCGGCCAAGGCTAACGCGCGATCATGACAGCGTCGCGTCAGTGCCGGTCACCTTCTCGACCATAATTGTCCTCGAACCGAATGATGTCGTCCTCACCCAGGTAGGCGCCACTCTGTACTTCGATGATGTGCACGGGTTCCGCGTACGGATTCGCGATGCGATGCTTCTGTCCAATTGGAATGAACGTCGACTCGTTAACCGACAGATCAAATTCATCTTCGCCCCGCGTTATTCGAGCTTTACCTTTGACGACCACCCAGTGCTCCGCCCTGTGATGATGAAGCTGCAGAGAGAGCTCTGCACCCGGATTGACGATAAGGCGCTTCACCTGGAAGTTCTCGCCGGCGTCGACGCCGTCGTAACTGCCCCAGGGTCGAAACACCTGTCGGTGGAGCGTTACCTCCGGGCGATCCTCGCTCTTGAGATGCTCGACAATCGACTTTACGTCTTCCGACCGATCCATTGGCGCGACCAGCACGGCGTCCTTGGTTTCGACGACAACGTGATTGTCCAACCCGACGGCGGCGACCAGCCGGCTTTCAGCGCGGATCAAACTGTCTTTGCAATCCACCTGCACGACGTCACCGTACAGCGCATTACCTCGCTCGTCGCAAGGACGTGCTTGCTGCAAGGAGGACCAGGAACCAACGTCACTCCACCCGGCGCTCATCGGCACGACGACCGAATTGTCGGTTCTCTCCATTACCGCATAGTCGATAGAGTTCGCGGGTGACCGCCTAAACGCTTCCGATTCCGGCCGGAGGAAATCAAGATCCTCGCGCGCATTCTCGAGACTAGCCGCGCACGCTGCGTGCATCGCTGGCTCAAACTGTGACAGCGCGCGCAGGTAGGTCGAGGCCTGGAACAAGAACATGCCGCTGTTCCACAAGTAATTGCCCGACTCGAGGTAGCGTTGCGCCGTAGCCAATGGCGGTTTTTCCTCGAATCTGACGACCGGTGACGCAGAGTCACCTTCGAGCTGCGCCTGTATGTAACCGAATCCCGTGTGCGGGGATGTTGGCTGCACGCCGAAGGTGACTAATCTACCCGCTTGCGCCGCGGGCAGACCTCGTTTAACCGAGTCAGCAAAGGCCTCCACGTCTCCGATCACGTGGTCCGCAGGCATCACCAACAGTAGCGCGTCCGCGCCTTCCTCGGACGCTGCTACAACGCCAGCCGCCAACGCGACCGCCGGTGCCGTGTTGCGACCTTCGGGCTCAAGCACGATCGTCGCCTGCAGGCCGATCTCGCGCAGTTGTTCTGCCACCATAAACCGGTGCGCATCATTGCAGACGACAACGGGGTCAACGCAATCCGCAACCGCGAGGGTGCGAGCTGCCGTTTCCTGAATCATGGTCCGTTCCGACGCAACCATGGGCAGTAACTGCTTTGGATAGGCCGCACGCGATGTGGGCCACAGCCTGCTACCGGAACCGCCGGAAAGGATTACAGGGACGATCTTTGTCATGGCAATGAAGGTTCCGCGCTACATCCCACCAAGCAACACCCTGGCGCCACCCCGTGCCGCACCAGAGTCACGACTTGCGACGATCAGGTCGCTCAGGCTGAGAGACACTCAAGCCGCGTCCAACGGCGTAATACTTGAGTCCACGGGCTGCCATGATCGCAGGGTCGTAGAGATTCCGACCATCGACGACCAACGCATCAGTCAGTTTTGCCAGCAGGTCATCATAATCCGGGCTGCGAAACTCCTGCCACTCGGTCACGATCGCGAGTGCATCAGCGCCATCAAGCGCGTCGTCGGCGGTCTCGCAGAGCACGAGATCATCGCGAGCGCCGTAGATGCGATGGGTTTCGTCCATCGCCTCCGGGTCATAGGCGCGAACGCGCGCGCCTGCTTCCCACAAAGCCTCCATGAGTACTCGACTCGGCGCCTCTCGCATATCGTCAGTTTTAGGCTTAAACGAAAGCCCCCACAACGCGATCGTCTTGCCTTGCAGATGGCCGCCATAGGCTTGCGACAGCTTATTGAACAGTGTCGACTTCTGGCGCCGGTTCACCGACTCGACAGCATTCAGCAGCTCGGCGTCGTAACCTACCTGGTCTGCAGATCGCGCCAATGCTTGCACGTCCTTCGGGAAGCATGAGCCGCCGTAGCCGGCGCCCGGATAGATGAAGTGATAGCCGATGCGCGGATCGGAGCCGATTCCAACCCGTACCTTTTCGATATCGGCGCCAAAGCGTTCAGCGAGGTTTGCCAGCTCGTTCATGAAGCTGATTTTCGTCGCAAGCATTGCGTTAGCCGCGTACTTCGTCAGCTCCGCTGAGCGGACGTCCATCGCGATGAAGCGATCGTGATTCCGGTTGAACGGCTCGTAAAGTGCGCGAAGAAGCTCCGCCGTGCGCGGATTATCGGTGCCAACGATCACACGATCAGGCTTCATGAAATCATTGATTGCCGCGCCTTCCTTGAGAAACTCAGGATTCGAGACCACGTCGAACTGGTGATCCACGCCGCGCTCACGCAGAACACCAAGCATGGTCGCTGCAACCTTGTCGGCGGTACCCACCGGCACCGTCGATTTGTCGATGACGATGCGGTAGTCGTCCATGTGCTCCGCAATGCTCCGCGCCACCGCAAGCACGTATTGAAGGTCCGCCGAGCCATCCTCATCGGGCGGGGTGCCAACCGCAATAAACTGAAACAAGCCGTGGGCAACGCCTTCAGCGATGTCCGTGGTGAAATGCAGTCGACCTGCCTCACGATTCCGTTCGATGTAGGCATCAAGTCCGGGCTCGTAAATCGGGACCTCACCGTTGTTGAGGCGCGCGATCTTGTCTGCATCGATGTCGACGCACATGACGTCGTTGCCCATCTCGGCCATGCAGGCGCCCGTTACAAGGCCCACGTAGCCGGAGCCAAAAATCGTGAGTTTCATTAGCGAATCCGTGGGTTGGTATCGCGCGGATTAAATCACATGAGGCCCGGCAATGCCCAGGCCGTGGTCACACAATGGTCAACCACTCGCCGCGACGCCCTTGCCAATACAATGACGTACCCGCAACCCCCGTTCGATGATCAAGCCACTGACGATCCACACGATGAAAATGACGCACTCTGTGGTTCCGGTCGCCCCCATTCTCCAGCACAGCAGTAGTACTGACAACGAAGCTGCGAGCAGGATCGAAAAAGTCTCATGTCGGCCGACATCGTCGAGCGGCCGTCGATGGTCCTGCAGAACAAGCACGGCATCAGATCACGGGGCGGACTGGCGCCGCGACGGGAAACACGAGCGCGTCGGGAGGCTAAACGCGGATCATCTATCACGGCGACCGGGAGAATCCCGGACATCGGTCACGGGTCAGCCGCTGGCCGTTGTGCCCGTGCGCACGCGGTGCAGTAGTCGCAAACCCGTATCCACGACAACACCACAACCAAGCCAAGTCACAAAGATGATGCTCTCGGCCTTGCCAGCTGCCTCGAGTGCCCAGCACAACAGCATGACCGACGCGGCCGCCGTCATGAGAATCGCGAGGCACTGCCGGCGGCGAAAGCCCGCCGCTTGCAGGATGTGGTGGTAGTGGTTGCGGTCGGCCGACATCGGCGAGCGCCCGTCAATGATGCGACGGAAGAAACACGAGGTCAGGTCGTAGAGCGGAATGGCGACAAAGCCCAGCGCGGCGGCCGGCGACACGAACGCATTCGGCGGCTGAGTGACCGAGATGATGAGCCAAGACGCAATGAAGCCGAGCACCGTGCTGCCGCCATCCCCCATGAAGGTGCGGATCGGCCGGTTGACCTTAAGCGGAAAGTTAAACGCCAGGAAGCCGATGACCACACCAAGACCGACGACGGCAAGCGCGGTTGCGGACCCACCCTGCCCGGCGATGGCCACACCGACGAGCGCGACGAGTGCCAGACCGCCGGCAAGCCCGTCCATTCCATCGGTCATGTTGATCGCGTTGATGAGGGCGATGGAGAAGAAGACGGTGGCGACAAGCGCGACCGGCTTCACGCCAAGCTCGCCAAGCGCGAGCGGATCGCCGAGCGTGGTCACACTGAGCCCGCCGCCGAAGTACATGAGCAGCACCGCACCGAACTGCGTGCCCAGTCGGACGGAAGGCGGCAAATCATAGCGATCGTCAATGAGACCGACGAGCAGCAGCAAGAATGCGCCCAGCAGCAGAAAACCGGTTTGCGGCGTCGGAACGGCCACGATGGCGCCCGCGGCAAAACCCACGTACATGGCCATGCCGCCGATCAACGGCACCTTGCCAATATGACGTTTACGCCCGCCAGGCTTGTCGACGAAATTCAGAGAAATCGCCAACGGGCGCAGGGCCAGGAGCAGCATCACGCAAAACAATGCCGCTATCAGTGCGGCCGGGACCATCCTGATGTCCACCAAACTTCCCCGAGTGCAGTTGCTTGTTATTCCACCCCTCAGCGCGGCAGATTGTAGCTGCCACCACTGAAAACTCAAGCGCCATCAATCAATTAATGGCTGAATGCTAGACTCAGTCGACCCTGCAAGGGCCGGCTGCCCGCCATTGGTTACCCCAAAACGGCTCACGGAGAGAGCGGCCGATTCGCCATTTACCTTAAGGCGGGCGGGGGATTGTACGCGTTGCGGCGCTGCGCCGCAGCAATCAGAAGGAATTGATTGCCGAGACGGCGACGGCCAGGTTGAAGATGATCTGGGTAACGTTCGACCACAGCGTCAGCGGCGCAATGCGGTCGGTGTCAATCGGCACTACGATCGTGTCACCTGCCCTGATCTCCGTACCGCCCACGCGCCGCAGCCACGCCGTTGTTGTGCCCGCGACAACCTGGCCGTTGGCACGAACAACGTAGATGCGCCGCCCATCCGCTTTGCCGGTCAGACCGCCGCTGCGGGAAATGTAGTCATCGCGGTCGTACTCAGCGTCGTAGAGATGCGACGTGGCGTACTGAACTTCGCCGATCACCGTGACTTCCTGAGTCTGTTGCGGCACCAGCAAACGGTCGCCATCACGCAACACGATGTCACTGGTCGCACCCTGCCCCGACACCACGAGTTCATTGAGGTCGATCACCAGACGACCCGTCGCCTCGGTTTCGCGCAACTGGGCGAGCAGGCTCTGACCCAGCGTGAACGCCTGCTGCGCATCGGGCCCTTGCAGCGCGAGCGCCGCAAGATCCGCCTCGAGTCGAGTCACGAGCACATCGATCTGCTCCGACTCACGCTGCTTCAGGTTCTCGCGCGTGAACACACTGCCGTCGGCAAACGCCAGATCGGTGAGACCACCGGCGCGCTCAATGACCGAGCGCAGGGTTTCGCCACGCTTGATGGGGTAGGTGCCCGGGAAGCGCACCTCGCCTGCCAGCGTAATGACTTCCTGACCGCGCCACTCGGGCACCTCGCGAATCGTCAGGAAGTCGTAGGGCAGTAGCGCCTCATCGGCCATCGCATCGCCGGCGAGCAAGGCCTCGAGATTGACCTCGACGAGCCGCGTCTGCCGCGAGCCGTCCTCGGTGATCACGTAGCGCGTCAGTTCGGCGTCGCCGAGAAACGCCGCGTCGGTGAAGCCGCCGCCCGCGCGGATGAGGTCCGCGACGGTCATGCCGGCTTCGAGCGGGTAATCACCCGGGGCCCGAACCTGCCCTGCGACAGATACCGTCCGCACGTCACTGCCGTCCGTCGCCTGCCCGCGCAATTGTTCAATGATGTCGGCGAGCGCTGCACCTCGTGCAGGTCCCGCCTCAAAAGCGATCACACGATCGCGCGGACTTAGAACAGGGTTGGCGTTGGTCTCCGGGTCCGCCAACGCGGCGTTGAGATCGGCCGACAGCAGTGTGATGCGCCCGTCGTCCCCAGGCTCCCGCCGGATCAGGAGATAACCCAGATCGGCCTGCGATTTGAGCAACGCTGGCGACGGCAGCAGATCGGTCAGACGCAACCCATCGCGCCACTGGTACTGCGCCGGCCGGCGCACGTGGCCAACGAGCTCAACGGAATCATCGAGCCGATCGAGCACGGGAAATATCCGCAAGACATCGCCTTCGCGCAGGCCAACGCTGCGGCCCGCTTCCGTCGAGAGATCGGCATCAACGATTTGCCGATCGCCGCGCTCCGAAATGCGTTCGATGCGACCCGAGGGCGCGAACGCGGTCGGTAGAAACCCACCTGCCAGGCGCACGAGCTCAGCCGCTGTCGTCGGGCTTTCGAGTTCATAGTACGCGGGCCGCGCCACTTCACCCTCAACACCAACACGCGTACCGACAGGCGGCACGAAAATCACGTCGCCGGGCAACAGCCGGCGATCGCCGCGCGTATCACCGCGCAGTAGCAAGTCGTAGAGATCGAGCGACCCGATGCGCTGACCATTGCGCTTGAGCTGGATGTCGCGCAGCGTGCCCGTGGCTTCAACGCCGCCAGAGAGAAACAGCGCGTTGGTCATGGTCGACAGACCGCTGACTGTGTACGACCCGGGCCGCACAACGTCACCCAGGACAAAAATACGGATTGAGCGCAGCTCACCCATAGTGACGCTGGCCCGCACACCGATTTTCTGCTCGGACACGCGCTTGATCAGCTCATCGCGGGCGGCATCAAAGGTGAGACCCGCCACCGTTACGGGACCGATTTCGGGCAGCACGATATCGCCATCGCGGGTCACCGCCGCGTTAATCGTGCGGTTCTCTTTGCCGAAATAGGCGATGACGAGCTGGTCGCCCGGACCCATGACGTAGTCGGCCGGCACAGGTACGTCTGTGGCAGGTGCGAACGTGGTCGGCACGTCGCTGAACAGCTCATAACCAAAGTAATCGAGCGCGTCGACGCCCACGGGCGAGAGCGGCAGGATTTGCGCCGTGATCTCAAAAGGTGCCAGCGCAGGCTCTGCAGCCAGCCGCAGCTCGATGTCTTCGGCCTCGAGCCCGGCCAGCGGAATGGTCGCGACGCCAGGCAACACAAGCTCGCCCGCAGCGCTGAGCTCCCAGGTTCGCGTGCCCTGCAACGCGGCCACGGCAGCGTCTTGCTCTAGCTCGAGAAGCTCGTTGGCTTCGAGCTCTGTGGCGTCGAACGTAATGACCAGGGTGTCGCTGCCGGTGACGCTCGGCGTTTCCGGAAGCACCTCTTCGGCATCGGACGCCGGTCGCGTCAGGTCGGGAAATTCGGGTGCCGCTAAGTCCGTGCTGCCACCGCCAGCTTGGCGGCGACGAATCTCTTCAAGCACAGCCTGCTGCTGATCTGCGGGCAGAGTCTGCAGCATCTGCAGCTGCTCGGGCGTCTGCGCTGGCGCGCTTGCGGCGACGCTGAATGCCAGCAGGGCCAGCCCCGATCGAATTGCGGTCGACAGTGTTCTCATGTGGGCGAAATCGATCACCTGGGCATCATCTCGCCCGAAAATCAGCGCGAAGTATACCGGAGACGCCTGCTAAAACGGCATTCGCCAGCTCACGAACAGGCGACTGTCATCCTCTTCCACGCCCGTGAGCCGGTCCTCGAAGCGGGAGACACCGGCGCCGATTTCCAGTTCACCGTATTGGAGTACCTTCCTGTGGCTGATTTCGAAGGCGGTGAAGTCGGCGGGTGTTGGTGTCACCGTATTGCGCGGATCGGGCTCGCCATCGTTATTGAGGTCAGCAATGCGCAGGATCGCGATCCAGCTATCGCCGTCCGGCTCGATTGCCGTGCCGCCCAGCGAGATGACCTCGGCGTCGTTATCGGCACTGTGGCCGATGCTGCGCCCGCGGTAGCGGTAACCCGTCTCGTAGATGGTGTTGTTGTAGCCGCAGTTCGGACGTGAGCTCGATTCGTAGAACTGGCAGGTGGTGCCTGCGAACTCAAGAAAACCGCGCCAGCTCACCATGCCGACACTGCCGGAAGCCTCGAGACCCAGCTGCCCCATGAAGCGACTCGGGAACCCACCCGCCTCGTCCTCACCGATCATTTGCAGGTAGGCGGCGCCGTTCAGGGGCGCAAAATCCGGCGCCCAGCGGACGTCGACACCGGCGAGCTGGTTGCCCGGCTCGTTGCTGGTATCAATGCTGTCGTCGCCGCGGTTGTCGCGCCCGATGGCGAGCTTGACGAGCGTATCGAGGTCACACGGTCGACCGGAACCACACCACTGCGCGGTACGGCTCAGCCCGATCTCGAGCGACTGCAACGGACGGAAGTTGATGCGAAGACCCAGGAAGCGCGCGTTGGGCACAGCGCGATCGTCTTCGAGTTGTCCCCACACGAAACTGGCGTCCCAGGGACCCAGCCAGCTCAGCCATTTGGTCTTGAACGGTGCTGTGTCGTTGCGCTCGATGGAAATGGCGGGAATGGGGCGCTGGTTATTGCCGAGAATAATACTGCCGTCGTAGCCAGGCCCCCACCAGCGGTCCATGAGACCGGCGGACACCATGTAGTTGCCGAGCGCGACGCCCACGTACGAACCATCGAGCCTGACATCTTTGTCATCGTCGGGGTCACTCACCCCGGCGACCCGAATCTCGGCCGCCATGCGGTCGCCGAGCCAACTGGCGCCCACAAACACGTCGGTTTCCTCGCGCGCACGGCGTTCGAAGCCCCGCAACAGTCCGGGCTCCGTGTCGTACTTGGCATCAACATTGAAATCGACCTGCCCAACCCGCGTCTCACGAAGTCCACGGCGGCGGACACGGGTCAGCGCAGCGGCCTCGGTATCGCTAAGCGACGCCGCGTCGTCAAAGTCGGCGGTGTCATTGAGAAGATCGCCCCATGACAGGGGCCAGCTCGTTACGGGCGCGCGGATCACACCTGCGTCCGCCAGTGTTTGGATATCGTGACGCAACGCAAGGTCTCCGGGCTCGACCCAGGGACCTGCCGCGGCCCAGCGCGGCAGCATCGTCAGTACCGTGGCCAGTACGGTAACCGCGAGCAGTCGTTTCATGTTGCAGCTCCCGCGTCCTGCGTTTGCGTCGAGCCGGCGCCCGGTCGGCCGGCATGATAGCGCCAATTGCCGCGCGCAGCGGCCCCAAAGGTTCAGGCCACGCGACAAGCGTCGTCGAAATCGAGGCGCGGCAGACGCGGGTGTAACGTACTCGCGTCGCCGTAGCCAAGGTTACAGAGAAAGTTGACCCGAAACTGTCCGTCGGGGAAGAACTCATTATTAACGCCCGCCGGATCGAAACCCGACATCGGGCCGCAGTCGAGACCAAACGCACGCGCGGCGAGCATGAAGTAGGCGCCCTGCAGCGTGCCGTTGCGCATGGCGTTGTCGTAAATCGACTGCTCGCTACCCGTGAACCAGTCGCGTGCGCCGGGGTTGTGCGGGTGTAGCTCAGGCACGCGCTCGTAGAACTCGGAGTCGTAGGCGATGATGGCGGTCGCAGGCGCCGTCATGGTCTTCTCGACGTTGCCCTCGATCAAGTGTGGCTTAAGGCGTGCCTTGCCTGCCTCACTGGTAACGAACACGAAGCGCGCCGGGCAGCAGTTGGCACTCGTGGGACCCATTTTGGTCAGGTCGTAAACCTGGCGCAGCAGTGACTCGGGCACAGGCTTGTCGAGCCAGGTCGCGTGCGTGCGGGCTTCGCCCAAGATCGTGTTTCGGGCAGCTTCACTGATGGGCGTCATGCGCGTTCCTCAGATGACAGTGGGCGCGGCGTCGCAGGCTCATCCCGCAACGAGCGTCCATTCGGTTTCGGTGCACTGGGCGCGGCCATCCTCGAGCAGCTTCTCGAGGTGCGCACGCAAGGAGTATCGGGCGATGGGCCACAATGCCGGGTCCACCTCATCGTAAACCTGTGGCAGCAGCGCGTCGATCGTGGCCGGCGCCAGCGCTGTGAGTGTTTCGACGACCTTCGCCTCACGTTCAAGCCGATGCGCGATGATCCAGTCGATGGCGCGGTCGGGCTCGAGCAGCGGCTCACCGTGCCCCGGGGCGATGGTCTGCGGCGCGTAGTGCTTGAGCAACGCGAGCGACTCGAGGTAGGCGCGCATGTTGCCGTCAGGCGCGGCAATGACCACGGTCGAGCCGTTCATGATGTGATCACCCGTGAACAGAATGCCCGTGGCCTTGTGCAGGAAGCAGACGTGATTCGACGCGTGCCCCGGCGTGTGAATCGCTAAGATCTCATGCCCCCCGACGGTCACGCTGTGCTCATGTACAAGCACGGTGTCGGGTGCGAATGCGGCGTCGTTCTCGGGCGTCGCCGGCGGCAACATGCCGTACACGGCGGCGCCCGTCCTCGCCGCCACGGCCGCCGCAGCCGGCGAGTGATCCCGGTGCGTGTGAGTAACGAGAATGGCGTCGAGGCGTCCGTTGGCATACGCAACCAGCGCGTTGACATGGGCGTCGAGGTCGGGGCCCGGATCGATGAGCGCGAGTCGGCCCTCGCCCACGAAATAGCTGTTCGTGCCCGCACCGGTCATGGGCCCGGGATTCGGCGCCGTCAACCGCGTGACACCGTGCGCAATGGCGACGGCTTTTGCCGCATCCGTCATATCAGGGTGTTGCGGCGCGGCCGTCGGGTAACGTGATCCGCATTCCCGCGCCATCGCGACTGACGACAGGTAGCACTTCTTCGATCGCCGATTTATCGAGCGCCCGTGCCGCTGCCATCGTCGCGTCCACGGACTCAAAGCCGGCCAGCCACGCCAGGTTTTCCACGGTCGGCGGGTGCAACCGCAGTCGGGGCTCGGCGCCCGGATCGATCGCTGCCGCAGGACACACCCAGGTCGCATCGACGGTTTCGTGTCCGTCTGCCGCACCAACCTGTCCCTCTGGCACGGCGGCAACGAAGAACCGGGTTGCGTAGCGGCGTTCGAACACAACGGGCGTCGTCCAGAAACTCACGTACTCCATAGCGTCGCACATGAGCGTCAGCGACTCCGCTGCGCAGACCTCGCGCAGGGTCAGTGCGTTGTCGGCAAGCGCTTGTCGGTAGTCTTCGAACCGGGCGCGGTGACGTTCATCTGCGGGTTCACACAGCGCCCCCGTGATGTCGCGCGCCAACAGGTAACCGGATTCCTCGAAACACTCGCGAATGGCCGCGACCCACAATCCAAGACCGCCCGCGTCGAGACCCAGCTGACGCGACGCCTCCGTGTCATCGAGGCCGAAGCAGTAGGGCGCCATGTCGGCCGTATGGTCGGCGTCCGCCGACAAACCACCCGGAAAGACATGAGCACCGCCGAAATCCGCCTTGCCGTGGCGCTGCAGCATGAACACCTCCGTGCCCCCACCCTGCGCCTTGTCGCGAACCAGCATGACGGTGGCTGAGCTCACGGGCACCGTTTCAGGCGCTGCAGCGTCTCTCAATTTCATAGTTGGTCTCGGTATTGCCGACGCCGGGCGCCGGGACGATCGCCCGGCACCTTCGGCGCCTTGTGTTATACACTAACGCGACGACACGCTGCGACCCCGTGGAGGGGCCATGAAGCTCATCACCGCCATCATCAAACCGTTCCGTCTCGACGACGTCCGCAACGCGCTCTCAGAGCTCGGTGTGCAGGGCATGACCGTGACCGAAGTGAAGGGATTTGGACGCCAGCGCGGTCACACCGAGCTGTACCGGGGCGCTGAGTACGTGGTCGATTTCCTGCCCAAGAGCAAAATTGAAATTGCCGCGCCCGATGATCAGGCAGAGTCGATCATCGAGGCCATCGTTGCGGCCGCCCGCACGGGCAAGGTCGGTGACGGCAAGATTTTCGTGACGCCCCTCGAGCAGGTGGTGCGCATTCGCACAGGCGAGTCGGGCGACCAAGCGGTCTGACCAGTCTGTTCGCGCGCGCACTCGCGCCTGCTGTTTGGCTGGCGTCGCCCAACCCCTGAAATGTTTTGGCTGCCGCTGCGGTCATTCCTCCCGTAACTTGAGATCACGGGCGCGACGCCATGACCCACACCGCGAGCCACAAGGCCACCGACTGCACGCTGGTACTGTTTACCAAGCGGCCTCGACCTGGTGTGGGCAAGCAGCGCGTCGCTGCTGAAACGGATGCGGCGTTCGCGTTCGAACTGGCTGAACGCCTGTTCTCCTGCGCTGCCGAAGATCTCCTCGCATGGCCAGGGCCGCGCGTCATCTGCGTGGACCGCACTGACGATGTCGACTGGGCCGCCAGGCAGTGCCCTGGGGTGCGGGTGATCGTGCAAGGCCCTGGGAATCTGGGTGCGCGCCTGCAACGCGCCACAGAAGACCTGACCGAAGGTTCGGCACCAATTCTGTTCATTGGCAGCGACGCGCCGACCGTGGACACCACGTATCTTCTGGAGGCAGCCAACGCACTGAGCACCCATGATGTCGTGCTGGGCGCCGCAGCTGATGGTGGCGTGGTTGCAATGGGCACGCGAGCCGGATGGCCCGAACTTGAGCCACTGCCCTGGTCGACAGCCAGGTTAGGCGCGGAGCTCGCCACCGCCTGTGAAGCCCGCGGCTGGCTTGTGCAATGGCTCGGTCCGCACACAGACATCGACACCCCCAACGCGCTCGACGCGGTCATGGGCACGCTGGCGCTTGACGGGAGACCCGCGCGCAGCAGCCTCGTGGCCTGGTTACAGCGGGCGCGCCACGAACTCGAGGCGCGACACATCGCCTGACGGACGGAAACAATGAACGCCAAATACAAACTGCTCACACTGGTTGCGATTATCGCGGCGCTCGCCGTCGCCGCGACGCAGTTCCCCATCGCCGAGTGGCTCACGGATCTCGTGCGCTGGATCGAAGCCAACAAAGAAACCGCCTGGCTCGTCTTTATCGGCGCCTACGTTGCCGCCACGGTGCTCATGGTGCCGGGCTCGATCCTCACCGTCGCTGCGGGCTACGTTTTCGGCGTGCTCTACGGCACGGCACTCGTATCGATTTCGAGCATCCTGGGTGCGACGCTGGCCTTCATCATTGGCCGCGCCCTCGGTCGCGGCTGGGTGCGCAACCGAATCGGTAACGACGCGCGGCTTGCGGCCATCGACAAGGCCACCGAGCAACGTGGCTTCTTCGTCATGCTGTTGCTGAGGCTCTCGCCCATCTTCCCGTTCAATGTCATGAATTACCTCATGAGCCTGACGGGCATGAAGCTCTCGCACTACTTTTTCGGCTCCTGGCTGGGCATGCTGCCGGGCACACTGCTCTACGTGTACATCGGCTCAGCGGCCAGCGATCTCACGAGCCTTATCGCGGGCGAATACGACGCGGGCCCCTGGGGCCGCGTGTTCTTCATCGGCGGCCTGATCGCAACCGCGCTCGTCACCGTGCTCATCGCCCGCTTCGCTTCGCGCACGCTGCGCGAGACGATCGGCGTATCCACCGAATCCGCAACAGGGGAAGCCTGACATGGACATGTACCCCGGCCAACAACACGACACCGAGTGGCAGGACCTCGTCTTTCCGTCGGACTACAAGAACCCGACGCCGGATCCCGAGGGATACAATCTGGTTGTTATCGGCGCTGGCCCCGCGGGGCTCATCGTCAGCATCGCGGCCGCGGGTCTGGGCGCAAAGGTCGCGCTGATAGAGCGCCACGCCATGGGCGGCGACTGCCTCAATGTTGGCTGCGTGCCCTCAAAGGCGCTGATCGAGATGGCGGAACGCCGCCACGGTGGCGCCGACGTGTCGTTCGCCGATGCCATGAGCTGGGTGCGCGAGGTGCGTGCTGGTATTTCACACCATGACTCGGTTGAGCGTTACACCGAGAACGGCGTCGATGTGTTTCTCGGTGAGGCCGCGTTTGAGGACGCCAAGAGTGTCCGCGTAGGCGACACCGTGCTTACAGCGGCCAAGTTCGTGATCGCCACGGGCGCACGTGCCGCGGTACCGCCCATCCCCGGCCTCATCGAATCCGAGCCGCGTACCAACGAGACGATCTTCGAACTGCGCGAACAGCCTGCGGTTTTGGGCGTCATCGGTGCGGGCCCCATCGGCTGCGAATTGGCTCAGGCCTTTGCGCGTCTTGGCAGTGAGGTGCACCTGTTCGAGATGGCCGATCGACCCATCCCCGTCGAGATCCCGGAAGCGGGCGAGGTGCTCGCGAAGCAGCTCGAACGCGACGGCGTTCACCTGCACCTGAGCACCGCAGCCGAATCCATCGCGCGTGACGGCGACAAGCGCGTCGTACACACCGCGGACGGCGAGTTTGTCGTCGACGAATTGCTCGTCGCGCTAGGCCGCGCGCCCAACGTCGACTCGCTGAACCTTGAGGCGGCGGGTGTCAACTACGATCCCCGCAAAGGCATCACCGTCGACGACAACCTGCGCACGAGTAACTCGCGCGTCTTTGCCGCCGGTGACGTGTGCTCGAAGTATCAATTCACGAACAACGCCGACCACCAGGCGCGGATCATCATCCGCAACGCGCTGTTCTTTGGGCGTGGTAAGCCCGATTCGACACGAATCGCGCGCTGCACCTATACCGACCCCGAGATCGCGCACGTGGGGGCCGAAGAATCAGACCTCCGCAACGCGGGCGTCGCCTTCGACACCTACCGTGTGGAGTGGGACGCGATGGACCGGGCACGTGCACAGGCTGACGACCGCGGCTTTGTCCGCGTACTCACCGAGAAAGGTAAGGACAAGATTCTGTCCGCGACCCTTGTGGGTGCCGACGCGGGTGAACAGATTGCAGCCCTCGCTGTACTCGTCGCGAACGGCCGGGGCCTCGGCGAGCTCGACGCAGCCGTACCCGCCTACCCAACACGTTCCGAGTACCTGCGTCGCCTGGCCGATGCCTACAACCGCACGCGCCTGACGCCTACCGTGGAAAAGCTGTTCAAATGGCTGCTGGCCCGCCAGCGCAAAAAGGTGAGCTGACCCGCACAGCACACCAACCGTCATTGCGAGCGCGCAGCTAATACACCGTCATTGCGAGGCGCGCAGCTGATACACCGTCATTGCGAGGCGCGCAGCGCCGCGGCAATCTCCCAACAGTGACCGCAACGCCAGAAACAAGCGGCGGCGGCGCCCTGCGTCTGTCCGTCATCGTCCCCGTCTACCGCGACACGGACGCACTCACGCGCCTGCTCGACGTGCTATCGGGTGACTCCGGCATCGATGAATGCGTTGTGGCTGCGGCGCAGACGGAGCACACAGCGCTTGAATCCGTCATCGCCGGTCGCGCCAGACTCATTGACTCCGACCCCGGCCGCGGCCGGCAACTCAACGCGGGTGCGGCAGCGGCCACAGGCGCGTTGCTCTGGTTCCTGCACGCGGACGCCACACCGCCCTCTGGTGCGTCGACAGCCATCAAAGACCACATCCGCGCCGGCAACGACGGTGGCTGGTTTCGATTCCGGTTCGAGGGAGTTGAGACGCCTGGCGCGCTGCGACTCGCGCGGTTGATCAACTGGCGGGCACGCCGGGGTGTTGCCTACGGCGACCAGGGTCTGTTCTGTACGCACGAAGCCTTCCATCGTTGGGGCGGCTTCGAGCCCGTACCACTGTTCGAGGAAGTGCGACTCGTACGCGCCGCGAAAGCAGAAGGCCAGTTCACGGAACTGCCGCTCGAGATCGGCGTCGACCCGAGACGATGGCACGACACCGGCTGGGTGCGGCGCACAGTGACCAACCGTGCACTAGCGCTGGGGCACGCTGCCGGCATCAGCCCGTATCGCCTGGCCCGCTGGTACCGGCGCGGCTAGCTAGTCACTGACGAATCGATAGAGGTCGCGCCAATCAGGGTTCATGTTTTCGATGAGGCGAATCTTGCGACGTCGGGAGCCGGACTTGATTTGCTTTTCCCGCTCAATTGCCGCGCGCATCGTGTCTGCTGTTTCGAAGTAGACGAGTAAATGCAGGTTGTAACGTGTTGCGAAGCCGCGAGTTATTCGGTTCTTGTGCTGCCAGACTCGGCCAGGAAGATTAGAAGTGACGCCGGTGTACAACGTTCCCCTATTCTTGTTAGCCATGATGTAGACCGCAGGTAGTCGGACCATGTTGGTGTACCTCCTCTGGGTACACCATGGCTTTGGACACGCGCCCACTGCGACCGGCTAAAGTCGCGTTGATGAAGCGTTACGTTGGGTCAAAGAGGTTGCCGCGCCGGCTTCGCTGGCTCGCAATGACGGAAAAATGTGTCATTGCGAGCGGCCGCAGGCCGCGCGGCAATCTCATCAAGCCGGGAAGAAGTCGATCGGCTTGGTGGTCGTAATCGACTCGACGTCCTTTGACTCAAACCGGAACAGGCGGACGCGCTGCACGAGTTTGCGCTCAAGCTCGGGATCACCGAGTTCGCTTGAAGCGATCTCGCACATCGTAACCACACCCTCAGGCGAAATGGTCAAGCGCAGCACGAGCTTGCCTTCTAGCGTCGGGTCCTGACGCAGTGCACGGTTGTACAGCGCGTAAATGGCACCCTTGTTGCGGTCAAAGACCATTTCGATCTCTTCACGCGACCGCGAGCCGCGGTTGCTGTCGCCGTTGCGTTGCACGTCGTTGCGACCGTTGCCGTCGCCGATGGCCGCCACGGGCGTCTCCACCTGCGTGGTCGCACGACCTGACAGCCCAGTTCCGCCCGTGTTGCGCGACAACTGCGCCGTGTTGATGCCGCCACTAGAGGCACCAACGTTTGAGGTAATCAATGACCGCTCGTTGCGTTCCGACGCACCGACAGCGCCCGTGAGCGGCTGACTCGAGGCCACCTGATCGACAATGTCGTTGTCGCGCAGCGCAGCAAGGTCATCGGCGAACGGCAGCAGGCCGGCCACGGACGCACGCTCACGTGCCTGATCGACGGGCGGCGCCTCGACGGGCTCGGGCTCGACCACGGGTTCAGGTACGGGCTCAGGCTCCTGTACCACCTGCTCGGGCGGTGTCTCGTCAATAGGCTCGGGCTCCGGCTCCTCGACGCGCGGCGGCGGCGGGGGCGGTTCCTGTTTCTCTACGATGAGTTGCGCGAAGCGCGGCTCGATCTCTACTTCCGCGTAGGGGTCGACATCGGGCGTCGGCAGGAACGGCCAGACGATACTGAGCGCAAACATGATGGCCAGCGTGATCGTCAGGATCTTGCGGAACTTGTGTTCCTGTTCGTCGGACAGCGTCCACGGCAACTGGTAGTCGCGGTAGTAGGCCTGGAACGATGTGGGCATTGCGGTCGCCATGGATCAGCCCCCGATGCCTGCGCCGGCCGTCGTCGACGCCAGCTTGTCCGAGCTCTTCTGCATCACAGCGAGCGAGATGCGACCGTAGTCTGCGTCGGTACAGGTCGCCATGACCTTCTTGAGCAGACGGTAGGAGATTTCCTTGTCGCCCATTATGGTGACCTCGCGCTGCGCGATGTCCTCGTTGGCCGTCTTGCGCAGGACGCGGTCATTCTGCGCGACCAATGCCTGCTTGAGGCCTTTGATGACGTTGCCGCTCATGTTCATGACGTCATCGACAGACGCGACCACATCACCCTGAACAAGGATGTCTGTATCCGTGACCATGACGACAACCGTCTCACGCGATTTCTGCTCGGCCACCGACTCGGGCAGCTTGAGTTCATCGGCGTTGGGCAGCGTTTCCACGTCCGACGAGTTCACCAGCAGGAAGAACACGAGGATCGTGAAGATGTCCATTAGCGAGACGAGGTTCAGGCCCGGGTTCTTGCCACGCTTGTGGCGCCGGTCCATCCGCATCGCGCGCGCAGAATGACTCATCGTCAGGCTCCTTCCGCGACCGTCGCGTCGCCGATAGAGATTTCGGGAAACAGCTCGATCTTGTTGAGCTCACCGTCCGCAAGCTCCTCGTAGATGCGCACCTTGTCCATGACCTGGACCAGCGTCTCGTAGGAGATGTCGGACTCGAGCAGCAAGGTGCAGTCGAGCTTGTCGGGGTTGATCTTCTTCACCTCGCGGAGCTTCTCAGCGAGACGGTCGAGATCGTATTCGCCATCGACGTTGTCGATACGCGAAAGCAAGCCACCGTTGCGGTCACCAACCTCGATGCGCGCGGCGCGCACCGTGATTTCCAGCTGCATCGTCTCGGCAGGGTTCTCCGCGGGCTCAGAGGAAGCGCCCGGAAGATTCAGCTCGAGAATCGCGAGCCGCGAGAACACGGCCGTGATGAGCAGGAACGGCACCAGAATCACCATGAGATTCATGAATGCCGTGATGTTGAGCTCCGTCGCTTCAAGCGAGCGACGGCCGCCCCGGCGGCGATACATCACGCGGCAGCCCCTTTCGGGTCACCCTGACGCTCGGTGACGGCGTTCAGAAACTTCACCGATGCCATTTCCAGGCTGTCGACGATCTGGTTCGTCTTAGTCTGGATGACGGTGTGCACGAGCAGCAGCGGAATGGCGACCATGAGGCCAAACGCCGTCGTGTTCATCGCGATCGAAATACTGCCCGACAGCATGTCGGCCTTTTCAGCGGGGTTCGCGTTAGCAACGGCCGTGAACGCCTGGATCAAGCCGATAATCGTACCGAGCAGGCCCAAAAGCGTTGCAATGTTGGCGAAGGTGGCCAGGTAGTGCGTGCGCTTCTCAAGCTTCGGCAGCACTTCCATGAGGCTCTCTTCCATGGCCTTCTCGATGTCGTCGCGGCGACGCGCCGAACCGACACGGTAAAGACCGTAGGTCATGATTTTGCCGATGGCCGACTTGGACTTGCTCGTGACGCTCACGGCCTGCTGGAAGTTGCCGGCCTTCAGGTACGGCACGATCTTTTTCCACATGGCGCGGTTACTGGCGCCCGTCATCGTCAGGTAGACGTAGCGTTCGATGGCGATGGCCATCCCAAGCCCGAAGACAAACAGGATCGGGTACATGAATTTCCCGCCCAGTTGAAAGAATTCAATTACTGCAGACATTGTCGTTTCCTCTGATTGACTGTCATTGCCCGATTACAGCGCGGGCGCCTTCGAACGGCGGCGGTCAGGAGTCATCCTCGCCGCCGCCGTGCAAATCTTCGTAGTAGCTGACCTGGCGCTTGAACACTTCGCGGTCTGCGGGTGCCAGCACTTCGTCGAGCAATGTGTTTACGGGTCGACCCACGAGGTCGCCAAGATCCGACGACTTCCAGGGCACGATGTACAAAACCTGTGGCAACTCCTGGTTGCCCACGATTTGCGAGGTGTCCAGCGACAACGAGTCGATGGCCTCACGCGAGCGCGCGGGCTGCGCGCTGCTTGTATCTACCGCCGGCGACACGTCATCAACCACCGTTGCGCTCGTGTCTACGGCGGGACCAATGTCCTCGACAACAGGCGCGCTGGTGTCTACCGCAGGGCCGATGTCATCGGTGTCTTGCGCGCTGGCGCCTGCCGCGACCAACGCGGCAAACGTGAACGAGATCCATGCTGTACGTCGTGCCATGGTCTGCCCTGCCTACTGTGCGACCCGCGCCGCACGCGTATTGCGCTCTATCCGGCGGCTGATGTCAGCGATCCAGCGCGACACCTGCTTGTCCTCGTCGGGTACGAGCTCCTGGTAACGCTGGTAATGCTCCAGCGCCTGCTCATGACGTCCCAAATAGAGGTCAAGCAGGATTCCGAAGTTAAAGTGTGCCAACGCGTAGTCAGGCTTTACTGTGACGGCCTTCAAATATGCGGCCTCTGCTTCCCCAAACCGACCCGACTCTCTGTGCAAAATGCCGACTTCGTTCCATCCCGGCGCGTAAGCGTCGTGAACGGCGAGCGTAGTTTCGAGCAACGCCAGAGCGTCTTCGTGGCGATCAAGGTTGCGGTACGCGATGGCCAGGGTGGTCGCCGCGCCCGGGTATTGCGGTCCAAGTTCGACCACGGGCTCGAGCACAGAGGCCGCGCCCTCGTAGTCTTCGACGGACATGAGCGTCTGCGCGTCTGAGTAGCGTTTCGCGACGGCGTCAGGAATCTCACCCGTGGCCGCCGTCTTGCCAGCCGCGGCATCGCGGGCGGGCTCCGCCCGGTCGCCGCCCGGCGTGGCACAGCCTGTAACGAGCAACACGAGCCCGATGGCGGGCCACAACGCGCGTCGCTTGTTCTTATTCGAGTAATGCGAGGAAGGGGTCACTGCGTTCTGCCTTTGCGTAGCGCGCCGGCATGAGATTTGCCAGCGCATCGAAACTCTTCTGCACCCACTCGTCGTAGATGCCCTCGGCCGCACGTGCTGCGTTAGCCGCATAAATGTCGATGGCCTGTTCTTCAAACGGGAAGGCCTGCTCCTCGAGCAGGATGTCGTACTGCTCGAGCGCGAGCTCGTCGAGGTCGGGCGGGCGCTCACTGTTCATGAGGTCGGCACTGAACACCTGGTAGAGCTCAGCGATGCGGTACGTTGACGCCGTGGTCACTTCGGACACGCCGTAGTCCGCCGCACGACCGTAGGCGGCAAGCACCTGCTCCATGAGCGCACGCTTTCTGCCGAGGCTTTCCTTGAGCGGTGCCGTAATACGCATCTGCGCGAACGATTCACGCAGCGGCTCTGTGAGTTCAAGCGTCGCGGTGGCTGCCAGGTAGCGGCTGCGGTCGCTGCGCGCCGCACCCGCGTTCGCGTCAACGCTCACGATGTCTTCAAGCCACTGCCGCCGCGCTACCGCGTCACCGGTTTCGGAGGCGATCTCCGAGAGCCGGAAGCGCGCTTCGAGCGCCGGATCAAACGGCTCCGGGTAACGCGCGATGACGCGTTCGAGTGCGCCGCGCTCCTCGGCGATCATGCCCGTGTCCTTGTAGAGACCGGCCGCCTGCCAAAGCGCCTCTTCGCGCTCCGCGGGAGACATGGCCTGGTCGTCCGAAATGCGCTCGAATTCCGAGGCCGCCGCGAGGCTGTCACCGGTTTCGAGGTAGCCGGCGGCCAGACTGCGCGAGACGTCGTCTGCAAAATCGCTGTCGGGGTAACGAGAGCGGAAGGCTTCGAGCACCGGCGTCGCGCGCGCCCACTGCCCCATCGAGATGAGTGCCGCGGCGGCGTCGTACTCGGCCGTCTCGACGATGGGCGAATCGGGCACCACTGTGGCGATCCGCAGGAAATGGCCCACGGCCGCCTCCAGGTCACCCACGTCGCGCGAAATCTCTGCCTGTTTGTAGATCGACGACGCAATGCGCTCGCCAATCTCGCGACCCGTGTCGACGTCTTCGACCGGTGTACGCGCCTGCAGCTGGTAGTAAGACTGCTCAGCCTCGCCGAAGCGGCCGAGATCAAATTGCGAATGCGCCACGACCGTCCACGCAGAACGTTCCAGTTCGGGGTCGGCCACCGCAGGCAATGCCGTCACGCGGCCGGCAACAGTGATCGCCTCGTCGAACCGCGATTGCCCGAACAGGTCCTCAGCCGTAGTCGTCATGACGGCAGCGACTTCAGGGTGGTCGGGGAAGGTATCGGAGAATCGAAGCGAACTCGTCAGGCTGCGTTCGTGCCAGTCGGGACGTGCTTCTGCGGGCAGCGTTTCTTCGTGCGCGCGGTAGGCGAGCAGCGCGGCGTAACCCGCCTCGGCGGCTTGCGCGTGCAAACCGTAGTCGTAGGCCGTGCGCTCATACTCGTCCGTGGCTTCGCCGAAGGCCTCGCTTTCGAAGAGAATCTCCGCAAGCAGGAAATTGGTGCCCGCGGAATCCGGCTCGCCCGGGAAGAAAGCCAGGTACTTGCGATACCAGCGCGCAGCGGCGCGGTAGTCGTCGCGCACCTGACGTGCTAAGCGCGTCTGCTTCTCCGCTTCCTCGACCTGGGCCACGATGGGCTCGGGGTTCTGCGCACGTGCGTGGTAGAACTGCGCGAGGTCCGTCAGGTTGGTCTTAAGCGCCGCCACGACGTTGGGCAGCTCGGCCGCGTCGTTCTGCTGCCAGAACGCCGTGTCCATGCCGTAGCGCTCGACGAAAGCCTGTTTGGCGTCCAGCACGCGGGTCGGGAACCCAGCCTGCTTCCAGGACTCGATGACGGCCATCTCGAGCAGCGGCGAACGCGGGTGCAGCGGCTCGCGCTCCACGAAGGCCAGGAAGGCGCCCGCGGCGTCTTCGTAACGTTCCTTGTCGACGTAGAGCGAACCGAGGTTGGCGTAGATCAGGTAGGCGTACTCGGGCGCGCCGACACTGTCGAAATAGGCGTCAATGCTCTCGGGACCGTCCATGTAGGAGAACGAAATCGACAACACGCGCAGCGTGTCCTCGACCAGCTCCCGGTCGGCGCGACGAGCATTGGGCGTGAAGCGCAGCGTGCCGTCTTCGTCACTGCCCTCGAGGCGTAGCGCGAGGAGCGAGAAAAACGGGTCGAGACTATCTTCGTGCTCGGCAAGCTTGAACTGCGACCAGCCCAGCTTGTAGAGCGATTGCAGGTAGAAGTTACTCTCAGGGAAATCGTTGACAAGCGTCGAATAAGCGAACTTGGCACCGTCGTAGTCGCGGCGTACGAAGAGCATCTCGCCGCGGCGAAACTGGGCTTCCTCAAAGTGAACCGTATCGGGGTGCGTGGACACGAGCCGGTCCAGCGTTTCGAGCGCGGCCTCGATGTTGCCGCTCGACTCGTGCGCGCGCGCCAGCTGGTAGAGCACGAGGTCATTGCGGCCGTAGTTCGGGTAGCGCGCCAACAGCGCTTCGTAGAGCTCGACCGCACCGCCGTAGTTGGACGACAGCATCACGGCCTGCATGTTCTCGCCAAGCTCAGCCGCTTCCGTGGCCTCGAGCTCGAGGTCTGCGAGGCGACGCATGGCCTCGGGGCCAAGATTCGGATCGTCGCCCACAAGCTCAAGGAACATGCGGTAGTTCTGGCGCGCAAGCTCGCTCGAGTTATCGATCGCCTGCTCTTCAGAGATCTCGACGTCCTCACGCTCGAGCGCCTTGATGGTCTCGTCCTTGTCGGGCCCGCCGCCGAACGGCCAGAGCCAGCCAGAGATCATCAGTACGACGACGCCCTTCATTGCGCAGGCTCCGGCGACTCAGCGTCGTTGCGCGCAGCGGTTGCGCGGTCGTACACGGCGGCCAATGCGAAGCGCGCCTGCACGGTGTAGGTGTCGAGGCGACGTTGCTGCTCGCGCAGCGCCTCGATGGCCAACCCGTGCAGGTAGGCGCGCTGGGCAGCCAGCGACAGTTCGAGATCGGCGATCTTGGCGTCGATGCGTGGCGAGAGCTGAATCACGCGGTGGTCGAAGTCAACCAGGCGCGAGGGCTCGTTGATACGCGTGTCGTCAACGGCAAGGCGCGCACGCTCGGCAAGGGCAATGGCGCGGGTCGTCTCACGCAGCAGCTTGCGCTGGCGCCAGACACGCGCGTCGAAGTCTTTCTCGGCACGCCACTGCAGCACGCCGCGCATCAGCGCGAGTCGACGGCGCGCGTCGTCCACTTCCGGCGCAGACAGTGCGAATGTGGGGTGTTCGGCCGCGAGGTCGAGTTCTTCCACGAGCTGGCGTTCGCGCTTGGATGCGAGTGCAAACAGGTCGCGTTCGGCTTCGATGCGGTTCAACCGCGCTTCGAGCTTCGCCTGGCGCGCCCGAATGGCGTTGATGTCGGCCGCTTCAAGCCCTGCTTCGATGCGCGGCAGGCGCTCCGTGTAACCGGCCTTGCGCGTGTCGATCATGGCCTGGAAGACCGTGACCTTGTCTTTCCACTCAAGCAGGTTGTTGCGCAGCTCCAAAACGTCGCGGTAGTTCTTGAGCGCTTCTTGGAAGCGGTGCCCGGCCATAAGCAGGTAGAGGTAGCGGCTCTCGGTCGCGTCAGGCATGGCGTCAAGACGCCAGTACCAGCCGATGGCCTCGCTCTCGGCCGTGCTCTCAAGCAGGCGATTGATCATGTCGCCTGACTCGATGCCGGCGATGGCATCTTCGATGCGTTGTTGTTCGTTGGCGAACGCGACGATCGCATCCTCATAACGCGCCGCCGCCTGACGCGTCGCGTCGAGCTTGCCCAGGGCATAGGGCACGGCCAGCAGAGACTCTTGCACGGCCGCATCAAGCAAGTTGCGGTCAGAGAGTTCGGTCCATGGCGTCAGGGCCGCGCGGAAATTGCCGCGATCCGAATCCGCCCAGCCCACGCCGAGCAGCGCCTTGTTCGAAAACGGGCCATTGAGACGAACGCGCTGCAGGATGGGTCGCGCGCGAGCGGGCTGCTCGTTCTGCAGCCAGGTGTAGCCCAGCGCCACGTTCGCCTTGTCACGCAGCCCGAGCATCTCGGGGCGGTCGTCGGTCAGGCGGCCGACGCGATCAAGCCAGTTGGCACCTTCAGCAAACTCGCCCTTGCGCACGAGTGCCACGCCCAGGTTGAACCGGGCGTAGTCGACCCAGCCGGCCGGCCCGCGCCAACCGTCTAGCAAGTCGATGGCCTCGTCGAAGCGCTCTTGTTCGATGTAGACCTGCGATTGGAGCATGCGCCGCTCAGGCTCGAGGTCCTTAGGCAGCTCATCGCCGATGGACGCCAGCGCATCGGCGGCGGCATCGACAAAGCCCCGCTGGTAACGAATCTTTGCAAGGAAAAACCAGGTGCGGTCGCGGACTTCAGGTGCCGTATTGCCGTCCAGCAGATTGCGGAAGATCTCGTGCGCTTCCTCGTGCTGGCCGTAGGACAGCGCGAGTCCGCCACGCAGCAGCTCGGCCTCGTCGTCATGGTGCACGAGCTGCTCGCGCTCCTGCGCCGCCGTCAGTCGAACGATGGCCGAGAAGTAGTCGCCCTTGTAGAAATGAAACAGCACCTCGCCGTAGTGCGGGTCGCGCACGACAACGGGGTCCGGACCGTCTTCGTCCGCGGCAAGCGGCGGTGCGGCCAGCGCGCAGGCGAGCGCGAGGGCTGTGAGAATGCGACGCGTCACGCCCGGGCTACTCCCATTCGGAGATGAAGAACTCGGGCTGCAGCTTGCTCTGCCGGTCCGAGATGCGAAGCTCCATGTACTTGGCGCCAAGCCCCTTCTCGAAGGTCAGCTCCGCGCCACGCTTGTAGTCGCGACCCTGCGGGCCTTTGCCCGTAAAGAACGCGACGATCTCATGGTCACCAGACTTGAGATTGTCGACGTGGATGCGGTGTACGCCGCCACGAATCAAGGCTTCCACCTCGCGTTCCGAGTACAGGTAGTTCGCCACTTCCTTGCCGTCGATCTTTACCTGCACGGCGTCGAGGGCGAAGAAGTCACCAACATCCATCGACACGAACAAAGCCACTTGCGAGTTGGCTGGGAACAGCAGCTCTTCCTCGAGCAGGAACAGCTCACGGTTGAGTGCGAGCACTTCCTTCTTGAGGTCGGCGACCTCACTGTCGAGGGCACGCGCCATGTCGTCGTCGGCTGCGGCCGGCACTGCGAGCAGCGCGACCGAAGCCAGGACACCAAGCAATCGTTTCATCATGCGCTCCAGTCCGCGGGTCATTCGCGGAGCAGTTCGCGGACCTGTTCGAGGTACTTGTCCTCGTAGCCCGGCTTGTAACCTTTGTGGACGTGACGCACGACGCCGTCGCGGTCGAGCAGGATTGTCACGGGCATGGCGCTCACGTCGTACTGCTCGCTGACTTTCTTGGTTGCATCGAACACAACGGGGAACGTGACACCCAGCGCCTCGATCATTTCCTCAGCGCGACGCGGGTCGTCATCAATGTTCACGCCCAAAATCGTGAAGCCGACGCGGTTGTAGCGTGAGTGCATTTCGTCGAGTAGTGGCATCTCTTCGCGGCACGGTCCGCACCACGTGGCCCAGAAGTTGATCATCACGACTTCGCCACGCAGATCGGACAGCCGGACGTTTTCGCCCGCTGAGTTCTTAAGCGCGAAATCGGGGGCCGCCTTACCCGACAATCCCGTCGACGCGAACGCCGTCGCGACCAGAAGAACGGCAGTGGCCGCAGCAGCAAAAACGCGGCGCAAGGTCCGCTCCAGGCTCGTGTTACGCATAACAGCTCCTCGTTGGCATAGCGCGCCGGCGAGCCTCTCGGGACTCGGGCCGGCGGTTTACGTAATGTTCGCAATCGCTCTCGCTAGGGGCCGTGATGGCTGTCACAGATAAGCGGGCGTCGCTCAAACGCCCGTTGCAGGGGCGTGTCCCTACCCTGTTATGAGCAAGTTATGTGCCATCACGTTTCGGGGCTAAAACTGCTGGAAAAAGCGTGAGGCACCGCACGTTTTGTCGGCGATAGGCAACAGATGAGCGGGAACCCGCGGTGAGCCTGCGCGGCTACTGCGGCCTGGCCTGTCGGCAGCCAGCGACAGGACTGACACAATGGGTCAGGCGGACGCAATGACCCGTTTTGGTGCGCCGCTGGGCGGCGTGAGCCTTACTGGTTGGCCGGATCGAAGCCGCTTGAGTAATGCACGGTGCGGTCGGCGTCGATAATGACGGCGTCAAACCCTTCCATGGTTTCGATAAGCGCGAGCCCGTCGGCGACGCCCAGAACAAACACCGATGTCGACAGCGCATCCGTCATCGTCGCCTCGGGACCCACCACGGTCACGCTCTGCACTTCACTGGCCGAGGTGCCCGTCGAGGGCGCGATGATGTGGTGGTAACGCACGTCGCCCTCGTCGAAGTAACGCTCGTAGTCACCTGACGTCGATATCGCCTCGTCGACCAGCGGCAGCCGGATAACGGCGATGTCTTCTTCATTACGCGGGTCCTGGATGCCGACCAGCCAGGGCTGACCACGGCGGTCACCCAGCAGGCGCGAATCGCCACCGGCGGTGACCGATGCGTGAACCACGCCCATGTCGCGAACCACGGCGACGGCCCGTTCCACAGCGTAGCCCTTGGCGATGCCACCCAGATTGATGCGAACGCCTTCCTGCTTGAACGCGACGGTCTGATTGGCTTTGTCGAGCAGCACAAACCGGTAATCAATGTTCGCAAGCTCACGAGCGATTGTGTCCGCATCAGGCTTTACGCCTTTGCGGAAATCGTAGTGCTTACCCACGCTGTCGTACGTTATGTCGAATCGTCCATCAGTCATGGCGGAGACCTTCACGGCACGCTCGATAAGCCCGTACAGCTCCCCCCCTGCAGGCACCGGGCCCAGGTGGGCCTCACGGTTGATTGCAGAGATACGACTGTCTTCCATGTAGGTACTCATAAGTCGTTCGATGCGGGCGATTTCATCAATCGCCGCACGCACGGCTGCTTCCCCTAAGTCCGCATCCTCATGCCACAAACGAACGCTGATACGAGTGCCCATCAGGGCCTCCGTGGCACCGTGCCATTCGGCCTGTGCCGAGGCCGTCGAAACCCACAGCAAAATGGCAGCAAGTAGCGCCGCGAAGGGTCGCCGAGTATGCTTAAGGAATTGATTTTGCTGAGGAGACGAGCCCATGACGAATTTCCTGATTCTGCTGGCGGTCCTGGTCGGCATCGTATTTTTCGCGATCTCGATTTACAACCGACTCGTTAATGCACGCAACCGAGTCGGCAATGCGTTCGCCCAGATCGATGTGCAACTCACGCGTCGTTACGACCTCATTCCGAACCTTGTCGAGGCCGTGAAAGGCTACATGGCACACGAGCGTGAGACCCTGGAAGCCGTCATCAGTGCCCGAAATGCCGCCAAAGGCAGCCTCGATGCCGCCAAGGCCGATCCTTCTGACCCCGCTGCCATCGCCGGCCTGGGTGCCGCCGAAGGCTTGCTGCAAGGCGCATTGGGCCGTCTGTTTGCCCTCGCTGAGGCCTATCCGGACCTCAAGGCCAACGAAAACATGATCCAGTTCCAGGAAGAGCTCACGACGACCGAGAACAAGGTGGCGTTCTCCCGTCAGGCCTTCAATGACGCAGTGCTCACTTACAACAACCTGCGCGAGAACTTCCCGAATAACCTCCTGGCCGGCTTCTTCAGCTTCCAGGCCGCGAGCTACCTCGAGATCGAGTCCGAGGAGAAGCGCGCCGTCCCCGAGGTGTCATTCACGAGCTGATTTCCAGCTAACCCCCGGTACGCGCCGTGAATTTCTTCGAGGCGCAGGACCGCTCGCGCCGCAATTCGCGCAAGCTGGTCTTGCTGTTCGCCATCGCGACGATCGCAATCGCCAGTGCGATTGCCATCGTCGTCGAGCTCGCGTTCTTCCAGGTCGCCATCGAAGGCCAGCCGGGGCCATTCCAGTCACCTGTTCGCATGCTGCTCGTGGCTGCCGGTGTACTCGGGTTCATCTTCGCCGCCAGCGCGTTCCGGGTGACGCAGCTCGCGGGCGGCGGCGCCCGCGTCGCGCAGGAACTCGGCGGTACGCTGGTCTCCAGCGAAAGCAATGACATCGAGCGCCAGCGGCTGCGAAACGTGGTCGAGGAGATGGCGATCGCCTCCGGCGTACCGGTGCCACAGATCTTTGTGCTCGAAGAGGAATCGGGCATCAACGCCTTCGCCGCCGGCTTCGGCAGTGCGGACGCGGCCGTCGCCGTGACCCGTGGCGCGCTCGAACAACTGGATCGCGCACAACTGCAAGGCGTCATCGCGCACGAGTTCAGTCACATCCTGAACGGCGACATGCGTCTCAACATCCGACTCATCGGCGTGTTGTTCGGCATTCTGGCCATCGGCCAAATCGGGCGGCTGCTGCTGCGCGCTGGCAGCGGCGGTCGCCGCTCAAGCTTCCGAAGCCGCGACAGCAAAGGCCAGGCACCGTTTCTGGCCATCGGGCTCGCGCTGTTTCTGCTGGGCGCCATCGGCGTGTTTATGGCCCGGCTCATTCGCGCCGGCGTGTCACGTCAACGCGAGTACCTGGCTGACGCATCGGCCGTGCAGTTCACGCGCCAGACCGAGGGCATCGCGGGCGCACTCGCCAAAATCGGGGGGCTCGACGCGGGCTCGCGTATTCGGCGTGCGGATCCCGAAGAGGTCTCGCACATGCTGTTTGCCAACGGCGCCAAGAAAGCCTGGTTCCGCGCGATGGCCTCGCACCCGCCATTGGATAAGCGTATTGCAGCGCTCGACCCCTCACTCGCGCGACGCTTGGCGGCGCAGCCCACAACGGCGAGCCCCGCACCCGAGACGTCCAGCCTCGCCAGCTCGGCCGTTTCGGCACTCGCGGGCGGTGGCGCCGTGGCCGCTGAGTCGATAGCCGATCCCGAACGCGTCGGCCAACCCGGCGACGTCGAGATTGCGCTTGCGGCAGCGATCCGCGAATCGCTGCCCGCACAGGTCTACGACGCGGCGCACTCACGCGAGTGGGCATTCTACCTTGCGCTGGCCATCGCCCTGGATGACCGCGCCACCTACCGCCGCCGCCAGCTCGAGGCGCTTGCCCCGCGTATCGGTCGCGAGCGCTGCGAGCGCATCGCCGACTACGCCGATACTGTCGACGAGCTCGGTCCGCGCTTCTCACTGCCCGTGCTCGAGCTTTGTTTCCCGGCACTCAAGGAGCGACCTGCGGGCCAGCTTCGGTTCCTCATCGAGCTCGTAGACTTGATTCACGAGATCGTCCCGGACCGCGGCCTACGATCTTTCGCGTTCCGCCAGCTGTTGCTTGTCAGTCTCGATGCCAGCCTTGAGCCCGGCCGCAGCAGCCGGTTCCGGGCCACGCACTTCGGCAAGGCCGCCACGGCGCGCGCCGCCGTTGGGCTCATCAGGCTCATTGCCGATGAAGGCCACCAGGACGACACCCAGGCGGATGCCGCCTTCGCCCGCGGCACCGAGCGACTGGGGCTCAAGCGCCCACCGGCGCAGCAACGCGTCCAGCTCCACGAGGCCCCCGCCCTGCTTGATCAGCTGCACGGCCTGATCGGGCGCGATCTGGGGCGCCTCGTGCCCGCGCTGATCGCCACCGTGTCACACGATGGGCAGGTGACTGTAGACGAGGCGGAGCTCATGCGGCTCGTGTGCGCGGCTCTCGACTGCCCACTGCCGCCCATCATCGACGCGCCGCTGGTTGAAGCGCTGCGCGTCCACGTAAAACCTGGGAACGACGCGACGCGCGAACTGTCATAATGCGACGACTCTACCGTCGAAGACCAAGCACGCCATGCTCACAACCGCCCGCGCCCTGCTTTTGACCGCGGCAGCCGCCACGCTGCTGTTTCCCGCCGCCGCACAGGCTCAGTCGAAGCTCGACGACCGCCTCGACCGTTCGGGTGCCGTACTCGACGAGTTGCGGCGCATCCCGGAAGGCGCCATCCCACCCGCCCTGCTCGACCGCGCCTACGCCGTGGCGATCCTGCCCGACATGATCAAGCTCGGTGTCGGCGTGGCTGGTCGGCACGGCAAGGGCGTGCTCGCAGTCCGAGGTGAGACCGGCTGGAGCAATCCGGTGTTCATCAAACTCACAGGCGGCAGTGTTGGCTGGCAAGCCGGCCTGCAAACGTCGGACATTGTGCTCGTGTTCACCAATGAACGCGGCCTGCGCAACATCACCACGGGCAAGCTGACGCTTGGCGCGGACGCCTCGATCGCCGCGGGCCCCGTCGGGCGAAACGCATCGGCAGCGACAGACGGCCGATTCCGCGCCGAGGTCTACTCCTATTCACGCGCTCGCGGTCTGTTCGCGGGCATTGCCCTCGACGGCGCCGCGCTGCGGATTGATGACGCCGCGAACGCCACGTTCTATGTCTCCCCGGGCATTACGGCCGACAGCATCCTTGCCGGCCCGGGCGGCGATGTGCCCGATAGCGCCGTCAAGTTCATGCGCCAACTGCCAGGGTCCGGCGTACTGGCGGTAGCCGAGGCATCCGCGGCGCCATCGCAAGCCACAACGACAGAATCGAGCGCGCCCGCGGAGGCCCGCACCTTTGCGCTGGGTGAACGCGCCGCCGACGAAGACGACTCTAGCGACGAAGACTGATCCCTGCGGCGCCGCGGCGTCGGCTATCATCGGCGGCACCTTGTCACGGAGCCGCGTGTGTCGCATTCCTCCCAGTTCACCCTGCTGACCCAACGGCGGTTTGCGCCGTTCTTCGTGACCCAGTGCCTGGGGGCGCTTAACGACAATATTCTTCGCAACGGACTCGTCATGCTCGTTGCGTTCAGTCTGCTGCCAGGCGCCGGCGACAACTCGGATGAGTTCGCCAACGTCGTAGCGGCACTGTTCATCCTGCCTTTTGTCCTGTTCTCGGCCATCGCGGGCCAGTTCGCGGACAAGTTCGATAAGTCCGGTCTGGTACGTCGCGTAAAGGCGATGGAGATCGTGCTCATGCTCGGCGCAGCCGTGGCACTAACGGCAGACTCGGTCAACGCACTCATTGCGCTCGTGTTCGCCATGGGGCTGCAGTCCACACTGTTCGGCCCCATCAAGTACGGCATCCTGCCGCAGCTCGTGAGTCGCGATGAGCTCGTGGGCGCCAACGGTCTCGTCGAGGGTGGCACCTACATCGCCATCATCATCGGTCTGCTGATCGGTGGCGTCGTCGCATCGTCGCCTGAGTATGCGACGCTCACACTGGCCACCACGGTCATCGCCGTCGCGGTGATTGGCTGGTTTGCGTCTCTGTTTATCCCGCCCGTGGCTGCGGCGGACCCGGAACTCAAACTGAGCTACAACCTCGTGCGCGACACGATCGACGTGTGCCGCATCGCGGGTGAAGAACGCAGCGTCTTTCTGTCGATAATGGGGCTGTCATGGTTCTGGTCGCTGGGCCTTGTCGTGCTCGCGCAGATTCCGGCGATGGGTGCATCGGTGCTCAACGGCACCCCGCAGGTCGCCAATGCCCTGCTGGTCTGCTTCGCGGTGGGTGTGACACTCGGGTCACTGGTCTGCGAGCGCCTCTCACGTCACACGATTGAGCTCGGCCTTGTGCCGCTGGGCGCCATCGGCCTGAGCGTGTTCTCGCTCGACGTGTTCGTCATGTTTGCGGGCGGCGCACCGCGCGCACCCGTCGACGTGCCGGCGTTTCTCGAGGATGCGGCGAACTGGCGCCTGCTCATCGACTTCACGCTGATCGGCGCCTCGGGTGGTCTGTTCAGTGTGCCGCTCTACGCGCTGCTGCAGGACCGGAGTCGCCCGAGCCAGCGCGCGCGGGTCATTGCCGCCAACAACATCCTCAACAGCGTGTTCATGATTGTCGCCGCGATCTCGGCCGTGGGCTTCCTGCGCGCGGGCGTCAGTGTGCCCGGCATCTTTGCGGTTCTGGCGATCACCAATGCCGTGGTGGCGGTTTACATCTTCTGGCTGCTGCCCGAATTTGTGATGCGCTTTCTCGTCTGGATCCTTGTCAACGTCCTTTACCGGATTGAGGTCAAAGGCGCCGATCGCATCCCGCGCGAGGGTCCCGCCCTACTCGTCGCGAACCATGTCAGTTTCGTCGATGCGCTACTCATCGGCGGCGCGGTCACGCGTCCCACGCGTTTCGTCATGTACTACAAGATCTTCCAGATCCCGCTACTCAGCTTCATCTTCAAAACGGCTCGCGCCATTCCCATCGCGGGCAGGAAAGAAAACCCGGCGCTTATGGAAGCGGCCTTCGAGCGCATTGATGAAGAACTCGCAGCCGGGCGTGTCGTATGCATCTTTCCTGAGGGGGCGATCACGCATGACGGCCAGATGCAGAACTTTAGGCCCGGCATGGAACGCATCCTTGAGCGCCGCCCCGTACCCGTAGTACCCATCGGGCTCAACAACCTTTGGGGCAGCTGGTTCAGTCGCGAAGGTGGTGGCGCGCTGCGCAAATGGCCGAGACGGTTTCGTGCCCGCATCACTGTGGCTATCGGTGCGCCAATAGCAGCGGCCGAGGCCACGGCCGAAACGGCACAGTCTGCCGTTGCCGCGTTACTCGAAAGCAGGAACGGGGACTGAACGGACCAACGGCGCCAGCAGCCCCCAACGCGCCGCGAGTGCCCCAGCCGATGCCGACAACGCCGGCATGTCGCGATAGTCGAACCAGATGGTCGCAGGCACGGGCTCGTCGAGCCCGCGCAGCAGTGTTACGCCCGACCCCAGCGCATCGGTCAGCGCAAACCCACTGTGGCTCAGCATGTCGGCGGGCAACAGCCGCACGTCACGAACGACAAGGCTCAAGCCGCCCGCGCGTAAACGCACGAGCCAGTGACCCGCACGGACCACGACGTGCTGGCCGTCGGCACTGAATCGGAGCTCACGCACCTCGCCCGGCATCTCGACGGGCGTACTGACGGGTTCGCCGCGCACAAGATCGATGAGTTGCAAGCGGCGGCCTTCGGCCGCCACAAGCCAACGCCCTCCCGAGTCAGCCAGCGCCGTGCTTCCGGCAGGAACATCGATGCGCAACGGCTCTAGTGCCACGGGCACGCCGCCATCGACGGGCGGTTGCGAATACAGCTGGCCATCAATATCACTGACGACCCAGCCGTCGTCGCGCGCCACCACGGCAGTCAGCGGCACGTCCCTGAGCTCGCGAGAGAGCTGCTGACCCGTGTTCGTGTCGTAGACCGCGATCGACTGACGCCGCAACAGCACGAACCGCGTCCCGTCCATTGCGAATCGCGCATCAATGACGTCGCGACCGGCGCGGCCGATGAAGTCAAAGAACTGCCCATTGCGCACATCGCGCACGCGAAAGAGACCCGAGGGCTCGACACTCACGGCATAGCGTCCGTCCCGAGACATGCGCACGATGCTGGGCGCCGCGGCGTGCGCGACGCTCATCACGTTGGCTTCGAGATCCGCGAGTTCAGGTATGCCGGCATCAAGCCGCAGCACGGTGAACGCGTCGCGTGCGTCGGCAAAGGCGATGGCGCGACCGTCTTCGGAAAGCCAGGCGCGCTGCACGTTGTTGGCACCCGTGGGCAGGGCTTCAAGCCGCGGCCGCCAGAGCGTGGCGATGCCACGTGAGGCATCAGTCACGACGGCCAGGTTGTCACGCACGCGCAGCACTGATGCCAGACCATCGCCGACACCCAACAAAGGCAGGGAGCGATCGCGGCGCTCGACAAAGTCGTGCACACGAAAGCCATCGCGAGGCGAACCCAAAAGGCTCAGGCCCGACTGCGGGTCCTCCACCATGCTCCAGTTGGCACCGCCGCCCCAGCGCTCGGGCGGGGCGTCGTCGGCAAACCGCCACGCCAGCATGCCGCCACCGGCGAGTTTCGCGAGCACGTGTGTTTCAGTCGGTGAGAAACGCAGTTCGCGCACCTCGGCATCCACGGGCAACGTCGCAAGCGGCGCGGCATCACCGGCACGCCAGACACGCAACGTGCGGTCGACATCTGCGGTGACCACGAGGTTGCCTTCGTCAGACACCCGCACGTGTTCATGGCCGATGCCAGCATCCAGCGTCGTAATCAGCGCGTCGTTGGCCAGATCGAGGATAAACAGCCGCGCATCGCGTTCCGCTTCCTGCGCCGCCACCCAGCGACCATTCACCGACGGCCACGCCGCGACAACGGGGCGCTGCAGGCTTTGACGATCGACGCGTGACCCGTCGGCAAGGCGCCGCGTCGATAAACTGACGCCGTCGATGAGTAGGACCTCACGATCATCACTGACCAAACCCAGTAAGCGGGTCCCGACTGAGACCGCAAAGCTCGCCTGAACCGAGTCGCCGCGCAGGTCCCACACGGCGGCGCGATTACCCTCGGCAGCCGGCCAGGCGATGGCGCGATCGCCGGACTGGTCGAGCACCACGGCTTCCGCCACGGCGGGCTCGGGATCGGGCAAGGCGATGCTGGCCAGTGGCTCGGCCGGCGTTGCCTCGCCCAGCGTGACCCCACCCACGCTGCCGGACATACCCCGCTCGACGTCGGTGAGTGCCACCGTCCAGGTACCTGCGGGGATGGCGCCGTCGAGACCGGCAGCGTCGCTCAGTGTGTATTCGCGCCGCGAGCCGCTCGCGGCCGCTGCTGCAGGCGCGAGTGTGACCTGATCGCCCGCGGGCGTCGTGATCATGACCTCGATATCCGACGGACGCGGGTGCGCGGCGTCGAGGGAGAGCTTGGGCAGCTGGCCCCGCCGCTGCGCGGGCAATTCAAACCGCAGCACCACCGACTGCGTCGCCAGGGCAAGCGGCGACTTCTCGCTTTCCGGCGCGACGCGAGCCTGTCCCCGCGGGCGCGCCCAGGTGCGCAACGCCGTGCCACTGCGGGTCACGAAACGACCATCTCTCGGTCGGTAGGTCATCGTGTCGAACGGCGCACCCGTGGCCAAAACGCCGGTCAGTTCTCGCAGATCGCTGCCGAGCAGTCCTGACAACCGGCGCCGTACACCATTGTCGCCGTATCCGAGCGCGGCAATCGCCGCGAGCACAGCGCCGGGCCGGTCTCCGCGACGCTCGGCACCGGCAAGCTGGCGGCGCCAATAAGCCATACGCGCCGATCGTGCCTGCGACCCCGCATCGAGCCGGGTTTCGAGTGGCAGGGCAAACTGTTCGAGCGCCTCGGGCGTTTGGGCCCGCTGCGCGCGCTGAGAGAGCACGGCCGTTGCCGTTCGTCGCGCCGTACCCGCGTAGCCGGGCCACCAGGCCAGGTCGTCGTGCGCAGCCATGATCTGATCCGCCGTCGCGCCGGGCGCTGTCATGTCAGCGACATGCCCTTTCGGCAAGTGCACGCGGTAGGCGGCCTGCAGGATGACCAGAGCAGCGATGAGCACCGCCGCCTTGACGAGCCCCTCGATACGAATGGGCATGTGGCGGTTGGCCCAGCCTGCATCGAAGTAATGCCGCGCCACGCGGCTGGCCGGCAGCAGGAATCCGTCAGGCGACAACGCCACCGCGCCCGCACGCAATAAACGATCGTGTGCTTCCGACCGGCCGTCGAGCAGCACGCGACGCCCCTTGGCAACACGGCCCATGGTCACGAGGACCTGGTCGCGGGTGCGCCGGGCGACGCCGGTGAGACAGCGTTCAATCGCGGTGAGCACCGCCTGCATTTGCCGATCGCGGCCCGACTCGATACGCGCGGCCACCAGACGGTCGATGACGCCGACGACGCCTGCCTCTGTGTCTTCTCGTGCCAGTGCCTGGGCTACGCACTGCGTCAGTGCCGGGTGTCCGGCAACCCAATCATAGATACGCTGCATGGCCAGCTCGGCGCTCGACCGGGGCAAGCCTAGCGCAGGCCCCAGACGCAGCGTCTCCGCAAGCGTAAACGGCGTGACCACGACTTCACTAGCAACCGCAAATGGGAACGCCTCCGACGACTCCCGTCCAAACTGATCGACGCCGGTCCCAATCAGCATGGCCCGAAGACGGATCATCTCGGGGTCCGTGGTGCGCGCGTCGAATGCCAGGCGCAAGCCCTGCAAGAAAAACTCGCCCTGCGGCAGCGTGTCCAGCAGATGAATGTCGTCAAAGAGGAGCGCGAGCTCTCGCCCGGGGGCTGCAATGACGAATTCGCGAAACAGCTCGAGCAGACGCTGAGGGGGCGCGAGCATCGCGTTTTCCGACCACCAGGACTGCAGGTCAAAACCACTGCGCAATTGGCGGGCAAGCCGAAACGCTACCGCGTAGAACCAGCGCGCCGCGTCGTCCTGGCTGTCGCGCTGCGCGATCTGCGAGAAGTCGATCAGCGCGACCTGCATGCCGGCCT
Organism: Pseudomonadota bacterium; assembly: GCA_038524795.1. Taxonomy (GTDB): domain Bacteria; phylum Pseudomonadota; class Gammaproteobacteria; order Steroidobacterales; family Woeseiaceae; genus CALBPI01. The sequence continues at coordinate 6,890 of JBCBIJ010000005.1, read as the reverse complement.
CACGCTGGCGCTCGGCCACACGCAAAGCCAGGCTCGTCTTGCCCGTACCAGGCGCGCCGACGAGATTGACCCACAGACCCGCATCGAGCAGGTCGTCGACCCGTTTATCGATGGCACGGCGAACATAGCCAGGACGATCGGGCGGCAAGGGCCCACCGGCATGAAAGAAATTGGGTCGGGCACTCCGCGTCGTGGCGCCCGTATTGCCTGCAGTGTCGCCCATCACGTGTCCCCTCGGCGGCAGTGTAGCAGCGCGCCTCGCCGTGGCGCTTGCCGCAGTCCCGGGCGCCGCTCAGAATGAGACGATGGTCAGGCATGAATCCTCGCAACGGCAACGGCTTAAGTCCGACACCTTCGGTGCAATCTGGCGTGTGCGCACGGGCGCGGAGACGCGAATCCAGCGCGACCTGTCGAGCGCGCGGCCCTGGGCGGCTTGGCTCGCCCGTCGCCTGGCCCTGCGCGAAGCGCGCGCGCTCGGCCGCCTGCGCGGCTTGCGCGGCTTTCCGCAGCTCTACGCCGTACAGCGCGACGGGCTCACACGCAGTTTTCTCGAGGGCCAGCCGATGTTCGAGGCCCGCCCCACCGATGCGGACTGGTTCATCGACGCCCTGCGCCTCCTGCGCCGCATGCACCGCGCTGGCGTCACCCACAATGACCTGGCTAAAGAACCCAACTGGCTTGTCACCGATACCGGTCGCGCAGCCATCGTCGATTTCCAGCTGGCGAGCACATTCAAGAAACGCAGCCGCTGGTTTCGCGTGCTGGCCCATGACGACTTGCGCCATCTGCTCAAACACAAACGCACCTATCGCCCCGAGGCGCTCACGGCGCGGCAGCGCCGCATCCTGGCAACGCCGGCCTGGCCCAGCCGCGTCTGGCGCGCCACGGGCAAGCCTGTCTACCTGTTCATCACGCGTCGACTGCTCAACTGGTCGGATCGGGAGGGTGCTGCCGACCGCGGCCGCGACTGATCGCGCGCGCCGTCTTTGCGCCGTATAATCAGCGCTCCTGACACGCGCCGATACCTGCCATGAGCGACTTTTTCTGCCACCCGCACAATGTCGTGGATGCCACCCGCATCGACGCCGATCGCCCCTGGGGCATTCGCGTGACGGCACCGAGCACCGACCCGTTCAACAAGCTCGTCGGCGGCGACTGGTCACGCGAGCACTGGTTTATCGATGCCGCGAGCCGCGATGCTGCGTTCGATCAGATGCGCGACCGACACAGCTACTACCGCATCGGCGATGACCCAAGTATCGTCCTCGAGAAGATTGACCCGAGCTGAACCGCGTCAGCGCAGCGAGTTCGTGATCGCAGCGCCCAGGAACAGATAGACCGTCGTTTCACCGTTCTCGCCAAACCCCGTGGCCAGGAACAACGGGCCTATGAGCGTATCGAGCCGGGCGTAGATGCTGCCGTTCATGATGAGATCGTTGGTTGATACATCATCGCGCGTGGCCCAGACGTTGCCCGCCTCGAGAGAGGCACCTAGATACCAAGGCAAGTCGAAAACCCCGCCCCCCGTTTCACCGAGCCGACGCTGCAGGACAGCACGCCCCACAAAAGTGTGCGGACCTGAAATCGCCCCGGTGTCGAGGCCCGAGAGGTTGAGAAAACCACCGAGCTCCGTAAAGGCCTGGACCAGGTCGTCTGCATCGTCAGTGGTCGTGAAATCCGCCCCCAGCAGCAGCGTGTAACGCCCCCAGGTGTTGAAGTTCGCCCAGGAACCGATGAGCTGCTCGTAGTTGCGCGCGGCGCCAAGCCCCGCCCGCTCGAAGTCGAGGCGCGTCTCGAAACGCGTACCGGTCGTCGGCACGACCGTGTCATCCAGCGTGTCAAAGCCAAAGCTCGCGCGGTAGCCGCCCGTGTTGACGTCGACATTCTCGAGCGTTGGCGCACCAATCTTGACGCGTGCGTTGACCGATCCGCGAAAGATGCCCAGGCGTACCTCGCCCCAGTTGGAAATCTCACGCCCTGCGAACACGCCCAGCTCGCCCGTCGAGAGACGGTAGCGCCCGATGCGGTCGTCGCCCTCGAAGACATCAACATTGCGTTGCTCGAGCGTGAGCTGGGGTGCAACGAAGTAGCGCAGGTTGAAGTCTAGCGGCTGGTAGAACTCGCTCTCGAAGGCGAACCGTGTTCCGAACGTGGCGTCGTTGCGCCACTCCGCGCCAAGCCGGTTGATCGCCGTGCGCAGGTACCGCGCCGAAATGACGATATTGCCGGATCCTTCGAAGTCTTCCTCAACGCCGAGACCAAACCGGAGATAGCCCGGCCCCCAGGACTTGGCCTGGGCGTCGATGACGATGCCGGCCCCATCGTCAGATTCGACCCACTGATAACCGACGCGCTCGAATAGGCCCAAACCGTAAATGCGGCCCAGATCGTCTCGGAGCTGCTCAATCGACAGCGGCGCGCCGGGTTGAGTGCCAAGCCGTGTTTCGATAACTCGTGGCGATACGTCGGCGTTCGTTTCGACCCGAACAAACTCCGGGATCTTTGGCGGGCCGGCCACACGCGCGGCACGAGTCTCACGCCGCGCCTGGCAGACCGCAGGCGGCACCGCCAACGCCTCGAGCGCGTCGCGCTGCGCTTGCGCCGTGTCGTAGCCGATTTCTATCGCCTCAAGTGCCCGATCGAAGGCCGTCGATGGCAACAGCCCGAGCTCGGGCTTGATGTAGACGTCGTCGTCATCGAGCTGCCGCCGCTGACGCTGAGTCTCACGCCCGATGAGGATATTGAGGGCCTGATCCGCGATAGACACCGCGCTGCCGAGTTGTTCGGGTGGCAGCAGGGGGAAGCCAACATCGACGGCAATTAGGCGGGTCTTGCCGAACGTCTCGCGCGCGGCTTCCACAGGCAGGTTCATGGCGAGACCGCCATCGACGAGCAGGCGCGACTCACGCTCGATGGGCGCGAACACCCCAGGCGCCGACATACTCGCCTGCATGGCCGTCACCACATCCCCCGTACCCATCACCACGGTTTCCCCCGTGTGCAGGTCGGCCGCAACGGCGCGGTAGGGTGTCGGCAGGTCATCGAAGTCATCAACCGTGGACACGGCGATGGCATTCTCCCGCAGGTACAAGGCCAGTTTCTGGGCTTGCACGAGCCCCGCGGGAAGCCGCAGAGAACCGTCGCGCACACCGACCTCGAAGGGCACAAGGAATCCATCATCATCGCGCTTGCGCCGGTAGGTGAGCTGGGAGCGGCGCGGATTGTCGACAAAGGCGTCGTTCCAGTCGATACCGCGGATGACACCTTCGAGCGCATCGGGCTCGAGCCCTGCGGCGTAAAGCCCGCCCACGACGGCCCCCATACTCGTGCCAACCACGGCGTCCACAGGCACGCAGAGCTCGTCGAGCAGGCGCAGCACACCTACATGTGCGGCCCCGCGCGCGCCGCCACCGGACAACACCACCACGATGCGCTCGCGTTCCGCGGGCGCGGGCGCCTCGTCAGCGGCCGCCACAGCAGCCCAAACCAGGCTTGCAAAGATCGTCGCGCAGGCGATTCGGCTCATGCGCGCGAGTATAGGTGCGGTGGCCCGGCAACCGCCAATCAGGGATAATCGGTCGCTGGGACAACATGCATGCAACACGGGCCCGTCTGGGCCTATTTCGGGGGAACCAACATGTCCGAACCTGTCATCACGCCACCCGAGGGCGGCGAGAAGATCACCATTTCCAACGGCAAGCTGCAGGTGCCGGACAACCCTATCGTGCCGTACATCGAAGGCGACGGCACCGGCCCCGATATCTGGCGCGCGACCGTACGCGTGCTCGAAGCCGCGGTTGAGAAATCCTACGGCGGCAACCGCCAGATTAAGTGGGTCGAGATCTTCGCCGGACAAAAGGCCAACGACACCTACAACACCTGGCTGCCCGAATCGACGGTGCAGGCCTGCCGGGACTACCTCGTATCGATCAAGGGTCCGCTGACGACGCCTATCGGCGGTGGTATCCGGTCGCTCAACGTGGCGCTGCGCCAGATGCTCGACCTTTACGTCTGCCTACGCCCCGTGCGTTGGTTCAACGGCGTGCCCTCACCCGTGCGTAACCCGGGCGATGTTGACATGGCGATCTTCCGCGAGAACACCGAGGACATCTACGCGGGTATCGAGTTCGAGGAAGGCTCCGAGTCGAACCAGCGTTTCCTCGAGCTGTTCAAAGAAAACTTCCCGGCTGAATACGGCAAGATCCGCTTCCCCGAGACGAGCGGCATCGGCCTCAAGCCCGTGTCATCCGAGGGCACCGAGCGACTCGTGCGCGCAGCGATCGAATACGCCATCGCCAACGGCCGCAAGAGCGTGACCTTCGTGCACAAGGGCAACATCATGAAGTTCACGGAAGGCGCGTTCCGAAACTGGGGCTACGCGCTAGCCGAACGCGACTACGCTGACCACACCTACACCTGGGACCAGTACGATCGCACGCAGGCCGAGCACGGCAGCGAGGCGGCGAACAAGGAGCAGGACGCCGCGCTGGCGTCGGGCAAGATTCTCGTCAAGGACGCCATTGCCGACATCACGCTGCAGCAGGTGCTGACGCGCCCGAAAGAGTTCGACGTACTGGCCACGATGAATCTGAACGGCGACTACCTCTCGGACGCACTGGCCGCGCAAGTTGGCGGCATCGGCATCGCGCCGGGCGGCAACATCAACTACGACACGGGCCACGCCGTGTTCGAAGCCACGCACGGCACGGCGCCCAAGTACGCCAACCTCGACAAGGTCAACCCGGGCTCGCTGATCCTCTCGGGCGAGATGATGTTGCGCTACATGGGCTGGACTGAGGCGGCCGACGCCATCATCGGCGCCATGGACGCCACCATCGCTCAGAAGACCGTCACGTATGACTTCGCCCGTCTCATGGAAGGCGCCAACGAGGTCAAGTGCTCGGAGTTCGCGAACCACATGATCGAGAACATGTAACGCGCATGCCCAGTGGCGACTCGGTGAAGCGCGTCACGCAGTCACTCGTCAAGGAACTCACCTTGACGCTGCGTGACGCGTTTATCGATTACAACACCCGTTTCGGGCAGATCACGCGGCGCGCCAAACGCCGTTTCGAGCAACGCGACTGGTCCGCGGGCCGTGTTGATGCCGTCGAACGCATCGACCTCTACGAGAAGTGTGTGGCGGCAGCTGTCGCCGAGGTGGCCGAGCTCACCGGGAACTGCGAAAACCCACAGCAACTCCTGCACGAAGCGCGTGAGAGCTATGCGCGCGAAATCTCGGGCTACCCGGACCCCGAGTTCTTCAAGACTTTTTTCAACTCGGTTACGCGGCGCATTTTCAAAACCGTTGGCGTTGATGCCGACGTTGAGTTCGTCGCGGCGGAGGTACGCCCGACGGAGTACACGAAGAACCAACTCGACAGCCGCGTCTACCGAAACCGGGGCGCCCTGCGCTACCTATTTGATGAAGCTCTGACGGACTACTCCTTCGGCGTACGCTGGCGCGACGTCGAGCGCACGATCCGCTGGATGACGGCTGAGATCGACGCCTATACGGCGAGCCTAGGGCCCATGGCGAAAGTCGTCTCCATCGAGCTCATGGAAACTGTGTTCTACCGCAGCACGCGGGCCTATCTCGTTGGGCGCATCGAGGGCAATGACTGGGTGTCGCCGCTCGTTATCGCACTCAAGAACTCCGACGAAGGCATCTTCGCGGACGCCGTGATCCTTTCCGAAAACGACGTCAGCATGTTGTTCGGCTTCACACGCAGCTACTTTCACGCCGACGTCTCCCGCGTGAGCACGGCTGTCGCCTTCATCAAGTCGATCCTGCCGAGAAAACCCATCGCCGAGATTTACACGGTCCTGGGGCGCGCCAAACAGGGTAAGACCGAGCGCTTCCGCAGCCTCGATCTGCACATGCAGAACTCAACGGACAAGTTCATCTTCGCACGCGGCGACAAAGGCATGGTCATGGAGGTGTTCACGCTGCCTTCGATCCCCCTCGTGTTCAAACTCATTCGCGACAAGTTCGCCTACCCGAAAGACATCGTGCGTCAGGACGTCCTCGACAAGTACCGACTCGTCTTCCACCACGACCGCGCCGGGCGACTCATCGACGCGCAGGAATTTCGGCGGCTCGAATTCGATCGCGACCGTTTCGAGGATGACCTGCTCGAGTCCCTGCTCACAAGTTGCTCGCAAACCTGCGTCCTTGAGGGCGACAAGCTCGTCATCAAGCACAGCTACCTGGAGCGCCGGCTGGCACCGCTCAACCTCTACCTTCAAGAAGCGGAGCCCGATCAGGTCCGCGCCGCGGCCATCGACTACGGCCAGGCCATTCGCGATCTCGCGTTCAGCAATATTTTTGCGGGCGACCTGCTGCTCAAGAACTTCGGCGTCACCCGCCACGGCCGCGTCATCTTTTACGACTATGACGAGCTTTGCCTCGTGACGGAGTGCAACTTCCGTCGTCTGCCGGAAGCCCGCGACGACGTCGATGAAATGCGCAGCGGCGCCTGGTTCTACGTCGGTCCCGATGACATATTCCCGGAGCAGTTCGTACGCTTCCTGGGCTTCCGTGAAGACGCCCGCGAGGCCTTCCTCGAACACCACGGCGACCTGCTCGATCCGGATTTCTGGATTCGCCTCAAGCGCCGGCTCGAAACGGGCCAGTCTCCCGAAGTCATCCCCTACCAACCCAAGCAATGGAGCGAAGTCGCCGGCCCGGGGCACTTTGTGACGCGGTAGCCGCGACGCCGTCATTGCGAGCTGACGCGTAGCGTCATCGCGAGCCTGCGAAGCAGGCGCGGCAATCTCCCAACGCCATCGCGCGACCAAACAAATCCCCCAAACCCGCCATCCCGCCGGGTCGGAGGGGTTTGCCGGACGCGCTCGAGTACATCCCTGTATCGCTCGCTGGGCGACGT
>JBCBIJ010000004.1:0-350106 GCA_038524795.1 Pseudomonadota bacterium | reverse complement strand
AGTCGGGCGCTTGCTAGCGTTTCGGGATGATGCGTGTGCACCGCCTCTTTTTGTGCCTCTGCGCGGTCGGCGTCCTCACGGATAGCCATGGCCAGAGGTAGCTCGCCCAGCAACTGCGTGCCGGCCTCCGCGGCCAGTCGCTCGCCACCACCCTCACCAAACAGCGACGTGATGTCGCCGCAAGCCGGGCAAACGTACACGCTCATGTTCTCAATGATGCCCAGAACGGGCACCGAGACTTTGCGGAACATCTCGAGACCTTTGCGGGCGTCGGTGAGGGCCAAGTCCTGGGGCGTTGTGACAACCACGGCGCCCGCCACCGGGACCGTCTGCGACAGGGTCAGCTGGATGTCGCCCGTTCCGGGCGGCATGTCCACAACCAGCACGTCGAGGTCGCCCCAGCGTGTCTGGCGCAGCAGCTGATTCAGTGCCGAGGTCACCATGGGGCCGCGCCACACGGTGGGCGCCGCCTCGTCGACGAGAAACCCAATCGACATGACCTCCACGCCGTGCGCCACAAGTGGCTTCAGCGTCTTCTCATCGGCCGCCTCGGGCGCCGCGCCAACGAGCCCCATGAGGCGCGGCATCGACGGGCCATAGATGTCCGCATCGAGCAGTCCCACGCGCGCGCCCTCGGCGGCCAGTGCGAGCGCCACGTTGGCGGCCGTCGTCGACTTGCCCACACCGCCTTTACCCGAAGCCACCGCGATGATGTTGCGCAGGCCCGGAAGCGGCTTGAGCCGCCGCTGCACACCGAACACGGGCATATCGAGCGCGATGTCGAGCGTCTCGGGCAGGCCGCCACCGTGTGCGGCCGCCGTTGCACGTAATGCGCGTTCGAGCTCTGGCCAGACGCTCCGGCAGGGAAATGGCAGCCGAATGATCGGCGCGCCCGATTCGTCGAAACGAAGCGCATTGAGTACCGCCAGGGTCAGGTCCGTGCCGGGCACGGCAACGTCGCCGAGCGCCGCGGGCAGCGATGGGTCGTATGTGGTCGTCATGAGCAGGTGGGAGCCCCTTCAGGCAGGGCGTGAGTGTATCTGAATTGCGAAGCCCGTCACATTTCAGCCGCAAGCCTCCGGGGGAGTGTGACGCACCCCGCATTCCCGCGGGGTGTGGGGCTGCGTTATGGCATACTGCCAAGCGCACTGTAAGAATATGTTCCCGCACCTCTGTGGGCGGGATTTTGGGCGATCTCGGAGCACTAGAAGACACTTAGCTGCACGGCCGCAATGGACTGTGCCGCGACACTGAGCACGAATGAAGTTTCTGAGCGCCTACAAGGCCGACAGGCTCATCGAGCAGTTGATGTCCGAGGAAGACATCTACTCGCCGAAAGCCGAGAAGGCTGCTGACAAGCTACGCAGGCTCGGTCCCGGGGCGATTCCGCGGATCACCGATGCGTTGGCTGGCGCCGACAAGAAACACACGATGGCGCTTGTCGACATTCTGAGCGAGCTCGCCTCGACCAAGACGCTGATGGAATTTGTGCCTGGTTTGTCCGATGGCGACCAGCGCGTCGTTTCGGGCACGGCCTGGGCGCTGTCGTCGAGTCAGAAGGTTGAGCCGACCGCTGTGCTCAAACTGCTCGACGAAGACGAAGTATCGCCTGCCGCGGTGCTCGAGATCGTCAACACGCACAAGGATCGGCTTTCCGTGCCCGCGCTGCTGTCGCGCGCCTACGAGCTGGAACCCAATGAGCAGGCGGTGTTGTTTCGCATTATCGGCGGCGTCGTGAAGGAAGAACACGTACCCGACCTCCTCGCCCGCCTGACGGGCAAGGACCCGATGGTGCGCATCCACATCATCGACATGCTGTCGCGCTTCGACCGCCCCGATGTCTCCTCAGCGCTCGAAGGCCAGCTGCGCAGCAACCACAAGATGATTCGCCAGTCAGCGCTCACGGCACTGGCACGGCAGAAGAGCGCGAGCAACGTAAGGCTCATCTGCTCGCTGCTGCTCGACGCTGACGTCGACGTCCAGAACAAGGCCGTCGACGTCATCGTCAAGCTCAATCACAAAGATACGATCAAGCACCTGATCCCCGCGCTCAAGGACGAAAACGAGTACGCCCGCCGCGCGGCTGTCGAAGTGCTCAACGAGATTGGTACGCCCGAATCCATCAAGGACCTGCTCAATGCGGTTCGCGACGATGACTGGTGGGTGCGGGCGCGCGCGGCTGACGCCCTGGCCGACATTGGCGGTCCACGCGTCGTCAAGGCCGTGATGAAGTTGGTCAAGGACGATGACCAGGAAATCCGTCGCGCGGCCGTAGAAATCCTAAACGCCACGAAAGACCCGCAGGCTATCGACCACCTGATCACGGCCACGAAAGACGACGACTGGTGGGTACGCGAGCGCGCCGTTGACGCGCTGGCGGAAATCGGTGACACGCGTGCCGTACCCGTGCTGTCGGGCATGCTCGGCAAGCACGACAAATCGGATCCGACCGTGATTCGCGCGCTGGGCAAACTCGGCGCCACGGATATCGTGCCCAAGCTCAAACCCATGCTCGCCAAGGGCGGCCGTGAGGTTCGCGTGGAGGCCATGAAAGCCATGGCGATGCTGGTCAGCGAAAAAGAGCTGCCAGCCGTGCGCGACGAGCTGCTGCGCATCCAGGACGGCGGCGACAAGGCGCTGGCTGAGGCAGCCGACATCGCGCTCGAAACGCTGCAGACTCGGTTCTCGGACGTCGTTCGCGAACAGGACCGCAAGGCCGCCAAGCTGTCCGAAGGCCAGGCCGCCACACTGCTGATCGACGAAGAGGAAGCGCGTCAGGTCATCGAGCGCGTCGAGGCGGAGACGGCCGCCGCGCAGGGCCCGCTCGACATCTCGACCCTCAACGAGGGCGACATGCTCGAAAACCGCTACCGCTTTGTGAAGCGGATCGGCAAGGGCGCGTTCGGCACCGTACTGCTCATGGAAGACACGGTGGTCGGCGAGCAACTCATCCTCAAGTTCCTGAACCCGAACGTCTCCTCTGACGAGGAGATGATGAAGCGCTTTGTGCACGAGCTGAAATTCTCACGCCGGATCACGCACCCAAACGTCATCCGTATCTACGATTTCCTGCACATCCAGGGCAACTACGCGATCTCGATGGAGTACTTCGAGTCGCACACACTGGGCGCCGAGATTGCGGCCGAGAAGCCCATGGATTTCGCGAAAGCGCTGCGTTTCGCGAAGGATATCGCCACGGGCATGACGGTCGCCCACACCGCCGGCGTCATCCACCGCGACTTGAAGCCGGCCAACATCCTCATCGACGACACGGGCCTGCTCAAGATCGTGGACTTTGGCGTGGCAGCGGCAGCGAAGAGCGGCGACACGCAGCTTACGAAGACGGGTTACGTCATCGGCTCCCCCAAGTACATGGCGCCCGAGCAGATCCTCGGCAAGAAGGTCGAGGAAACGGCGGACATTTACAGCCTCGGCGTCATCCTTTACGAGATGATCACGGGCACCCCGCCCTACACGCGCGGCGACCACATGTCCGTCATGTACCAGCACGTGCAAGGCAAGGCGGCAGGCTGTCAGGAACTCAACGACAAGATCCCGGATGACCTCGCGGCCCTCGTCGGGCAGCTCATGACGGTCGACAAAGACAAGCGCCCGCAGTCCATGCACGACGTGCGCGAGGCGCTGGAGGCCATCCAGGTCTAGGCACCCAGGCCTGCGCCGGGTTCTCATTTTGCGTATCCGACACTTGCGCGGCGCGTGCAGGTGGTTGATATTCGGGCCGCTATGGCACGAATCGACGCGTTTTTGAAGCTGGGCCTGGCCCAGGGCTGTTCCGACGTCCACCTCGCTGTGGGCGTCCCGCCCATGCTGCGCATGAACGGCGACCTCATGCCGATCAAGTTCCGCGACTTAGCAGACCACGAGCTCAACAACTACGTGGCCGAGATCCTGACCCAGTCTCAGCAGGCCTCGTTCGATGAAGGCAACGACCTCGACTTCTCCTACGTCACCGAAGACGGCGGCCGGTTCCGCGTCAACCTGTTCCGCAAGGACACAGGCGTCGGCGCGGTATTTCGAAGTATTCCCAGCGAGATTCCAACACTCGAGAGCCTTGAGCTGCCGCCCGTGATTGAGACCTTCCTCGATCACCATCAGGGCATGGTGCTCGTGACGGGTTCGACGGGTACGGGTAAATCGACAACGCTCGCGGCCATGATCAACCACCTGAACATGACGCGGAATCTCAACATCATCAGTCTTGAGGACCCGATCGAGTTCGTCCACCCGAGTCGCAAGGCGCAGGTGATTCAGCGTGAGCTCAATACCCACGTAAAGAGCTTCGCCGGCGGCGTCAGGGCAGCCATGCGTGAAGACCCCGACGTGATTCTCGTCGGCGAAATGCGTGATACAGAGACCATTTCGATGGCCATGACCGCTGCCGAAACGGGTCACCTGGTGCTCGGAACGCTGCACACGACCTCGGCCGTCAAGACGATTGACCGTGTGATCGACGCGTTACCTGGCGAGTTACGTGAGCAAACCAAGGGCTTCCTGTCGCAGAGCCTCAACGCCGTCATTACGCAGGTGCTCGTCAAGACGCCAGGCGGACAGGGGCGGCGTGGTATCCAGGAAATCCTCGTCAACACGAAGGCCGTGGCCAATCTGATCCTCACCGACCAGACCCACCAGATCAACGCGCAGATTCAGACGGGCATGGACGCGGGGATGCAGACGATGGACCAGGCCTTGCTGGCCGCCATCGAAAAGCGCCAGGTTGATCCCGATGACGCGTTTCGCTACGCCTCAGATAAACGCAAGTTCCAGCGCTTTGTGACCGACACCTCGATCCTGCCCAAACTCGACATGGCGAGCGGCTAGGCGGATGGCAACGGCTGAAGAACGCGCACCGAGACGCATCGACGCCTTCCTCGACGAGGTCATGCGCGCCGACGGCTCGGACCTGCACTTCATGGCGGGCGATCCCGCGCGAATCCGTGTGCACGGTGAGCTGCGTGCGCTGCCCGGTGACGAACTGAACCAGGCGCAGGTCTCGGACGCACTTTACGAGATCATGTCACCGGCAATACGGCGCGAGTTCGAGGCCAACGATTCCGCGGATTTCGCCTACGAGATTCCCAACCGAGCTCGATTCCGCGTCAACGTGCTGCGCCAGCTCAACGGCATGGGCGCCGTATTCCGGACCATTCCGACCGAGGTCCTCACCATTGAAGACCTGAATCTGCCCGACGCCGTCGAGCGCCTCTGCCGGCAACCGTCGGGCATGATCCTCGTCACGGGCAAGACGGGCTCGGGCAAGTCGACCACGCTCGCGGCCATGATCAACGAGCTCAACGACCGCATCAAAGGGCACATCCTCACCATTGAGGACCCCATCGAATTCGTGCATCACCGCAAGGGCTGCCTGATCAGCCAGCGCGAGATCGGGCGCCACAGCCCAAGCTTCGCCCATTCGCTGCATTCGGCCATGCGAGAAGACCCCGATGTCATTCTTGTCGGCGAGATGCGTGATCTCGAGACGATTCAAATCGCCGTTACGGCGGCTGAGATGGGTATTCTCGTGATGGGCACGCTGCACACCAATGGCGCTGCGCCGACGATCGACCGCATCATCAACTCCTTCCCGCACGACAAGCAGGGCCAGATCCGCACCATGCTGTCCACGTCGCTGCGTGGTGTGATTTCGCAGCAGCTGATCCCGACCAAAGGCAAACCTGGCCGTGTCGCAGCGCTGGAGATCATGGTCAACACACCCGCCATTTCGAACCTTATTCGACAAGGCAAGATCGACCAGCTCGAGAACGCCATCCAGTCGGGGGGCGCGCAGGGCATGCGCACGATGGACTCTGCGCTCATGGACCTCTATGACAAGGCCATGATCACCGGCCAAAACGCCTACGAGGCGGCGATTAACAAGCAGCGCTTCATCCCGATCAAGGACAAGCAATAGGTGAGCGCGTGGCATAATGCGCCGAGTTTTTGAGCCTCGACGCTTTCATGCCTTCAGACACCCACACCGCGTCCCGCCGCATCCTCGTATCCAGCGCCCTGCCGTACGCCAACGGCGACATTCACCTGGGCCATCTCGTCGAGTACATCCAGGCCGATGTCTGGGTGCGCTTCCAGCGCCTGCTGGGCCACGAGGTGTACTTCGTTTGCGCCAGCGACGCACACGGCACGCCGATCATGATCCGGGCTCGCAAGGACGGCGTCGAACCTGAAGCCGTCGTTGCGCACTACCAGCAGGCGCACGTCACGGATTTCGCCGCATTCGGTGTCGTGTTCGACAACTTCAACTCGACGCATGCGGATGAGAATCGCGAGCTCGTCTACGACATCTACGGCAAGCTCACCGCCGCCGGCCACATCTACACGAAGACCATCAACCAGGCCTACGACGAGGCCGAGAAGATGTTCCTGCCCGACCGTTTTGTGCGCGGCACCTGCCCCGTATGCGGCACCGAAGACCAATACGGCGATGCCTGCGAAAACTGCGGCAGCACCTACACGCCTGCCGACCTCAAGAATCCCGTCTCGGTGCTCTCGGGCGAGCCGCCTGTGTGGCGCGACAGTGAGCACTACTTCTTCAAGCTCGGCGAGTTCGAGTCCTTTCTCAAGGACTGGCTTGACGGCGCCGGGCTGGATGACAGCGTACGCAAGAAGCTCAGCGAGTGGTTCGAGGCCGGGCTGCAGGATTGGGACATCTCGCGCGACGCGCCCTACTTCGGCTTTGAGATTCCAGGCGCCGAGGGCAAGTACTTCTATGTCTGGCTCGATGCGCCTGTGGGCTACTTCGGCAGCTTCAAGGCGCTGTGCGACCGCGAGGGCATGGACTTCGCGCCCTGGCTTGCGCCGGATACCGACACGGAGCTCTACCACTTCATCGGTAAGGACATCGTCTACTTCCATTCGCTGTTTTGGCCGGCCGTCCTCAAAGGCGCTGGGATGCGAACGCCCACGAGCGTGTTCGCGCACGGCTTTCTGACCGTCGATGGCAAGAAGATGTCCAAGTCGCGCGGGACCTTTATTAAAGGCCGCACTTACCTGGACCACCTCGACCCCGAATATCTGCGTTACTACTACGCCGCGAAGCTCGGTCCCGGCATCGACGACATCGATCTGAACCTGGAAGACTTCGTGAGCCGCGTCAATGCCGATCTGGTCGGCAAGCTCGTGAACATCGCAAGCCGCTGTGCGGGTTTCGTGCACAAGAACAACGACGGCACGCTTGCCGATGCGCTGCCCGACCCCGAGCTCTACCAGGCCTTCGCCGACGCAGGCGACAGCATCGCGGGTCATTTCGAACGTCGCGAGTACTCGAAAGCAATTCGCGAGATCATGGCGCTTGCCGATCGCGCCAACCAGTACATCGATGCCAACAAGCCCTGGCAGATGGTCAAAGACGAGGCACTGCGCGACGCGGTACCGGGCGTTTGCACGCAGGGACTTAACCTGTTTCGCGCTCTTGCCGTGTACCTTGCGCCCGTGTTGCCCACACTGGCCGAGAAAGCCCGCGCGCTGTTCGGTGAGGATGCCTGGCGATGGGCCAGCGCGGCGACGCCACTCACGGGCACGCCGATCACGAAATTCAAACCCATGCTCACACGCATCGACGACAAGCAGGTGGCCAAGATGGTCGACGCTTCGAAAGAAACTGACGCGCCGGCGCCCGCCGCCTCCGGTGACGACGACACGATCGGCATCGACGACTTCATGGCCGTCGACCTGCGCGTCGCGCGCATCGTCAAGGCCGAGCACGTGGAAGGCGCCGACAAGCTCATCCGCGTGCAGCTTGATGTCGGGGAGCTTGGCCAGCGACAGGTATTCGCGGGCATCAAGTCGGCCTACGACCCGGCCACGCTCGAAGGCCGACTCACGGTCATGGTCGCCAACCTCGCGCCGCGCAAGATGCGTTTCGGCCTGAGCGAAGGCATGGTGCTTGCGGCGGGCGACGGCAAGGGCATCTTCCTGCTCTCGCCCGACGACGGCGCCGCGCCAGGCATGCGCGTCAAGTAAGCCGGGGCGGCCGCGATGCGCGAGTGGCTGCTTATCCTCATCGGCACCGTGCTGGTGAACAATTTTGTGCTCACGCGCTTCCTGGGCCTGTGCCCGTTCTTTGGCGCAACGCGGCGGCTCGACACGGCCATGGGCTTGTCGGTGGCCACGGCCTTTGTGCTCACGCTGGCCTCGGCGGCCAGCTACCTGGCCGAGGTGTATCTGCTCGCGCCGCTCGGTCTGACCTACCTGCGCACACTCACCTTCATCCTGATCATCGCCTCGCTCGTGCAGTTCGCCGAGCTCATGATTAGGAGCATGAGTCCGTTGCTCGAACAGATGCTGGGCATCTACCTGCCGCTCATCACGACCAACTGCGCGGTGCTCGGTGTCGCGCTGCTCAACATCCAGACCGCCGAAAGTTTTTTCGAGTCCGTCTGGTACGGCTTTGGCGCGGCAGCGGGATTCGGTCTCGTGACGGTGTTGTTTGCCGCGCTGCGTGAGCGCATCGAAACACCCGAGGTGCCCGTCGCTTTGCGGGGATCGGCTATCGCACTCATCACGGCCGGCATCATGTCGATCGCGTTTCTGGGCTTCGCGGGCTTGGGGCAGACCTGATGGATATCGTCTCTGCCATCGCCGTGCTCGCGGGGATCGCGCTGGTGGCCGGTCTTGCCTTAACGCTGGCCGCTCGCACCTTGCAGCGCGATGCCGACGATGTCGTCGAGAGAATCAACGCCGAGTTGCCGCAAACGCAGTGCGCACAATGCGGTTTCCCGGGGTGCCGGCCCTACGCCGAGGCCATTGCGCAGGGTGATGTCGACATCAACCGCTGCCCACCCGGTGGCGACGCCACGATCGCAGCACTCGCGCGGCTACTCGACCGCGACATTATCGCGCTCGATGCGTCGTTGCCGCCGCCGGCACCACCTGGCGTGGCCATCATCGACGAGGAACGCTGCATCGGTTGCGCGCGCTGTCTGCCCGCCTGCCCCGTCGATGCGATCGTGGGCGCCCATCAGTTCATGCACACTGTGGTCGAGGACCTCTGCACGGGCTGCGAGCTCTGCATCGCACCCTGCCCCGTCGACTGCATCGAGATGGTGGCCACCGACGACAACGCGGAGCGCGCAGCTTGACCAGCGCGCCGACGGAAAACCTGCACCGCCTGCCTGGCGGTTTGCGTCTGCCCGGGTTCAAGGCGCAGTCTGCGACGGGCGAGATCCGCGAGGTGCCGATACCTGGGACACTGATCTTGCCTGTGCGTCAGCATGCGGGCAGTGCCGCGCAGCCCATCGTTGCTGTCGGCGACCGCGTCATGCGTGGCCAACCGATCGCGCGCGCTGAGGGCGACTTCAGCGCCAGCGTGCACGCTTCGAGTTCGGGCACCGTCGTCGCCATCGAATCGCGTGCGATACCTGCGCGCGAAGTTTCGGAGGCAGTCTGCATCATCATCGAAACCGATGGTGCGGACACGCCCTGGGACGGCTTGGCACCCATCACTAATCCGCTCGCCGCGACACCCGATGCCTTGCTCGAAGCCATTGGCAAGGCCGGCATCGTGGGGCTCGGCGGTGCAGCGTTTCCCACGCTCGCGAAGCTTCGCCACGCCGTCGACGCCGGCGTCGACACGCTCATCCTGAATGGCGTGGAGTGCGAGCCCTACATCAGCTGCGACGACGCGCTCATGCGCAATCAGGCGGTCGAGATCCTCTTTGGCACGCGCATCATGCTGACCGCACTGGGCCTGCGCCAATGCGCCATCGGTATCGAGTCCGACAAGCCCGAAGCCTGGGCCGCATTCACGGAAGCCGCCAGTATCGAGGGCGACGACCGCGTGCAGCTCGTTGCCATTCCCACCGTGTATCCGTCGGGTGGCGAGGACCAGCTCGTCTACCTGCTTACGGGTCGTGAGGTGCCCAGCGGTGGCTTCCCGAGCGATGTCGGTGCGCTCGTGCACAACGTCGGCACCGCGGCCGCGGTGGCCGACCTGGCGCTGACGGGCACGCCGCTCATTTCACGCATTGTCACGGTCACGGGCGAAGGCATCGCCAACCCCGGCAATTACCGCGTGCGCCTGGGTATCCCCATCGCCGATGTCGCGGCCTGCGCGGGCGGCTATACCGAACATGCGAAGCGCCTGATCATGGGCGGCCCCATGACGGGTGTTGCGCTCACCGACGACGCACTGCCCGTGACGAAAGCCTGCAACTGCCTCATCGCCACGGGTCCGGCCGTACGCACCTCGTTCGAGCCCGAGCGCCCCTGTATTCGTTGCGGCGAATGCGCGCGCATTTGTCCGGTGCGCCTGCAGCCGCAACAGCTGCTTCGTGCACACCGTTACGGTGCGGGCGACACGCTCGACGGGCTTGGGCTCATCGACTGCATCGAGTGCGGCTGCTGCGACCTCGTGTGTCCCAGCCACATTCCGCTGACGCAGAGTTTTCGCGACGCGAAGCTCGCACGCCGTATTGATGTCTACGAACGCGAGCGCGCTGAACGCGCTCGCGAGCGCTTTGAACGACGGCAGGAACGTGAGCAGGCGCGCGCCGATGCGCAGGCAGCAGAGACCGAACGGCTCAAGCAAGGCGCCAACCCCAACGCCATTGCCGAAATCCTGGCACGCAAACGCGGCACACCCGGCGGGGACGAGGACTGATGCGCTTCGAGCCCGCCCTCTCGCCTTACCTGCGACCAGAAACGGGCGTGGGCGCAGTGATGCGCGAGGTGTCGCTCGCGCTCTTGCCGGCGGCCGTCATTTACTTCTTTTTTTTCGGCTTCGGCATCCTGTTCAACATCGCGCTGTGCATCGCTGCCTGCGTGGGTTTCGAGGCGCTGGCGCTCAAGCTGCGCGGCCTACCTGTGGCGACCACGCTCAGCGACTGCAGCGCCATCCTCACGGGCGTCTTGCTCGCTTTCGCGCTGCCGACCTACCTGCCTGTCTGGGTCACCATCACGGCCTGCGGGGCAGCCGTTCTGCTCGCCAAGCACGTTTACGGCGGCATCGGCTTTAACCCGTTCAACCCCGCCATGCTGGGCTACGCGTTTGTGCTCATCGCCTTCCCCGTCGCCATGAGCAGTTGGCTGCCACCCGCCATCGGCGACCTCGACTACGTGAGACCGAGTGTCCTCGAACGCCTGACCTACTTGTTCACGGGTGGCTGGCCCGCGGGGCTCGAGCTTGACGCCATTACACGCGCGACCCCACTCGACCTCGTGCGCACCGCGGCGCGCGACCAACTCATGCTCGAGGAGCTGCGCTCCGCGAGCCCGATGTTTGGCGACTTCGGCGGCCGCGGTTGGGAGTGGATCGGTAACTTCATCGCACTGGGCGGCGGCTGGCTGCTCTACCGCGGCATCATCCGCTGGCACATCCCCGTCGCCGTGCTTGCGGGCATGCTGATCCCGGCCACGCTCGACAGCGTCATCACAGGCGGCGCCAGCGGCGGGCCCGGCTTTCACCTGTTTAGTGGCGCGACCTTGCTCGGCGCCTTCTTCATCGCGACCGACCCCGTTTCTGCGGCGACGAGCCCCCGCGGCCGGCTCATTTACGGATTCGGCATCGGTTTCATTGCCTGGGTCATCCGCAAGTGGGGCGGTTACCCCGACGGCATCGCGTTTGCCGTGTTGCTCATGAACGCGGCCGTCCCGCTCATCGACCACTTCACGGCGCCGAGGATCCTGGGTCGTGAGCGCTAATCGCGGCGGCGTCATCGGCGGCACGCTCAAGCTCGGCCTATTTGCGGCTATTGCGGCTGCGATCGTTGCGGGCGGCTGGCGACTCACGGACGAACGCATCGCCGCCAACACGCACGCGGCGAGGCTCGCACAGTTCGAAAGCGTGCTGGGCGCAACAGCGTTCGACACACTGGACTACGACGCACCGACCGTTGTCGAACCCCCGCACCGACTGCCCGGCGACGCGCCGGCGCGCATCTACGAAGCCTTCAACGGCGGCGCGCGCGTGGCGCGCGTGTTCGAGGTGCAAGCTGCGGGCTACGGGGGACCCATCTCGCTGCTCGTGGGAATCGATGCGGCATTGGTGGTAACGGGTGTTCGGGTCGTGAGCCACACCGAAACGCCGGGCTTGGGCACGAACATAGAGCGCGAGCGTTCCGACTGGATCACAAGCTTTGACGGGCGCGGCCTTGGTGACGACGACGGCAGCGTGTGGGCACTCAAGCGCGACGGTGGCGCCTTTGATGCCTTCACGGGCGCCACAATCACGCCGCGCGCCGTCGTGGAGGCGGTGCACGAAACGCTCGTTTATGCGCAATCAATGGAGGCGGCGCCGTGAACACGATCTGGCGCGATGGTCTCTGGCACAACAATCCCGGCATTGTGCAACTGCTTGGCCTGTGCCCGTTGCTGGCCGTCACGAACACCGCTGTAAATGCGCTGGGCTTGGCCGTCGCGACCCTATTCGTTCTGACGGCCAGCAATACCATTGTGTCGATCACGCGGCGTGCACTGCAGCCCGAGATCCGCATCCCCGCTTACGTGCTCGTGATTGCCGCGCTCGTGACCGCCACTGAGCTCGCGTTCCACGCCTACGCACCCACGCTGCATGCGCGGCTCGGTATCTTCCTGCCGCTCATCGTGACCAACTGCGCCATCGTGGCCCGCGCCGAAGCCTTTGCATCGCGACAGCCCGTTGGGCGCGCATTTGCCGATGGCCTCGCGCACGGGCTCGGTTTCGGCTGGGTGCTCGTTGTCGTCGGCGCACTGCGCGAACTCGTCGGCCACGGCACCCTGTTTCGCGACCTGGGCACGCTGATCCCAGGCGCGGGCAACGCGGGCATCACCCTCGTTGACGGTGGCGTGCTTATCGCGCTGCTGCCGCCGGGCGCCTTTTTTGCGCTGGCGGCCGTGCTCGTCGCACGCAACGTCATCGCCAGCCGCCAAGGCCAGGCAAACCCGGAGCTTGCGCGTGAACAAAGCTAAGCGCACGGCTATGTTTGAAACCTGGCGTGCGGCGAATCCAAAGCCGACCACGGAGCTCGAGTACGCCAACGCCTTTGAGCTGCTGATCGCCGTGATCCTCTCCGCGCAGGCCACCGACGTCAGCGTGAACTTGGCAACGCAAAAGCTGTTCCCCGTGGCCAATACACCCGAGGCCATCGCGGCACTGGGTGTCAAAGGGATCACACCCTTCATCAGGCACATCGGTCTGTTCAACTCAAAAGCCAAGAACGTCATCAAGACCTGCGAGATTCTCGTCGCTGAACACGGCAGCGAGGTCCCCCGCGATCGCGAGGCACTGCAGGCGCTTCCGGGTGTCGGCCGCAAGACAGCTAACGTCGTGCTCAACACGGCCTTCGGCGAGCCTGCCATGGCCGTCGACACGCACATCTTCCGCGTCTCGAACCGGACGGGCATCGCCTGGGGCAAAACTGTGCTCGAGGTCGAGAAGCGCCTCATGCGCCTCGTACCCGAGGAGTTTCTGGTCGACGCCCACCACTGGCTAATCCTCCACGGCCGCTACGTCTGCAAGGCACGCAAGCCCGAGTGCTGGCGCTGCAGCGTCGCCGAATGGTGCGAATTCCGTAAGAAGACACCCCGCCCCGAATAGGCGTCAGCACCAACGCTTGCGCCACGGGCCGTGAATCAATACTGTATACAGTATGCAGATTGAGGCACAGAGCATCAGTGCGGCCGCAGCCGACGCCATTCGCGCGATGATCGTCGACGGGACGCTCGCCGACGGCGCCCGCATCAACGAGGTGCACCTCGCGAAGTCGCTTGAGATCAGCCGCACCCCGTTGCGCGAGGGCCTCATGCGCCTCGTCACCGAAGGCGTGGTCACGACCGAGCCGCGGCGCGGTTTCTTCGTCACACCGCTGACGCTCGATGACTTTCTGGAGCTCTACGCGATCCGCCCGATTCTTGATCCGGCCGCGCTGGCGATGGCCGGCCTGCCCGGTAAAAAACCCTTGGAACAACTCGAGCGAATCAACAACGCCATGCGCGCTGCCCGCAGTCCATCGCGCGCCATCGACCTCGATGATCAATGGCACCGCAAGCTGCTCGAGCATTGCCCCAATTCCGTTCTGCTCGAACTCATCGAACAGATCATCGGCCGCACGCGGTGTTATGAGCACGCCCTGTTCCGCGAGACGGACAACGTCTGGAATGCGGGCGACGAACACGAGCGAATCATGGCCGCGCTGCGAGACGGGGACCTCGATGCCGCCTGCGCAGGTCTCAAGCGAAATTTGCAATCAGGCGCTCAACCCATCGTGAACTGGCTGGCGCAACGTACCGCCACTGAAGGAGCACAGAAATGACTCGATCACGGATTGTCGGCGCGCTGGCTGCGGCATGGGCAGCTGCCCTTGTCACTGCCAGTGGCTATGCCCAGGAAGAAACGCCGACCGCCGGCATTTGGGAAGGCCTCTGGGTTGCCGACGCCGACTTCGGCCCGCGGCTGGGCGGCCCAGTCACGCTGCATCGCGTCGGCGACGACTGGGTCGCCGAAATCCAGGGTGCACGGGCGCGCGTCACGCAGTCGCGGCAACAAGACGGCACCACCCAATGGCAATTCGCCGTCGACGATCTGGGCCATTTCATCGGCCACCAGGCTGCAGATGCCGGCGTCGTCACGGGACACTGGTTTCAGCCCCCCGGGATCATTCACAACTACCCAACGGCGACGCCCGTGACGCTGGCTCCCGCTGGTGACGGTGTGCTCAGCGGCACTGTCTCGCCACTGCGCGATGTCGTCTCACTGAACATCCCGCTGACACCCGACCCAGACGGCGCCACCCCGGGCGAAGATCGCTATCGAACCTTCCTGCGAAATCCGCAGCGCAACCTCGGTGTGTGGTTTCGCATTGATTCGGCCATCGCGGATGACCAGGGCATCACTTTCTACAACGCAGACGAGCAGCAACTGGCCTACGCCCGCAGTATTGAAGCCGGGCAACGATTCACCATGCTCATCCCACGAACCGGCATGACCATGGACTTCTCACGCCGCGCCCGCAATGACGCCCCGGGCTTCTACCCGCAACGTACAACTGCGGCCGTCGACACGCTGTTACGCCCCGCAGTGCTCGACGACGGCTGGCAAACCGCCGCGCCCGCGGCATCCGGCCTCGATGAACAGGCGCTGCTCGATATGCTCAACGACATCCACGCGTTTGAGCCCACGCAACTCCGGGCGCCCTACATCCATGCGTTGCTCATCGCACACCGCGGCCAGCTCGTGTTCGAGTCGTATTTCCACGGCTACCACCGAGAGCGCACGCATGATTCACGTTCGGCTGGCAAGTCCCTGGGCTCGGTGCTGCTGGGCGCGGCCATCCGAACCGGCGCCATCGACAGCGTCGATGCGCCGGTCTACGACTTCTACGGCGGCGTCGAGGCCTTCGCCAATCCGGACCCGCGAAAAGAACGCATGACACTGCGCCACCTGGTGACCATGTCACCGGGTCTGGCCTGCGACGACGGCGACTACGAAGACTCGCCCGGCAACGAAGACCGCATGCAGAGCCAGAGCGAACAACCCGACTGGTACCGCTACACGCTGGACTTGCCCATGAGCGCGGAGCCCGGCGAGGCAGACATCTACTGCAGCGCAGGCATCAACCTGCTCGGCGGCGCGATCAGCAAGGCGACGGGCCGCAGCCTGCCACGTTTCTTTCACGAGCAGCTCGCGGTGCCTCTGCAGATGGGGCACTACCACATGAACCTGTCACCCATGGAACGGGGGTATCTGGGCGGCGGGATTCGCTTGCGCCCGCGCGACTTCTTGAAGCTCGGCCAGCTCTACCTCGACGGCGGTACCTGGAACGGGCATCGCGTCGTGTCCGAGGACTGGGTGCGCGAATCAGCAGCCGCGCAAAGCTCGATCAATAGAGAAGACGACTACGGATTTGGCTGGTGGCGCCGCACCTTCCAGGCCGGAGATCGCATTGTTCCGGTCTACCAGGCCGCTGGCAACGGCGGGCAGATGCTGTTCGTGGTTCCTGAGCTGGAACTCGTGGTGATGTTCAACGCCGGCAACTACAGCGACGGCCGCACGCGCGGTGAATTCCGGGATCGATATATGCAAGGTGCCATCCTGCCGGCCGCCATCGCCGCGGAGTAGCGGCACACGCATCGGCCTGTGGCCCGCGATATGGGATAATCGCGGGATGCTGTTTGGAAACGATCGCAACGAGCTGCGACGCATGTACGTGCAGGCCTGGCGCCTGAAGCGCGCGGGTCAGCCCATGTCCGCGCTCGAGGCGCAAATCGCCGAGGTGGTGGGTGAGCACCCCGAGTACCACCCCATGCTCGTGGATGACGCTGTTGAAGCAGATTTCGCGCCCGAGCAGGGCCAAAGCAACCCCTTCCTGCACATGGGAATGCATCTCGCGATTCGCGAACAGGTGTCGACCAATCGCCCCGTCGGTATTCGTGATGTGCACGCGCAGCTTGCTGGCAAGATGGGTGGGCCGCACGAGGCCGAGCACGCCATGCTCGAATGTCTGGGTGAGGCACTCTGGCGCGCGCAGCGTGACAACACGCTGCCCGACGAGCTGGCCTACCTTGAGAGTCTCAATCGCCTGCTTTAGGTTTCTTGCATGCCGGACGCTGTATCACGTATGACCAACGTCCTCGACACTCTGGGCAGCCTGCTGCTGCTCGTCTTTGGCGCCTTCGTACTTTGGATCGTGGTGCTCTACGTCATCGACGTCACCCAGACCAAGCACGCGATTCGGCGCAACTTCCCCGTGATCGGGCGTCTGCGCTATCGCTTCGAACATCTCGGGCAGTTTTTCCGGCAGTACTTCTACGCGCTCGACCGCGAGGAGATGCCGTTCAACCGTGAGCAGCGCAGCTGGGTGTACCGCGCGGCCAAGGGCGAAGACAACACGGTCGCCTTCGGCTCGACGCTGCAGACCGACCGCGTCGGCACGCCGATGCTTGTGAACAGTCCCTACCCCGTGCTCGACCAGGACGCCGAGCCCATCGCCGCCGTCACCGTGGGACCGCAGTGTCGTGAGCCGTTCACGACCTCCTCGATTTTCAACGTATCCGCCATGAGCTACGGCGCCATTTCGAAACCCGCTGTACGCGCGCTCTCAATGGGTGCCGCGGAGGCCGGCATCTGGCTCAACACGGGCGAAGGCGGCTTGTCGCCGTTCCACCTCGAGGGCGGCGCCGACATCGTGTTTCAGATCGGTACGGCCAAGTACGGCGTGCGTGACGCGGAAGGCCACTTCGACGCCGATAAATTCCGCGAGGTCATGGCCAACCCGACTGTGCGCATGTGCGAGATCAAGCTCGCGCAGGGCGCCAAGCCCGGTAAGGGCGGCATTCTGCCCGGCGCGAAAGTCTCGCGACAGGTCAGTGAGATTCGTGGCATCCCCGTGGGCGAGGATTCCATCAGCCCCAACCGCCATCCGGAGATCAGCAGCGACGACGAGTTGCTCGACTTCATCACGCTGCTCCGCGAGACGGGCGGCAAACCCGTCGGCATCAAGATCGTCGTCGGCAACCCGGGTGCGTTTGAGTCGCTATTGCGACGCATCAATGCGCGCGGCGTGGAATCGGCGCCTGACTTCGTGACCGTGGACTCGGGCGATGGCGGCACGGGTGCCGCACCGTTGTCACTCATCGACAACATGGGGCTGACGATCGAACAATCACTGCCATCGGTGGTCGATCTGCTCGAGAAGCACGGGCTGCGCGAGCGCGTCAAAGTGGTCGCGAGCGGCAAGCTCATCAACCCCGTCGATATCGCCTGGGCACTCTGCGCGGGCGCCGACTTCGTGCAGTCCGCGCGCGGCTTCATGCTGTCGCTGGGCTGCATTCAGGCCATGCAGTGCAACAAGAATACCTGCCCCACGGGCATCACGACGCACGACAAAAAGCTGCAGCGCGGTCTCGTCGCCGCCAACAAGGCCAAGCGGGTCGCGCGCTACGCGAAGGGCATGCACAAGGAGCTCGAGGTCATCGCGCATTCCTGCGGCGTGCAACAGCCGCGGGATCTGAACCGGCAGCATTGCGCCATCGTGCAGGAAGATGGCGTGGCTGTAGACCTCGAGACGCTGTACGCGGACTGAGTCTCAGTCGACGCGCTGCTCACGCGCGAGGTCGATAACCGCCGCATTGACCCAGTACAAATCCTGGTTGCTCGTGTAGAACAAAAAGCGGCCGTCGCGCGTCACGAATGGGCAAAACTCCTGGCCCGACGTATTGACGCCGTTTCCCAAGGCGATCGCCTCAGACCACTGGCCGTCATCGCCGCGGAACGACACATAGATGTCGCTGCTGCCCGCACCGGAAAGCCGCGTCGAGCTGAACAGCACGTAACTGCCATCGGGCGCGATGAAGGGGTCACCCTCATAGGCGCGCGTGTTCGCGCCGCCCTCGAGACGCACGGGGGTTGCGAAGCCATCACCGTCCGGTGACGCCTTGTAGATATCAAAATCACCCTCCGATCGGTTGGAGGAAAACACGAGCGTGCCGTCGTTCGTGAAGGACACGAAGTACTCATCCGCTTCAGTTCGCACAGGCGCCTCGAGGTAGACGGGGTCAGACCAGCCGTCTCGGGTGCGCCGCACGTAACCGATGTCGTGCGTCACGTCGTTGGGCCCGCCATCCTGAAGCCCGGTCGAGATGAAGTACAAGCGTGTGCGGTCGCGCGAGAGGAACGGATCGCTGAAGGAATGGACAGGATGCGTCAGGACGAGCTCGGGGTCGGTCCAACCGTCGCGCGTGTGGCGCATGCCATAGAATTCGCCGCGCGACCCCGCCCTCGCAACGCCAAAATAGAGCTCCCTACCATCCGCCGAAAAGCCCTGGCCGTACTCAAATCGGTCGTCTAGCGACACGACGCCCGGCGCGAACTTCTCAGGCACTACTCCCGGTACGGCCTGGTTCAGGTAGGCACCCGGGGCAAGACCGACAAGACCGCGCTCGACCAGCAGCGCGCGCAGCTCGGACTCGCTTTCGTATGGGTGAATGAGCTCGCGGTAAGCCACACCCTGCGTCGCCGCGATCGCTGCCACGCGGCCTTGCCCCAGCAACAGCGTGTCGGGGACCACCTCGGCGATCGAATCATCGTAGGCCTCGGTCGCGGGCACGATCTCCCAGCCCTCGCCACGCAAGGCGGCCGCAAGATCATCAACAAACAAAGCGGCGAGATCATTCTCATGCAACAGGATGACATGCACGGGCGAGCGACCCAGCGTGCGTTGCGCGATGTCGTCGTAGAAACCCACGGCCGCCATGAGCACCTCGACATATACGTCACGCCAGGCATCGAGATCGATTGGCCGCTTCGCTTTCACGGCCTCATCAAACAGGTACTGCAGGTAATAGTCGTAGTTGTCGACGGTGACGTAGCCGTTGTTCAGCGACAACTTGGCCAGACCCGCTCGAATGGCATCGCGACGTTCCCGCGTGTTGCCTTCGTGCAGGAAGGGAAAGCGGAAGAACGGAACGACGTTATCAAAGCCTGCAAGCCCGCGTTGCGCTTTGGCTATGTCGCTAACAAAAGCCGCCGCATCCGTGCGATTGGCGGAGGCGTGTACGTGCGAGTGATTGGCCAGCGTGTGGCCGGCATCGGTGTAACGCCGCAGTCGTGCGGCACCGGGCTCACCACGCTTCTCAAGGTTGCCCGTCGTAACAAAGAACATGGCTTCGTCGACGCCGCCCGCAGCCAGCGACTCGAGCAACAGTGTTGTGCGCTGCGCCGCGCTCATGAATGCACCGGCGGGACGCGGCGCGTCGTCGAACGTAATGGTGATGCGTCGCACAGGCTCAGCGGCAACGGCCGACGCCGCAAGAAACAGAGATGCCGACGTGAGAATCAGCCGGCGGGCAAGTGATTTCATCAAAACCTCCACGCCAGCGCATCGGCTGTCGCACGCTCGTCGAATACGGGTGCAGGCACGGCAACATCCCGGAGTCATTCGCAAAGAACGACCCAGTGCCGGGGGGCTTTCGGAGCGATCCGGGATGTTGTCGAGCCCCATTATTCTGGCACAAGCGAGCGTACGCGGTCACGGCGACGTCTGCGTTATGCTGTTCGCAACGCGGGTGGGGACCCGCACGGGGGATACAGCATGGCCACACTCGAACAGCATCATCAGACGATGCTCAACAACATTCCCGAGAAAACCGGGAAAACGCTGGCGCAGTGGCTCAAGATTCTCAAGGCAGAAGACTTCGAGAAGCACGGTCAGGTCGTCAAATTCCTGAAGACAGAGCACGGTGTCACTCACGGCTTTGCGAATCTCATCGCGTCGGAGTCGCGCGGCGCGACGCCCGGCAAAGTCGGCGACACCGACCTCGTCGCGGCGCAGTACTCCGGGAAGAAGGCGCACCTGAAGCCCATTCACGACGCCGTGGTGAAATACGCGAATTCTCTAGGCAAGGACGTTGAGGTGCTGCCGCGCAAGACCAGCGTGAGCCTGCGGCGCAAGAAGCAGTTTGCGCTGATCACGCCCGCAACGCAGACGCGCGTCGATCTCGGGCTGGCCCTAAAGGGTGAACCTGTAACCGATCGCCTTGAGGCCGGCAACGCGATGACCAGCCACAAAGTACGAATCGAAGACGCGACATCGGTCGACGCAGAACTCAAACGCTGGCTCAAGCAGGCCTACACAGCGGCCGGCTAGCTGAGACATCAGTCTGACAACGCCCAATCCACGGCCGCCTGGGCGTGGATCATCGTGGTGTCGTAGAGCGGCACGGGGCAATCCTCGGGCGACACGAGCATGCCGATCTCCGTGCAGCCGGCAATGACACCCTGTGCGCCATCAGCGGCCAGCGCATCGATGATGCGACTATAGCTGGCGCGAGACTCTGAATTGATGACGCCCTGACACAGCTCGTCAAATATTACGGTGTGCACGAGATCCATGTCGCGCGCATTCGGCACGTCGACGACGAGCCCCTGAGCCTCAAGCCGACCCCGGTAGAACGTCTCGGCCATCGTAAACCGGGTACCGAGCAACGCCACACGGTCGAGCCCGTCCGCTCGAATGCGCTGGGCGGTCGCATCTGCCAGATGCAGTAGCGGTATGTTGATTGCGGCCGAGATGGCATCGGCGACCTTGTGCATCGTGTTCGTGCAAATCAACAGGACGTCGGCGCCCGCGCGCTCGATGGCCCGCGCATCGCTGGCCAGCCGCGCGCCGGCCTCGACCCAGTCGCCCGACCGCTGCAGCGCCTCGATCTCTGCGAAGTCGACGCTCACCATGGCGATGGGCGCCGAATGAAACCCACCCCGGCGCTCGCGCGTGGCCTCGTTGATGAGCCGGTAGTAGAGCGTGGTGCTCTCCCAACTCATGCCACCCAGGAGGCCGATGGTCTTCACAGCTTAGGCGCGCTTTTTCTTCTTCGGGATATAGAGATCCGTGAGCGTACCCTCGAACGCCTCGGCGGCCATGGCGACCGTCTCCGACAATGTTGGGTGCGCGTGAATCGTCAGGCCGATGTCAGCGGCGTCGGCATCCATCTCGATGGCCATGCCGATTTCCGTGATCAGGTCGCCCGCGCTCGTACCCACGATGCCGCCGCCAACCACACGACCTGTGTCCGGGTCGAAGAGGATTTTCGTGAAGCCCTCGTCGCGGCCCATGGCCAGAGAGCGGCCACTGGCCGCCCAGGGGAAGCGGCCTTTCTCGACCTTGATGCCCTGCGCCTTGGCTTCGGTCTCCGTGAGACCCACCCACGCGACCTCGGGGTCCGTGTAGGCCACCGAAGGAATCACGCGCGCATCGAACGCGACCTTGTGACCCGCGGCCACTTCGGCCGCCACCTTGGCTTCGTGCGTCGCCTTGTGCGCCAGCATGGGCTGCCCCACGATGTCGCCGATCGCAAAGATGTGCGGCACGTTGGTGCGCATTTGCTTGTCGACGTTGATGAAGCCGCGCTCGTCGACGGCGACACCCGCAGCCTCGGCGTTGATGACCTTGCCATTGGGCTTGCGGCCCACGGCCACAAGCACACGACCAAACGTGGCCGAGTCGGTCTTGCCGTCGGCTGTCTCGAAACTGACTTCGATACCCGCGTCGCTGGCCGTCATGCCGGCCATCTTCGTGTTCAGGCGGATCGCTTCGAAGCGCGCCTCAAGCCGCTTCTGCAGCGGCTTCACGAGATCGAGGTCGGCACCCGGCATGAGCTGCCCCGTCAGCTCGACCACCGTAACCGGCACACCCATCGTGGCGTACACGGATCCGAGTTCGAGACCGATGATGCCGCCACCGACGACGAGCAGGCTCTCGGGCAACGGATCCAGTTCCAGCGCACCCGTCGAGTCGACGATGCGCGGATCGTCGGGCAAGCCCGGCAACGCGATGGGTTCCGAACCCGCCGCAATCACGCACTGTTTGAATTCGACCTGCTGCGTCTCGCCCTCGTGCTCGACGGTCAGTGTGTTCGGGCCCGCAAACGTGCCCGTGCCGTGGATCACGGTGACCTTGCGCTGCTTGGCGAGGCCCGCGATGCCACCGACAAGGCGATCAACAACGCCCTGCTTCCAGCTGTTGACCTGACCCGCATCAATCTCCGGCTTGCCGAAGGTGATGCCGTGGTGGCCCATGTCCTCGGCTTCGTCGATCACTTTGGCCGCATGCAGCAGCGCCTTCGACGGAATGCAGCCGACATTGAGGCACACACCACCCAGCGTCGGCCAACGCTCGATGAGCGCAACGTTGAGTCCCAGGTCGGCCGCGCGAAATGCTGCCGTGTATCCGCCCGGACCGGAACCGAGCACGAGAAGATCGTAAGTCATGAACGTGTCCTGCTTGAGTCGATTACGGAATCGCCTGCATGAGCCCGTCGACATCCGACAGGCACTGGCCGAGGTAGGTCGTAAAGCGCACCGCCAGCGCGCCATCGATGACGCGGTGGTCGTATGACAACGACAATGGCAGCATCAGGCGTGGCTGGAACTGCTCGCCATCCCACACGGGCTGCATGCTGTGCCGCGACACCCCCAGAATGGCCACCTCGGGCGCATTGACGATAGGCGTGAACGCTGTGCCACCGATACCACCCAGGCTCGAGATGGTGAAGCTTGCGCCCTGCATTTCCTTGGCCGTGAGTTTGCCGTCGCGCGCCTTGGCTGACAGATCCGCCAGGGCGTCTGCGAGCTCATAGACGTCCTTCTTGTCGGCGTCATGGATCACGGGCACGACGAGGCCGTCGTCAGTATCCGCGGCAAAACCGATGTGGCAGTACTGCTTCATCACCAGGCCGTCGCCAGCCGCATTCAGTGACGAATTGAGCTTCGGGTACTCGGCCAGCGCCTGCACGACGGCGCGCATGACAAAGGCCAGCGGCGTGAGCTTGATGCCCCGCTCGGCTGCCTTCGTCTTGAGCGTCTTGCGCCGTGCTTCCATGTCCGTGATATCGGCCTGGTCGTGCTGCGTTACGTGCGGCAGATTGATCCAGCTCGCCTGCAAACGCGGGCCAGAGATTTTCTGAATGCGCGTAAGCGGCTGCTCCGTGACCTCGCCGTAACGTGTGAAGTCGACCTTAGGCGTTGCGGGTAACGCACCACCGCCCGCGGCTGGTGCGGCGCCACCTTTAAGCGCCTGCTTGACCCAGCCTTTGACATCGTCAGCAACGATACGGCCTTTGCGGCCCGTACCTTTGACGCTGCCAAGCTCGACCCCGAGCTCGCGCGCGAGACGCCGCACCGAGGGACTCGCATGCGCTTTCGAGAATCCGGCCTCATCGATGGCCCCCGTTGATGCCGCAGCCGGCTTCTCTGCGGGCGCGGGTGACGGAGCAGGCTCCGGTTTCACTTCGGGCGCCGCCGCGGGCGCAGGCGTGCTTGCGCGTGCCGTGGCAGGCTTTTCCGTGGCGGGCGCGGCAGCGGCGACGCCACCGGCGAGCCGCACGATGGGCGCGCCTTCCTTCACCTGATCGCCGACGTTGACGAGAACCTCTTCAACGGTGCCCGCATGCGTCGAGGGCACATCCATCGAGGCTTTGTCGGTCTCGAGCGTGATCAGCGGGTCGTCGACGTCGATCTCGTCGCCAACGCTGACCTCGACCTCGATGACATCGACCGCGTCGAAATCACCGATGTCGGGCACCACCACGACCACGGGTTCAGCCGCCGCCGCGGGCGCCGGCGCTTCGGGTTCGGGTTCGGCTGCGGGCTCCGGTGCAGCTTCTGCAGCGGGCGCGGGATCAGAATCGGGCGCAGCCTCGGCCGCACCGCCTGCCGCGCGCATCGTCGCGATCACGGTGCCTTCGCTGACCTTGTCACCGACGCCAACCGTGACCTCGACGATCTCGCCGCCCTGCTCAGCCGGGACGTCCATGGACGCCTTGTCCGTCTCGAGCGTGATGATGCCGTCTTCGACCTCGACGGTGTCGCCGGCGGCGACAAGCACCTCGATCACCTCGACGTCATCAAAGTCGCCAATGTCGGGTACGCGGATATC
The DNA here is from genome assembly GCA_038524795.1 of Pseudomonadota bacterium. GTDB lineage: Bacteria > Pseudomonadota > Gammaproteobacteria > Steroidobacterales > Woeseiaceae > CALBPI01. Next base: position 325,729 of record JBCBIJ010000004.1, on the reverse strand, counting down.
TATCGTGTCCGTCATGACCGCGCCCCGCCTACAACGTCACCGGATCGGGACGATCCGGATCGATGCCGTACTTCTCAATGGCCTCGGCCACCGTCGACTGGTCGAGTGCGCCCTCGTCCGCCAGCGCCTTGAGCGTCGTGACGACGATGTAGCGCCGGTCGACTTCGAAGAACTCACGCAAGGCCTTGCGTGAGTCACTGCGACCAAAGCCGTCCGTGCCCAGCGAGATGAAGGTACCCGGGATCCAGCGCTGGATCTGATCGGGCACGATCTTCATGTAGTCGGTGGCGGCCACGAACGGGCCACTGCGACCGGCCAGTGCCGTGTCGAGGTAGCTCTTGCGTGGCTCATCATCGGGGTGCAGCTGGTTCCAGCGTTCCACCTCGAGGCATTCGCGACGCAGCTCGTTGTAGCTCGTGACGCTCCAGACGTCAGACGGAATGCGGAAGTCGGCCTCGAGCATCTCGGCCGCGGCCAGTACCTCGCGCAAGATCGTACCGCTGCCGAACAGCTGGGCACGCACTTTGCCGTTGCCACCATGGCGCAGCGGGTAGATGCCTTTGAGGATGCCTTCGTGCACGCCCTCGGGCATTTCGGGTTGCACGTAGTTCTCGTTCATCGTGGTGATGTAGTAGAAGACGTTTTCCTGTTCGGCAAACATGCGTCGCAGGCCGTCCTGGATGATCACCGCAAGCTCATAGGCGTAGGCCGGGTCGTAGGCGCGGCAGTTCGGGATCGTCGACATGAGGACGTGCGAGTGGCCGTCCTGGTGCTGCAGACCTTCGCCCGACAGCGTCGTGCGCCCGGCCGTGCCGCCGATCATGAAGCCGCGCGCCTGCATGTCTCCGCCGGCCCAGATGAAGTCGCCGATGCGCTGGTACCCGAACATCGAGTAGTAGATGTAGAACGGGATCATGGGCAGGCCGTGGTTCGAGTACGAGGTACCCGCCGCGAGCCATGAGCAGAACGCGCCGCCTTCGTTAATGCCTTCTTCCAGAATCTGACCCTTCTTGTCCTCTTTGTAGAACATGAGCTGGTCTGCATCCTGCGGCGTGTAGAGCTGACCCTTCGAGGAGTAGATGCCGATCTGGCGGAACATGCCTTCCATGCCGAACGTACGCGCCTCGTCGGGGACAATCGGCACGATGTACTTGCCGATCTTCTTGTCCTTGACGAGCGTCGTCAGCATGCGCACGAACGCCATCGTGGTGGACTGCTCGCGCTCACCAGAACCCTGCACCTGATTCTTGAACACGGCCAGCGACGGCACCTCGAGCTTGGGCGACTCAATGCGACGCCGTGGCAGCGAGCCGCCGAGCTTCGCGCGCCGATCCATGAGGTATTCCATCTCGATGCTGCCCTTCTCGGGACGGCAGTAAGGCACGTCTTCGAGCTCAGCGTCCGACACGGGGATATTGAAGCGGTCGCGGAATTCGCGGAGCGCCTCGGTATCGAGTTTCTTCTGCTGGTGCGTGATGTTCGCACCCTCGCCGCCTGCCTCACCCAGGCCGAAACCCTTGACGGTTTTGGCCAGGATGACCGTGGGCTGCCCCTTGTGGTTCACGGCCTTCTCGTACGCCGAGTACACCTTGATGGGGTCGTGGCCGCCGCGGTTAAGGCGCCAGATGTCCTCGTCGGACATGTTGGCGACGAGCGCTTTCAGTTCTTCGAACTTACCGAAGAAGTTCTCGCGGGTGTAGGCACCGCCCTTGTTCTTGTAATTCTGGTACTCGCCGTCGACCGTTTCTTCCATCACGCGGCGCAGCAGGCCCTGCGTGTCGCGCGCGAGCAGCGGGTCCCAGCGCGAGCCCCAGACTACCTTGAGCACATTCCAGCCCGCGCCGCCAAACGCCGCTTCGAGTTCCTGGATGATCTTGCCATTGCCGCGGACGGGGCCGTCGAGGCGCTGCAGATTGCAGTTGATCACGAACACGAGGTTATCGAGGCCCTCGCGTACAGGCATTGTGATGGCGCCCAGCGATTCGGGCTCATCGGTTTCACCATCGCCCAGAAAACACCAGACCTTGCGGTCCGTCCTGGGGATGAGCTCGCGGTTCTCCAGGTAGCGCATAAAGCGCGCCTGGTAGATCGCCATCATCGGGCCGAGGCCCATGGACACGGTCGGGAACTGCCAAAACTCCGGCATGAGCCAGGGGTGCGGGTAAGAGCTCAGGCCGCCGCCGCCCACTTCCATGCGGAAGCGGTTGAGCTGGTCCTCGCTGAGCCGACCCTCAAGGTAGGCGCGCGCATAGATGCCTGGCGACGAGTGGCCCTGGATAAAGACGAGGTCACCGTCCTGTTCCTCGGTGTTGCCGCGCCAGAAGTGGTTGAAGCCCACCTCGTAGAGCGTGGCCGACGACGCGTACGACGCGATGTGCCCGCCGTACTCGGAATTCTCGCGGTTGGCCTGAACAACCATGGCCATCGCGTTCCAGCGCAAGTACGACTCCAGTCGCCGTTCGATCGAACGGTCACCGGGGTACTCGGGCTGCTGGCCGACTGAGATCGTGTTGAGGTACGCCGTGTTCGGGCTGTACGGCAAGTACGCCCCCGAACGCCGCGCAAAGTCGATCATCTTGTCGAGCAGGAAATGGGCCCGCTCCGGGCCTTCCGTCTTGAGCACCGAGTCGATTGACTCGAGCCATTCGCGGGTCTCAATCGGATCCGCGTCATCGAAGCGGCTGTGTTCCGCCATTGTTCTTTTTCCGCCGTCCCAAACGAAGCGGCGATTATACCTGAGCGCGCGCTGCTGCTACGATGGCGCGTCACGTTGCGGGAGAAACTAGTGTCCGATACCAAGGCTCTGCTGCCGAAGCTTCCGGACCCCAAACTGACGAGCTCGCGCGCCCAGCCTGACGCTCGTCGACTGGCCCGCTACGACGCCGTTATCGTGCTGCACCAGCGGCGCGGCAAACTCACGGATCTGGAGATCCCAGGCGCCGACGCACTCGCGGCCGTCGCCGCGCGCACGGGCAACACCGGCCAAGTCGTTGCCGCCGTGCCTGGCGCGCCCGCAACGCCGCTGGCAGCGTGCCGCATCGACCGTGATGCTGCAGCGTTCGATCGCGACACGGCCTGTCGAAAGACCGTCAAAGCTCTGGCCGCCGCCAGCGCCCGCTCGGTCGCTGTGGTCGTGGACCGCACATCGCTTAAAGATCATTCGGCGGCCGTGTCCTCAATAGTGACGGCGCTCATGCTCGCGGACTTCCGCATGCCGAAGTTCGGGAAGCAAGCCAAGCGCCAAGCGCCGCTTGCCGTCACCGTGTTCGAGCCCAAGAAGACAGACCTGGCCGCGACCAGGGCCACGGCGCGTGGCAACTGCCTGGCCCGCTGGCTTACGGCGATGCCGCCCAACAAGCTCGACGCGCTGGGCTACCGCGCTGTTGCCGAAGCACTCGCCAAGCAGCACCGTTGGCAGTACCGCTACCATTCGGCCGCGACCCTAAAACGCCGCGGCGCAGGCGCTTTCACGGCCGTCGCCCAGGGTAATGAGACCAACGACGCCGGCATCGTCGAGCTGCGCTACCGCGCGAAAACGGGCAAGAAGCGTCCCAAAGTGGCGCTGGTGGGCAAAGGCATCATTTTCGATACGGGCGGCACCAACCTGAAGCCGTTCGAGGGCATGCTGGGCATGCACGTGGACATGGGTGGCAGCGCTGTGGCCATCGCCACACTGGCAACGCTCTCGGAGCTGGGTGTGGCCTGGGACATCGACGCATGGCTGGGCATCACCGAAAACCGGACGGGTCCGCAGGCCTACAAGCCGCAGGATGTCGTGACAGCGCTCAACGGCAAGACGATCCAGACGATTCATACCGACGCCGAAGGGCGCATGGTGCTGGCCGACACGCTAACACTTGCAGGCCGCGCCAAGCCCCACTGCATCCTCGATTTCGCGACGCTGACGGGCGCGGCCATCAATGCCGTGACCACGCGCTACGGCGCCATTTTCACGAACCGGCCCTCGCTGCATCCGACGCTCAAGACGGCGGGCGCCGACAGCGGCGAACGCGTGTGGCCGTTTCCGATTGGTGCGGCGTTTATTGAATCGCTCGAGAGCGAAACGGCTGACATCAAGCAGTGCGCGCCCGGCGGCGGCGGGGACCACATCCTCGCAGCCACCTTCCTCAACGAATTCGTGCCGCCCGACGTGCCCTGGGTCCACCTGGATCTTTCGGCCTGCGAGCACAAAGGCGGCCTGGGCGCCGCGCCCACTGACATCACGGGCTTCGGCGTGCGCTACGCCACCGAGCTGCTGACGAGCCACTTGCGGGAGGTCACAGCCGCGCCCAAAGGCTGAGCGCGTCTTTGACACCCACCGCCATGCGCGACCGCTTCCGGGGATTCCTGCCCGTCATCGTCGACGTTGAAACGGGCGGCTTCAATGCCGCGACCGACGCGTTGCTCGAGATCGCGGCTGTCAGTGTGCATTTTGACGACGACGGTCAGCTCACGCGCAACGAAACCTGGCGCTACCACGTCAAGCCGTTCCCGGGCGCGAACATGGAACCGGCCTCGCTGGCCGTCAACGGCATCGACCCCGACCATCCGCTGCGACCCGCCATCGACGAACGCGATGCGCTCCAGCGCGTCTTCCGCGAAGTCCGTGCAGCCGTCAAGGCGCACGAATGCACGCGCGCCGTGCTCGTGGGGCACAACGCGTTTTTTGATTTGAACTTCCTGAATGCCGCCGTGGCCCGTGCTGGCATCAAGCGCAACCCGTTTCACCCGTTCTCGTGCTTCGACACGGCAACGCTGGGCGGCGTCGCCTTCGGGCAGACTGTGTTGTCACGCGCCGTGCAGATGGCAGCCATCGAATGGGATGAGTCGCAGGCCCACTCCGCCGCCTACGATGCGGAACGCACCGCAGACCTCTTCTGCGAAATCGTGAACCGGTTTGAGCCCGTCTACCGGGCCATCGTCGACAAGCCGCCCGCCGAAGACGGGCCCTAGGCCAAAGCGATCAGGCTTCCGCCGTGGCTTCCTCAAGCAGCGGCTTGAGTTCGCCACTCTTGTACATGTCGATCACGATATCGGCGCCACCGATCAGCTCCCCGTTGACGTAGAGCTGCGGGAACGTGGGCCAGTTGGAGTAGGTCTTGAGACCCTGGCGGATCTCCTCGTCCTCGAAGATATTGAAGTAGGCGAACTCGGTGCCGCAGGCCTTAAGCGCGGCCACCGCTTGCGACGAAAAGCCGCACTGCGGGAAATCTGGGGTGCCCTTGATGTAGATCAGGACGGGGTGGGCGTCGAGCTGGCCCGTGATGCGTTCGTTAATATCCATGTCGATGTCCTGTCTGAGGCTCAGACGTAAAGCTGGGTGCTGTGGGCGCGGGTTTCAAGGCCAGCCGTCTCGGGGTCTTTCTTTTTGCCCCCCGTGAGCAGGGCTGTGCAGCCCGAGGCGCCAACTGTGAGCAGCGCCACGGCGGCGCAGGCGGCAAGCAGTCTGCGCATCATACGGCCTGGTTCTGCTGGGCCGAGCGCTCGGCGACGTTGGCAAGCACGGCCCGCTTCTCGTCGTCGCTCATCATCGTCCAGTCGACAATCTCGTCGAGCGAGCGGTGACAGCCCATGCACACGTCGTGCTCGTCGAGCGTGCAGATCGAAATGCAGGGCGATTGGGGTTTGGATGCCGTCATGAGAGCGACGATAATGCCGGCCTGACTGATGCGCAAGGACCGACTGTGCGAGTTTCCCGATTCAATGCCCACATCACCCCTGAACGACTGGCCAAGGACCGCACCAAGGCGGTCCATCGCGCGCTTAAGGAGGACGTCGGCAAGGGCGATGTCACCGCCGCGCTCGTCTCTGCGACCGAGCTTGCGCGCGCCACAGTCGTCGTTCGAGAGGAGGCCGTGCTCTGCGGCCGCGACTGGTTTGACGCCGTGTTTGCAGAACTCGACAGCGACGTCACGATCGACTGGACCGCCACCGATGGCGATGCGCTGCAAGCCGACCAAGTCGTGTGCCGGTTATCGGGCCCCGCGCGCGCACTGCTTACAGGCGAACGCACCGCCCTCAACTTTCTGCAGACGCTGTCGGGTACTGCGACCGTTGCGCGCCGCTACAGCGATGCGCTGGCGGGCACGGGCTGCCGCGTGTTGGACACCCGCAAGACGATCCCCGGCTTGCGCCTGGCGCAGAAGTACGCCGCACGCGTCGGCGGCGCTGTGAACCACCGTATCGGCCTGTTCGACGCCATCCTCATCAAGGAAAACCATATCGCCTCTGCAGGCTCGATTGCCGATGCGGTACGCGCCGCGCGCGCCTCGAGCCCCGCGCTACCCGTGGAAATCGAGGTCGAGTCGCTCGCCGAGCTCGAACGCGCGCTCGATGCCGGCGTCGAGCGCGTCCTGCTCGACAACTTCTCGCTGACCGATCTGGAACGAGCGGTCGCTATCAACAGTGCCGCGGACGAATCCGCGGAACTCGAAGCGTCGGGCGGCGTGGAGTTCGATGACCTGGCAGGCATCGCAGCGACGGGCGTGGACTTCATCTCGACGGGGGCGCTGACCAAACACCTGCGCGCGACCGACTTTTCCATGCGCTTTGCGTTCGAGCGCAAAGGCAGCTAGAGGCCGATGGCCTCCTGAAGCTTCTGCGGCTCGGCGACGCCGTAGCCCTGCGCGTAGTCGATGCCCATGCCGCGCAACATGGTAATGATCTCGGGGTTCTCTGCGAACTCCGCAATCGTCTGCTTGCCCGTGAGGTGGCCGATCTCGTTGATTGAACGCACCATCTCGCGGTCGATGGGGTCGTGCAGGATTTCCTTCACGAAGCTGCCGTCGATCTTCAGGAAGTCGACTGGGAAGTGCTTCAGATAGCCGAACGACGACAGGCCTGTGCCGAAGTCGTCGAGTGCAAACTTGCAGCCCAGCTCCTTGAGCGCATTGATGAAACGGTTGGCCTGCGAGTAGCTCGCAATGGCCGCCGTCTCCGTGATCTCGAAGCAGATCTTGTCGGGCGAGATGCCGCTGGTCTGCAACTGCTCGATGACAAAGGGCAGGAATTTTTCATCGCCCAGGCTCTGACCGGAAAGGTTGATCGAGCACAGCGACAGGCGCGCGCGTTCGTCGGCTTCTGACACGAGCCAGCGCAGCGCGTTGCGGATCACCCAACGATCGATGTTGGGCGTAATTCCGTAGCGTTCCGCGGCACCGATGAATAACTCGGGTGACACCAGGGCACCGTTCTCATCGCGCATGCGCACGAGCAGTTCGTAGTGTGCGCCCTGATCAACGTCCTGCAGCGGCAAGATGGTTTGGCGGAACAGCTCGAAGCGGTCTTCCTCGAGTGCCGTGTTGATGCGCGCGGCCCACTGCATCTCGCGGCGGCGGCGCATCATGTCGATGTCATTCTCGTGGTAGCCATGGACGCGGTTGCGACCACCGTCCTTGGCCGCGGCACAGGCGCTGTCGGCAGCCGACAGCACACTGGCCACGTCCTCGGACTCGCCCCCCGTGAGCGGTACGATGCCGACACTGGCCGTCAGCCTGAAGCTGCGCTCATCCCACTGGAAGCGGAACTCGCCGATGGCCTCACGCAGCATATCGGCCGTGGTCATGGCCTCCTCGATCGTGCAGCTTTCGAGCAGGATGCCGAACTCATCGCCGCCCAGCCGCGCCAGCGAGTCGCGCCAGCGGATTTTGGACTTGAGCAGCTTGCCGAGCTCTTCGAGCAGCTTGTCGCCGGCACTGTGACCACAGGTGTCGTTGATAATCTTGAACTGATCGAGGTCGAGGTGGCAGACCACGTAACTGGTCTCTCTCGACTCCGAACTCTTGAGCGCGCGCTCCACACGGCGCTCGAACTCGCGCCGGTTGACGAGCCCCGTGAGCACGTCATGGCTCGCGTGGTAGGAGAGCTTGCGGTTGAGCTCGCGCGCCTCACTCACGTCGTGGAAGACGAGCACGCCACCCGTGATCACGGAATTGCCGTCGCGAATGGGCGAAGCCGTGCTCTCGATGTAGAGCTCGTTGCCGTCGCGGCGGATCAGCAGTGTCGGGCGGTTGGACTTGACTGACTTATTGCGGCGCACGGCCACGGCCAGCGGGTTTTCGAGCGGCTCACAGGTTTCCTCGTGAAACGCTCGGAAAATCTCATCAAGCGGCCGGCCCGTCGCGTCATCGACTTTCCAGCCCGTAAGCTCTTCGGCCACAGGATTGATGTATTCGACGATGTTGGTTTCGTCAGTCGTGATCACACCGTCACCGATGGACTGCAGCGTGATCTGCGCCGATTCCTTCTCGCGGAACAGCGCCTCTTCGTAGAGCTTGCGTTCGTTGATGTCGACCTCAACGCCGACCAGCCGGCGCAGACGGCCATTGTCGTCGAGGATCGCCTTGGCCTGGCTCGTCACCCAGTGCCAGTCGCCGTTGCAGTGGCGCATGCGGTGCACGCTGCGAAACAGCGGGCTGCGACCCTCGAGGTGGTCGCGCATCTTGGACTGCACCGAGGACATGTCCTCAGGGTGCACAAGCCGGTACCAGTCGGGCGTGATGTCGTCGACATCGACGTCGTAGCCCAGCATTTCCTTCCAGCGCCGCGAGAACCGGATTTTCTTAGTGTCGCCGTCGAAGTCCCAGACGCCGTCGTTGGCCGTTTCGCGGTACAACGCATCGCGTTCCCGCATATCGGCCAGCAGCGTCTCGATGCCGGCACGCCCGAGTCCCGCGCCCAGGTTTGCCGCCAGCAGCTTGAGCAACAGGCTCAGGTCCGCTGGCCAGCGTTCGCAGGGGTTCTCGTTGACGAGCCCGAGCACGGCGACGAGCGGCGCGGGCTCCGAGGCCACGTCCGACTGCGTGGTAATGCCCACGAGCAAACAGCTGCCGAAGTGAATTTCCGAGAGCGCGTGCGCAGCGTTTGCCAGGCTGCCTGTGACGTTGGCCGAGTCGTGAAACTCAACGACGCGCAACTCACCGAGCCGCGCCGTCATGGCGGGCCATTCGCTGAGCGCCCGTCCTTCAAGCACCTGCGGGCGCACTTTGGTAAAGCCGGCCGTGGCAGCAGCCACACGGGCGACCGTGTCCTCTTCGGGGTCGATGAGCGCCGCAAAAGCCGCGTCGCAGCCCGTGGCGTCGCGCAGCAGTTGGATGGGAATCTCGAGACGCGCCGGATCGGCGATATCCGGAGAGAGGAAGGCAACCGCGATCTGCGTGTACAGGGCATCGACGCCGGGCTGGTGCGCCGCCGTCCGGGATGCGAGAGCAGGCGAAATGCTGCTCGGGCCGTCTTCCCTTCCTGTCATGTTCTAGCCGGCCTGAACCGGCGAATTATTCGTCATGGTCTATGCCCGGCTCGCGTTCCGTACGGCGCCATGTTGCTCTGTCATCGGCTTTGCATTCTGGCACGGTTCTTAAAGAAAACAAGCTAAGCGAATGAATAATCAGGGGTGACTGGATTATGTTGAGTCAAACGCCCGGAGCACTTCGCGTGTCAGATCCCAGCGATTGAATCCCTGGCGCCCGTAGTCGAGCCCGCGCCGGACGATGACAAGCTCGTGCGAGGGCACGACGATGACGTACTGACCCCGATTGCCGGCCGTTGCAAACGCGTCCTTGGGCACATCGTTGCGGCTGTCGGGCACGAGCCAGAACTGGCCGCCGTAGTCGTTGCCGCGACTGGCGGCCGCCGGCGCTGGCGTGGTCACGAAATCGATCCAACGCTCCGAGATCAAGCGTTCGCCCTGCCACACACCGCGCTGCTGGTAGAGCAGCCCGAAGCGCGCGAGGTCGCGTGCGTTGGTGTAGACCTGGCTTGAGAGTATGAAGTCGCCAAATCGGTCCGTGGAAAGCAGCGTGGAGCGCATCCCCAAGCGGTCGAGCAGTGCCGTACGCGGGAATGTCGCGTAGTCGTCTCCCAGCTCGCGCTTCATCGCTGCCACGGCCAGCAGCGTATCGTAATTCTCATAGTCCCAGTGCGTGCCGGGTGTGCGAATCAGCCCGCGGCGACGTGCGCCTTCGTTGGAGCTGGCGCCGGCCCAATAGGCAAGCCCCGATCCTGTGGCGTACTCCATGCGGAAGCTGTCCACAGGATAGAGGCCGCTCGCCATCTGCAGCACGTGGCGCAGTGTAATGGCGTCGCGGGGTTCTTCCTCAGCATCACCGGTTTCAGGCAGCCAACTGAGGCCCAGTGGCGCGTCGAGCTCAAGACGCCCCGCGTCGACAAGCTGGCCGATGAGCGTGGCCGCGATGCTCTTGGCCGTGGACCAGGTGCGCGTCCGGGTCGTGGCATCGAAGCCCGACGCATAGCGCTCGTGGATGATCTGGCCGCGGTGGACGATGAGCAGGCTGACCGTATCCTGCTCGGGCGTGGGGCGGTTGAAGGCCCAGTCACTCGCGGCCTGCAGGGCGTCGGCGTCAATGGACGCAGGCAGCGGCTGTGACGCAACGACATCGCCCATGGGCCAGGCAGTATCGGCCGGGTCGTTGTTTGGGTAAGTCAGCGTCAATTCGGGTAGATCGGCAATGTCTGCGGCGCTCTGGTCGGGCGCCATCACGACGCAACCGATGCCCTCGCGGAAAGCTGCGCGAACGACGGGTCCCGAAGACGGACCACCCACGGCCACGGCCATGCGTTCGACGTCGACGTCGTACTCGCCACCGCGGGCACTACCGACCGCGTCCTCGAGATAGGCCAGCTCCTGCGCGAACACCTGGTTCAGCGAGCGGCGAGAGGTGAACAGCCCGTTGCACATCAGCACGGCCTGCACGCCGTTGCGGATCAGGTGGCGGTTGGCGGCGAAGTAGTCGTAGTCGTCGGCCGATGCGCTGGCCGTAGCCGCCAGCAGCAGCGTCATCGCAAGCCTTGCCATCATGGTTACCCCCAGAGTGTCCAGCAACCGCGGGCATTCTCGGCACAACGCTGGTGCAGCGCAATCCGCGCACCAGCAATCCACATGGGCGTAGCCCGCGCACAGGTGCTGTGCAATTTTGTGGGTATCATGTCATCACACCGCATGGAACCCTATCAATTATGGCGCCAAAGATAATTCCAGTTCCTGATGGCCCCCTTATTATCAAGGAGTCACCGCCGATCGTCGACGCCGGCGGCGAGTCGCTCGCGGCCGACGGACACGGCGCACTGTGCCGCTGCGGCGCGTCGAAGACGAAGCCCTGGTGCGACGGCAGCCACAAGGCCGCAGGATTCTCGAGCGCACCGACAGACGCCGAGTTGCGTGACCAGCCTCTGCGCTACGAGGGCACCGCGAGCGGAACGCGCATCAGTATTGCCTACACACCCGTACTCTGCTCGCACGCCGCCGCGTGCTCGAAGCTGGCCGCAGACACGTTCAACCCTTCACGTGACCCTTGGATTAATCCCGACGAAGGCAGTCTCGAGTCGATTCAAGACGTCATGGCAGCCTGCCCTTCGGGCGCGTTGAGCCTGTCACTGGACGGCGCACCGCATCAACACACAACGAGTAGAGACAGCGCGATCCAGATCGAGCCGAACGGGCCGTACCGGGTGACCAATGTTGCCCTTGAGGCGCCGTTTAGCGTCGCGGGATCAACAGACAAGAAGTACGTCCTGTGTCGATGCGGCCAGTCCAAGAACAAACCGTTCTGCGATGGCACGCACCACGATGTCGGCTGGCGGGATGATGCATGAGGCGTCCTTGCCGCGAAGATTGCCCTAGATGAAGGCGGCCCTAGAATCTGAAGCCTACGAGTAGTCCGAGCACAATTGAATCGTCCTCGCCATCCGCGATGTCGTACGACAACGTCGTCGAGACAGTGATCTCATCCAGCTCCCACTCGTAGTAGCCCCCAAAGCGGAATGCGCCCACGTCGTCTGCTTCACCCCATTCGAAACCCGGCCCAACCTGGAGCACCAGGTGCCGCGTCAAGTGAACATCTGCAACGGCAAACAGCGATGTCGTTTCCACGTCGCCTTCAGCTCGCTCTATGACGAAACCAAGCCCAAGGGTCTCGTCCAACGCATACTCGTAGTCGATGCCGTAGGTAAAGCCGACCTCGTCCTCGTCAACGAGCTCGGTTGCGCCCAGCAACAGGGACACGTGATGCGGCGATTCCGCCTGGGCTGCCGGCATCAGGGTGGCGAGCGCCAGGCAACAGACGCCTAATGACCACCTAGCCGCAAAAACGCCCATTACCGACGCATCGCGTCGATGGCACGTTTGCGTGCAGACGCCTCATCGCGCAAGAGCCTTTTGAAGGCGCGCATTTGGGTGGCCGACAGGATACGATCGGCCGCGTCCTCCGTATCGTCCATGAGGTCATCCATGTCGTCGTTCAACTGTTTCGCATCGCGATAACTCAAGCGAATGTCGGGCCGCTCGTAGTCGGCATTGATGCCATAAGTCAGCAGCAAGCGGCGTTGTTCAGCCAGTGTTCTCGCAATTAACTGCTCGAGCTGCACCGCCTCATCTCGATCCAGTGTGACGTCCTTCCGGAGCGCATACATGATGTCGGTCGACGTCGGCAGGAAACCTGACGTCTTCACAGACCCTCTTCGCGGTGGCGGTGGTGGCGGCGCCTGAGCAACCAGGGCGGGCGACAGCATCGTCAGGCAGCCCCCGAGCAAAAAAGCCTTCAGAATGGCGCGCCGAGACGGTGTCGCCAATCGCTTCGCATCGTGATCTAACGTATTCGTGCCCATCGGAGTCTCCTGAAGTGCTTTAGAAGTCGATTCTCGCTACCGCGTTCAGTCGCGTGCCGTCTCCGTCTCGCCCATCAAACGTCGTTTGCGAGGCGTGGCTTAACTCAAGCCCCAGCGTGACGTCGCGTTGTGGCGTCCAAAACACGTTCACCCGGTAGCGCTCGCCGCTTTCGAAGGCGCTGCCCAAAGAGCCATCTGGCGCGTCCAAATCGATTGCGCTGGCGACAAAGGTGGAGCGCCAGTCTTCCGACCACCAGTGTTGATAGCCAATGTAACCACCCAGAATCTCGGTGGCTTCGACGGCACCATCCGCGTTAATCACGCCCTCAAGTCCCGCGCCCGCAAAGACCGAGTAGTAGTGCGTAAAACCCTCGCCACCAGACAACCCGAAGACGATATTGTCGCGATCCGCGAACCAAGGCGTGTTGATGCGCCCCGTCACATTTAGGCCGCCCGCGAAGGTATCGTTCTCGTCCGAGTCCAAGCGCAACGCGAGCGCCGCGATGCGCACGCGACCCCAATCCCGGTTGGCTTCAACGAAGCCCGTGAAATTGGGCACCGCATCTGACGCAAACAGGTCTTCCGTATCCGTGAGGTCGCCCGCGGGGTTCTCGACGCCGAAACCATATCGCCAGACGCCTTCAGTGCCGACGCTTTTGACCCAACGCAATCCGGGGTTTCTGAGGACGGGCTGACCGAGCGGTGGACCAAAATCGACCGTTTCCGGGCTGGCGGCAATATCCGTGAACTGTGACCACCACTGGCCAACATAGAAGTTGCCCACCTGCGCCGCCACGTGGCGAATGCGGACTTCGTAGTTGTTGATGAACTCGTCGCCGCCGCCGAAGAAGTCGAATTCCAGGAACGCTCTGAGCTCACCGACAGGAACAGGCCGTCGGTAATCAATATTGAAGCGGCTGTTACGAACGTGGAACCGCGACTGGCTTGCGCCGTCCTCGGGCGTCCCGTCCAGCGGAATGCGCCGATGGTTGACGACATCCTGAAACCCGAGGCTGTCAAAGTCGAAGTTTCCCTCCGCGCGGACGAAACCACCCAGGCGAACGGACGCTTGCGAATCTGGAATTTTGATCGCGCCCTCAAAGTCGCCCGCGGTAATGATCGCGGCATCGGGGAAACGGCCCAGTGGCTGCTCAGGATCCAAGAGTAGTATGCCGCTTGCATCGTCTCCCCGAACGGGCGCTGCGTTTCCAACGTCGTCAGCGTCGGCCTGCTTCGCAACGCGCGATAGCGCCGCTCGCAACGCCTCAATTTCAGCGGCTTGCTGCGTAACCACTACCGCAAGCGCCTCAACTTGATCCGCCAACTCAGACACCTCGTCAGCTTGGGTTGGCACCTGGACGCCCACCAAGAACATCACCGTAAGCAGGGAACGGCTTCGAGAAGGGCGACGCGGAGCGCGCGGATCCTGCGTATCAAGTGCAACAGCTTTCGGCTGATCCGTGCTCATGAAGGCCCCCACTTAATGGCCGTGCGCGCTGTGGCCACCGCCACCAGGCGTTTCAGGCATGACGACCTCGAGCACTTGCATCATTCCGAAGTCCTCGTGATCGAGAATGTGGCAGTGCAAGACGAAAGTACCGATGTACCGCCGGTAATGCGTTCGAACCGTAACCACGTAGGGCGCACCAAAGAGATTGGTCGGCAGGAACACCGTGTCTTTCCACTGGCCTGACAGACCGGCATAGACGGAGCCGGAATCAAACTTGCTGACATCGACCCCCGTATCGGGATCAATGATGCTGACAATCTGGATGGGATTGACGTGCTTGTGGAATGGGTGCCCTTCTGTGAACGCGGCCAGCGTCCATTCCTCAATGTTACCCAGTGTTAGTGTTCTATCGACGCGCCCAGCCACAAATTCGTCCGGTTCAATGAGCTTTGGTAATTTGCCGGGCGCGAGCTCAAGCTCGCCAACCACAAATTCATTTTTTGGGGCGTCTTCAACAATGAACGTGTCGAAGCCCAGCGTTTGGTAGTTGTCGACTTCCCGCTCCAACAGCGACTCGTGTGCCGTGAAGGCCGTGAGTCGCATGTCCTCTGCCGCCAACTCGTCCGCCACGCGCGTCCGAACGGACTCGGGCATATGCGTCCGTGCGGCGTCCACTAGAAACGACTGGATATGTGCTTTGGCGCTCTCGCCATTTAGTGCCTCGGACGAACCCTCCACACGCACAAATCCGAGCAGCTGGCGCTGCTTTTCCTGCATCCGGATGTTCTCGTTCTTAGGCGCGTCGTTGTCGACGATGCAATACAGGCCCGGTTCTGGAAATGCGACCAACACGTCATCGCGGTATCCCGGGTGCAGCATCGTACGTTTCTGCACATTGATGCGAGAGCGCGTCAGCCCATCCAAAGCGATCGACAGCTGGTCGACGTCCGCACCATTGCACAGGTTGTCAACATAGGCGTCTCGTTGGCCGACGTTGCCCGCCTTGTATTCGAGATCGCTCTCGTCGCCAGTGAACCGACGAAAGCTCACAGAGATCGATCCGCTGACACCGGCCTGGATAAAGCGCCACCGCTCGATGTCTCCGGCGGTGACACCCTCGATCGTCGGTATGACGCGACCGTTGATCGCTGTATGTCGGCCTGAGACTTCCCACCGAATACGAACGTCGGGAATACCCGACGGCGTATCAAAGTTCTCAAACATGCCGAATTGGTTGTAGCCCTCAACCATGCCGACATCGCCCTCATCGCAAGTCCAGAAGCCCTCTTCATCGGTCTTGATATCGATCGATCCGTCGCTCTGCCGAGGACCGCAGGCATAGGCGATCTGTGTGAGCGTCATGATGCGTTCGCCGATGGGTGCGCCATCGGGCGTCCGCAACAGCGTATCGATGTCCCCAGTGTGGGTGGGCCCAGGCAATCGCTCGCCGCGAATGATCAACGGGCCACCCATGCCGCTGCTGACCTGAAGCGCGGTGGAACCGTGGGTATGCGGGTGATACCAGAACGTGCCTGCCGGGTGGTCCGCGGGAATGTTGTACTCATGCGTAAAGTCCGACCCGGGACGGAGGCTGAGCAAGACGTTGTCGGAGTTGCCGGCAGGACTCACCCATAGCCCGTGGACATGCATGTTCGTGGTGTTGAAGCAGTGTGGGATGTTGATGTCACCGTGATCTATACAGGACGGATCGTCAGCCGGCAGATCATTCTTGAGATTGAACAAGAACGTATCGCCCGGCCGCAGGTAAATCGCAGGCGGCACAAAGGGCACTTCCGGATCAACGCCCACGCCCTGGTAACTGCGGAGTCGAACCCGATCCATCCGGCCGGTCGCCGGATTGAAGAGTTCGCCTTCGGTGTAAGCGATTCGCGCACTCCAGGCGACCGTGCCTGCGGGCCTGCTCATCAGTGCGTCGCGAGTCTCCAACTGTTGCGCCGGAGAGGCATAGCTCGCGTAAGTGATGCCTGCCGTCGGTATGGCCGTATTCGCCACGGCTTGCTTCGTGTCGGCGGCGGACACGGGAGTGGACGCAAGTATGAGTGCGGACGTCATCGCGACGAACCGATTTAGTGCGTTCATGGTTGTACCCAGGTCGGAGGCGAAAAGAGAGTCTGCAATCAAGGCCTCGGCGGTGCGTGCTCGAGGCCATGTCGGTCGAATGGGCTAGTCGATCACAAGTTCTGGATACCCTTCGATCGGCTTGATCATGTTGTGGAACATTTGGGTTCCTCTCTGATTCTCTGCGTACTCGTAGTCTGGAAATGTGTATTCGGATACGAAATCGGAGAGCCGAAAGTAGACGCCCTTCATCGAGGAGATAAGATCCACATCGCCAGTATCGATATTGCGGCGCAACGCCAGAATGAACTGAGCGTCTTGGTTGTCCGCTTGTAGGGTTCCGGCGAATGGCACGTGTGTACCCTCTACGCCGAGCGTGTCCCCCAAGCCAGAGAATGCCGTCGTGAGGCCTGGCGCCTTAGCCACATCCTCCATCTTGATCAGATTGGCGCTCATCTCCCGGTTGATCACCAGCACGAATTCTTCGGGCTGCCGTTCCATGTTGTAGGCGGTAACTGTCAGCACCTCGACAGGCGTGTTGCCGTAGCCGAGCTCCGCGATGGTCTTCCCGACCACATGCGCACCGTCGACGAGCGCGTCGGCCGGAATCGTCACCAAGGGCGTGCACGTGTACGCGGCAATGAGGGTTTTCTTGCCGTCGACGGAAGCGATGGTCATGGCGCGAATCGGCGCGCGCGTTTCATTCTGATTGTGCGCGGTATGAAACATCTCGATGGTCGAGACGTCGGCACCCGATTCAAATGGGAAAGCGACCTGACGCAGGGTCGACGCAAACTCGCCATTGGACAAGCCCGCGATGTAGAGCACGCCGTCATCGAATTCGAAATCAGTCACGGACAGCGTGGCTGCAGGAATGTCCCGCCAAAACGACACTGACTCGTCGGGCGGCTCGCTCAGTGAGATGCTCGTGAACTTCAAATCTCGAAACGCGACCGTTGCGAGTTCACCGTCTGGCGTCACACGAATCAGCTCTGAACGAACCCCTTCCGACGACCGGATTGACGCGGAGATGAATGCCGCCTTAGTGACCGGATGAACCGCCAGGTCGTGGTAGCTGATACTCAGGGGGCTCGTTTCGAGAAATTCGGCAAGCTGTGTGCCAAAGCCAACCAGGTTGTACGGTGTCGAATCCAGGTTGCGCGTTTCATCAGGGATACCGCTTAACTCAAATGCGTAAACGCGATTCTGGGTGGGATCCGCCGCGAAGAGCGTGTTCGCGCCGCCGAACTCCAGTACGGACAGTGATGTCGGCGGAACCCGTGATCCGGGATCCGACGGCATCGCGCCACTTGTTGCGTCTGCCGTTACTGGCGCCGCCGAACAAGCCCCGCTCATCAGCAGCGTCGAGAGCAGAAGAACAACGAGTCGAAAATCTGGTCTGGTCATCGCAAACACTCTCTTGAGTAACGTTCGCGATTAGAACTAACACCTCCAGGCACCTTTCAATAGACGCCTAGGTGCGCACCCCTTGTGCGTTGACACAGCAATTTGACAACCCTGAACAGCCGCGTCGCGCTGTCCAATCAATGTGCATTCTTGAGTGTCGGAAGAAACATCGACAAGGCTGGATCGAGTAATCGACGAACGCAGCTTGTGACCAGCATTAACTTCGACATCCACGGGTTGTCGGTGCAACTCAATGCGCACCGAGACGAGGCTGGAGCGAAATGTGGCGTCGCGCATCGGCGCAACGCGCACATTTTTCGGTGCCCGTGGCGCCAACTATAGCCCCACCCCTGCCCGCGGCTCGTCAACGGTCAGCGGACTCGAATAACGTTCGAGCGAGCCTTGCCACGAGCTCGGGCTTCTCGGTGTGAATGAAATGGTTGGCATCGACAATGATGACGCGCCCGTTTGGAAGCAGGCTTGCTGACTTCGCGTATTCCTCGGGATGTTGCCCAGGGTCGTCATCGCCTTGGACCAGATACACAGGCATCGTCATGTTTGGGAGTGTATTTTTCATCCGGAATTCGCGCTCGATATCGAAACTGGTCCCGCGGAAGGTGCGGGCGGCGGCCTCGGCCGTTCCTTCGAAACCCCACTCCCATTCGAGCCTTGCGATTTCTTCCTCAGGCAGCGTCACGGAGACATAGTCACCCGCGTAGAGGTTGCGAATGAGGCCTGGCCGGCTCTGAAACTCGACGGTCGCCATGTCTGAATGAGGTGGTCGCGGCAAACCGTGCGGCTGATCGAACGACTGCTGCATCCGGAAGAATGACCTGACCCGCTGGCTGAGCGGTTTGTTCGCGAGCAAGTGATCGGCAATCACGCTGCCGCGATCATGCGTCACAAGATGGAAGTCCTGAACGTCGATGACGCCGAGCAGGCGGATCAGATCCTTTGCCACGGCGCTATAGCTGACGTCGACTTCTGCCCGCTTGTCAGATTGTCCGTATCCCAGGGTATCCACAGCAATCACGTAGTAGTCGTCTGCCAACAGCCGCATTACTTTCGAATAGGCGTACCAGGTATCTGGATAGCCATGTACAAACAGAACCACGTCATTGCTGGGGTCGCCAGCGGTCACAAAATGCCAGACAGGCTCGCTTGCCCGGACGAACCAATGCGTCCCGAAGACGCCGTTGCCAATGTGCTCAATCTCGCCGTGACGGCTCACGGTCCCGGCCGGTGCCGGCGCGTGGGGATAGCGATCCCGGTCTTCAACGAAGTAGGGATAGGGATAGGGCTCGTAGCTATACGGCAGCCAACTTGGCGATTCATTCGACTCCGAATGCTCCGCCCAAGCGGATTGGCCGACAAAGGCCAATAAACAAAGTGTGCCTGAGGCCAAAAGACTGGCGATTCGCATCGATATACTCATTCTCTGTTCACCTCCCACGCAACCAGCGTGGATGTATTGGGGGATTGGTGGACTGCCCTAGCGTATTCAACTCACCCACGAAACAAGGACGCAGCACCATCGGGCATCTGTGCCGTCGTGATCCTTTCATAGGCGAAATCGCTGCAATAGCCGACCCGACGCACAGGCACCGCGCGTATTTGTGGCAGCAGCGCAAGCGCTCGAGTGAGATAAACCCGCCTTGCTAAAATGAAGAAGCACCGAGCGACCTGGTCGTGGGGGGAGGTGATCGCAATGTCAACTAGCTGGGACTACATCAGGACCGCGTATCTTGTGGCCAAGACCGGCACCGTTTCGGCGGCGTCTGCAACGCTGTCGCTGCACCGGGCGACCGTCGTCCGGCGCATCGATGCGCTGGAGAACGCACTGAACCACAAACTGTTTATTCGCCATGAACGAGGCTACGCCTTGACCGACATCGGCAGGGATTTGCTCGCAACCGCGGCGGACATCGACAGTCTCGTCACGAGCTTCCTAAAGCGGACTCAGGCAAAAGCCAACGCCGAGAATCGTCTGGTGATATCAGGCTCGAGCCTTGTAATATCCCTGTTCCTGCCCATCATCGAGAAGTTCCGGGCGACCCATCCCCATGTCCAATGCCGTCAGGAAGTCAAAGCCTGCCGCAGCATCGACCTAGCGGACCTGCGCAGCGGCGAAACCCACGTCGCCGCGACGCTTGGGCCAAAGCCGACGTATCCAAACTTCATCGTCCGCAACCTGTTCAATTTTCGTCTTGGAATGTACGCCGCGGAGAACTATGTCGAAGCACACGGCATTCCAAAGTCGACGCTCGATTTCTCCGAGCACTGGTTTGTGGGACACGAAGACCCGAACGGCATCGCGCCGTTCGCCCCATGGCGTGACGCACACATACCCGCTGACCGTTGGGCGCTCGAAACCGACAGTTACTCCTGTGTGCAGGAGCACATCGCATCTGGGCTGGGCATTGGTTTTTCCCCAGAGCACGAGGCGATACGCCGAAATCTCGTCGAAATCGTCGCGCCAAAGGAAGAGTGGATTCAGCCGTGCTGGCTTGTGACCCACCGGGATACACGCAAGACGCTCAGCGTAGAGCGGTTTCTTGAGACCATCCGGCAACACGCAACGACGGAGAGAGGATTCGTCTTGTCACCCGGGATTCGCGCTGAAGACGTCACCTGAATCGGGGAGGCGCCGCGAACCATTTTGAGGGCACTCGTTGGGTTGTCTAACCAACTCCGCGGGCGAAGAAATGGTGCCGATGCGCAGACTCGAACTGCGGACCTACGCATTACGAATGCGTTGCTCTACCAACTGAGCTACATCGGCAACGGTGCGGGCGACGGATTATAGGGATTCCGATCGGCGGCGACAATGCGCAATCACCCGGTTTTTTGGGCTCCGCCGGGCTCTCTGGCGGCCAGAATCCAGCGATCTTGAGGCCATTGTCCGCCTGTAGCGGGCCTCGCAGCCTGCCAGCCTGTGGCCATGCTCACCATTCGCCCCTACTCCGCCGGCGTCACGCTGCTCGAACTCCTCGTCGTGCTGGCAGTGGTGTCCGTCGTAGCCGCCATTGGCGCCCCACCCCTGGACCGCTGGCTGGCCCGGCACCGGGTTGCCGCGCCGCTTCAGGCGCTGCACACCGATCTGCACCGGGCGCGGCACGAGGCGGTCATGCGCAACCGCGTGGTTGTGGTCTGCGCCTCTGACGACGCGCACGCGTGCTCGGCGAACGACTGGTCCGCCGGCTGGATCAGCTTCGTCAATACCGACGGCGACCAGCCGGCCGAACGAGATGCGTCCGAACCCCTGCTGTCGGTGCACCAGGCGGCGCCGCATACGCGCCTCACCAGTAACCGCACGCGCTATGCCTTCCGGGGGGACCTGCGGCGCGCCACCAACGGCCGCGTCGTGTCCTGCGACGCAGCCGGTCGCGTATCGCCGCGCGTGCTCGTGGTGAGCTTCACGGGCCGTGCGCGTTTGACGCCGCCTGGCACAAGCATCGGATCACTGGCATGTCCGTGACGGTTTGTCCGGGCGCACGGCGCCAACAGGGCTTCACACTCGTCGAGGTGCTCGTCGCGACGGCGGTGATTGCTATGGCGCTGGGCGCCAATTACGCGTTGTTTGCGCGGAGCTGGCAGCAACACCAGCACGGCGTCCACATCGCACGCGCGGTGACTGTGGCGCGCAGTGTTGCCGAGGCGTTGGCCGCGGCGCACGTCGGCAATCTCGCCGCACCCGATGCCTGCGCAGCTGGCCACGCACAAGCCTGCGCCGCACTTGCGGCGGGCGACGCCATCACGGAAACCTGGCGGCAGCGGGCGCGTGCACAGCTACCCGAAGCCCAGCTCGGCGTGCGCCGCGCCGCGGACGGCAGCCTGCGCATTGACGTGACCTGGCAGGAGCCGCTCTGGCCGACCACATCGCGTTATCGCTTGTCGGTGGCAACGCCTTGACGGCCCGTCGCCAACAGCGCGGGCTGACCCTGGTTGAGCTGCTCGTGGCGGCACTAATGGGCAGCATCGTGATGGGCGCCGTGGTGCAGTTGCTTGTCGTGTCGAGCCGTCACTACGCGCGCACTGAGACGCTCGCGCACATGCACGAACAAGCCGAGGTCGCGATTCGGTTCCTCCGGGACGACCTGCGCATGGCCGGCCATTGGGGCGCACTGCGCGATGCCACCGCCATCGCAGGCGGCGCGCGCGTCGACGACGTCAATCCATCCGGCTTGACGCTACCCGCGCGTTGCGGACCCCGGTTCACCACGGACCTGGTGCGCGCGGTCGAGGTACACACCACGCCTGACACGTGGGGATGTCGTGTCACGGCGCGTCCGGACAGTCACGCGCTGGTGCTGCGATTCGCGAGCGCCGAGTCGTTTGCACCGCAGGCGAACCGTTTGCAAATCACCGGGGACACCGAAGTAGCGCGACTTACGCTCCGTGCGCAGGCACCCGATGCGTCGATTCCCGGTGCCAGTATTCGCGACCTCGCTGTGCGCGGTTACTACGTCGCGCCACGCTCGAGCGTGTTTCCCGACCAGCCCGTGCTGCGCCGCATGACGCTGAACGCGCTGACCAGCGGTCCACGCTACATCGATGAAGAGATCACGCCAGGTGTCGAGGTGTTGCGCCTCACCGCGCACGTCGACCTCGACGACGACGGTGTCGCCGACGCGGTCGTGCCCGCCGGGCACGCAGCACTCGGGCGCCTGGACACAACGGGCGCAGCGGCGCACCCCCCTATTGCGCTCACGATCGCTGTCGTTGTGCGCAGCGAAACGGCGCGCTGGCGTCGCGCTGGCGCGCACACGTTCGAGTTGCCCAACGGGACGCTGCACATTCCCGATGACGGATACCTCCGCGTCGCGTCCATCGCGACTGTGCGCGTCCGCAATACACCGGTGAGGCTGTAGTGCGTCAACGCGGCATGGTGCTGGCAACAGGGCTCTTCCTTGTGGTGTTACTGACGGTGTTCCTGACGGGCATCGGGCGGCAGGCCACCAGCGCGCTCATCCTGGCTGACCTCGCACGCGACCACGACCGCACGTTCCAGCTTGCCGAAGACGCGCTGGCGAACGCCCAACAGGCGTCCGTCTTCCGACGTGAAACCAGCGCTCAGGTGACACGCCCGATACCGGGCGCCGAGGTCACCACCACGATCGCATACCTGGGCGCGACGGCGGCAATTCCCCACCCCGCCTGGCTGCCGACACGCGACGCGCGCCTCGTGGCCCATCACTTCCGGTTGCGCGCGAGCGCCACACGCCGCGGTGTCCAACACACGATTGAGCGCGATGTTGCCGTGATTGCACCGCACGACATCGCGGCAACGGCGGCGTTGACCACGGCGGCAACGGCTGGCACCGCGCCTTTCGGCGGCGCGGTCATTGTGGGTCCATGGCGGGCATTGCCGCCATGAAGCGCCACGGCTTCACGCTCATCGAGCTGCTGCTCGTCGTCGGCATCATCGGTTTGCTGGCCGCCGTGGCCGTGCCGGGCTGGCAAGCGCAGCGCGACCGCTCGCAACGGAGCGACGCACGTGCCTGGCTCATCCGGCTGGGCAACGACCAGCAGGCCTACTTCGTACGTCACGGGCAGTACGCGACCGACCTGCGGGGCCTGGGTTTCGACACGGCGACTGCGGCGACGCCCGGCGGCCACTATCGACTCTCGGTCAGTGCTACGACGGCTACAGGCTTCACGCTGCGCGCCACGCGTATCGCCAGCGACCGCGAGGCTAACCGTTGTGCCTGGTACACACTCGATGAGTCACAGCGGCGCTCATCGGGACCGGCGGCGGTATCGGAGTGCTGGTGGCGGTAGTCAGGTGTCTTCGGCGGGCTCGGGCTCTGTTTTGGCGGTGTCGCTGCGACCGGAGCCAAAGAAACTGTCCAGCACGAGCAGGACGGCACCGACGGAGATGGCCATGTCGGCCACGTTGAAGGTCGGGAAGTAGGAATCACCCCAGTGCACCTGGATGAAGTCGACCACGTAATGCAGGTGCACGCGGTCGATGACATTCCCCAATGCGCCGCCCAGAACCAGCGCCAATGCGAAGGCGAGCCAACCTTGTCCACGCGGCGGCAGGCGCCGGAGCCAGACCATGATGACGACGCTGATGACACAGGCGAGCGCGACGAACAGCCAGCGCTGCCAGCCACCTGCGTCCGCAAGAAAGCTGAAAGCGGCACCCGTGTTGTGGTGCCGCGTAATATTGAGCAGCGCGTTGACCTCGATGCGGTCATAGAGCTCGAAGCGCTGCACGATGAGCCACTTCGTGAGCTGGTCCAATGCAATGACCAGCGCCGACAACCACAGCCAGGCGCTGGCGCCTGCGCGCCCGGGTTCCACATCGCTCTCGGTCATGGTGCCATGTTAGCAGCAAGCGCCACGCGTGCGGCCGCCGCGTCGGCGTTCATTTGCTCAACCAGCGCGTCGAGGTTGTCGAAGCGCTCTTCGTCGCGGAGCTTCTCGACAAGCTCCACTTTGAGGCGGCGACCGTACAGGTCGCCTGCGAAATCGAACACATGGACTTCAAGCAGGACGCCGACGCCATCAACCGTCGGTCGCGTGCCGATGCTTGCGACACCGTCACGCCAGCCCTCACCGACACCTGCTACCCGCACGGCAAAGATGCCCGACACGGGGCTCGTCCGTCGATGCAAGCGCAGGTTGGCCGTGGGATAACCCAGCGTGCGGCCAAGCTGCTCACCCTCGATGACTTTGCCCGTCAAGCAATAGGGTCGGTCGAGCGCACGCCGAACCCAATTCATGTCGCCCCGGGCCAGCGCCTCACGCACACGCGTGCTGCTGACACGAACGTCACCGAGAAAGACACTCCCCACCTGCTCGAGCTCGAAGCCGTGCTCCGGCCCGGCGCGACGCAGGTCGTCTACACCGCCCGCGGCGCGGTGGCCGAAACGGAAGTCGTCGCCAATGACCAGGTGACGCAGACCCAGTGCGTCAATCAACAAGTCATCGATGAAGCGCTGCACGGGAATCGCGGCCAGCTTCGCGTCGAAACGGGGGCAGAAGAACGCATCAATGCCAAGTTCGTCGAGCACCACAAAACGTTCGCGGAAGCGCGTCAAACGCGCGGGCGCCACGTCCCTTGCGAAGTACTCTTTGGGCAGCGGCTCGAAACTCATCACCACTGCCGGCACGCCGAGCTGATCCGCGGCCTCGCGCACACGCGCGATGAGTGCCTGATGCCCGATGTGAATGCCGTCAAAACCACCGATGGTCACGGCAGCACCCGACGCCCCCAGATACGCCCGCATGGCGCGCGCTGTGCGTGCAAAGAACATGCTAGCGCCCCGCCCCGTTCACGATCCGCGCCGTGGCCGCATCGAGCTTCAGGTGCGCGGGTCGCAGGC
The DNA here is from genome assembly GCA_038524795.1 of Pseudomonadota bacterium. GTDB lineage: Bacteria > Pseudomonadota > Gammaproteobacteria > Steroidobacterales > Woeseiaceae > CALBPI01. The sequence goes on along the minus strand of JBCBIJ010000004.1, from coordinate 300,838 downwards.
CGCTCGCGAACAGCGCTGCGAAATACAACGCGGCACCGCCGGCGATGAGTAGCAGCAGGCGTAGCACGCGATCGAGCACCTGCGCCTCAAGCCACCAGTCTAATGGCGGCGACAGCCAGAGAAGGAACGCGGCCATGAGCGCGCCGGCAACAGCGACTCGGAAAATGAAGCTCAGCCAACCGGGCAGGCTTGCGAGCTGGCCGCTGCGACGCAAGCCAAGATAGAGCAATGCTGCGTTCACGAACGCCGCGACGGTCGTTGCGAGCGCCAGACCCGCATGCGTGGCCTCGACCTCAAGCTGCATGAGGACGTACACAAACCCGAGGTTGCACACGAGGTTCACGCCCAGCGCCACGAGCCCGACCTTCACGGGCGTTTTCGTGTCCTGGCGTGCGAAGTACCCGGGCGATAACACCTTGATGGCGATGAAGGCCAGCAGGCCGCCCGAGAAGGCCCAAAGGCTCGCGCGCGCCATCTCTACATCGAAGGCATCGAATACGCCGCCGTAGAAGATGGTCGTCACGAGTGGCCCCGCCAACAGCGCCAATCCCAGTGTGGCGGGCAGCGCCACAAGCACGACGAGGCGCAACGACCAATCCAGCGTAGCCGTGAAACTGTCACGATCTTCGTTCGCGAAGTTGCGCGACAAGCTCGGCAGGATGGCCGTCGCGAGCGCTATGCCAAAGACACCCAGCGGAAACTCCATCAGTCGGTCCGAGAAGTACAGCCACGTGACACGAGCCTCGCCCAATAGCGACGCGAGGATGTTGTCGATCAGCAAGTTGATCTGCACCACCGACGAACCAAAGATGGCGGGCACCATTAGCCTGCCAATCTTGCGCACGCCGCTGTCGCGCCAGGCCCAGCGGGGTCTTGGCAGGTGACCGATGGCTTTGAGGAACGGCAGCTGGAACGCAAGCTGAACCACACCAGCCACAAACACACCGAATGCCAGCGCCAAAGTGGGCTGCTCTAGTTTTGGCGATACGAACACGGCAAAGCCGATCAGCGACACGTTGAGCAGCACGGGGGTGAATGCCGGTACGGCAAAGCGTCCGTAAGTGTTGAGCAAGCCCGCAGCCATCGCCGTCAAAGAGATGAACAGGAGGTAGGGGAATGTGAATCGCAACATCAGCACGGTGAGGTCGAATGCCGCGTCGTCCGCGAGCAGGCCAGGAGCAATGGCCAAGACGAACAAAGGTGCTGCCACAACCCCGATCAGAGTGATGACAAACAGCACGACACCTAGCGTTCCCGCGACGGCGTCTGTGAGCTGCCGCACCGCCTGCGCGTCGCCGTGCTCACGAACCTCATTTAACACGGGTACGAAGGCCTGCGAGAAGGCGCCTTCCGCGAAGAAGCGTCGGAACATGTTGGGGATACGATTGGCGTAAACGAACGCATCCATGGCGTAGCCGGCACCAAATAGGCGCGCAAACACCACGTCACGAACAAGCCCCAGAATCCGCGACAGCAGGGTCATGGCCCCGATGACGCCCGTTGAGCGCAGCAGGCCGCGTCCCGTCACCACGGTCCGGGCGTTCTCGTTGTTTTTGGATGTCGTGGAAATGGCTTCGGTCCGGTGCCGGGCACGTCCGCCGCGCGCGCGGCTGGGCGAAGTGTACCGGATGCGTGAGGCGTTGACTTGGGCTGGGGCCCCGACGATAATAGCCGGCTAATCAGGCTGCCGGCACCCTGCCTGGCCGGCCCCCAGTTTCCGGAGACAACCCGTGGCAAACATCAAGTCTGCTCAAAAACGCGCGCGCACGTCGGAAAAGCGCCGACTCGCCAACCAGGCACAGCGCTCGCGCATGCGCACCTACATCAAGGCGGTCATCGCCAACGTCGAGAAGGGCGATAAAGAAGCGGCACAGGCGAGCTACGTCGCCGCCGTACCTGTCATCGACACCATGGCGGGCAAAGGCCTCGTCCACAAGAACAAGGCTGCTCGTCATAAGAGCCGCCTGAACAAGATGATTCGCGCGATGTAATCGTCTTGGGTAACGCGCTGGCGTTACCGCCCAGGGCCTAGCCCCAACGAAAGAAGCCGGCTTCGAGCCGGCTTTTTTGTGGCTGGCGCACGGCGCGTCAAGCTTCTGGATCGGCCTCGGCTGCCCGGGCCCGCGCTGCTTCGCGTTCCGCCGACTCGCGATCGGCCGCCTGCTCGTCAAGCCAGGCCATGATGTCGCCAGCCAGCACGTCGGTACCCGCGCCGGTTGCGGCACTGACTTCGTAAACAGGCCCGTCCCACGCCAGCGCTTCGAGCAAGGCCGCTTTGGCGGTATCCAGGTCTTCTGCAGGCAGCAGATCGCTCTTGTTGATCACAAGCCAACGCGGGCGTTGCGCAAGCTCGGCATCAAACTCAGCGAGCTCGTTGGCAATATCGGTCACAGCCTCGGCCGGCGCCGCGCTGCCCTCAGGCGGCGCGATATCAACGACATGCAGCAGCAGCCGGGTGCGCTGCACGTGTCGCAGGAATTGAATGCCCAGACCAGCACCACTGGCCGCGCCCGGGATCAGGCCCGGAATATCGGCCATGACAAAGCTCTTGCCGAGACCCAGCGACACGACGCCCAGGTTCGGGTACAGCGTCGTAAACGGGTAATCAGCGACCTTGGGTCGTGCAGCACTCATCGCGCGGATCAGCGTCGACTTGCCCGCATTGGGCATCCCGAGCAGCCCGACGTCGGCCAGCAGCTTGAGCTCGAGATGCAAGTGGCGCGCCTCGCCCCCCGTGCCCGGCACGGTCTTGCGCGGTGCCCGGTTCACACTCGATTTGAAGCGGGCGTTGCCCAGACCACCCTGCCCGCCCGCGGCAACCCGCAGCGTTTGCGTATCGGCCGTCAGATCACCAATACGCTCGCGTGTATCGATGTCGGTCACCACAGTCCCGACAGGCACGCGGATCTCCAGCGTGTCGCCCGAAGCACCCGTCATGTTCTTGCCCGCACCGGGCTGACCGTTGGCTGCGCGGTACTTACGGCGTATCGCAAAATCGACGAGCGTGTTCATGGACTTGTCAGCCACAAGCACGACATCGCCACCGCGGCCGCCGTCGCCGCCGTCGGGACCGCCACGGGGAATGTACTTCTCGCGGCGGAAACTGAGCGCGCCGTTGCCTCCGTTGCCGGCGGCGACGCGCATCGTGGCTTCATCGACGAATTTCATGGTGGGAGTATAAGCCGCGCACAAAAAACCCCGCACCGGGCGGGGTTCATGCGACCCAGGCGGCCCAGAGAGGGCCGCGGGTCAGATCTTAGCCCGTGACGATGTCGACGTGCTTGCGGCCCCGCGGACCGCGCGTGTTGAACTCGACTTTGCCGTCAGCTTTCGCAAACAGCGTGTAGTCGCGGCCCATGCCGACGTTGACGCCGGGGTGGAAGTGCGAACCACGCTGACGCACGAGGATGTTGCCCGCGATGACGGACTCACCACCGTAGCGCTTAACGCCAAGTCGTTTACTTTCTGAATCGCGACCGTTCTTGGTAGAGCCGCCGGCTTTCTTATGTGCCATTGCCTGATACCTCTTTAATTACTCTTCGTCGCCGCTCGTGTCGGCTGCTTTCTTGGCGCGCGGTGCACCTGTGATGCCCGTGACTTCCACTTCCGTGAACCACTGGCGGTGACCCTTGTTACGCAAGTAGTTCTTGCGACGCTTGAACTTGATCACCGAGATCTTCTTGCCTTTGGCCGTCTGCACAACCTTGGCCTTGACCTTGGCGCTCTTGACGAGCGGCGAGCCGACTTTAACGTTGGCGCCGTCACCGACGAGCAGCACCTGGTCGAACTCGACCGTGGCGCCGTCTTCAGCCGGGAGCTTCTCGACGCGCAGTCGGTCGCCCTTGCTGGCGCGGTACTGCTTACCGCCACTACGAAAAACCGCGTACATATCCTGAATTCCTTGCTTTTGGTCCCGTTTGGAACCCCCCGTGCCACAGGGCCGGGAAAACAGCGAGCGCAGCAGGTCTCGAAACGATGCCTGCTATTCTGGGCACCGCTGCGCCGACCGACTGCGGAAAAGCCCGCTATTCTAGGCCGCGCCCACCCCTGGGTCAACACGAATCCCGGGGATCTCTAGGGCGTCCGCGAACCGTCGAATGTCGCCAAAGTCCCGCGAATCGGGCATTATTTACGGATGCAGCCCGCCACAACGCCTGTGCCGGTGGGATCACTGGACGATGTCCGTGAACTTGTCGCCGGCGAGCTTACCCAGCTAGACCAACTCATCGAAACCAGCCTCCGAACGGACGTCGCGCTGGTTTCAGACGTATCCCGCTACATTGTGGCCGCCGGGGGCAAACGTTTGCGCCCGCTCATCGTGCTGCTAGTGGCTCGAGCGCTGGGCCACAGCACCGAATCAGACAGCCGCCAGCTGCAGGCAGCCGCGATCATTGAGTTCATCCACACGGCCACGCTTTTGCACGACGACGTCGTCGACGGTTCCGAGCTACGCCGTGGCCGCGACACGGCCAATGCTGTGTTCGGCAATCAGGCCAGCGTCCTCGTGGGCGACTTCCTCTACTCGCGCGCCTTTCAGATGATGGTGTCGATCGACGACATGCGGGTGATGCGCATTCTGGCCGACGCCACGAACACGATCGCGGCCGGGGAAGTGATGCAGCTCATGAACGTGCATGAGCCCGACACCACCGAAGACGCGTATCGGCAGGTCATCTACCGCAAGACGGCGAAGCTGTTTGAAGCCGGTGCCGAAATCGCGGGGCTCATCGCGGGTCGCGGCGAAGACACGCTGGCCGCGTTGGGCCAGTACGGCCGCGAGCTCGGGATGGCCTTCCAGCTTATTGACGACGCGCTCGACTACAGCGCCAGCGCCGACGAGCTTGGCAAAAACCTGGGCGACGATCTGGCAGAAGGCAAACCCACGCTGCCGCTGATCCACGCCATGCGCGAGGGCTCAGAAGCTGAGCGTGAACTGATTCGAGACGCCATCGAGTCTGGCGGCATCGATCGCCTTCCTGAAATCGTCGCCGCGATTGAATCAACGGGTGCGCTTGAGTACACTCGCGCCCGCGCTCAGGAGGCCGCCGATGCGGCCGCAGTGGCCATCGGCAATTTGCCGCCCTCGGTCCACCGCGACGCCCTCATTGCTCTGGCCGAGTTTTCTGTCACCAGACGCTTCTGACGCCAGCCGCCGTGTCCCTCTCGGCGGTTGATGAAAAATCGGGGTGTAGCTCAGCCTGGTAGAGCACTGTCTTCGGGAGGCAGGGGCCGGAGGTTCAAATCCTCTCACCCCGACCATTTTCTGGTCCGTCATCGCCAACCAGTCTTGGGGCACTGTGCGATCATCGCTGCCTGAGTTTGAGCAGGAGCGACCACGATGACGATCTCGACCCGATTTGTAAGCTACGAACACGACGACACCGAGCTGCTTGCCGAGTTCGCCTATGACGACGCCAGCGGCGGACCGTGTCCGGGCATCATGGTGTGCCACAACTGGGCGGGCCGTGGCGAGAACGATGGGCGCAATGCGGGCCGGCTCGCGGAGCTGGGCTACGCGGGGTTCGCCGTCGACCTCTACGGCAAGGGTGTTCTGGGCGCCGGGCCCGAGGAAAACGCGAAACTCATGCAGCCGTTTCTTGACGACCGCGGCTTCCTCCAGTCCCGTCTTGCTGCGGCACACGCCGCGATGTGTGAGCAACCCGAGGTCGACGCCACACGAACGGCAGTCATCGGATACTGCTTCGGCGGGCTCTGCGCGCTCGACATGGCCCGTGCGGCATTGCCCGTGCAGGCTGCCGTGAGCTTCCACGGCCTCTTCATGCCTGCGGGGAACCTGCCCTCACCGAAGATCGACGCCAAAGTGCTCATCTTGCACGGCTGGGATGACCCCATGGCCACACCCGATGCCGTTCTTGCGGTCTCAAGGGAAATGACCGAGGCAGGTGCCGACTGGCAGCTCCACGCCTACGGCGGGACTGCGCATGCGTTCAGCACGCCTGGCGCCAACAACCCCGCAGCCGGCACCGTCTACCACGCGGACGCCGATCGGCGTAGCTGGCAGGCGATGGTGAACCTGCTCGCTGAGACATTCGACTAGACAAAAAAAGAGCCACCCGACCGGGTTGGGGGTAGACCCCGGCCGGGTGGCTCGCTATCCCGAAGGATGTCGGGGGATCAGAAGCGGACGCGAACGGTACCCGTGACCGTGAGCGGCGCGCCGTAGAACGCCGACACGTTGCCCTCAAGGCCCAGTGTCGGGAAGTTGTAGGCAGCGACGCGGTATTCCTCGTCCGTTAAGTTCTTGCCGTGAATCCCGGCTTGGATGCGGTCGTCGTACGAGGTCCAGACCAAGCTCACGTCGACGAGCGTGAAGGCGTCCTGGTCGACGAGCGGCACGGGGATCTCGAACTGCGTATTGTCGGAGCGGTAGCTGGCCGCACCGATGAGCGCCAGACCCCCTTCAACGCCACGAATCGAGATCGGCCACTCGTTACGAAGTGTCAGGTTCGCGGTTGTGTCGGGCGTGTTCTGAAACTCGCGCTCACCGCTCACGTCGACACCGTCCACGATCCAGCGCTTGAACTCGGCGTCAATAAGGCCCAGCGAGAAGGTGCCCGAGAAGCTCTCGGTAAACTGCGCTGCGGCCTCGATTTCAAGACCTGAGATCTCGGCCTCAGCAGCGTTGGTCGTGGTACCGGCAAAGCTGTCGTCGATACCGTCGTTGTTGGTGTCGATACCAATCGAACCGGGCACTTGCACATTCTCGTAGTCCGAGAAGAACACCGCGACGTTCGTCGAGAACTTGCCGCCCGCCCAGAACGACTTGGCGCCAAACTCAAACGAGTCGACCGTCTCGGGCTCAAAGCCCGCCTCGACGCCGGGCACGTTGTAAGCGCCACGCGGATCGAAGCCGCCACCCTTGAAGCCTTGGCTGAACGTGCCGTAGAGGTTGTGCTCGTCGTTGGGCGCAAAGCTCAGGCTCACGCGCGGGTTGAAGTCCGTGTCCGTGCGGCTCCCGGTGAAGGTCGGCACCAGCCCGGGCGCGGGGTCCGTCAGTGAGATCGCTGTGTCGTTGCCGAAGAACGGCGAGCCCAATCCCGCGAACAGCTCACGCGTGATCAGTACGGAGCGCTTGTCGCTGTTGTAGCGGCCGCCGACCGACAGGCGCCACTGGTCGTTGATGTCGTAGGTGACATCGCCGAACACCGCCCAGTTTTCGGTGTCGACATCGCCCAACGTGAACGACGTCACGCCAAGCTGACCGAGTACCACGTCGAACGCGTTGAAAGCATTCGCGTCAAGCCAAAAAGCGCCGAAGACACCTGAGATGCGATCGGTGTTCCACAGGAGTTGGAATTCCTGGCTGAACTGTTCGTTCTCATAGATGACGGGTGCATCGAAATCATCGACAGGCAGCGCGTCGAAATCGATGAGCGTCTCGGTGTCATCAGACCGTGACGAGGTGATCGACTTGAAAGTCCACTCGTCGTTAATGTCCCACTCGACGGTCAGCGCCGCGCCGCCCTGAGTGGCCTCGTTGCGCAGACCGGCATTTGAAGTCGCGATGGTCTCCACACCGGCGCGCGTATCAAACACATCGCCCAGCACGGGCTCGCCGTTGGTGCCGCCCGGCAGCAGCCGGTGGCCTGATTTGGGGTTCGAGTCGTCGTCGCTGTAGTCCGCAGCGAAGCGTACGAAAACAGAGTCGCTCGGCTCCCACTCCATGCTGAAGCGGCCAGCAATGATGGCCTTGTCGTAATGCTCGTCGTTGGTGAACAGGTTTTCCCCGAAGCCATCACGGTTGAACGAGGCGATCGTGCCGCCGATCCGGAACGTGTCCGTGATCGGTGTTGACGCCGTCAGAATCGTATCGAGCTGATTAAACGTACCGACATTGACCTGGACGCTGGCCTGGGTCTCTTCGGAAAGCCGCTTCGTAACGTATTTGATGGCGCCACCGATCGTGTTGCGGCCGTAGAGCGTGCCCTGCGGTCCGCGCAGCACCTCGATGCGCTCAACATCGTAGACATCAAACACCGTGGCCTGCGGGCGCGCCAAGTAAACGTCGTCAAGGTAAAGGCCGACGCCGCCCTCAAAACCCGCCACGGGATCCTGCTGACCGACGCCACGGATGAACGCGGTCAGTGTCGTATTCGTGGCGCGAGAGACCTCGAGTGTGACGTTAGGCGTCGCCTGCGCGAGCGCCACGATGTCGACCGTGCCGGCTTCAACGAGCGCATCGCCCGAGAACGCGGTGACCGAGACGGGCACTTCCTGCAGTGTTTGTTCGCGACGCTGTGCCGTGACGATGACTTCGTCGAGCACGGCCTCGTCCTGCGCGTAGAGCGGTTGTGGTGCGGCTGCACCGTACAACGCCGTCGCAACGGCGCTGGCCAGAACCATCGATCGGTTGGCGGTTCGCATGGTGGATTTCCCCCCTTGACCCCTGTGCGAATGCTCGTCTTTCAACGAACGCTGAATTAATCCTATTTCAACGTTGGTTGAACTACAAGCCGAAACTGACATCCCGCCATGCTGCAGCGCAGCAGGTCAGTGGGGAATCAGTCTTTAGTCGTAGGGGTGCACAGCCGCTCGAATCCCGCGGCGAGGAAGGCGGGCATACGCTCAGCGATGCTGGCCATGTCCGAGGAACGGCACACGCCGTCCGAAAGGTTGTCGAGGCGGCCGGTTTCGGCAAACGTCAGCGTCAGCGCACCCGAGAGGAAATGGTAGCTCCAGAAGATCTCCGCCTCGTCACAGTGCGGCAATGCTTTGCGCAGCGCCTCGATAAAGCGCCGCACGAGGGGGTCGAAGTAACGCGTCATGAGCTCCCCGCCCCATTCGGGCGAGTTGTTCACCTGGGCGATGAGCGCCATGTAGTGGTGCCAGGCCTCGTGGTCGTCGGCCAGCAGGTCGAGCAGCGGGTTCGTGAACGCAGCAATGATCTCTTCGACGGTCGGCGCGTCATCGGAGTGCCGGCCCTCCACTTCATCGAGCGCTTCGAGCCGCACGGCGTTCAAATGCTCGGCGCGCCGCATAAGGACGGCGTCAAACAAATCGCGCTTGGAATCGAAGTGGTAGTAGGCGAGCGCAACGTCAGCGCCTGCCCGCTTCATGATCTGCCGAACGGTCACCGCGGCATAGCCGTCTGCCGCGAACAACGCCTCTGCCGCGTCGAGAATCCGCTCGCGCGTCGCCTGTGCTTTGGTTGCCATGCGCCCATGGTAGCAGCGGCCGCTTGTCTTTCAACCAGCGTTGAAATAGGCTTCAACGGGCGTTGAATTCGGGATGGGGGGACATGGCCTGGTTCACACCGCGGCAGCCGACGCTGCCGGAGCTCATCGAAAACAATGGCCAGTGGCTGGCCGACAAGCCCGCGCTCGAGGTCGGCGATGCGCGCTGGACCTGGCGTGATTTTGCCGCCGAAACAGCCCGCGTCGCACACGCGCTAGCGCGTGACGGGGTACAGCCCGGGCAGCGCGTCGCCGTGCTCATGGATAACAGCGCGGAAATGATGCTCGCGATGTTTGGCACGATCCGCGCGGGCGCCGTTGCGGTGCCGCTCAACGTCTCCATCAGCGATGCGGCCGTTGCCACGATGATCGCTGACAGTGATGCGCAGGCCGTCTTCGCCTCCGCACAGCACGTGCCGCGCATTGACGCCCTACGCGACGCACTACCCCGAGGCAGTGAGCATCGACTCATCGCGGCCGACGGCGCCAGCCCGGGTTGGCAGGCTTTCGCACGTTGGCTTGAGGGTGCGAGTGCTGAGCCGCCGGCGGTTCGCACCACACCCGAGGATGAGTGCAACATCATCTACAGCTCGGGCACGACGGGCACGCCCAAGGGCATCGTGCATGATCACCGCGCACGCAGTGCCTGGGCCTACGACATGGCGGTTGGACTGCGCTATCACGCAGGTGCACGCACCCTGTGTTCGCTGGGGCTTTACTCGAATATCAGCTGGGTGGCCATGCTCGCCACGATACTGGCGGGCGGCACCATTGTCGTCATGCCGCGCTTCGATGCGCGCGGCTGCCTCGAGCTCATCGCAAACGCGCGCATCACCCACACGACCGTCGTACCTGTGCAGCTGCAGCGCATGCTCGAGGTGCACGACTTCGAACAGCATGACCTCTCGAGTCTTTACAGCGTCATGTGTTGCGGCTCGCCCCTGCCACTCACCTACAAGCAGCGCATCGTCGACGCGCTCGGGCCCGCGTTCATGGAGCTCTACGGACTCACCGAGGGGCTCGTCACGATCCTGTCTCCCGAGGACATGGCACGCAAGACCGAGTCCGTAGGCCTGCCCTGCCCCGGTCAACAGCTGCGCATTCTCGACAACGATGACGCCGAATGCGCTACGGGAGCGGCCGGTGAAATCGTCGGGCGCGGCCCGCTGCTCATGGCCGGCTACCACAACCGCCCCGAGGCCAACGCTGAGGCGACCTGGACGGACGCGGACGGTGTGCGCTGGCTGCGCACGGGCGATATCGGCAAACTCGACGAGGACGGTTTTCTCTACCTCGTCGACCGCAAGAAAGACATGATCATCTCGGGCGGCCAAAACATCTATCCCGCCGACATTGAGTCGGTTATCGCCAGCCATGACGCAGTGCGCGAAGTGGCGGTCATCGGCGCACCAAGTTCACGCTGGGGCGAGACGCCACTGGCCGTCGTGGCGACGCGACATGCGGTGGACGGCGACAGCCTGCAAGCCTGGGTCAACAGCCGCGTGGGCAAGCAGCAACGCATCGCGGGCGTACGTTTTGTCGACGCGCTGCCGCGCAACCCAAATGGCAAGGTGCTTAAGCGCGAGCTGCGCAAGGTCTATGACGAGGTGCTGCCGTGACAGTAACGACGCATCACTTCCCATCGCACGACGGCCTGCAGTTGTTTTACCGCGACTTTGCAGGCGGGGATGCGCGTTGCCCCGTCGTGTGCCTGCCTGGCCTGACGCGCAACAGCCGCGACTTCGAAGACCTGGCGCCACACATCGCACCGGCGCGGCGCGTCATCACACCCGACCTGCGTGGGCGTGGCTTTTCGGATCGCGACCCCGAGTGGCGCAACTACCATCCCGACACCTATGTGCAGGACACGTGGACGCTGCTGGATACGCTGGGTATCGACCGCGCCGTGCTTATCGGCACCTCGCTGGGCGGACTCATGTCCATGACAATGGGTGCGCACAACCCCGATCACGTCGCCGGCATCGTGCTCAACGACGTCGGCTGCGAGATTGCGCCCGAGGGTCTTGCACGCATCATGGGCTACACGGGCAAGCTCGAGCCCGTCACGGATTGGGCGAGTGCTGCCGACCAGGCGCGCCGCGTTTATGGTGACACGATGCAAGATCTTGACGACGCCATGTGGCTGCGGCTCGCGCGCCGGGGATTTCGCGAGAACGACGAGGGTGTGCCCGTGCTCGACGCGGATCCCAACATCGGCGTCGCACTGCGCGAAGTCGGTGCCACGGAGCGGGACCCCTGGGCGTCGTTTGCCGCGCTGTCCGATGTGCCCATGCTTCTGCTGCGCGGCGAGCACTCCGACATCCTGTCGCGCGACACCATTGCGCGCATGCGCGACATGAAAGCGGACCTCGAGGTGCTGGAGATCGCCAACCGGGGCCATGTGCCCTTGCTCGACGAAGCCGAGAGCCTCGCGGCCATCGACCAGTTCCTGGAGCGTGCGCCATGAGTCGGCTGCTCCTGCTCGTGCTTGTGGTGCTCGCGACGGGCTGCGCCACATCAACCGCGCGAGACGAAGTACGCGTCCTGCGTAATGACTTGAGCGTGTCCGGTATCTCGTCGGGTGGCTACGCGGCAGGGCTTGTGCACCTTGCACACGCGGACCGCATTAACGGCATTGGCATCATTGCGGCCGGCCCCTGGAACTGTGCGCTCGGTAATCTCGGCCGCGCGCTGGGACCCTGCATCAAAGGTGACGGCCTTGATGTCGCCGCCCTGGTGACTGGCGCACGGGACGCCGCAGCAGCCGGCGACATCGCGCCACTTGAACACATCAACGGCGATCGCGTGTGGTTGTTTCATGGCGAGCGCGATACGACGGTGGCTGCCGCGGTGGTCCAGGCGGCCATGGACTTCTACAACGCCTTCAGCGCGGGCGGCGACTACATCGGCAGTGTCCCTGCGGCGCACGGCTTCCCGACGTTTGATACTGGCGTGGCCTGCAACGAGTTTCGAGAACCCTACTTGCAGGCCTGCCGCTACGACGCTGCCGAGCAAATCCTGATCAACACCCTCGGTCGCATGATGGTCGCGCCTGCCGAGACGCCTGGCGGCGACTTCATTGAGCTGGCCCAGGCCGAAGGCGCCGGCCTGGCAGACACGGGTGTCGCCTACATTCCCAAGGTTTGTCGTCAACGCGCTTGCCACGTGCACATGACCTTTCATGGCTGCCGTCAGGGCAGAGAGTTTCTTGGCAATGCGTTCATCGAGGGCGCGGGCTTCAACCGCTGGGCCGATACCAACGAACTCATCATCCTCTACCCGCAGGTCGCGTCGAGCCCGTTGAACCCGCTCGGCTGCTGGGACTGGTGGGGCTACACGGGAGCGGACTACGCCACGCGCAACGGCAAGCAGATCCAGGCCATGATGATGCTCGTCGACCAGCTGGAAATGCTGCCGTGAGCATGGCCTGGGCGCTGTTTGCGCTCTACCTCGTCGGCACTGCGTGGCTGGGCTGGGTGGGTTACCGAAAGACGCGGGGCTTTGGCAGCTTCGCCATCGGTGGCGGCGACATGTCGCCGCTCGTCGTTGGCGTCACGCTGGCCGCGAGCACCGCATCAGCCGCCACCTTCGTTCTCAACCCAGGCTTCATTTATGTCGACGGCCTCGGCGCCTGGTTTCACATGGTCGTCGGACTCGGCATCGGCTTTTGCACGATGCTTTACTTCCTGTCGTTTCGCTTTCGCCGTATCGGCGCCGAGTCGGGCGCGCTCACGATCCCCGACTGGATCGGTAAGCGCTACGGCTCACCGGGCTACGCCCTGTTTTTCTCGGTGCTGACACTGCTGTCGTTTGCATTCGTCGTGCTGCTCGTAGGCGGCATTTCGATTGTGATGCAGCCGCTGCTGGGCGTATCCAATGCCGTGGCGCTGGCCATTACGCTCATATTTGTGACGGGCTACGTCTTTATCGGCGGCACCTACGCACACGTGCTCACCAACATGCTGCAGGGCACCCTGATGATCGGCGTGACGCTGCTTGTGTTGGGCTCGATCGTGATCATCGCGACGGCCGACGGACCGGGGCTCTTCGAGCGACTGCGCGAGGTTGAACCCACGCTGCTCATGGCCGTCAATCCCGATGGCGCCTTGTTCAACAGTGTGTTCTCAAACTACGTCGCGGGCTTTGTGATTGGCGCCGTCGTCGTCTGTCAGCCACACATCCTGACCAAGGCGCTCTACGTCAAAGACGACCGCGCCGTGCGCCAGTACCTCACCGTGTTTACGGTCGTCTTCGCACTGTTTCTCTTGCTCGTGACGGTCGGCTTCGTGGCTCATCTCGTCGTGCCCGACAGCGCACTGATCGACCCGACAACGGGCGCCTTCCGCCAGGACCTCGTGATGACAGCCTACCTGCAGACGATGTTCCCCGATTGGATGTTCACGATCATCGCCGTCGTTCTTTTGGCGGCAGCCATGTCGACGCTCGACGGCTTGCTCGTCTCACTGTCGACGATCACCGCCAACGATCTTGTGCTCAATGTGCTGCCCGAGCGACTGCGCGACGGACTCGATGAGACCGGGCGCATGAAACTCGCCATGCGCGCGAGCCATGTCGTGTTGGTCGCGATTGCGGTAGCGGCCTACGTCATTAACTTGAACCCGCCCCGATTGCTGAGCGTTTTCGGACAGGTAGGTGTGTACGGGCTGGCGGTTGCGGCGACGCCACCGCTGATCGCGGGCGTGCTCTCGCGCCGCCCGACCGTGGGCGCTGCTTTCGTCGCATCACTCAGTGCGTTGCTGATCCATTTCGGCTTGTACGCCTATGGCGCAAGCTGGTTCCCGGATAGCGGACTCGCGTTCGCCAACCCGGGCGTCACAGCGGCGATCGCAGCAATCATCGTCGTGCCGCCGCTCCTGCTGGTCAGCAGGTTCGGAAGACACGCGGCGGCCTGAGCCGCCGCGCGTTCCGAAGTCTCCTAGCGCCGTCCGCCGCGCTCGCCGCGACCCGCGGGTCGCAACGTGGCCCGCCAGCGCGAGATCGTCGAAATCTCGCAACCAAAGTCGCGCTGGTCGCTGCTGTCACCGAGCGCATCGAGAATCTGGCTGCAGGAACAACCGCCCAGTTCTGATGCACGCAACGGCACGCTGCCAAACGGGTTGGGCTCGCCGATATCGAAGATGTCATCGCCGTCGACAAGCGCGAACCGACCCGGACCCAGGTTGATACCGGGTACCGACTCAGGGATGACCGTACCCGGGCACTGGTCAACCGCGTTCTCGACGCCATCGCCATCGGCATCACGGCTAAGCGACAGCCCGACGATTACGGCATCGTGGTCCGAGGCGCGTGCTGGCGATGTGCCGTCGTAGATGTCCGGGTTACGCCCAAAGTCGAGGTTGTAGTCGACAGCGTCGGCTTCATCCGTGTTGCTGTGCCAAATTGCCGTGCCGACGACCTGCGTCGTCAACGACGGTGAGGACACCGCGTGGTCGAGCGCGCCGACCTGACGATCAAACAGGAAGGTGTAAGCATCGAGGCCGACGAACAGCTCGAGCAGGTTGCTCCAACCCCCGTCGCGATACACCTCAAGCGGGTCCTCACGCAAGTAAGCGTTGAAGTCGCCAATCACCATCGCGTTGTCGCTGCCGCTACCCGTCGGGTCGGTCTCGAGCCACTCGAGCGTTGCGAGCGACGCACTCGTGCGCGTCAGGTTGCAGTTGCCCTGCCCGTCACCCGTGTTGGGATCGCCGATGTCCGTGCAGGGCGAACCCTTGGACTTGAGATGGGTTACAGCAACCGTGACCAGCCCCGCGGTATCCGCGTCGCGGAAGGTCTGCGCGAGCACGGGCCGGTTCTCCGTGTCGATGAAGCGCGCATCGACACTGGCATCGAGCACCGCGAAACTACCAACAGGCGTCGCCTGGGCGGGCTTGTACAACAAGCCAACCTTGATCGCATCGCCACCGATGGTGCCGGTTGAGATGTAATCCCAAACCTCGGTACCCGCCGCATCATTGAGCGCGTCGGCCAGTACGGAAAGCGAGGCTTCAGCGTTGTTCTCAAGCTCGATGAGCCCGATCACATCAGCATCGATCGCGGCCACCGCCAACAACAGCTTCGCGAGCTGACGCTCGAACTCGAGCGCGTTGTCGGCGCCCCGGCAACCAATCGCCGAGGGGCCACAGCTTGAGCCGGGCTCATCAAGAGTCGTGAAGAAGTTGAGTGCATTGAGCGCCGCCACCTTGAGTTCGCCGCTCACCGCCGGCACCTCGGGCCGCGGGTTGTCGGGCGAGAACGCAGGCTCACCCGTAGGCATGAGTCGGTAGAGCTCCTCGCCCGAACCACCACTGCCGCGGCTGTAGCGAATGTTGCCAACGAGCCCGGTCACCGAATCGCCACTGCGCACGATCGCACCCGTCGTGTTGGGCAGACCCGGGAACGGGTAGCGAATCGGATCGGGGTTCTGCACGGTCAGGCCGTCGTCGAGCATGATGCTGCGGCTGCCCAGGTCTCGCAGATACGCGTCAAGCGCCACCGCGTCGGGTGCGTTGATGTTGGTGAACTGCTGCGGACGGCCACCCGCGTAGAGGTGCATCTCGCCGAAGCGGTCGAGGTTGAACAGGTCCGTCACCACGAGCGGTCCGGCAAATTCGACCAGCATGCCTTCGAAGGCCTCGAGGTCGGGGTAGAACTCGCCGAAGTTGCTCACCAGCACCGCGGCGCTCGGCAGCGTGATCAGCGCAGGCGTGGGCAGGTCAGCTGTGCCAAGCAGCTCAACGCTGGTCGACGCGATCTGCGTCTCACCAAAGAACTCGACGGCGTCGCCTGTGACCGCAACACGGTCACCGACTGCGACGTCGAGGTCGGGGTTGCCGCCATCAAAGACGAACACGCCGTCCGAAGTCGCGGGATTGCCGTCGGCCACGAGGTCTTGCAGGTAAAACCCGCGCAGATTGCGCGTGTTGTCTGCATCGCCATCCTGGAAGTCGCCTGTGACGACACCTTCGACACGAACCGTCGTGCCCGCCAGCGGGGTCGCATCACCGTCACCCTGGACTTCCGCCACGGTGACTGTGGGGACCACGGGTGCACAGCCCGCGAACTGCGAACCGTCGAGCGCCGTGCCCGGCGAGAAGCGCGCGTCGGCGACAGACAGGTGCTGCACGAAATCACCCGTGAGATCGGGCGAACGTGTCAGCGACTGGTTGGCACCACCGGCGCTGCCGTAGCTTTCACTGGCGGCGACAACGCCCGCGGAGGTTGACAAGGTGACCGTGTCGCCACTGTTGTTCAGCCCCAACGAACCGCCGCTGGCAACCTGAGCCTGCGCACCACCAAAACTGCCTGTCGGCGCACCGCCGCCAAACACAACGATCGTGCACTGGTCGTCAACGACTGTCCCTTCCGGGAAAACGTGACGGGTCGTGAAACCGTCGGCAAGACCCCAGCCCGATACATCAAGCGGGGCACCTGTGACGTTGACGATCTCGACGAACTCGTCCTGCGAGAACTGCGGTGTGCCGTCGCCATTGGCGTCGCCCTGGCTCGAGTCGGGATCGGCATGAATTTCGTTGATGATGACGCCGCTGATGCCTGCCTGCGCTACGGTGAACGTGACGCTCGTATCGCCGGCCGGGTTGTCGGGCGGATCATCGGCATCGATATCGGATACCGCTGCAGCCGCCACCACAAGCGTGCAGGACTCGCCTTCAGCAAGGTCCCCCGCAATCGCTAGCGAGAACAACGTGCTGTCGGCACTGGACGGCGACAGGCTGCGTACGCCTGTGTCGGTGCAGGTCAGCGCGAACGCCGATGGTGACACAAGCACGGGCTCGCTGAACTGAACGCTGATCGCCGTGTCCGCCGCAACACCCGTTTCGCCATTGGCTGGACTTGTCGCCACGACGGCGGGTGCCGCGTCGCCGCCAGAGTTCGTGTAGGTCGCGATCGGGAATGGCGTCGCGGCCGTGTCATTCGTCGCCTCGCCGTCGAGTGCGTCGGGACCGCTGAAGGTCCAGCTCGAGAGAACAAACGTCGTGCCGTCGGGACCGGTCTCAGCAATGCGGTAAGCCCAGCCGTCGCGGTACTCCCAGGGCTGGCCGCTACCGTCGACGGTCACTTCGCCGAACACATCGACGACGAGCCCGTTCTGGAACAACTCGATCGCATCGTCGCCATTAATTGATGCCGCGCCGTTCACGTAATCAGGCGCGAAACCGAAAAACGCGGTGAAGTTGGTGCTCTCTGATGCGAGGTAGATAAAGCTGCCAGCAGACGCCGAGACGGCCGGGAACACAAACTCGGGCGCACCGGTCGCACCATTGCCGTTGTTCGCCGAGCTCACACCCCAGGCGGATAAGTCAGCGACATCGTTGACGACATAGAGCTCGACCGCCTTGGGCACACCGCCCGGCAACGGGCCATCGATGACACCCGAAACGACGATGTCCTGCGCCTGCGCGCGGCCAGCGGTCAATGAAACAAGTAGGACTAGAACAACCGCGATGCGGCTCGAAATGGTGGCGTACATGGTCTCTCCCGGAACCTGTCGACTTTGTTGTTGTTGGCGCCGCGCAAGCGGCGTTACTGGCCTAGAGTATGACAAAAGGGCATGACAGTTGGATGATTCGCGAGCCACTGAAAACGAGACCGACGTCACGGCATCGCAACAGGAAGGCGGCAGTATCGCAGCCATGGTCGGCAACCTCGCCGCACCAACAAGGAGTTAGGCAATGAACATCAAGCGACACCTGCGAATTGCGAGCGCCGGACTGGCGTGTTTGCTGATCCCCGGCTTGGCCGCCGCAGACTCAGGTTTTTACATCGGCGCGGGCGCCGGTGGCGCAACAATCGAGGCAGAACTCGGCGATACGGGCATTCCCGGCGTCCCGACGAGCTTCGACGAAGACGACACGGCGACAAAAGTTTTCGCCGGCTACACCTTCGACCTGCCCTTCTTCGATATCGCGCTCGAAGCAGGTTATGTTGACTTCGGCCAGCCCGAGATCGATATCCTCGGCGACGAATTGACCGTCGATACCACGGGCATTAACGCCTGGGGCATCGCGACATTTAACGCTGGCATTATTGATCTGTACGGCAAGCTGGGCGTCATCGCCTGGGAAGCTGAAGCAGCGCTTGCCGGTTTCGATGCCGATGACGATGGCACCGATCTCGGCTACGGCGTTGGCGCCGCTTTCGGCCTTGGTCCGCTCGAGGTGCGTGGCGAGTATGAGGTCTACGATCTCGACGACACCGACGTCTCGATGATCTCGGTGGGCGTGCTCTACCGGTTCTGAGCGAAAGGCAGTGTCTGCTAAGCTCGCGGGATGAAAAAATTCATCCTCGGGCTTGGCGCACTGCCCGTCATCGCCAGCCTCGCCCTGCTGCTTTCCGGGCACGGCTACATCTTCACAGCGCTCGCGCGCACGTACCTGGCCGGCCATGCGACGGCGAATATCGACGACCACGAGGTTTTCGATACCCGCAGCATCGACGCGGGCGTCGCGACGCCTTGGCCGCTGCACCCCGACTATCGCGACACGCTGCCCGAGGCCTTCGCGGCATCGCTGGTCGACGGCGATGCGGTTGCATTCCTTGCGGTGCATAAAGGCGAGCTCATCGCCGAGCAGTACTTCCAGGGCTACACGGCCGACAGCCGCACCAACTCGTTTTCGATGGCCAAGACCGTGCTGACAATGCTTGTCGGACGCGCGCTCGAAGACGGCATCATCGACGACCTGGAACAACCGCTAACCGCGCTGCTGCCCGAGTTCTCCGACGACCCGCTGGGCCAGAAGGCTACGCTGGGTTCGTTGTCGACGATGACCTCGGGGTATGACTGGGACGAGCACTACTACAGCCCGTTCAGTCCAACCGTCGAATTGCTCTACGGCGACGACGTGGCGTCCTTCGTACTTGAGGGCAGTTTCTCGCACGAGCCCGAAACCCATTTCTACTACTCGAGCGCGTCGACGCAGCTACTCGCGGTGTCGCTGTCGCGTGCCCTTGAGCGCGTCCGCCCCGGCACCACGCTGTCCGACTACCTGTCCGAAACGCTGTGGCAGCCGTTGGGCATGAACGATGATGCCGTGTGGCACACCGACGATGAGGGCATGGAGCTCGCCTACTGCTGCATCAACACAAATGCCCGCAACTACGCAAAGCTCGGCCAATTGCTCCTGCAAGACGGCGACTGGGAGGGCAAGCAGCTCATCGACGCCGGCTTCGTTGAGCGCATGCGCACGCCGCGCGCCACGGACTACTACGGATACTCGACCTGGATGAACTACAAGGCAGATCCGGCCTTCTATTATTTCTCGGGGCACCTTGGGCAGTTCATCATCGTGGTCCCGGAACACGAGCTTGTCGTTGTGCGACTGGGGCGCTCCAGTGAAGGCGGCTGGAAAAAACTCGAAGACTATGTTGCAGGTGCCCTTGCGCTGCTGCCAGAGGCAGCACCCAACGCGACGTGAGTACCGCACTGGTCATCGGCGCCAGCCGCGGCATCGGCCGCGAACTTTTGCGCCAGCTTTTGGAACGCGGTGACCAAGTGATCGGCACCGTGCGAAAACCCGACCCGACCCTGGCGCAGCTCGGCGCGCGCATCATTGACGACGTCGACGTCACCGACGACATCGCGGCGAAACACCTCGCCGATGTCATTGCGGACACGCCGCCCGACCTCGTGATCCACAATGCAGGCATTCTCGAAAGCGACCATTTCGAGAGCATCTCACTCGATGCGATGCGACGTCAGTTTGAGGTCAACACCTTGGGACCGTTGCGCATCGTCCGCGCTTTGGAGCCGGTGTTGCCGGAGGGCGCCCGCATTGGCATCGTCTCAAGCCGAGTCGGTTCCATTGACGACAACGGTTCGGGCAACAACTACGGCTACCGGGTCTCGAAAGCCGCCGTCAACATGGTGGGCAAGAATCTCTCACACGACTTAAGGGGGCGAGGCATCGCCATCGCACTTCTGCACCCCGGGCTCGTCGCCACGCGCATGACGGGCGGCCGCGGTATAGACGCCGCAGATGCCGCGCGCGGGCTGATAGAAAGAATGGATGCCCTCGATCTCGCTACCACGGGCAGCTTCTGGCACGCCGAGGGCTATACGCTGCCCTGGTAGTGCTTCGCCCTAGAGCTGCGACGCGATCCAGCCGTCAACGACGGCCTCAAGCACATCGAGCGGTACCGCGCCGCTGCCCACCACAACGTCATGAAATGCAGCCAAATCGAAGTTGCCTTCCAGCTCCGTCTGCGCGCGCTCGCGCAGCTCAAGGATTTTCAGCAGTCCGACGTAGTACGCTGTGGCTTGTCCGGGCCAAACGCTGTAACGCGCTGCCGCACCCTGTGCACCACCAAACGTGGAACCCACATTCTCAACGCCGAAGCTGGTTGCTTCATCGAAGGTCCATCCAAAGGCGTGGATGCCCGTATCGATGACGAGTCGAGCTGCGCGTAGTGCCTCGAAATGCAGGCGCCCGACGTCGCCATAGAGGTCACCGCTATACCAGCCAAGGTCGGAAGCCACGCGCTCCGCATAAAGACCCCAGCCCTCGATGTAGGACGTCGCGCCCACGACCTTGCGGAACAGCGGAACGTCCTGCTCCATGGCCAGCGCGATCTGGTAATGATGCCCGGGCAACGCCTCGTGGTAGGTCAGTGTGGGCATCGTGAACATCGGAACACCGGTAACCGTACTCGCGTAGAACGCACCGGGCCTCGATCCATCGAGTGACGGGCGGATGTAAAACCCGCCCGTGGGCCCGCCGATGACCACAACGTCGGCCAGGGGGAACACGTTGAACGCCCCCATCATGTCGTCGTTTGCCGCGTCGATGAGCGCTTCGTACACAGCCACTGCGTTGGCGGCGGCCACAACCCCACCTTCGGTCGACACACGTCCGATTGACGTTGCGAGCGGTTCCGCCGCCGGGAATCCCAGCGTCGCGAAGCGATCTGCCAGATCGCTGCTGATGCCAATGAGCGCATCGAGTCCGAGTTGGTGCACCTCGGCTGGTGTCAGCGAGCTCGACGTGAAATAGGCCAGGCGCTCTGCATAAAACGCGTCGCCTTGCGGGTACTGCCCCACGCCAATCTCACTCGGAGCCGAGCTCAACAGCGTCGCCAGAGTGTTGCGGAGATTCTGGTAGGCGGGAATGACGCTACCTGAAACAGCATTCATCGCCTGGTCTCTCAGTTCGCTCTTCTGCAAGCTCGTCAGATCGGAAAGCGGCGCAATCTTGTCGTTGAACGTCGTCAGATAGGGATTGCCGAGTAGCGGCAGCGCGAGGATTTGATCGAGCCGCTGGATCGCAACGTTCATCGTCAGTGCCGGCTCAACGATACCCGCATCGCGCGACGCCGCCAGCCGCTGCGTGAGCTGCAAGAACTTGTCGTCGACACGACGCAGTCGCGCGAGATACGCCTCGGCATCGGCTTGATCATCAAATGGCTGGATATCGGTGAAGAACCGCTCTGTCTGGCTCTGTTCGCTGATCAATGAGTACGTCGCGAGGAAGTGGTAGTCCACAAACGGCGCATCGTCGATCACGCTGTCGAGATACCAGGCGTAGACGTCCCAGGTGATCTGGTCTGCGGGTGACAGTGCGGCCCGGTCGTAGTCGTTGAGCGCATCGCGCACAACGCCGTGCATCGCAATCGTCTCCAGCGCGTAGTCGCGAGAGAGATTCGTGAGCTGACCTGACACATCGATTTCGTCATCGAGACCGAGTGACACGACCTGCTCCGGATCGCGCGCCAGTAGCGCCTTGTACGACACGTCGTAGAACGCGCTTAACGACAAACCCTCGAGGCTATCCCGGAGTGTATCGACTGCGATCGAGGGCGGGGGCGTACCGCCACCACCGCCACCTGTAGGTGGTGGTGTGCTGCTGCCGCCACCGCCGCCACCACCGCATGCGGTCACGAGAACGATGAGTGCCAAAACCGCTGCGCGACGTCCCATTACCGTGCCCCTTGGCCCTGCCCTATGAACAGCAGGATACGCCAGTTGCAATGAATACGTATTCGGTCCTCTGAATACGTATTCGGTCCATTGACGCCAAATTCGGCGCAACGCTAGGGTCTTTGGTGACAATACATGCACGTCAGGTGGGGGCCTTGATATGCCTACGAGCAGATTCGCGATCGCAGTCTTGCTACTCGTCGTTTCGCAAGTGACCTGGGCGGACCATAATCCGCCCGCAATGACGGTAGCCTTGGTAGGCAGTTTACAGTCCGAGGTCGGTTGCCCGAGCGACTGGCAGCCGGACTGTGCCGCGTCCGAACTCCAGTTCGACGGATCGACATGGTCAGCGACCTTCGCCCTGCCGGCCGGGGAGTTCGAGTACAAGGTCGCACTCAACGACAGCTGGGATGAGAACTACGGTGCCGACGGTGCCGAAAACGGCGCCAATATCGGGATTGCGTTGGCGTCTGCACAAGACGTGACGTTCAGCTACGACCCGGTCACGCATCAGATTTCTGATAACGCGCCATTGGTACAGCCAGGTGCCGTGACGATTGCCGGCGACCTGCAGTCGGAGCTCAGCTGCACTGGCGATTGGCAACCCGACTGTGCTGCCACCCACCTGGGCTTCGACGCGGACGATAGCGTGTGGCAGGGCAGCTTCGACGTTCCTGCAGGCGACTGGCAGTACAAAGCGCCCATCAACAACAGCTGGGACGAGAACTACGGCGCAAACGCGCAGCCGAACGGCGCAAACATTTCGCTCTCGCTCGCCGACACGACCAGCGTCAAGTTTTTCTACGACCACGCCACACACTGGGTAACCGACAACATCAACAGTGTGATCGCCGTGGCACCCGGCAGCTTCCAGTCGGAACTCGGATGCCCCGGAGACTGGCAGCCCGATTGCCTACGTTCCTGGCTGCAGGACCCCGATGGTGACGGCATCTACACGTTGGCGACGCGCGACATTCCGGCGGGCGACTACGAAGTGAAGGTCGCCTACAACGAAAGCTGGGACGAGAACTATGGGGCTGGCGGCGCGCAGAACGGTGCCAACATCGCGTTCAGCGTTTCCGAGGACGGTGCGCTGGTTGTTTTCAGTTTCGATCCGGTCACACGTCTGCTCGATATCGGTGGTGAACTTCCCGTCGGCGACATCAGCGAAGCGCGCGCCTACTGGTTGACGGCTGACACGTTGGCCTGGGATGTCCCGGCCAACGCACAGGTATCGCTGTATCACGCCGTGGACGCCTCGCTGGCAATCACACCCGAGGGCCTGCAAGGCGGCGACGCCATCGCGCTGACGCGCAGCGGTGTCGTCGACGGTGCAATCGCGGAGAAATTCCGTCACCTCGCCGGCCTGCCCACCTACCGGGTGGCGTTACCCGATCGCCTGCTGAGGGGCCAAGTCATCAAGTCGCAACTGGCCGTTGCAGCCACGGACGAAGCCGGCCAGCCACTCGATGCGACCGGCATACAAACCGCGGGCGTACTCGATGATCTGTTCGCCAACGACACGGCACTGGGTGCCACCTGGGTCAACGGACAACCGCAGCTCGCCGTTTGGGCACCGACCGCACGCCGCGTTCGTGTGTTGCTGTTCGATTCGCCGGACCTGTCTCGCGAGCCCGTGCTGCAACGGTCCATGGGACAAGATGCATTGACGGGCGTCTGGTCGGTGCGCGGTGACGCATCATGGGACCGTGCCTATTACCTCTACGAGGTTGAGGTTTACACGCGCGCAACAGGCACGGTCGTCACCAATCTCGTGACCGACCCCTACTCCCTGAGCCTGTCTATGGACAGCCGGCGTTCGCAGATCGTCAACCTCGACGATGTCGACCTGAAACCCGCGGGCTGGGACCGCCTGCGCAAGCCGGCAGTGGACGCGCCCGAGGACATCTCGATCTACGAACTCCATGTGCGGGACTTCAGCATGCACGACGCGCGCGTACCGGAGTCTTTGCGCGGCACATTCAAGGCCTTCGCCATCCGCGGCTCTGACGGCAACCGGCAACTACGGCGACTGTCCCGCGCAGGATTGACCCATGTTCACCTCTTGCCAGCCTTCGATTGCGCTTCCGTTCCGGAAGACCGCGCGAATCACGCGACGCCCGGCGACCTATCGGGTTTCGCGGCAGATAGTTCCGCACAACAAGCGGCCATCTACGCGATTCGCGATGCAGACGGCTTCAACTGGTGTTACGACCCCTTCCACTACACGACGCCCGAAGGCAGCTACGCGACGGACGCCAACGGCGTGGCACGCATCATCGAATTTCGTGACATGGTCGCGGGGCTCGCCCGCAACCGGCTGAGTGTCGTCATGGACGTCGTGTACAACCACACGAGCGGCAGCCTGCAGGGTGAGAAGTCCGTGCTCGACAAGATTGTCCCGGACTACTACCACCGACTGAACAATACGGGCTACATCGAGATGTCGAGCTGCTGTGCGAACACGGCAACTGAGCATTACATGATGGAACGGCTCATGCTCGATTCCTTGCGGACCTGGGCGACGGCGTACAAAGTCGATGGATTCCGCTTTGATCTCATGGGACACCACACCAAGGCCAACATCGAGCGGGCGCGCGACATGCTCGCAAGCCTGAACGTAGAGGACGATGGTGTCGACGGCAGTCGCATCTACCTCTACGGCGAGGGCTGGAACTTTGGCGAAGTCGCCAACGACGCCCGCTTTGAGCAAGCGACCCAGATCAACATGGGCGCCGGTACCGGGGTTGGCAGTTTCAATGACCGGATTCGGGATGCTGTACGTGGCGGCGGACCGTTCGACACCGGCATCGATCACGTGGTGCGGCAGGGTTTCATCAACGGCCTGTACACGGACCCCAACCGCACGACGGTCGGCGCGACCTGGACCCGTGACGAATTGCTGCGACTCACGGATTGGATGCGTATCAGCCTCGCAGGAAGCTTGGGTGATTTCGTTTTCGAGGACCGGTTCGGCAACCTGACCGCCAGTCGTGATGTCGACTATGCAGGCCAGGGCGGCGCCGGCTACACGAGCGACCCGCAGGAAGCGATCAACTACGCCGCAGCACATGACAACGAGACGCTGTTCGACATCAACCAGTACAAGTTACCGCTCGATTCGACAGCCGACGAGCGGCTGCGGGTCCAAAACCTCGGCACCAGTCTCGTGCTACTGAGCCAAGGCGTTCCCTTCCTGCATGCGGGACAGGAGCTCATGCGTTCCAAATCGATGGATCGCAATAGCTACAACTCGGGCGACTGGTTCAACCGGCTCGACTATTCACAGCGGGACAACGGCTTTGGCCGCGGCTTGCCGCCAGAGGAAGACAACGCGAGCAACTGGGCAGAGGTCGGCCCCATGCTGGCCGACCCAAGGCTCTATATCGGCCGTAATCATATCCGACGCGCCAACGCGCACATGCGCGAGATGCTGCGCATCCGAGCGCAAACACCGGCATTCCGGCTGCGCACTGCGGAAGCAGTGCTCGACCGGCTTGAGTTTCACAACACTGGGCCCGAACAGGTGCCCGGACTCGTCGTGATGAGCCTGCGCGCGGACAACGGCGACATCGAGGTCGTGGCGCTCTTCAACGCGAACCCCGAAGCCCAGTCGTTCACCCTGGACGCAGGCCAGTCCGGGGCTTATGCCCTGCACCCGGTTCAGCAACGTTCTCGCGACGGCGTGGTACGGGGCGCGAGCTATGACGTAGAGACCACCACGTTCAGCATTCCCGGACGGACTGCCGCTGTGTTCGTCAGTCCAGCCGAGGCGCACTGATAGGAGACGTCAATCGGTGCTGGCTTTCTCGAACGCGAAGGCCAGTTCAATCATCTCGCTGTCATGCCACTCGCGACCGATGAACGATAGCCCCAGCGGCAGGCCATCAGCCGAGTCAGCGGGGACCGTGATGGACGGGTAACCCGACACAGCGGCCAACGATGACGAGCCGACGCTGAAGCCGTCGCCGTTCTCGTAGTCGGTCGGCCACGCCGGTCCGTTTGACGGCGCAACAATCGCGTCCAATGCATGCGCGTCGAAGGCACCGTCGAGACCACCGCGTGAAATCGACTTGGCGCGCGCCAACGCCTCGGCATACTCGGGCGCAGCACGCCCACCCGTCGCCTCTGCGGCCTGGAATAGCTCCTGGCCGAAGTGCGGCATGACGGTGTCCGCATTGGCCTCGTTGTAGGCGATGAGCTCGGCCAGCGAATCGGGGATCGTGAGGCGCGCTTCGAGATAGGCGTTCAGGTCATCGCGAAACTCGTGCAACAACACGGCGTACTCGGCTGCGCCCATACCCGTCGTATCGATCTCGATGGGATCAACGAGCACTGCGCCCGCCGCCTCCAGCCGCGCCAACCCAGCTGTGAACGCGGCTTCCACGGCCGGCACGTTACCGGCGCCGCCGTAAGTGCGCAGCACGCCGATCCGCTTACCGCTCAGTGCGTCCTCGCGAAAGTCAGGTTTCAGTGGCAGAAGTCCCTCGGGAATGCGTTGCGTGGCTGCATCTTCGGGATCCGCCCCCGCCATGGCCGCCAGAAGCAAGGCTGCGGCTTTGACCTCGCGTGCCATGGGACCGGCCGTATCCTGCGACAACGACAGCGGGACGATGCCACTGCGGCTGACAAGCCCCAGCGTGGGCTTGATACCCACGATGCCATTGATCGACGCGGGGCAAATGATCGAACCGTCTGTCTCCGTACCCACGGCCAGGGGCACAATGCCCGTGGCTACCGCAACCGCCGAACCGCTCGAGGAGCCACAGGGATTACGCGCGGGGTCAAGTGCGTGGCGTGTCTGCCCACCGGCACTGCTCCAGCCACTGACCGACCGCGTGGAACGAAAATTCGCCCACTCACTGAGATTGGTCTTGCCGACGACTACAACACCGGCCTCGCGCAAGCGCGTGACGAGATGTGCGTCTTTCGCGGCGCGATAGTTGATGAGCGCCAGCGAACCGGCCGTCGTACGCATGCCGTCCGCAGTCTCGATGTTGTCCTTGAGCGCAACGGGCACACCGTGCAGCGGACCCAGCGATGGCGTGGCATCGAGTCGGTCAGCGATGATGTCGGCGTTACTGTTGACCTCGATCATCGAATTGCGCGCGACCAACCGCGGTGCCGGGTAGGTGCACTCGAGCCCTGCAACCGGGCCATCGATGGCGCATATGGCACCCAGGGTTCGCTCAAGCGTGACGCGTGCAGGACCCGGGCTGTTTGCCGGTTGCACCGGATCAGAGACGGGCGTCGCGCAGGCCGCAAGCACTAACGCGGCCGACGTCAGGGCAGCGCACCTCATCATCATGCGGCCTCGCGTTCGCGTTGGCGTGCTCCGGGATTGAGTGCGTGCCACACGGCCGCCGCGGACACAGGCATGTCAATGTGATCGACACCGGACTCGTAGAGCGCATCGACGACCGCATTGACGACTGCGGGCGGTGCGCCGATCGTGCCGGCTTCACCGGCGCCCTTGAGGCCCAGCGGGTTGCGCGGCGACGGCACGGGGCTGTGCGCAAAATCGAGATTGGGCATGTCCTCGGCGCTTGGCATGGCGTAGCCCATGAATGAGTCGCTCAGTAGCAAGCCGTCGTCGGTTGAGTACAACGCCCGCTCCATAAGCGCCTGGCCCAGGCCTTGCGCCACGCCGCCAACTACCTGCCCCTCGAGCAGCAGTGGATTGATGACGTTGCCGAAGTCGTCTTGCACCGTGTAGCGCAGGATGTCGACGTGCCCGGTTTCGGGATCGATCTCGACTTCGCAGATGTGGCAACCGTTCGGGAACGTGCCCGCCGTTGGCTCGAACTCGGCGGTCACGGCGAGACCGGGCGCCACTGCTTCAGCGCGCGTCGCGTCGTCGTAGGTCGCCAGCGCCACATCGACCAGCGAGAGCGCCGTGCCGCCCGCGTCGAGTGCGCCATCGGCGAACACAACGCTTGCGGCATCGACCTCCGCCATGGCGGCCGCCTGGGCGCAGGCCGCGTCGCGCAGGCGGGCGCAGGCGCCGATCAGCGCGGACCCGCCGATGGCCATCGTGCGCGAACCTCCCGTGCCTTGCCCCGAACGAATGAGTCGCGTGTCGCCCTGCAAAACGCGCACGGCATGCACGTCGATCCCCAGCTCACGCGCTGCAAGTTGCGCGTAGGCCGTCTCATGACCCTGCCCCGTCGACTGCGTACCGACACGAACCGTGAGCTGACCGTCGGTGCCAAAGTGCAGATCCACTTCCTCGTTGCCGAAGCCCGCGCAGATCTCCACATAGTAAGACAAGCCGATGCCGCGCAACCGGCCACGTTCCGCTGACGCATCGCGCCGTGTGGCAAAGCCCCGCCAGTCGCTGCGGGCCAGCGCGAGGTCCATCTGCCGCTCGTATTCGCCGGAGTCGTAGACCTGCCCCGTCGGCACGCGGTAGGGAAAGTCGCCGGGCTGAATAAAATTGCGGCGCCGAATTTCGTCAGGGGACAGGCCCACCTCGCGGGCCGCCTTGTCGACGAGACGCTCGATGAGATAAGCCGCTTCGGGCCTGCCGGCACCCCGGTAGGCGTCGACGGGAACGGTGTTCGTCATGATGACGCGAATGCGCGCGTGCGCCTCCGGAATCGTGTAACACCCCGTCGTCATGTAAGCGCCGATCCAGGCGATCATCGCGCCGGCCTGGGACTGGTAAGCGCCCACGTTAGAGTCGATGTGCACACGTAGCGCCTGGAACCTGCCCTCGTCATCGAGCGCGAGTTCGGCATGCGTCTCGTGATCCCGACCATGGAGATCGGAAAGAAAACTCTCGCGCCGGTCCGCCACCCACTTCACAGGACGCCCCGTCGCTCGCGTCGCATGCAACACGCTCAGCGTTTCGCACTGCAAGAACATCTTCAGTCCGAACGCGCCACCGACGTCGGGGCACACGACCCGCAAACGCTCCGGCTCAATCGGCATGGCCTGCAGGACACGGCCCTTGAGCGTGTGCACGCCCTGGCAACCCTGGTAGAGCACGTAGTCGCCCGTCGTGCTGTCGTACGTCGCCGCCGCACCCCGCGGTTCGATCGCGCAGGGCGCCAATCGATTGTTGACGAGGTCGAGCGTCACGATGCGCGCGGCCGACTCAAACGCGGCATCCGTCGCCGCCGAGTCGCCCTGCCCCAGGACGCCCAGCACATTGCCGGGCACATCAGCGTGCACGAGCGGCGCGCCGTCGCCGAGCGCCTGCGACAGGGAAGCCACGGGCGCGGATTCGTCGAGGACGAGCTCGATGGCCTCAAGCGCTGCATCGGCTGCGGCCCGTGTTTCGGCCACGACAGCGGCGATGGGCTCACCTTCATAGCGCACGTAGTCGCGCGCCAGGGGTGGCTGACCCACGGCCTCGTGACCCGCGTGCCAGGGCGTCGCCGCGACGTCAGACGCCGGCACGTCTCGGACACCTGCGGTATCCAGGTCAGCGATCGTGAAAACGCTCAGCACACCCGGCATGCCGGACGCAACGCTTGTGTCGAGCCTGCGAATCCGCGCGGCCGCGACGGGCGATCGCAGGAATCTTAGGCAGGCGAGATTGTCGAGTGGCACATCATCAAGGTACGCGCCTTGCCCCGTAATCAGCCGGGCGTCTTCGGTGCGCGTGCGCGACTCGCCCTGTTCAATCGTGGTCATGCCTCGGAAACCTCCTCCTTGTCCGATTCGTCGACGCGGAAGCTGCCGCTGTCGAGCGTATTGACCTCTTCGGCCACGCGGTTGCGCAGCACACCGACACCCGAGATGTCGACTTCAACCACATCGCCCGCTTTCATGTAAATGGGCGGCTTGCGCACGTAGCCCACACCGCCTGGCGTACCCGTAACGATCACATCGCCGGGCGTCAGTTCCGCAAACGAAGACACGTAGGCGATGAGTGCCGGAATGTCGAACACAAGGTCGCCGACCGAAGCCGATTGCATGATGTCTCCATTAAGACGCGTCTCGAGGTTGAGCGACCCCGGATCACCGACCTCATCCGCTGTTGTCAGCCACGGCCCGAAACTGCCGCTGGACTGAAAATTCTTGCCGGGCGTGAACTGCGAGGTGTGGCGCTGGTAGTCGCGCACGCTGCCGTCATTGACGCAAGCGTAGCCGGCGACATGCCGCAACGCGCCCTGCGCCGGGATGTGTCGACCCGCACGGCCTATGACCACGGCGAGTTCACCCTCATAGTCGAGTCGGTGCGACAACGACGGCACTACAAGCGCTTCGTTGTGCCCTGTGAGGCTGCCCGGAAACCGGACAAACAAGAGCGGATACTCGGGTGGCTCGCGACCCGTTTCCTCGATGTGTGGCCGGTAGTTGATACCAACACAGATAATCTTCTCGGGCGCCGGTATGGGCGGCAAGAACGTGATGTCTTCCAGCGAGTAATCGGCCGTGTAGTCCTGCGACATGTCGCGCAGCGTGTCGAGCGCATCGGCGGCAATCACGTCACGCAATGTGCCGTAACGCCCCGCGAGCCGAGCGCCCATGTCGATGACGCCGGCAGCCGTCACAACGCCGAAGCTGTCTACGTCACCGTGACGAAAGCTCATCACGCGCATCGCTGTCTCCCCAGTCCAAGCCAGCCCGAGGGTAAGCCACGCCAGCGGCTAATCAAAGAGGCCAAGCTGGTTGTCGTCTTCGTTGGGCGCGTCGAATCGGGGGGCGTCACTGCCACTCGTGCGGCGCTTTCGATAGCCCGTCTTCGACATCCGGTCGCGTGAGCTCTTGCGACTGCCGTGTTGGTCGAAGACACGCTCAGCCTCGCCACGGTGTTCGGCCGACCGGCGCACCGTACCGATACGTTTGCGCGCCTCGCGTACCGAGGTTGCATGATCGACCACACGTTCGGGGTAGTCGACGCCCAAGGTCACTCCAGCCGCCTCGGCCTCCATGGGTGTGAGCTTCCAGGGTTCGTGGATAAATGGCGCGGGTACGTTGGCCAGTTCCGGCACCCAACGACGAATGAAGTCGCCCTGGGTATCGTGGTCCCAACCTTGTTTGATCGGGTTGTACATCCGCGGCGTGTTGATGCCTGTCGTGCCACTCTGCATCTGGATCTGCGAGATGTGAATACCGGGCTCATAGTCGATGAACTGGCGCGCGAGAAAGTCGCGGAACAGCCGCCAGTCGAGCCAGAGATCGTAAGCCGCAAACGAAACGAGCATCGCGCGCATACGGAAGTTAATCCAACCCGTGGCTTGCAGGGATCGCATGCAGGCATCGACGAACGGATAACCGGTGCGTCCCGTGCACCAGGCGTCATAGAGTGCCTCTGAATTGCCACCATCACGCAGACCCTCGTAGGCCGCATTGAAGCACTGATACTCGATCGAGGGCTGCGACTCGAGCTTCTGCATGAAATGGCAGTGCCAGTGCAGTCGACTCACGAAAGCGCTGGACGCGCGCCGCGGCAGGCGATCGTCGGCGCGCGCGCGCTGCACCACTTCACGCATTGAGATGGCGCCGGTCGCGAGATAAGCGCTCAGTCGTGAGCAAGACCGCCACGCGGTGCCCGGCGCACTCATTTCGCGGTGGTAGCGATGTCCACGTTCCTCGAGAAAGCTCTCGAGCGTCGCGTGGGCCTGCGCTGCCCCGCCACGCTGGGTCTGCTCGCGTGCCGCGACGGCCGGATGTAGGTCGCGCAATCCCAGTGCCTCGGCATCGGGAATCGGTCCCGTGTCGAGATCGGTCAGCCCAGCGATGGCTTCTGGCGCATCGAGTCGCGGCGCCTTCATGCGCTTGCCCCAGATTGCCGACCAGCCGTTGCGCGACTCGAGCCGGCGCACCACACCCGTTTGCGGCGTCTCGTACACCGCGACGCCAATGGTCTGCGCCCAATCCAGTACGGCGCGGTCGCGGGTGAACGTCAGCGCGTTGCCCGTCTCCTCATGGACGTGGATGGCCTCGAACCGAGTTTGCTGGTGCAAGGCGCGCAGCACCTCGACAGTCTCGCCAACGCGCACGACGAGCGCTTGCCCCCGCGCCGCCAGCGCAGCACGCAGTTCAACGAGGCCGTCGTACAAGAAGCGGTAGTGCATGGCATCGTAATCGGCCGCCCCGACGATATCGGGCTCGACGATAAACAGCGGCAACACGCGGCCCGCTTGCGTCGCGGCGGCGAGCGGCACGTGGTCCGTGACCCGGAGGTCGCGCTTGAACCAGACAAGGTGTACGGGAGTCGACATGCGCCCAGCAGTACTTCGACAAAGAACGTAGAATACCCAGGTGTCGTATCAAAATCCCTGCCATGTCGATGCTTTGCTCAGGTTTTTGCGACACTTCCCGCCATTTGTCTAAGTTACAGATCAGCCATGACTGAGACCGATCTCCTGAGCACGTTGCCCCCCGAACTTCGGGAACGGGCGCGTGTGCTGCACGCGGCAGCCCCTGCCGAGGGCGACTACGTGCTGTATTGGATGCACCACGCCATGCGCGCGCACGACAATCCGGCGCTCGACACAGCGCTCGCGTTGTCCGCTGAAACCGGTAAACCCGTGTTGGTGTATCAGGGCCTCGGCGGCGCACACCGCTACGACAGTGACCGCCACCACCTGTTTATCCTGCAGGGCGCGCGTGATGTGAGCCGCGCTCTGGCAGAGCGTGGTATCGCCTATCGATTTTTTCTGCCGCGCGATGGCGCGTCTTCACCGCTGCCTGATCTCGTGCGCCGTGCGGCGGCCGTTGTATTCGAAATGATGCCCGTGGCGCCTTTCGATCGTTGGCAGCCGCGCATGGCCAAGACGGCCACGGGCCCCGTCGTGCAGGTCGACGCGCGCTGCATCGTGCCCATGCCGTTTCCGGGCAAGGCCATCGACCGGGCCTTTAAGTTTCGCGACAAGCTCAAGCACGAATACCCAAAGCGCATCGCAGAAGGCTGGCGCGACGCCGCCGTGCCCGACTCGGGCGCACTCGACGCGTCGGACTGGCCCACGTTTGACCTTGCGGACGCCGACGACGCGGACTTGCTGGCGGCCATCGCTGACCTGCCGATCAATCACGCTATCGGACCCGTGGCCGACACGCCCGGCGGCAGCGAAGCGGGTTATGCGCGCTGGAAGACGTTTCGCGAGCGCGGCCTCCGGGGCTACCACCGGCGCCGCAATGACGCGGCCGAACAGTGGCCACAGGGTGTCAGCCGCATGTCGGCCTACCTGCATTACGGCATGGTCTCCCCCTTTCGGCTGGCCGCTGACGCGATGGACACCGGCGGGGCCGGCGCCGACAAGTTCATCGAAGAGCTGACGGTGTGGCGCGAGATCGCGCACAACTTCTGCTTTCACTGTTCAGACCCGGACGCCTGGTCGGCGATCCCCGCCTGGGCCCGCGAGACGCTCACGCAGCATAGCGACGATCGTCGTGATCGCGACCTGTCGCTGTACGCGTTGCAGCATGCGCAAAGTGACGAAACGCTCTGGGACCTCGCTCAGCGTTCGCTGCTAGCGCACGGTGAACTGCACAACAATTTGCGCATGACCTGGGCAAAGGTCATCCCCGGCTGGACGCGCACACCACGCGACGCGCACAGCGCACTCATCGACCTGAACCACCGCTACGCCCTGGATGGTAATGACCCATCCTCCTACGGCGGCCTGCTTTGGGCGCTGGGCCTATTCGATCGCCCGTTCACGCCCGAGCAACCGGTTTTGGGCACCGTGCGCGGCCGCTCCGTGCGCCAGCACGCTGACCGACTCGATCTGACAGCCTACGCCGACCACGTGAATCGCCCTCAGGGTCGCCGACTCCGCGTTGCGGTTATCGGTGCGGGCATTGCCGGCATCGCGGCGGCGCGCACGCTTGCCGACCACAACCACGAAGTCGTTGTGATCGAAAAAAGCCGCGGCCCGGGCGGGCGCGCCGCCACGCGGCGCCGCGACGCCGCACAATTCGATCACGGCGCCCAGTTCTTTACGGCCCGCGACCCGCGCTTTGCCCAACACCTCGCGTCCTGGGAACAGGAAGGCATCATTGAGCGTTGGCCTGCGATTCTGGGTGCGCCGGATGGGGCCGACGCGCCAACCCGCAGCACGCGCTGGCGCGGCGTTGGCGGCATGAATGCACTGACACGTCGCATGGCGCACGGCCTCGAACTCATCACTGGAACACGCGTCACGGCGCTACGCAGAGCGGACAAAGCCTGGGAGCTTGACTGCGAGACGACGGGCCCGTGCCGGCCCGGCGGGCTGTTCGATGTGGTGCTCGTTACGGCACCCGCGCCGCAGGCCGCCGAGTTGCTCGAGCTCGTGCAACCGGATTTCGCCGCCCGAGCCCGCGCTGTTGCGTTTCTACCCTGTTGGGCGGCGATGTTTACCGGGCCGGCAGTACCCTCCGCCCACTGGCAAGCCGCGTTCCTCAACGACGACACACTGGCCTGGATCGGCAGCCGCGCCGCGGACGGCGAGCAGCGCTGGGTCGTCCACGCGACGAGCGAATGGTCAAAAGCACATCTCGAGGATGACGCCGAGTCGTGCGCGCAGACGCTGGTCAACGCCTTCGTGCGTATCACGGGTGTGGCGGTTGAAGCCGACACCGCTGTGGCCCACCGCTGGCGTTTTGCACGCACAGAGCAAGGCCTCGATGCGGGCTGCTTGTTTGATACAGAAAACTGGATCGGTGTCTGCGGTGATTGGTGCTCGAGCAATTCGCGCGTGGAGTCCGCGTGGTTGAGCGGTAAGGCGGCGGCCGGTCGGGTGCTGGCCGCCGCGGCATTGACGCAGCCAACTGCCCCCGTGCAAGGCGCGTTGCTGTAGCCATGGCGGGCGGTCCCGGCGACGAAAAGCCCTGCATTGTCTGCGGGCGCACCATGACCTGGCGACGCAAGTGGGCGCGCAACTGGGACGATGTGAAGTATTGTTCGGACGCTTGTCGCAAACGCGGCAAGACGGGCGTCGATGCGGCGCTCGAGCAGGCGATCCTGGATCTGCTCGCCGCCCGCGCGCGCGGGGCAACCATCTGCCCCAGTGAAGCCGCAAGGCGCGTCTCGCCCGATGACTGGCGCACCTTGATGGAGCGTGCTCGCTCCGCGGCGCGCCGGCTCGTCGCCTCCGGCGCGCTCGAGATGACGCAACGTGGTCGTGCCGTCGATCCCTCGACAGCGCGGGGCCCGGTGCGCCTCAGGCTGCTAACGAATGGCTGAACCCGTTCTCGGCGTCAGCGCACGCTCAAGGATGTCGCTGCGTTCGCAGCGCGGCGCGCCTGTCGTCGAGACCACGGCGATCTGACGCTCGCCGCACACGCCGGCCAGCATCGGAATGCCGTCGGCCGCGCGGCGGTCGTTGAGCCACTCGCGCTGCTCCACGGCAGACCAGTCGCCTGTGCGTCCCGCCTCCAGAACCAGGTCATCGAGCGAGGTGGCGCAGCCCGTGAGCGCCATTACAGCTACCAGTACCAGTGGGGTTTTCATCGTTACGTCTCCTGTCATTGGTCGAGTCCACGATTACGCCCCCACGTATTTCTGTGATGCCGCTGCCCTCATGTTGGTTGCGGCAGCGGCAACAAAAAATAAAAAGGCCAGATCACGTTTCCGTGACCTGGCCCCCGATTTTCAGATGTAGCGACGGTTTAACCGGCGCGCTGCACCCAGGTGGCGCACCAGCCTTTCGCGCTGACAGCCTTGCCTGCGAAGATCGAGCACGGACCCCACTCCGCGTCACCGCCCGTGTAGAGCTGGCAGTTTGCGCAGTTCTGACCTTCCCCAGCAGCTGCAGCTTCTGCGGCGTCGTGCTTATAGCTCAGCGCCTGCGCCTGCGGATCGTCTTCGGACAGTTTGGGCAGGTCGTTGGCAAAAGCATCACGGCCGCGCAGGACAGCCGCGACAGGCACCGCGGCGACTACGCCCAGCGCACCTTTGACAAAAGTTCGTCGCGACGTGGTGCGATCTGTGACTTTCTTTGACATTCCGGACTCCTTGGCAAGTTCGGTATTCAGGA
Source organism: Pseudomonadota bacterium (assembly GCA_038524795.1). GTDB lineage: Bacteria > Pseudomonadota > Gammaproteobacteria > Steroidobacterales > Woeseiaceae > CALBPI01. Next base: position 264,791 of record JBCBIJ010000004.1, on the reverse strand, counting down.
ATAAAAAAAGGCCGGCGTCGAACAGAGAGGCCGGCCTTAGGCGTCTCTTCCAATGCGAGGAGAAGAGACTATTGGGGACAACGAAGTTAGTCAACCAGCGAAGCTGTGGGGACGATGACTAACTCGCGAGATGAACAATGCCGCAGCTGGGACCTCTTGTCAAACATTTTTTGGCAAAATAGTTCTACAAGAGTTAAAAAGCAGCCATGAAACGACCCCAAAAAGCTGGACGCAGCCGATTTGTCTATCGGAACGTCCGCATTTCGGGGCCCAAATGGGCGACATCATTGAAGCTGTCTAAGGAAATACGGGCCCCAGAGCCTGAAAACGTCAGCGCAGTTACCGATGCATTGTGGACACGCCAGTTGAGCTCAGCCGCCTTGATTTCCGGGGCCTCCAGCACGGTTTGGACCGTGATGCCAATGGGGCCGCCCGAGGTAAAGACGGCCACATCGGCGCGTCGAGGTGCCTCACTCATGATGCTGCGCAGTGCCTGGCGCACCCCCCCACTAAAATCTGTCCATGTTGGAAGTGAGACACTGTCCACCGGGTAGTCGCCGGCAACCCAGGCGCGCATGACGGCCTCCAGCAGCCGGTGAACGGGCCGGTAGCGCGCTGCATCATCAGTCGCCGACTCGAACTCCGAGGCGGCGCGATCGACAGCGGGGTCGTCACGACGCAAGCGTGGCACGAGTTCGGCAATGAGCTCGTCGGCGGGATATTCATCGAGGCCCGCGACCACCTCTGTGTCCGGGAACGCGAGCTCGGCCGCGCCAAACGCAGCCGCCACAGCCGCCGCCGTATGTCGCTGGCGCAACAGCGTGCCCGCATAGGCGCGCGCGGGACGAACGGACGCTGTGACCCACGCCTGGCCCAGTGCCTCGGACTGTTCTTTACCCAGGGCGGACAGGCGGTCGTAATCGTCGGTCAGAAAACGTGCCTGGCCGTGCCGCACGACAAATAGACGACTCATTGGCGATTCAAACGGGCGGTGATCGCTCGTGTCACAACGAAGACTCCGTATCGGCGAAGCCGGCATGATATCCCAGCACGAATCTTCTCAGTGAACGCGCTGCGGTATAGTTCTGACACAGGTTTTAGCCCTCCCCGGAGTTGCCGAATGCGAGCGTCGCGCCCCCTTGCTGTTTTTCTTTTTCTGGTTGCTGCACCCGCAGTTGCGAATGACGATCGAGACACGCTTGCGACGATGCTCGACACGTTCCTGGCTGGCGCATCGATCGGCGATCCGTCGGTCCACGAGCGCTTCTGGGCTGATGAGCTGGTCTACACCTCGTCAGCCGGTGCAAGAACCAACAAAGCTGACATTCTGGAGAGTGTACGCGGCGCCGCCGAAACCCAGCCAGAAACGCCTGCAGTGGTGTACACAGCCGAAGAGGTCGACATCCGCCTCTACGCCGACATGGCCATCGTAGCGTTCCGACTCGTTGCCACACCCTCTGACGGCAGTGAGGTTCTTTACTACTTGAATACGGGCACCTTCGTTGCGCGTGATGATGAATGGCGTGCGGTGGCCTGGCAGGCCACGAGCATTCCGAGCCCCTGAGAGCACCGATGTCGATTCGATTCTGTTTCCTGCGCCGCCTGGGCGTCGCACTGTTTGTTCTGATTCTGGCTGGGTGCGGTAGCCGCGACGACACCCCAACCACAACGGGTGAACCGGCCGACCTCGCCGTGACAGGCGCCAATGGCTACACCATGGCCGACGGCAGCCTCGCGCAGTTCGACACCATGGTGATCACGGATGGCCGCATCGTTGCGATCGGCGACGCAGAAGTTGTCGACGGTTACACAGCGGAGCGGGTCATTGACGTCGCGGGCGCGACCATCCTGCCGGGCCTCATCGACGCACACGGTCACGTGTCGAGCCTGGGGCAGCTGCGCGCCAACCTCGATCTGGCCGGGATAGACAGCCTCGACGCCACGCTGAGCCGAATTTCAGCCTACGTACGCGCGCAACCCGACAGTACGGCCTGGGTGCTGGGCCGTGGCTGGAATCAGGTCCTTTGGACCGAAAACCGCTTCCCGACGGCGGCCGATCTCGACAGCATCGTGCCCGACCGCCCCGTATTCCTGAATCGCATCGATGGTCATGCCGCCTGGGCCAATACGGCCGCGCTCGAACTCGCGGGCATCACGCGCGACACACCCAACCCCATTGGCGGCGAGATCGTTCGCGACGCCAACGGTGATGCCACCGGCGTCCTTATTGACACCGCCATGCCACTCGTCGCACGCGTCATTCTGCCGCCGAGCCGCGACGATCAACGCAACTTCTTGAAGAACGCGATGTACGAGTTGGCGTCGCTCGGCGTCACGGGCGTCCACGATGCCGGCACGACGGCGCTGGAGGTGGCCTTGTATAGGGAGCTGGCAGACGCTGGGGAAATGCCCATTCGCGTCAGCGCCATGCTGGCGGGAACACCGACGCTGGCCGAGTTCGAGGGTCCGATCCGGGGATATGCGCGCGATCTATTCGAGGTGACCAGCGTGAAGCTCTATGCGGACGGCGCCCTGGGCAGCCGCGGCGCGGCGATGTTGAGCCCGTACAGCGATGATGCGGGCAACCTGGGTCTCATGCGCGGAGACACGGCAGAGTTCACAGCGCAGATTCGTGCGGCGCACGCGAAAGGTCTGGCCGCCAACGTGCATGCCATCGGCGACCGCGCCAACCGCATTGTGCTCGACGCGTTTTCACTGGCCAGTGGCGGCAAACCTTCGGGCTTCAACGACCGCATCGAGCACGCGCAGATCGTGGCGCTCGAAGACATCCCGCGTTTTGCCAAGCTCAACATCGTCGCCTCGATGCAGCCGACGCACGCGACAAGCGACAAGAACATGGCCGAAGACCGCGTAGGCCCCGAACGCATCCTGGGCGGCTACGCCTGGCGCCGCATGCTTGATGCAGGTGTGCGTGTCGCCGCCGGGTCAGACTTTCCTGTCGAGAAGCCCGAGATGTTTGACGGCCTTTACGCGGCCGTCTCGCGCATGGGCAAGGACGGCGAGCCCGTTGGTGGCTGGTACCCCGACCAGGCGCTGACGCGCGAAGAGACGCTGGCCGCTTTCACGATCTGGGCCGCGGACTCAGTCGGACAAGCCGATCGCATTGGTAGCCTCGAGCCCGGCAAGTGGGCCGACTTCATCGTCATCGACCGCGACTACTTCGAGATCCCCGTTGAGGAGATCTGGCAGATCGGCGTCTTGCAGACCTGGGTTGCAGGTCGTGAAATCGCCGCCGTCAAATAGGAGCCTGCTGTGATCGTCGAGCGCGTTTGGGTTGGCAACAGTTATCGCAATTTCAACTATCTGATTGCCTGCGCCGAAACGGGCGAGGCACTGGCCATCGATCCCCTCGATTTCAATCAGTGTCTTGATATCGCCAAAGACCGGGGCTGGGACATCACCCAGGTGCTCAATACGCACGAGCACGCCGACCACACAGGCGGCAACAAGGGGCTCGTAGACGCCACGGGTGCCACGTTGATCGCCCACGAGAATGCAGGCGGCCGTATTAACGGCGTGGACCGCGGCGTCGGCGCCGGTGACGTGGTCAAGGTGGGCAAGACGATCGAACTCGAGTGCCTCGACACGCCCGGACACACGATGTGCCACATCTGCCTTCTGGCGCACGCGCCCGAAGCCGCGCTGTTCTCGGGGGACACCTTATTCAATGCGGGTGCCGGCAATTGCCACAACGGCGGCCATCCCGAGGCGCTCTACACGACCTTCGCAGAACAGCTGGACCGTATCGACGAGTCCGCGAAGCTCTACCCCGGGCACGACTACCTGGCGGGCAACCTGCGCTTCACGCTGGACCGCGAGCCCGACAATACGGCCGCCGCCGATTTGCTGTCGCGCATCGAAGGCAATGATGGCGCGGATGCGCCCGTGACAACACTGGGACTGGAAAAGGCCGTCAACACCTTCTTCCGGCTCCGCGAACCCGGCGTCATCGACGCGTTGCGTGAGGCCTTCCCGGACCTGCCTGCCAACCCCGACCAAAAGACCGTCTTCCTGAAACTGCGTGAACTCAGGAATCGTTGGTAGCCGCAGGCAACTCCCAGAGCTGACACAGCGCGCGAAACGCCTGCGTATTGCGCGCGAGGCGCTCGCGCTCGGCCTCTGAAGGTGCGCGCCCCAGATACGCATTGATCATCACGTCTCGCTGCACGCGATCGAAGTCTTGCCAAACGGCAAAGCCAGCAAGATCAAACCAGCGCTCGCCGGGGCTCGCGAACTCCCAGTCGATGAACTGGACCGGTTCGCTCGCCAAGATATTCGCGTGCAACAGGTCGCGGTGGCAGAGCACACGATCGGCCGGGTCCGCATCGGCTTCGACCCAGGCCACGACGTCGGCGAGCGCATCGGTGTCGGCATTGCCGCCAACACCGGCCCGCGTGATGTAGCGTTCGGCGGCTTCGACGAGGCTGTATCCGGTTATGGAGTGGGGCAAGTCGAGCCCGTGTAGTACCGCGATGCGCTCGGCCACTCGCGCGATGCTCGACGCATCGGCGAACGCGTCTTTGCCGTACGCGCCCGCGTACTCGAAGTCCGTTACGATCACACCTGCGCGCGCACTCGAGAAAATGATCCCGGGCGCGAGACCGTTCGCGGCGGCAAAGCCATGGATCGCAAACTCGCGCGCGTGGCTGGTCACGGGCGCACCGAAGTCCAGCGTGTGCGTGCGCAGTACGGCCTCACCGTCGCGCAAGGCCACGCGCCACGCGGCATTACTCATCGAGTCGAGCGGAGCGACCACGTTGGGCCGCTCGCCCAATGCCGATTCAAACGCATCGAGCGCGGCTTCGAGTCTTGCGTCGTTCATACCAACTCCGGGCGTCGCAGGTCGCGCCGCCATGCGAGGAAACCGATGGGAATGAGCACCACGTAGAGCACAAACAGCAGTGCTGTGAGTGGCAAGCCGCGCTCCAAATAAAGCCCGATCGAGACGATATCGATGACTAACCAATAGAACCAGTTCTCGATGGCCTTCTGCGCCGTCAGCCAGGTCGCAAAGACGGCGGACCAGGTCGTAAACGCGTCGAGGTACGGTAGGGCCTGCGCCGTATTCCGCGCCAACCAGGTGCCGCTGGCGGCAATCAGGATCGCGATGCCCGCCGCGGCCACCGCGTGCAAGACCCAGGGTTTCACATGGACCTCGCGCGGCGCGCCATGTGGACCGCCCCGCGTCCAGACCCAGAACCCGTACACCGCCATAGCCAGGTAGAACGCGTTAAGTGCGCTCTCCATAAACAGGGCCACTTCATGGAACAGCACGACATAAATTCCCGTGCTGACAAACGCGCAGGGCCAACACCACACCGACTGCCGAATGGCGAGAACGAGATAGGCGATAGCGAGCATCACGGCCACGATCTCGGCCGCGCGCATGCCGCCCAGTTGTTCGAGGACTGCGCCCAATCGATTGCTGTGGTTAAGACAAGTGCAGGAGCTTCATGACGAACACGCACTTGCCGTGCTGCTCGAAGCTCGTGCGCACTTCACGCGTCAGTGCCGGCATGAGCACGTCGTAGTCGCCAACGACCTGCGTCGACATCGCATTGGTGACCACCTCCAGGCCATCGATCGCGTTGAGCCGCGCGATGACGTCACGGATCGGCGTCAGGTAGTCATCAGCCAACGGGTAGAGGCTCAGTTCCGCAGCGGCACGCATAGTCATTCTCCTCAGTAACGCCAGTCGATGCTGACACCGACCTGGCGCGGGTCACCCAGGCGAAGATACAGCGTGTCGTCGAAATTCGGCGGTTCGTTACCGAAGAAGAAGCCCCGTACACCGTAGTCTTCATCGGTCAGGTTGCGCCCCCAGGCGCTGAACTGCCACTGGCCTTTGCGGTAGCCCGCGCGTGCGTGCACGAGCGTGTAGGCCTCGCTCTTCTCGTCATGGCTGTTGGAGAAGAAGAATTCATCTCTGCCCTGTACGTCGAGCCGCGCAAACCAGCCTTCAGGGCGTTCCCAGATCAGACCCGTTGAGAAGCTGTAGCGTGGCGCATGCGCCTGCTCGCGCCCTGAGAGATCGACCTCGGGCGTGACAAAGTCATCAAAGGTGACATCCAGCAGACCGACGTTCGCGTACACACTCCAGTGGCTGTCGAGTCGCCAGCGCGACTCGAGCTCAGCGCCCAGATTCTTGCCGCTGGCCGCGTTGTCCTGAAAAAACACGAACGTCGACGGGTCATTGGGCACGAGCTGGAATGAGGTCGAGACCTGCTGGTCGCGTCGCTCGGCGTAAAACACGGCCAGGCTCAGACTGCCGCGAGCGTGCTGCCAACGAAGCCCCGTCTCGAGGTTCCAAAGATACTCGGCGTCGAACTCGCGCCGGCCGTCAGGTACGGTGCCGAGGTTGAAGCCGCCCATTTTGTAACCCCGCGCCAACGACAGGTATCCCGTCGCCGCATCGTTGAACGCGTGCGTCAGCGAGACGTGTCCGCCGACCGCGGTTTCGGACGGGTCGAGACTCAGGCCGAAGTCATCCTCGTAATCCGCGTTGCGCCGCTCAAAGCGCAAGCCCAGTGACAGATCCGTGCGTTCGCCCGTCGCGATGTCAAGCTGCCCGAACACGGCCAGCTTGAGCGACTCGTAGCTGCTGTCGCTGGCCGCGGCGAATGCCGCGCCCGGGAACGTGCCGTCGCTGAACACGCCCGAGTCGAACACGGTCAGATCTTCGGTGAGGCGCAGCGCGTAGACGCCGACCAACCAGTCAGTGGTGTCATCGAAGATCCGGCCATTGGGGCCCGACTGAAAACGAAACTCCTGGTTGATCGTGTCGCGTTCACGGTCGCGCCGCGAGAAAAAATCATACTCGGGCGTGAACGGTGTCGAGCCCGGCGGCGCGAAAAACGGAATCCAGTAGTCGGGGTTGCCCCAGTCCGCGTCAAAACTGAACTCGACGTCGGACTGCGCGATCCCCGTGATGCTTGTCAGCGACCAGGCCGCGCTTGGCGCGTGATCGGCACGGATACCCAGGCCCACCGACCGTTGCGCGTCGCGGCCTGGGTCGTCGCTAAACGTCGTGAAGTCGTTCTCGAGCGTAAAGGCGTCGTAGCCATTGTCCTGGTCGACAAACAACAGCGTCGTGTCCACGCGCGTCGCATCACTGGGGTCCCAACGCAACCGGGTGCGCAGCGTCAGCTCATCGCGCTCGTTGGTATCGTCGCGGCCCAGGAACGGGTTGTCTCGGAAGCCGTTGGACTGAAACTGCTGCAGCGCGACGCGGTAACCCAGCGTGTCGCTGAGGGGGCCACCGAATGCCAGTGCTGCACTCGCGAGCCCGTCGTCGCCTGATGTGACCTGCGCACGCGCATCAAACTCTGGCGTCGGCGCAACGCTTTGCACGAACACAAGCCCGGCCAGTGCGTTGGCGCCGTAACGCGTGGCTTGTGGACCGCGAAGTACCTCGACGCGTTCAATATCCCAGGTCGTGGCGATGCCACCGATGCCTGAAAAATCGATGTCGTCGAGGATGAAGCCGACGGACGGGTTGGGCGCGCCCTCGTACTGGCTGCGCTCGCCAATGCCGCGCAGCTGGAAATAGCGCGCGCGATTGCTGCCGCCAGCAAAGTTAAGATTGGGTACGAGGAACGACAGTTCTTCGAAGTGTTGGACGGCAGCATCTTCGACGGTACTGCGGTCGATGACGGCTATGCTCGCCGGGATCTCGACGAGTGTTCTCCCACGCAGGTCCGCGGTGACCACGATTTCATCAATCGCGGCGTCCTGCGCGCGCGCATCGACAGCGAATAAAGAGAGTGCCGCAACGGCGGCAACGGCGGGTTTGTGCATGTTGTGCTCCCTACGCCGGCATTACCCGGATCAGGTTCCAAGGGTTCCCGCCCCGCAGGCGAATCTCAGGCCGTAGCCACCCCGATTGACGTCGCGGATCATACCCGACGCCCCGCACGATGTCAGAAGGCGTCGATCAGATGTCGCGCTCCGTCCAGGCGTAGACGGCGTTGGGCAAGATCATCATCGAGAAGACCATCGTGAACGACAGCTCGAACCAGACCTCGCCTGTCATCGAGGGCCAGCCCTGGTACTTGGCCAGCAGCGTCAGCGCGATGTGCGCCAACATGATCACAGAGAGTAATGCGCCGATGCCCGCATACGCGTGTCGGTAGGCGATGCCGCGGCGTTCCCGCATACGCTCATCGATGTACTGGTCAGGCAGGTCGATGATCTTCCGCACGGCAATGCGCAGACCGACCCAGCTGGCGAGAAACACAAGGATCGCGGGCAAGGCGAGGAACGGCCAGTCGGCCAGCCGCGATGCCGTCGACAGAATGATCGCTGCGCCGGCCACCACAACCAGCCAGCGTCTCGCACGCTGTGACCGCAACCAGGCGTGGTTTTCGCCGTACAAGGCCTCTTCAGCCTCTTGGGCGACGGGGTCGTTGCGCAGTTCGTTGTTGACCATCAGCTGTCCTCCTTGTTTTGCGTGCCCGCGAGCGCCTGCTCGGCAAGCAGTGCGCTCATGGGCCTGAATTCGTTGAGCGAAAAGATCGCCTCGACCGGCAGCTCGAACAGCGCGGCGATGCGTAGCGCCATGACGAGGCTAGGCTTGTACTCCCCGCGCTCGAGGTAACCGATCGTCTGGTAGTGCACGCCGACGGCGTCGGCGAGCTCGCGGCGCGACAACCCACGGTCTGTGCGCAGCGCGGCCAGGCGGTTGTAAACGGGCGGCTCTTCGGCTTTAGTGATACGTGCCATGCGACAGAAGATAGTATTAATACTATATTCCTGTCAATACCTATGCCGATTTGTTGTTATATCAATGCGTTAAGAGGCGGCTAGACGCCGAGCGCGACGGCGATGGCCAGTGTGGCCGCGCCCACGAGCAGCAGCTGGCCGATGAGCGGCGCAATAAACCGGAGCCAGCGGCCGTAGGGAATACCGGCGATACCCAGGATGGCCATGAGGATGGCGTTGGTCGGGACGACCATGTTCATGAAGCCGTCGCCCATCTGGTAGGCGAGCACGGCGACCTGGCGGGACACACCGACGATGTCGGCCAGCGGCGCCATGATGGGCATGGTCACGTAAGCCTGGCCCGAGCCCGACGGGATAAAGAAGTTGAGCGCGCTCTGCAGCAACAGCATTCCCGCGGCCGATAACGCACCACCCATTTGCTCGAGCGGGCCCGACAGCGCACTGACAATCGTATGCAGCACCTGGCCGTCGGTGAGCATGACCTCGATGCCGCGCGCGAAGCCAATGAGCAAAGCGGTCCCGGTGAGCTCGCTGGCGCCGTGGATGAACCGGTTGGCCATGTCGTCGAGCGACTGCCGCGACGCAAAACCAATGACGATGGCCATAGCCGTGAAGGCTGCACCGAGTTCAACGAGGTACCAGCCTTTCTGCTTGATGCCCCAGATGACGACGATAAGCGTCGCGAGTGCGATGAGCAATACGAGCTTTCGATTGCCCGTCATAGGGACGTCATCGCCGGGTGGCGGCGGCGTCGCCTCGGGCACATCAGCAACAAGCGATGCCGAGGCATCGGCACGCACCATCTGCGCGTAGCGCCAGACGTGCCAGAAGCCCAGCACGAAAAACGGCACAAACATCGCGAGCCGGAAGCCAAGACCCGATGCAGGCTCAAGCCCGGCGACTTCCTGCGCAACGAGCACCGTGAACGGGTTGATCGACGCCGCGCCAAAGCCCACGCCATAACCCACGACCATGATGCCAATGGCGGCCACAGCGTCCATGCGCATCGCATTGCAGAGCAACAGCAACACGGCCGCAAACGGGATGAACTCCTCGGCCATGCCGATCGTCGACGATCCCGCCGCGAATGCGAACATGCCGATGAGAATCAGCAAAGCCGGCCGGCTGCCGAATCGGCGCAGCAGCGAACCCAGCGCCGCGTCGACGGCGCCCGTCGAGCGCAACACGGCGAGCGCGCCACCAATGAGGAAGACGAAGAAAATGATGCCCTGCGCCGCGCCCAGTCCACGCGGGATGACCGTCAGGATCGAATAGACGGGTGGCGGCTTGGCGTCTTCAAGGTAGGCGAAGGTGCCCGGAAGGACGACCTCACGGCCGTGTTCGTTGGTGGTGGTCTCGAACGCGCCGGGCGGCAGGATCAGCGTCAGCACCCAGGCGAAAACGATCATGCCGAACAACAGCACGAGCGTGTGCGGCACCTTGATGTGCTTGGCCATACGGTTTGCTGTCGGACTCAGAGGCCGATGAGCATCAGGCCTGCGCAGATGCTGATCGCCGCACCCGCAAAGGCATGCGCGTGCTGGTCGAGGAACGCACCGGCGCGGCTGTCATGCCCGGCACGTGCGAGTGTCCAGCGCCCTGCAAGTACAAGCACAAGCATGGTCGTCAGCGTGGCGATGGCAAACACGACCGTCACGAGCACGAGCCCCGCAGTGTTCGACGCTGCAGCCGGGTACATGAGCACGGGGATCAGGGCTTCGCAGGGCCCAAACGCAAAGATCAGGAACAGCGCCCAGGGCGTTAGGCCCGCGCCCTTGCGCTCGGCGTGCACGTGCGCATGCGCATCGGCGTGGTCGTGCGCGTGCTCGTGCGAGGTACCGTCCGCGTGCGTGTGCCAGTGGCTGTGGGTGTGGCCGCGGCGCGCCTTGCGCAGGCCCCAGACCAAGTACATGAGCCCGAAGGCCAGCAGTGACCAGGCCGCCAGATCACCGCGGAAAGATTCGATGATTTCGAGCCGGCGCAGGGCAAGCCCCGCAGCGACACCGACCAGACCCAGCAGGACAGAGCCCAGGACATGGATCAATCCGCAGGCCAGCGTGACGGCTGCGGTCCAGCGCGCTGTCCATTGGCGCGCGCGCGACAGCATTACAAAAGGCAGGTAGTGATCCGGCCCGACGGCCGTGTGCACGACCCCGATCGTGGCTGCGGTCACCGCCAGTGCCGCAATCTCAGCCGTCAACCATTCCAAGCCGAAACCCCTCCCCCGAGTGTTGGGCTGAGCATACGCTAATCGGACTCGTTGTCACGGTCGAAGCGCGTGACGAGACTCGAGGTGTCCCAGCGCGCCCCGCCGGCCGCGACGACCTCAGCGTAAAAGCCGTCGACAAGCTCGGTGACGGGCACGTCCGCGCCGATGCGTTCGGCCTCGGCAATCGCGTAGCCCAGGTCCTTGCGCATCCACTCGACGGCAAAACCGTAGTCGAAGTGGCGCTCGGCCATCGTCGCGGCGCGGTTATCCATCTGCCAGGACTGCGCCGCGCCACCGCCAATGACATCGAACACGGCCGCAGGGTCGAGGCCCGCGCGCTCCGCAAAATTAAGCCCTTCGGACAAGCCCTGCACGAGCCCGGCGATGCAAATCTGGTTGACCATCTTGGTGAGCTGACCCGCACCGGCCTCGCCCAGCCGTCGCCAGCGCCTCGCGAAACAGGCCGCTACTGGCTCGACGCGTGTACAGTCCGCTCCCGTGCCGCCACACATAACGGTCAGCACGCCCTGCTCCGCACCCGACTGGCCGCCCGACACGGGCGCATCTACGAAACCGATACCGCGCTCGCGCGCCATGGCGTCAAGCCGGCGCGCCATATCCGCCGAGGTCGTCGTGTGATCCACGAAGACGGAGCCCGCCTGCATCGCTGGAATCGCGGCGCCCGCGACTTCAAGAATGTCGTCGTCGTTTCCCACGCAGGCGAACACAATCTCGGCACCCGCAGCCGCGTCGGCCGGCGTATCGGCCACACTTCCTGTGTGCTGCGCCGACCAGTCGTCGGCCTTACGGCGCGTGCGGTTGAAGACCGTCACTTCGTGGCCCGCGGCGGCGAGATGGCCCGCCATGGGAAAGCCCATGACGCCAAGCCCGAGGAACGCGACCTTCACTTCAGGTCCGCCGCGCTGAAGGGCTCGGACAGGATGCGCTCGAAGCGTTGCCAACGCGTCGCCGCGTCGGCGTCGTCACGCTCGATGTACTCGGCGACGAGGTCTTTGCCGAGGTTGTAGTTGATGACGTAGCTCCGATAAGTCTCGATGAACCGAACCCGTTGCGCGGCGCGCTCCGGCGAGCTCAGCGCATACTTCACGAGCCAGGCTTCGGTCTCTTCGCGCGTCGCGTCACCGTTTAGGTAGTCTCGTGCAGCCTCGTTGCCCGCGTAGTTGAGTCGGCCGAGCAGCCGCTGGAGCGCGTAGTAGGCGTCTGCCTCAGCCGCATCGAGCCCGGCCAGCGGAAACAACACGTCGCGCTCGAACGCGATACGTTCCTCACCGGGAAATGCGAGCTCAATGCCATAGTTGGCGGTGCCTTCAGCGATCAGCGACTGCGGGCTGAACAACGGGTACAGCGTGTACTCGACCCAGCCTTTGCCCTGCGCCAGCTCACGCTCGAGCAACGCGTTGAAGGTGTGATGTCCCGGATAGCCTTCGTGGCAGCCCAGGTCGACGGCGCGGTCGATCGCCGTCGGCAGGTCCGTGTTGACCTGGATCAGACTCACAGCATCGCCCTGGTACCAGTTGTAGCCCGACCAAGGTTTGTCGCTCACATACTCAATTGTGAAGGACTCTTCTTCGGGCAATTCGATTTGCGCCAGCGTGCGCTCGCGACACGCGTCCATGGCCGCCGAGAACACCGCGTCGAGCTTATCTGCGGGGATATTGAACTGGTCTTTGAACGTGTTCACGCGCTCAGCCAGTGGTGCGTCGCCGGGCAGTAAGGCGTCGATCTCGGCGAGGATGGCCTCGAAGTGCGCGTCATCGTAGTCGGGTGCCGCGGCACCGAACAGGTTGCGCGCCTCGTCATCGAAACTCGGCGGCTCACCTTTCAGAATCCGGATCCGCGTGCGCAACGCAGTCAGGCGTTCGAACAGTCCCGCAATGCGCTTGGCACTGTCCTGGTCGTCATTCGCGGCGAGCTCGGCAGCGAGTGCTGCGGCGCGCGTGTCAATCTCGTCGGGCGACCAGCCATTGGCCTGGGCTGTCTCGCGCAGGTCCTCGGGCCCGAAATAGGCGTCCACGTGGGCTTTGTCGTGCGTGCCCATGGCCAGCTCCAACACCACGTAGTCGCGAGCCATGTCGCTGGTGGTGCGGACCGGCAACTCCGCTGGCGCCACGTCGGGCGCGTCCGATCCGCCGCAACCGGAAAGCAGGCTGGCAACCAATAGCAACACGAGTCTGTTCATGGGGTTCCCCTTCAAAGCAGGTGGCGAGTATACGGCACGGGGCAGCGTCGACTGAGGCCGCCGCGCATGCTTAGATGGCGGCCTGCTCAAACCCGGGGACCCACCGCATGTCCAGAATCGTCATCAGCCTCGCCGCCCTACTCTTTACCGCGGCACACGCCCAGGCCCAACCAGCCATAGCGCCTTTCAAAGACCGCCCGGGCATCGAGAACGCACTGATCGAAGAGCGACTCGACACGCTGCTGCCGGCGCTCATGCGCGAAACCGGTATCGACATGTGGCTCGTCATTGCGCGCGAGTACAACGACGACCCCGTGTTTCTGTCTCTGGTGCCGAAGCCACGCTTCACGGCGCGCCGCACCACAATCTTGATGTTCCACGACCGTGGTCCCGACGCAGGCGTGGAGCGCCTGACGATCAGCCGCTACCCGCTGGGCTCGCTCTACGAGGCCGCCTGGGAAGGCGGCGACCTGGCGGCGCAATGGGCGCGGCTCGCTGAGATCATTGCGGAGCGTGATCCGGAATCCATCGCCGTCAATGTCAGCGATACCTGGCCTGTCGCCGACGGGCTAAGCCATGGCCTGCACACGAAACTCACCGAGGCACTCGGCGAAACACTCAGTGCGCGCATCGTCTCATCAGAAAACCTCGTTGTGCGCTGGCTTGAAACGCGCACGGCGGCCGAAGTGGAAGTCTGGCAACGCGCCGTGGGCATCGCGCGCGCCACGATTGCCGAAGCCTTCAGCGACGCCTTCATCACGCCCGGCGTCACCACACTCGATGACGTCGCCTGGTTCATGCGCGGGCGCTTCGAAGAAGCCGGCCTTGCACCCTGGTTCCAGCCCTACGTCAACACGCAGCGGCAAGGCCTAGTCTATGAGGACGATGTCGCGTTCTTTGGCGAGACCGACCCGAACACCGTCATCCGCCGTGGCGACCTGCTGCACACGGACGTCGGCATCTGCTATCTGGGTCTCTGCACGGATACGCAAGAGATGGCCTACGTGCTCAAGCTTGGCGAGGACGGACCACCCCAAGGGCTCATCGATGCCATGGCGGTCGGCAAGCGCTGGCAGGACACGCTGACCAACGCGTTTGAGACCGGCCGCACGGGCAACGAGATTCTCGCGGCCGCGCAACAACGCCTTAAGCGCATGGGCATCACGAATTCGATCTACACGCACCCGCTCGGCGCCTTCGGTCACGCCCCTGGACCGACCATCGGCATGTGGGACAACCAGGGGTCGACACCCGGTCAGGGCGACTGGCCGCTATACCCCATGACGGGCTACGCCATCGAGGGCAACGTCACGGTGACCGTGCCCGAGTGGGACGGGCAGAAGGTGCAGATGAAGCTCGAGCAGAGCGCGGTCTACGACGGCGATCGCGTGCACTATCTGGCGGGGCGCCAGACCGAACTGCACATCGTGCGCTAGGTGTGAGCCCCTGGTCTAGCCGGCCTCAAGCCAGTCGGCGACAGCCTGTGCAAAACGTGCGGGCGCGGCCGGGTCTTTGCGCAGATACAGCGAAGGCTCAATGAGCTCAAGCTCGATGAGCCAGTAGCCACCCGAGCTACCGTCAACGAGGTCGACACGCGCGTAGAGCGTATCGGTATCGAGGCTGGCCATGACGCGGTCTGCCGCGGCACGCATGGCCGCGGGTGCATCGATGAGCCGGATATCGCCGCCAAACTCTTCCTGGACGCGAAAATCACCGGACTTCGGCGTCTTGATGATGGCGTGGCTGAAGATGCCATTGAAATAGAACAGCGAGTATTCGCCGGGGTCGACGATCTGCGGCAGGAATGGCTGCCACATCCAAACGCTGTCGGCGTGCCCCGCAACGATCTCGGCGCGATGTTCGGCCGGCGCGTCAGGGTGCACGCGGTAGGTGCGTTCGGCACCCGCACTCACAGCAGGCTTGATCACGCACTCGCTTGTGGTCGCGGCAAGACGCGCGTCGAGCGCCTCGGCCGTCATGCCCTGGCCGAATTCGGTCGGCACAATCGGTACGCCCCGCCTTTGGAGCTCGGCCAGGTAGCGCTTGTCGAGATTCCAGCGCATGAGCTCCCGCGCGTTGGCGAGCCGCGTTGCCCCCTCGATGCGGCCCAACGCGTCGAGAAAGGCCTCGGCATGGCGCTGGTAGTCCCAGGTTGAGCGCACGATAACCGCATCGTAGTCGGACCAGTCGACGTCGGCGCGCCAGCTCACCGTCTCTATTTCGATGCCGAACTCCGCGCAGGCGGGCACGGCCACGTCGTCATCACAAACGTAGCCTTCCATCGAGTCCTGGCTCAGGAACACGACGCGTGCCATGTCAGAGTTTCTCCATGCCGCCGTAGCCCTCAAGCAGCGTGTCGAGTAAGGCGCCGAGCTGCACGGCCATGACCGCGAAATCCTGGTCGAAGCTGCCCGCGACGTCATCCGCTTCGCCGTCGCCGTGATCTGTGATCTTGGCGTCGAAGCGCAGGCGCCGCAGCACGAAGTCCTCGGACAGCACAAACCGGATCGCTTCCCGCCAGGTCAGCGCCAGACGCGTGACGCGCTTGCCCGCCTCGATGTGGCCCAGCACTTCCTTGCTGTCGATGTCCTGGTAGCGGCAGCGCACGATGTTGCGCGCCTCGCGGCTGTTCGTAAGCTCTATGTCCTGATCGAGCTCGAAGCCTGCCTCGGGGCGGTTCGTCACCCAGCGCGTCATGATTGACGCAGTGTCACCGTGGCAGTCGAGCGGCACGACAGGCAGCGTGTCGAGCGCGGCGCGCAGGTGCTCGAGCACGAGCTCCGCCTTGCGTTCACTGGCCGCGTCGATGAGCAAGAACTTCCGCTGGAAGTCGAAGTAGGCGTAGATGCGCTCGGAACGCGTCAGCGCGCGCGGCAACAGATCGAGCGTGACCTCGTCCTTGAGTGCCGAGCGCTCGCGCCGCTGCGCGGGCCGACCCTCGCGCGCCTCGAGTGCGGCGACCCGCTCCGATACCTGCTCCGCGATGGCTGCAGGCGGCAGCACCTTTTCCTGGCGGCGCAGGCAGACCATAGTGCTCTGGCCAACCGTGTGCGTGAGCATCTTACCCACATCGCCGAGCGGCGCGACGAAGCCCGCCCGTGCCAGATCGACCTTGCCGCAGGGCGAAAACACCGCATCGGCAAGCGCGCTCTCGAGCGCGTCGGGGGTCAGCCCCGTGTCATAGGTCAGGCGGTAGGCGCGAAGATTCTTGAACCACATGGCGAAGTGCGAGCGACGGCGGGTGCGCGATTCTCAGCGCTGCACCGCCTGAAAGCAAGGCGCCAATCAGCGCGGCTGCGCCGATATCGCAATGAGCAGGTCTTCAGCCGCCGCAAACCACTCTGAGTCGCGCGGTGCGAGGCTGCGCGCCTTGAGCGCCAGGTTCTCGGCCTGGGAGATATCGCCGCCCTCGTAGCGGAGCCGCGCAAGCTCAAGCCAGGGTTCCGGGTGGCGCGGGTCGATGCGAATCGCGCGTTCCATCGAGGCGGCAGCGCGCGGTGTGTTGTTGAGCTTGTGCCAGTTGCGCGCGTCGGCCAGAAACTGTGCCGCCGCCGGGTGCACGGCGCCCATTTCCGGCTCCGACGTACCGGGTCCCGTCGCTGCGGACGGGACTTCCGTCGCACTGGGCTCGGCACCAGCACCCGCGGGCGGCTGGGTCAACGAACAACCCGCGCATGTGACCAACAACACGGTCAGCGCCAGCGATCGTCGCAGGTTCTTCGTCATAGTCGGTCTCGGAGCCAATCCAGTGCCCGAGCCGCAACGCCACGTCCACCGCAGCCGCGCTGTGTGTCGAGCTGCGCGTCCTCGGGCAGGCCTAGTGTAACTGCGTTGTCGCAGCGCGCCGCGATCTGGCGACCCGTTGCGTAGTCAACGGACGCGGCCACCATGCCCTCGGGCACGCTCAAGCGCAGCGGCTCGCCTGACAACTCGGCAATGACCGAAGACCAGACTGGCAAGGCGCCGCGGGACCCCGTGAGCCCAGTCGGGGCGTTGTCATCGGTGCCGACCCAAACCACGCCCAGCCGGTCGCCCGTATAGCCCGCGAACCAGGCATCGCGAAAATCGTTGGTGGTGCCCGTCTTGCCGGCGGCCACGAGGCCCTCTGGCAAGGCTGCCGCACGCCCCGTGCCGCGCGTCATCGTCGCCATGAGTGCTGTGTTCAAGGCGTAGAGCGCGGCTCCGTCTGCCACGGTGTCAATGGTCAGCGGATACCGCTGCACCGTGTTGCCGTCGCCGCCCACGACCTCACGCACAGCGCGCAGCGGCGGTCGCAAGCCGCCTGAGCCCAGTGAGAGATACACGTTGGCGACTTCAACGGGCGACATCTCAACGGCACCCAGTGTCAGCGACCCGTACGGCTGCGCAATATCGGGCCCACCTAACTGGCGCAGCGTTCCCGCGATGCGCTTAAGTCCCGTCGACATGCCCACGCGCACCGAGGCAACGTTTACTGATTCGGCCAAGGCGCGTACGAGCGGCATCTCGCCCTGGTGCTCGCCCGAGAAGTTTTGCGGCGACCACAGGCGACCGTCCTCCTGGGCAATCTCGACGGGCGCGTCCTCGACGCTGGAAGCCATGTGCCAGTCACCCGATTCGAGCGCGGCCAAGTACACGATAGGCTTGATCAGGGATCCCACCTGCCGCCGAGCATCCAGCGCCCGATTAAAGCCGCCGCGACCGCGGCCACCTACGAGCGCGTGCAGCTCACCGACGCGCGGATCGGCCACGACCACAGCGCCTTGCAGCGCGGGCGCCCCGGCGGCTTCGAGCCGTGCCAGGTGCGCATCGAGCTCGGTCAGCGCGAGCGCCTGCGCCAGCGGGTCCAGCGTCGTGTGAATCGCGAGACCTTCCCGACGCAGGTCCGCATCGTCGTAGTCGCGTTCGAGCTGGCGGCGTACTACATCAACGAAGGCCGGAAAGTACGCAGCCTCAGACGCACTGCGGTCGGCCACGGCCAGCGGTGTCGCCAGACCGCGATCGCGCGCTGCCTCGTCGATGACGCCCGTTTCAGCCATGGCCGTGAGAATGCGGTCGCGGCGCTCGCGCAGCCGGTCCGCGAATCGATTGGGGTCGTAGAACGACGGGCCGCGCACGAGTGCCACGAGCGTTGCGACCTGGGTCGGGTCGAGCTCGGCCAGAGGGCGCGCGAAATAGAACTGGCTCGCCAGGCCAAAGCCATGGATCGCGCGCGCGCCGTCCTGGCCCAGGTACACCTCGTTGACGTAGGCCGTCAGGATCTCGCGCTTGTCGTAGCGCAACTCCAGCAGTACAGCCATAACGGCCTCACGCACCTTGCGACGGAATGTCCGCTCGTTCGTCAGGAAATAGCTCTTGACCAGTTGTTGCGTCAGCGTGCTGCCACCCTGACGGATACCGCCCGCGCGCAGGTTGGCCAGCGCGGCACGCGCAATGGCGCGCACGTCGAGCCCGTGGTGTTGTTCGAAGCGTCGGTCCTCGACGAGCCGCAACGTGTCGGCCAGCAACGCGGGCACCGTGTCGGGCTCGAGCACGACGCGGTCCTCACCGTGCGCGGGGAACAGGCTGCCGATCACGAGCGGATCTAGCCGCACGACCGCCGCGTCCCGACCCGCAACTCGAAGCGCCGCAACGCGGTCGTCCGTGATCCGCACGCGGAGCAGACGCGCGGTTTCTGTGCCGTCCCAGAACTCGGCTGCGCGCCGGTAAATGTCGAAGCGCGCACCATCGCGCCGGTACGAGCCTGGCCGGCTCAGACTCGCGTCAGCGGTGTAGCCCAGCTGGTGCAGATGCAGCCCTAGTTGGTCAGGCGCGAGCCGCCGTCCCGCGTAAAGCTCGAGCGGCTGCGCATAGACGCGCGCGGGCAGGTCCCAGCGCCGCGTCTCGAAACGCGCCGTGATCTGGTAGTCGAGCCAGAGCGCCCAGATGCCAAATGCGATGGCGGCCACGCCCAGCGAGGACAAGATCCAGTGCCGTCGCCACCACGGTCGCGCCGGGCGCCGCTTGCGGGCCTTGCGCGTGGTGGATCGACGCACAGGTTTGCGCTTGCTCGTCTTCTTTTTGGTCGTCTTTCGTTTCTTGCTCATAAGACTGATCGCCGTTGTCGCGAACCCGGCGCGCCGCGCATTATAGATCCCTCGTCGACGGAAACCGGATGGCCCGTGAAGACACGCATGGACAAGGCGCTCGTCGCCCGCGCACTGCGCGAGCTATCGGCGCGAGACGCCGGCATGGCCCAACTGATCAAGGCGCACCCCCGATGTCCCATGGACCGCGGCCGGCGCACGGCGTTCGAATGCCTTGGCGGCTCTATCATTGGCCAGCAACTCTCGACAGCAGCGGCGCGCACGATCGGCAATCGTGTCGCAGCGCTGTCGGGTGGCCGACTCGATGCGACTGCAATCGCGTCGCTACCGACACCTAAATTGCGCGCGGCCGGGCTCTCGTCCAGCAAAGCGCGCTACCTGCAGGGGCTTGCGCGCGCCACTGTAGCCGGAGACATCAACTTCCGCGCCCTGGCCCAGATGAGCGACAACGCCGTCATCGAAGACCTCACCCAGCACACGGGTGTGGGCGTCTGGACGGCGCAGATGTTTCTCATGTTCGGTCTTCGACGCCCAGATGTGGCAGCACCGGGCGATTTGGGCCTGCAGCGCGGTTTGCAACGGCTGCACGATCTCGAGGAACGCCCGCAAGATACTGATTTCATTGCACTCATGGAGCCGCTGCGGCCCTGGCGAAGCATCGCGAGCTGGTACCTCTGGCGGCTCGCCGAGTGAACTCGTTACTGTAGAAACGGATTAGACGTATACTCGACAGACGGGAAGCGCGTCTTTCGCCCGGCACAGGATGTCGGGCTGTTTCACGATTGGGGGAATCGAGATGAGGACGAGCACACTACTTGGCACGGTTGCTGCGGCACTGTGCCTGGCGCTGTCAGTACCGGCATTCGCACAGGATGCTGGCGACGAGCGCAAACCATTGAGCGATGTGTGGCTCATGGTGCCCAAGGCAGGCATGGAAATGCAGTTCGAGGAGAGCTTGAAGACGCACATGGCAATGCGTGCGTCACAAGGCGATCCGCGCGAATGGCGGGTCTACGTGCCTGTGATGGGCAACGATATGGACGTCTACCAGTTCCGCTCCTGCTGCCATGAATTCGCAGACCAGGATCGCTACGTCGCGTTTACGACGGACAAGGGCTTCTCTGACCACTGGAACGAGACCGTGCATCAGTACATCGCGAGCTACGAGCACTACATGGAGCGCAACGACTGGAAACACAGCCACATGCCGCAGGACGCGGATCCGGCGAAGTACTACGGCGTGACGGCCTGGAAGCTCAAGGAAGGGGCCGGCATGGCCTCCGAAAGCGCACGCAAGAAGATGAGCATGATCGCGCTCGAGAACGGCTGGGGCGAACAGTCAGACTGGCTGTGGCTCACGCGTATCGGTGGCAAACCCATGCTTATGGTGGTCAGCCCTTACGCTGACTTTGCTGACATGGCGCCACCCGAGACAAGCTTCTTCGAGTTCGTCGCGGAACACGTAGGCTCCGAAGAGAAAGCGGAGAAGATGTTCAAGAAATTTGGCTCCGGCATGGCCGCCTCGACGTTCACGGTGTGGACTGAGCGCAGTGACCTGTCGATGCCGACCACGGCTCAGGGGGACGACTGAGGGACTAGCTGACGCAATCGCGGTGTCGCCCAAACACAAACGCGTAACCCGTGGGCGGCGCCGCGCTTGCTGACGCTAGCGGCTCAGTACTGAGTGCCCAGCGCCTGCTGGGACTCATCGAGCATCTGCACGAGAATCACGTTGCCGCGCGCATCGACGCGGAACGCACCAAAGCGCGCCGCGTCGAACACCTCCGC
Organism: Pseudomonadota bacterium; assembly: GCA_038524795.1. Taxonomy (GTDB): domain Bacteria; phylum Pseudomonadota; class Gammaproteobacteria; order Steroidobacterales; family Woeseiaceae; genus CALBPI01. The sequence goes on along the minus strand of JBCBIJ010000004.1, from coordinate 243,787 downwards.
CGAGCCTTCCTCGAAGAAGAACGCCTCCGTGAGCATGTTCACGCGACGCCCGTCCCAACCGTAACGAAGCGAGAAGCTGCCTGGCGCGGGCACGGGCTTCGATGACGCGAGCCGCACAAAGCGCGCCACGCCGTCATCATCCGTTCGAAGCACCACCCAGCCCCGCTGCGCGGGCGCACCGCGCAACTGTTGGCGCACCGTGCGCTGCACCGCGAAATCGAGCCGCATGTAATCGCCCTGCATCAACGAGCGCGGGTCCACAGGCGCGAGCTCGAGCACCATGACCTCGCCGCTCGAAATCACGCCCTCGTTTCGGAACACACCGAAACCCGCAAGCGCCAGGCAGACAATGACACTTGCAATCGGTCCCAAGGCGATCCCCGGCGACCAGGTACTGGGCGCCGCCTCGCCAGACGCCGTTCGCCACAGGCGACGCGCAACGCCGTGCAAGGCGAGCAGCACGACACCGGACCCGATCAGCCAGAGCGACTTGGCGAGCAGGGTGAGTTCGAGCGTGTAGTAATGGTGTGAAATGAGCACGAGCAGCGCGAGCATCGCGGCCACCGTAAGGAACTCGCGTTGCCCGCGCATGGCCGCGACAAATACGAGCAATGCCGTCGCCGCATTGGCCACGCCGAGTTCCACGGCCAGGGCCGCAATCATTGCGACGGCCCACGTCGGCCAGCGACGCGAGCCTTCGATCCCGGAGTCTTCCAACACGCCCAATAAGACGTAGCCCAAAGCCGCCAACACCACAATGACGCGAATGACCTGCGCCGCGACGGACTCGGGTAGTCCGTGTGTCCCAAGCCGCAATGCGAACAGCGCGCCTGCAAGCAAGCCGAAGCCCAGGCCCAGTGCGACGGGCTCGAGCAACCCGCGGCGCGCCCCCCAGCGCGCCTCCGTGGCCCAAAAGCCTGCGAACGGCACCGCAAGCACGGGCACGGCCAGGCGCTCCAGGTTCAAGTCGACGGCCGCGACGAACACGGCACCCGTCAGTACAAGCGTGGCGATGAGCCGATGCGCGAAGTCGTTGAGCACGAAGATCAGTGCGACCGCCACGCCGCCCGCGATGACTGCTGCGACCAACGTGTCCGACGCCTGGCCGACACCCAGCGAGACACACAGTTGCCCGGACAGGCTGAGCGCAATGCTGGCCTGGTAGAGAAAGTCGCCGCCTTCGCTGCGCGACAACGCGAAGGCACCGATTAGGGAAAGCACGCCGACGACGGTGAGACCCGCCGCCTCGATGCCGTTGAACATGAGCAACAGACCCAATACGAGGAACAGCGAAGCCACCCAGGCCGCAAAGCCTTGTAGCGCGCGCACGTACCAGGGGGGCGTCAACGGCGTATCGGGCGGCTCGGCCATGAGGCCTGCGTCAACCAGCGACTGCCAGCAGCGTTTACGACGGCTCACGACTCACACTCACGTTGCAGGCCCAGCAACCAGCGTCCGGCCACCGTGGCGAGCCCTAGAATGAACAGGGCCATAAGCAAGCCGTGGCCCAGCGAGAAGCCGTCCGACACTTCGGCGACGAGTCGTAACACGACGGCGAATACGACGATGCAGACGGACAGCGCGAAGCCCGCCATCAGGGGCAGATCGATCTCTATACGTCGGTACCGGTAATAGAGCAGCGCCAGGAACGCGCTCCAGCCCGCAAATGCTGTGAAGAGGTATTCGTGGTCACTAAAGACCGCCGCGACGACAACAACGGTCAGGCAAGCGCCGGCCCCAACAAAAGCGAGGCGCGCCAGCGCGCCTGCCCAGGAGTCGCGCTCGCAAATCAGCAGGCCCCGCGCTGCGAGCAGACCCGCGACACTGTTGAACGCGGCAAGCAGCCAGTACGGTGCCAGGCTATCAGTCCAGAGAAACGTCAGACCCAGTGGCCGCGTGTCCGCCCAGAGTATCGCCGCCATGTTGACGAGTCCGAGCCAGGGCAACCAGCCAAAGAACGAACGCTCACTGGCGACGAGCGGCAAAGCAATCAAGGACCAAAGCGCGAACAGCTCCCAACGGTCCGCGCCACTCTGGTAGATCTGCCCGGTGAGCGCGAGAAGAACGCCGATGAGTAACAGTTGCACGGGCACAAGGGCCGTCGCCAACACACTGCCGGGTCGGGCGCAGAGGCGCGCACCGAGTGCGAGAACCAAACAGCTCGCCACGAGGCCCAGTTTCGCGAAGCGGTGCAAGTCGGCCCAATTCCAGGCCACGAAAAAGGCGAGCCCGAGCGCAAGCGCGAGTAGACCGCTCCCCAACAGAAAAGCGCGCCCGAACCGGCGCCACTCTTCAGCCGTAATGATGCCGCCCGCGTGCGCCAGCGCACGGCCCGCATCGCCGGCCGCGAGCCAGCCACGCGCCACAGCCTCGAAGACGCGCGCGCGCGCGCTCATGCGGCCCACCAGGGCCGCGCCCGAGATACCGCCATGCGGTTTCTCCGTGTCCCCCTCGCCTGCCAGTCTGCCACACTGCGACGCGATGCGGCATCCGCACGCGGCGGCGCGCCGAAATCGTGAGTAGGCATCAACGGAGACACAGCATGGCAGCCACACACCACAACATCGCGCAGCGAACACGCTGGCTGTTGGCCATCACTACGTTGCTGCTGGGCGCATGCTCCAGCACGCTGCCGAACCGCAACCCCGTCGGCGAGCCGTTTCCTAGTGTCGCCGGCGAATCGCTTGAGGGCGAATCAGTCGCGCTGCCTGACGCGTTGCGTGGCCAGCCCGCCGTGCTGCTGATCGGTTACAAGCAACAAACGCAATTCGACATCGACCGCTGGTTGCTCGGAATGGCACAGGCCGGTCTGAAAGCACCGTTGCTTGAAGTGCCGACGATTCCTGGTCTCGTGCCTTCGCTCGCGTCAGGCTTCATCGACGACGGCATGCGCTCGGGTATTCCGCGCGAAGACTGGAGCGTCGTCGTCACGCTCTACGGCAGTGCCGCCAAGCCCGTCGCCGAACTCACGGGAACCGAGAACGGCAACAATACCCGCGTCATGGTTCTCGATGCCTCCGGGACCATTATCTGGTTTCATGATCGCGGTTACAGCACGAGCAAAGTGCTGGAGCTCGTCGAGCGCATGAACGCGTTGCAGTAGAGCCGTCTGGGCACGGTCTCTTACCACCACGTGGCGTACAGTGCCGCCAGCATGGCCAGGATCGCGAGCGCACCGATGTTGAAGCCCGTCGTCGTTCTTGTATCGACCGTCTCGTAGTCGATGGCATCGGGATGCGACTCGGCGCCCTCTATCGCTGACACGCCGATGCCCACAAGAATGCAGAGCACGAAGACGAGCCCAACGCGATCGATGAATGGCAGGTCGGGCCAGGCGAGCTTGAAGGCCAGCGACAAGACCGCGGAACCCAGTGCTGTCGCGAGCGCGCCGTTCGACGTTGTCTTCGGCCAGAAGAAACCCAAAAGGAACAGCGCACACACACCCGGCGTGAAGAAGCCCGTGAATTCCTGGATGTACTGAAACGCTTCCTCAAAGTTGCCGAGCAACGGCTTCGCGACGAGCATCGCAATGACGATCGCCGTGAAGCTGACGATGCGGCCCGTGCGCACGAGTGCTGGCCCCTCGACGGCGGTGAAATGCCGGTACAGGTCCATCGTGAAGATGGTCGCAATCGAGTTCATCATCGACGCCAGCGACGAGACAATGGCGGCGATGAGCGCGGCAAACACGAGCCCGAGAATTCCTGTCGGCAGCAGGTTCATCACGGTTGGATAGGCGCGATCAGGCGCCTCAAGATCGGGTGCCAGGATGGCGGCAGCAACACCGGGCAACACAATGATGATGGGCATCAACATCTTGAGGAACGCCGCAAACAGGATGCCCTTCTGCGCCTCCTGCGTGTCTTTGGCCGCCAGCGCGCGCTGGATGATGTATTGGTTAAAGCCCCAGTAGGACAGGTTCATGATCCACATGCCGCCGATGAGCACGGACAGACCAGGCAGACTCATGTAGTGCGGCGAGTCTTTCGTGAAGATCAGGTCAAAGCGCTCGGGCGTGCGCTCGACAAGCGTTTGAAAACCTGCGATGGCGCCCTGCCCGTCCGACACGGCATCGAGTGAAATCCAGGCGATGAGCATGCCGCCGAACACGAGCAGCGTGACCTGGATGATGTCGGTCAGCGCCACGGCCTTGAGGCCGCCATAGAGTGAATACGCGGCCGCGAACAAGCCCAGCGCCGCGAGCCCGACCGCGAGGTCCACGCCCGCCACAGTGTTCAGCGCCAGCGCACCCAGCCAGAGAATCGAGGTCAGGTTTACAAACACGTAGATGCCAAGCCAGAAACAGGCCATGACATTTCGAACACGGTGGTCGTACCGCGCTTCGAGAAACTGCGGCATCGTGTAGATGTCGTGCTTGAGGAAGACGGGCAGCAGCCACTTGGCCACGACCACGAGCGTGAGCGCGGCCATCCACTCGTAGGCACCGATGGCGATGCCCATGACCCAGGCCGAGCCCGACATGCCGATGATCTGCTCGGCCGAGATGTTGGCCGCGATCAGTGACGCCCCAATGGCCCACCAGGGCAATGAACGGCCAGCCAGGAAGTAGTCCGTCGCGTTCTTCTTGTGCCCCGCCTTCTCGCGCGACACCCACTGCGCGATCACCAGCAAGAAAATGGCGTAGGCGGCGACGACACCCAGGTCCAGCGCTTCGAGATGCATGAGCCCCCCAGCTCTTCGAGCCTTGTTCTTGTACCCAGCGCCGGAGCTTAACGCATTGCAGACTCAGTGCAGGGTTGGGAGGACAATCTCGACGCGCAGTCCGCTTGGCTCCCGGTTGCTGGCGCGAATCACGCCTGCGTGCAAACGCACGCTGCGCTGCGCGATGGCGAGCCCGATACCCCCTGAAGGGCTGTGCCCCGATGGCGCGCGACCCACGCGAACGAACGGCTCGAAAATTTCTGTGAGCGCCGACTCGGGAACGCCGGGCCCGTCATCCTCGACGATCACGCGAACACGGGCGCCATTGCCATCGACGCGCACGCGCACTGCCGTGGCCGCCGGCGTGTGCCGCAACGCGTTGCGCACCACGTTATCGATGGCGCTGTGTATGAGCCCGCTGTCCACTTCGATGACGGGCGTCTCTTCGGCCTCGAACAACACCTGCTTGTGCTCTGCTTGCGCCTCAATGGCGGCGTCATCGCAAATGGTCTGCACGAGATCAACCACGTCCGTCGGGTGGCGTTCAACTTCCGCACGCGCCTGGAGCCGCGCGAACATCAGAATGTCGCCAATCAGTGCGTCGAGGCGCTCGAGCTCGGCTTCCATGCGGTCGAGCCGCTCGAGGTCGTCGTCGGAACCCGACTGTCGCGCAATGGAGATCAGCGCCTGCAAACGGGCCAGCGGCGAACGCAGCTCGTGCGAGACATCGCGCATGAGTCGTTGTTGTGAGGACAACAAGGTGTCAATACGCGCTGTCATGGCGTCAAAGTCATGCGCAAGCTGGGCAATATCGTCCTTGCGCGCGCCGACGCCGGGCGCGACTCGAACCGAGAGGTCGCCCGCTGCGACCCGGCGCCCTGCCTGCTGCAGGGCCCGCACGGGGCGCACGACGAAGCGGGCCAGCAGCGCGGCCGCCAGCGCACTGGCAATGACCAGCAACGCCAACTGAACCAAGCGGACTTCGCGCCGCGCCAGCGCCCGGCTTATCGGAGCCAACGGCTCCACAGCCACGACCGTATAGCCCGCGAGATCCGTGTCCTCGAAGACGATGCGCGGTGCCACGAGCGTATCGATGCCGTCCCGATGATTGACACCCTTCTCCAGGGTGGTGCGGACAACTTCCGAAACGTCGCGGCCGAGCACGTCTCGGCCATCGGGTGCGAGAATGAACACGTCAAACAGGGGCGCGAGGTCCAGTGCGGCATCGCGTGCCGCGCCCAAAGGGTCACCCGCCATCGGACCGGACTGCGCCGCGCGCAGGTCGCGCGCTACCAGTGCGACCAGTCGGTCCATCCGTTGCCCGGAAGCCACTGTTGGGTCTGACGCCGGCATAAGCGCCGCCACCCAGAGCGATGCCGTTGTCGTGAAGGCGACGACGAGCCATGTCGACAGCAGGATGCGCCAGAAAAAACGGCTCATGCTGTGGTCACGTAGAGATAGCCGCGACCGCGCACCGTTTTGATCCGCTGTCGGCCCTCCGGCAAAGGCCCAAGCTTCTTACGCAGATTGGCGATATGCGCATCGACGCTGCGGTCGTAAGGCATGATGCGGCGGCCCAGTGCGTGTCGCGCAATCGCGTCCTTCGACACCACCGTACCCGCGTCGCGGACCAGCGCCTCAAGCACGAGGTACTCGGCGCCCGTCAGCGCCACCACGGTGTCGCCCAGCAATGCCGACTGCGCGCCGGGCTCCAGACGCAGGTCGCCGACGCGCAATACGTCCGACGCCGAATCTGCGCTGTCCACACGTGCCTGACGACGCAGGATCGCGCGAATCCGCGCCACGAGCTCACGAAGATTACAGGGCTTGGGTACGTAGTCGTCTGCGCCGATCTCCAGCCCGAGAATGCGGTCGATGTCGTCACCGCGTGCGGTCAACATGATCACGGGTGTATCCACGGCGCCTCGGATTCGGCGCAGCGCCTCGAAGCCATTGAGCTCGGGCAAGCCGACGTCGAGCACGATCACATCAAATGCAACGGCTTCTGCCGCAGCCACACCCGCCGCGCCGTCGTGGCGACGCGTGACGGCGAAGCCGCCTTCTGCATCCAGAAACTCGGCGACGAGATCTGTGAAGGCGACGTCATCGTCGACCAGCAGCACGTTGATGTTCGAATCCGCCATCGTGTCAATCCGCGCTGCCATCTCAAGGGAGCAAGGGTGAGTCTTCAGCCCTGCGGACGTGACGCTCACGACGCCACCGCCCGCGTACAAATTGCCAGAGTGGACGGAACTGCACAACGAAGGGGTTGTGCCCGGCGAATCCCGTCGTGACGCCGTAGCGCACGGGCGCCGACTCTGGTGTGTACGTACCAAACAGCCGATCCCAGACGATAAATACGCCCGCGTAGTTGCGATCGATGTACTCGTCGTTGGCACCGTGGTGTACGCGGTGCGCCGACGGTGTGTTGAGCAACACGCCCTCGAACCGGCCCAGCTTGCCCACAGCCTCGGTGTGCAGAAAGAACTGGTAGAGCAAGCCGAGTGCCAGCGATGCCGACACGTAGATGGGCGAGAACCCGACGAGCACGAGTGGCAGGAAGAACACGGGACTCACGAACTTGGCCACCCAATTGAGTCGCAACGCCGTGGTCAAGTTCATCCAAGGGCTCGAGTGGTGGGTATAGTGCAGGGTCCAGAGCGCGGCCACTTCGTGCGACGCCCGGTGGTACCAGTAGTACACAAGATCAACGACCACAAACGTGACAATGAAGCTGCCGAGCCCCTCTGGCAGGCGCCAGATCTGCCAGCTCTCCACGGCCGACAGAAGCAACAAACCCCAGGCAAGGGTCAGCGGCTTGATGAGTCCGTTGACGATGGCCATCGAGAGATTGCTCAGCGTTTCGCGAAGGTTGTAGATATCGTGCGCCTGGCGTCGTGCCCAACGGTACTCCGAGAACACTGACATCAGAAATACGATCAGGAAGAGACTCTGAAGCGCTTGCATCAGAACCTCCCCCGCATTCGGTCGCGGATCTCGGCGCGCTGCGCCTCCTGGCGCTCGGCCTCAAGCTCCGAGAAGGTCTCGAGCTGGTCCTCACTGAGAACCTCAGACAGGGCATCGGTGGTGTCACGACGCAACGCGTCCATCGCTTTGCGCAGCTTGCGGCGCTCGCCGCGCCCGAGTTCCGCCAGTCCGGCCCCCGCATCTGAGGGGTCGATGCCGTAGCTAATCAGCAGGTCGCGCTGTGCGATCAGTTGCCGCTCGAGCACCTCGGCGAACGACGCGCGTTGGTCATCGGTGAGCTCGAGGGCCTCCGCGGTCTGGGACAGGCGCTCGGCGATGGCCGCCTGTGCCTCGGGTGCGGGTTCTGCGTGTGCTGCGGTAAACATGAGCACGATGGCAATCGTTGCCATCACGGCGGGAAGAACATTCATGGTGGTGCCTCCGGGGGTTGTGCGTATTCAACGCCCCAAAGGCTAGTGGGTTGACCGTCAGCGAGCGGCAGGCAGTGTAAAGAAGTGTCAGTGGGGCTCGCGGTCAGCGCCGCGTCACGGCGCCCGGTTTCACTTTAGTGTTGGGTAGGCGTCCACGTAGACGTAATCCGTGTCCTTTGCCGGGATGTGGCAGCCGATGCAGTCCTTCTGGAAGTCGGTTGCAACATTCGTTTGCGGCGCATCGGGCTTGTACAGCGCCCAGCCCCAGCCTTCACCCCAGAGCGGGTTGTCCGCGAAGCGCCCCTTCGTATCTTTGACCATGACGAACCACTGCTTGATCTCGCCGGTCGCGCTGCTGACGTCGGCGCCCGTCGTGTAGGCCGCGGACTGCGAAGCGCGCAGTTCTTTCACCAACACGGCACCGTCCGGAAACAAACCCGTCTCACGGTAGTGCGCAATCGACTCTGGCTGGGTGTAGACATCATGGAAGCCGCTCGCGGGACCGTCGGGAACAAACCAGGAACCGAGGTGTGCGAACTCACGGCGAAAGTCCTCAGGCAGCGCGATGCCACCGTCTGCACCGACGTAGGGTGAGAATCCGCGCTCGCTCGAAGTCGCGCCCATGACGCCCAAACCCAGAATGAGGACCAATGCTGCTGTTGCCACGCGTGAGTTCATTACCCGCTCCTCGTTGCCCGAAAGCCCAATACGGTGTTGCCGCTTGACTGTGGCGCCAGCGCCGCGATCAAAAAAGTACGTTGCTGCGGTGTGCGGAACGTTATTGCTGGGCGCGGAAACGGCCAGGCGTTGTGCCAACCAGCCGCCGAAAGTGACGTCGAAAATGGCTCTCGTCCGCGAAGCCTAGCGTCACCGCAATCTCGGCCACCGTCTTGCGTGGACGTGCCAGCAGCAAATCTCTCGCCTTCTCGATACGCAGGCGCAACTGAAATTCATGCGGCGGATAGCCCGTCGCCAGTTTGAACACGCGCGAGAAATGAAACGGAGACAAGCCAAACGTCTCCGCGAGTTCTGTCAGGGAAATGTTGTCGCTGAGGCGGTCGCGCATAAGCGTGATACAGCGTTGCATGTCGACGTCGCTGGCACGGCTTTCGGCGTTCGGCGACGCGCCTGTTGGCGGCGACTGTGTCGTACGCAGAAGCTGCGTGCCGATCATCGTCAGCAGCGACGAGGTCATGAGATCTTTACCCAGCGCATCACTCACTGCCTCATCGCGCAAGCGGTGCAGAAGCCCCGCCAGCGTCGGGTCAACGACGCGGAGCAGCGGCTTGAGCGCCGTGGGGTCATGCAAACCCGCTTCGGCAGCGATCCCGTCGAGAAGCTCCGGCGATAAGGTCAGATGCACTGACTCAGACGTGTAGTTCCACATCCAGTCCATCGCGAGGCCTGCGGGAACGAAGGTCACATGTCCGGCAGGGCAGCTCTGCCATTCGCGCCGCCCGAACTCGGTCGTCAGAACAGACCGCGTTGGCGCGTCCTCGAAAGGGCGACCGAAACTGGCATACAACACGTGCTCGCGCTGCCCGTGCGTCAATGTCACGTGACCCGGCGGGCGTTTGCGCACCAGCAACTCCGCCTGAGGCGTCACGGTGTGACGCGAGCGGATCGACTCGGGATCGACCTGGCGGGCCGAAGTTTGCGGTTGGGGGGGCGACATTGCTTGAGTATAGGCCGGGCATAGCAAGGTCTGCGCAACATTTTTTGTGCTGGCGCAATTCCGTTCCCCTCACGCACAGACGTTCTTTTTGCACGCCGCTCCGAGCTCTAGCGTGGTTGTGCGCGAGGCTCACGCCCGGGCGTCCGACAATCCAACACTGGAGAATGATCATGCGACTGGTTTCCCTGACCGCACTGCTGATTGGCCTGACCCTATCGGGCCTGAGCCACACCGTTAACGCCGAAGACTCGGCTACCGAGACCTATTTCACAATCAAAAACGGCACCCTGAAACGGCCTACCGGGTACCGGGAATGGATCTACGTGGGTACCCCGGTCACGCCGAATGACATGAACGATGGCAAGGCGGCATTCCCCGAGCACCACAACGTCTACATGGACCCCAAAAGCTGGAAGCACTGGAAAGAGACGGGTGAATTCCGCGACGGCACCATCCTCATGAAGGAGCTCGTCAGCGTGGGTTCCAAGACCGCTGTGAGTGGCAACGGCTATTTCCAGGGCGAATACATCGGCCTCGAAGCCGCCATCAAAAGCAAGAAGCACTTCGCCGACGAACCGGGCAACTGGGCCTACTTCAGCTTCTCGCAGCCCGATCACAGCGCCCTCAAGAGCGAAGCTGAGCCTTTCGCGACCGCGTCCTGCAACGGCTGTCACCAGGCGGCCGCTGCCGATGACTTTGTTTTCACGCAGTACTACCCGGTGCTGCGCGCCGGCAAGGGCACTGGCAAGGATGCCGTGGGTGGCACTCGCGACGCACTCTCGTCGAAGTAATGGACCTGCGAGATACCGGTGCTCCGGCGCTGGTATCTCGCGTGCGGCGCGTCAGTTCGTGCCGCGCAGGTAGTGAAGCCCGCCCCGCTTCACGTAGAGCGTGCAGCCCGCCGCACTGCGCGGCATATGACTCTGGTCTTCGGGCAAACGCAGCCAGGTGCCTGCCTCGTAACGCCCGGCCTCGTCTTCGAACGCGCCCGAAATCACAAAATACTCGATGCCGCCGGCATCGTTTCGCGGGCCGGGTTCAGCGCCGGCATCCCAGCGCTCCAACGCCATGCGGTCGAAAAAGCCGACCTGCGAGTACAGCGGCTTCTGCACAACGCCCGTGCCCTCGCCCGGCTCCCAGGTCAGCGCGTCGGTATCGATGACATGGTGCTCGCGGTCGAGCCCTGGGAACTGGCGCAGCTTCACGAGCAAGGTGCAGCCCGGCTTTGAGCGCGGCGTGTGGCGAAAGCCCTCGGGATTGAGCAGATAGGTGCCCGCGGGCCAATCGCCGTGCTCATCTGAGAAGACGCCATCAAGCACGAGGATCTCTTCGCCCTCGGGGTGGTCGTGCGTGGGAAACGACGAATCCGGTTGATAGCGCACGACCGAGGTCACCTGCCCCGATTCCGGGGGGCCGACGAGATGCACGCGCTTGCGCCACACCGTACCGCTTGGGCTCGCCGACCAGTCCATGGCGTTGGTATCAACGGTGACGCGCGTGCCGAGGTTGCCATTGAGCGTTTCGTGACCCGCACTCACGGCTTGAGCCCCTGTTCGCGCAGCGCCTGCTTAACGGCTGGCTCTGCCTGAAGGCGCGCGAGGTACGCGTCGAGGCTTGGCCACTGATCCAGTTTGCGATCCAACAGACGTACCCAGCGCAGCATGGGCACGGCGTAGGCATCGGCAATGCTGAATGTGCCGCCAACCAAAAACTCGCGGTCTTGCATGTGGGCCTCGAAAAAGTCGAGGTAGTGCGCGACGCGGACTTGTGCCGCCGCGCGAACATCGGCGAGCGCCGCATCATCATCCGAGACCGTGTACCGCACGGGGTTGAAAAACGGAAAGAACGCCGGGTGCAGATCGCCCGTCAGGAATGCCATCCAGTGATTGAGCGCAAAACGCGCATCCGCGCCGTCGTCAGCTCCGAGCCCGGCCTCGGGCGCGCGGTCCGCGAGCCAGTGCAAGATCGCGTCGGCTTGCGTGTAGACGCGACCGTCATGTTCGATCGCTGGCACCACGCCCAGCGGATTGACGGCCTGGAACGCAGGGTCACCTTTGACCACCTTGACCGCCTCGTAGTCGACGCCCATTCGGGCAAGGACGATGTGCGGCGCAAGCGCACAGGAGCCGGGGAAAAAATGAAGCTTCATGGTGACACCTTCAAAAGTGGATTCGCGCCCTGATGCGCAGTGTATCGGTTACCCGTGACCACGCGTCACGCGGACGTCGGCGCACGCGGTGCTAGCCAGTGCCGCACAACCGGGCCCGCATCGCCGCGGTGGAACGCCTTCACGGCTTCCTGCAGGTCGCGGTCATGCCCTGTGGCACGCTCGTGCTGGCGCAGGTGCTCGTTCCAGCTCGACACGAGAAAGTACTCGAACCAGGTACCCGGAGACTCAGCGTCCTGGTAGACGCCCCACTCATAGGCCCCATCGCGATAGCGCTCACCCGACAGCGCGCGCAGCGCCGTCAGAAACTCGTGCTCCGTGTCGGGATCGATGCGGTACTCAATCGTGATCATCACGGGGCCGCGGTCGCCGATCGCATCGAAAGTCGCGTCGACGACGGGCGCCGGCCAGTAGGACGACGGCGCAAGATCGAGCTGTTCGCCCTGCCCCAATTTCGCGCGCCAGGTCAGCGGAATGGCGATGACGGCGCCCACAGCCGCAATGATGAGCGCCATGTCGACGGAACCGAAGGTCGCCACCTGACCCCACAGTGCGGAGCCCAGCGCCATGGCCCCAAAGAACACCATCAAGAAGACCGCGAGGCCTCTTGCCCGCACCCAGTTGGGCAACGAGGTTTGCGCTGAGATATTCAGGCTCGTGAGTACGGTGATCCAACCCACGCCACCCAGGAAGGCGGCGGCAACGGCGGCGGCCGGAACGGCCACGGTCGCCATGACCACCATGGCCAGCGCCGTCACGCCAACGCCGCTGGCGGCGAGTCGATTGGTGTCAAGCTGCCGCCGCACGCGCGGCAACAGGAGCGCACCGATTACAGCGCCCGCGCCGATCGCCGCCAGCAGAAAGCCATAGAGCGCCGCACCACCGCCGGGCATGTCACGGGCGACCAGGGGCAACAGCGCCCAGTAAGCACTTGCGAACACGAAGAACGATGCCGCGCGCACGAGCGTCGCCTTGAGGGGACCGTTGTGCGCCGCGTGGCGCAGCCCCGTGATCATCGCAGCGCCAATGGGCTCGGGCGGCAACGTCGCAGGCTTGGGTTCGGGACGACGCCAGAAGAGCAGCGCGATAATAATGAGTACGTGGCTTGCGGCATTGACCACGAACGGCGCGGCCAGACCCACGGCCGTGATCAGGAAGCCCGCAAGCGCGGGGCCGATCGCGCGACTGATGTTGATACCCATCGAGTTGAGCGCAATCGCAGGCTGCAGGTGCGTACGCGGCACCAGCTCGGGCACGACCGCCTGCCAGGCCGGCGCCATGAATGCAGCACCGGTGCCGATCAGGAATGTGATGCCGACGAGCAAGCCTGGTGTCATGCGGTCCGACGCGACGAGCACCGCGAGCCCTGAGACGATCACGACCAGCGCCAGGTTCACGGCAATGAGCAGACGCCGCTTGTCGATGCGATCGGCGAGCGTGCCGGCGAACAGCGCAAACAGGAACACAGGCAATGTCGTCGCCGCCTGCACGAGCGTGACCACAGCGGGTGACGGGTTGAGCGTGGTCATCAGCCAGCCCGCGCCCACGTCGTGCATCCAGGTGCCGATGTTGGAGACAAGCGTCGCCGACCAGAGCAATGCGAACGCACCGATGCCGAACGGGGCCCAGGCAGAGACCGGCTGTGGTGCCGTTGTCGTTTGTGTGCTCATGTCAGAACGCGAAACACGAGCAGCCCAGCGCGCCCCAGAACACGTGCGCATCGCGCACGGGCACCGGGTTGTCCCAGGCGATCTCGGGATGATGACCATGCACCGCGCAGGCCTCACCGTGCTCATGGTGGTGGTGATGGTCGCGATGCGCATGCGCGGATGGCCGCCATGCACCGTCCTGGTGGCGCACGGGCGACCAGTCGGGCGACGCAGGCGGAAGCGGCGGCGCGAGGCTTGAGAAATCACTATCGCCGTGGACGATGCGTCCGCCGACCACCGTGAGCACCGACACGATGGACCGGATGTCTTCGGCGGGCACCGTGAAGTAGTCGTCGGAGAGCACCGCAAGGTCTGCGTACTGGCCCACGGCCAGCGTGCCCTTCACATCCTGCTCGCCCGAGAACCAGGCAGAACCGCGCGTCCACAACGACAACGCCGTGTATCGGTCGAGTCGATTCTCCTGCGGGTAGAGTTCCATCCCGCCCAGCGTCTTGCCGGTGACCAACCAGTAGAGCGCCACCCAGGGGTCATAGCTGGCGACGCGTGTGGCATCCGTGCCCGCGCCAACGGGCACACCGCTCGCGATCATCTGTGTGACGGGCGGTGTGGCCTCGGCGGCTTCGGCCCCGTAGCGGTCTACGAAGTACTCGCCCTGGAACGCCATGCGGTGCTGGATGGCGATGCCGCCGCCGAGCGCACCGATACGCTCGATATTGCGCTGGCTGACCGTCTCGGCGTGATCGATGATGAACCGCGTCGCAAACGGCTGGCGCTGGTTGACGCGCTCGAATACGGACAGGAACCGGTCGATGGACTCGTCATAGGTGGCGTGAATGCGGAACGGCCATTCTTTTTCGGCCAGCAGCGCCACGACGTCCTCGAGCTCACGCTCAAGCGTTGGCGCCAGGTCCGGGCGCGGCTCAAGGAAGTTCTCGAAATCGGCTGCCGACCAGACCAGGTTCTCACCCGCGCCGTTCATGCGCAGGAACGCATCGCCGGCACCAGGCCCCGTAATCTCGGCCCACTGCTCGTAGTCACTGAGCTCGCTGCCGGCCTTCTGCGCAAACAGGTTGTAAGCCACGCGCACGGTCAGCTCACCGTCATCATGCAAGCGGCGAATGACGTCGTAGTCTTCGGGGTAGTTCTGCCCGCCACCGCCGGCGTCGATCACGCTCGTGATGCCCAGGCGGTTCATCTCTCGCATGTAGTGACGCGTCGAGTTGATCTGGTCCTCGATCGGCAGACGCGGTGCCTGACCCAGCGTGGAATAGAGAATGAGTGCCGAGGGTTTCGCGAGCAGCAGGCCCGTCGGGTTGCCGTTGGCGTCCTTCTGAATCAAACCGCCCGGCGGGTTTGGCGTGTTGGCGTCGAACCCGAGCGCGTTGATCGCGGCTCGGTTTAGCAGCGCGCGGCCGTAGAGGTGAAGAATAAACACGGGCGTGTCGGGTGACGCCGCATTGATCTCATCGAGTGTCGGCATGCGCCGTTCCGCGAACTGAAACTCAGACCAGCCCCCGATCACGCGCACCCATTGCGGTGCCGGCGTACGGTCGGCCTGCTGCTTGAGCAGCGCGAGCGCGTCGGCCAGAGAAGGCACCCCTTCCCAGCGCAATTCCTGGTTGAACGACAGTCCGCCGCGAATCAGGTGCGTATGGCTGTCGTTGAGCCCCGGAATGACACGCCGGCCACCGAGATCCACGCGCTTCACGTCATCGCCGGCCTCGATCATGACGTCGCGCTCGTCACCAATCGCAAGCACATTGCCGTCGCGCATGGCGATCGCTTCGACCTCGGGCTGGCGCGGGCCCTGTGTCGTGATGCGCCCGTTGTGCAGTACCAGTGTGGTCATGACGCACCTCCCGCACGGTAAAAGCCGCCGTACTCGGCGACCGGTGACCAGGCCGGCTCGATCTTGGGCAAGCCCGGGGCGCGCGACGCGAAGTCGCCGCTCGCATGCACGATGCGGCCACCGGTGACCGTGAGCTCGCTTTCGATCGTGCGCAGGTCTTCGTCATCGACCTCCAGGTACGGTGCATTGAGCACGGCGAGGTCAGCGAATTGGCCGGGCTTGAGGCGACCCTTGAGCACCTCTTCCTGGCTGATCCAGGCCGAGCCCACTGTGTGCTGGAATAGTGCCTGGCGACGACTCAACTGTTGCTCGGGTCCGTGCAACAACGTGCCACCGATGCTGCGCCCCGTCGTCGCCCAGTACAGCGTCAGCCAAGGGTTGTAGCTCGCCACGCGGGTCGCGTCGGAACCAAGCCCCAACGGCAGACCGGCGTCGACAACGTCGCGCAGCGGCGGTGCCCGTCGCGTGACGGCCTCGCCGTAACGCTCCAGGAAGTACTCGCCCGCATAGGCCATGCGCGCTTGCATCGCCATGCCGCCGCCGAGGGCCTTAATGCGCGCGAGCGTAGGACGCTGCAGCGTTTCGCCATGGTCGATGGCGAAGCGAATGCCGCCGAAGCCGAGCCGGCCTTCGGCCACTTCCTGCGCGTGAGCGGCCTCGAACACATCGAGAATATGGTTGATGCTTTCGTCGTAGGTCGCATGGATACGCAGCGGCCAGCGATTTGCCAGGAGGTGTCGCGTGACTCCGAGCAACTGCTCGCGCCAGCGAGGTCGCGTGGTGATGTCAGGGCGGTCATCGAGGAAGTTCTCGTAGTCACCCGCAGCCCAGGCGAGAAACTCACCGCCGCCGCGAACGACGTAAGCATTCATGAGCGCTTCGGCGCGGTTCACGTTCACCTGCCAGTCGGCCGTCCACTGCTGGAACTCTTCGAGCTCGCGGCCCTTGGCCTGCGGGAACAGATACTTCGAAATACGTATCGGCAGTTCACCGGCCAGCGCGAGCGCCTCGGACCCGCGGTAATCCTCGGGAAAGTGGTGCCCGCCGCCGCCCGCATCGACAACACTCGTCAAGCCAAAGCGGTTGAGCTCTGCGTAGAAGTGCTTCGTCGAAACGGCCTGTTGTGCGGCAGTCATGGGCGGCAACGCACCGATCGTGCCGTAGAGCAGGTCCGGGTTCGGCTTCGCGTGAATGACCGCGCCACCGTCGGGCGTGAATTCGTAAGCCGTACCGGGCGGTGTCGGCATACCGGGCGTCAGGCCGAGTACATCGACGGCCGCCTTGTTGAGGAAGCCCTGGCTGTAGAGGAACAGGACGTACACGGGCGTGTCAGGTGCCGCCTTCGTGAGTTCGGCCGGCGTGGGCATACGGCGTTCTGCAAACTGGAACGGCGACCAGCCGCCGATGACCCGCACCCACTGGCCCTCGGGCGTATTCTTCGCAGTTTCGCGAACCCGGTTGAGCCCCGCCTCGAGCGTCGGCAGGCCATCCCAGCGCAATTCGAGCCCGTAGAAACGTCCGGCGCGCGTCGGATGCATGTGGCTGTCGTTGAGCCCCGGGATCACCGTGCGACCGCCCAGCGAAATCACGTCCGTGTCACGGCCGATGTAAGCACGTACCTGGCGTTCACTGCCCACGGCCTGAACCACACCGTTGCGCAACGCGATGGCGCTGGCTTCGGGTTGCGTCGGGTCCTGCGTGATGATGTTGGCATCCGTCAGCACCAGCGTGGCGTCTTCTGCGGCCGACGCCGTGCCGAACATCGACGCGCCGGCGAGCGCGCCCGTGGCCGCCATGAAGTGTCGCCGGGACAGCCCGTTCGACGATGCGTGTTTGGTGCTCATATCGGTCTCCCGCGCGGTCACTCAGAACCGCAGGTCAAAGGTGAATTCAACGAAATTGATGATGTCGGCCGGACCCGTTTCCTGGAGGAAACGCTCCGGCCGGTTGTGCGTCAGCGACATGCCGAACGCGAGCCGTTCCCGCGGCGCCCACGCCGCGGACAGCGAGGCGGCACTGCTGACGAATCGCGCATTGGAGCCGCCGGGCGCACGAATGAGATTGCCCGGCGGGCCGTAGACGCCGTCCTCTGTTTCGAGCCGCCAGAACAGGTTCACATCGAACTGCAGCGACAACGACTCCGAGGGGGCGAGTCGAAGATAGGGGTGCACGTTGTAGAAGTTCGCGGGCCCGAGGATTGCCGCGGCGGAGAAGTAGTCGCCGCGCGGATACAACGCGTTGAAGGTCCCAAGCGTGTTGTCGTTGGGGTCACTGTCGCCCGAGGCGACGTTGATCGACAGCATCACCTCCGGCGACCACGCGCCCGCGAACTTACGCCCCGTATTGGTGGCCAACGTCCAGGCGTCGATATCGGCGTCACCGTGGTCGCCAAACTGATAGATGCCTTCCCAATTCCAGTACCAGGCATTGCGAGAACCAAAGGCGCGAAAGCCCAGGCTGTGGCGGCGCTGATCGGCCGTGCCGATCACTTCGGTACGGACATCGAAACCGGCGTAGAGGTAATAGAGATCGAGTGACGTGCCGCGCACGGGCCCGGTGACGTAGACCCCCGCAAGCTCGCGACCCGAATCGCGCGAGTCGTTGAACACGCCGTTGGGCTCAACCTCGACGAGGTTCATACCGAAGGCGTCCCAGCGCCAGTCGCCAACCTGTCCAAAGGCGCGCACGCCATCGAACGTCCGGCGCACGTTGGTGCCGTCGCGTGTGGCAACGAGACGTTGCGAGCCCAGCCAGAGCTCCTGGCGACCGACGCGCAGCGTCAGATCGTCGAAACGGACATCGAAGAAGCCCTGCTGGATATCGAGGTTATTGCGCTCAATGGGACTCGGTTCCGAGCCTTCCTGAAGCGCGCTGACGAGCGACAGCGTGGCGCTAACGCGTTCGGTCACAGGACCGGCTGCCGTCAGGGTGATGCGTTGCGTGAAGAACGCGCCCTCGGCGGGATCGTTGGCGTCGTACTCGATGGCCGTCAGCAGCGTGGCGCGCTCGCGCAGCGCCAGGTCGAACGACCAGTCGTCAGACGCAGTCTCGGCGACACCCGAGTTTGACAACGCGAGCGCGAGACCTGCCAACCAGCACTGTAACGGGCGCGAACGCAACATCGTGTGTCACCGTCATGGAAAAGGGGGGGGCGTGGCGAGCGCATAGAGGGGAGATGCGCCCGCCACTGCCAAAAGACCGCGCGGTCGAGGGGGGAGAACTACCGCGCGATCCGATGCGGCCTTAGGCCGCGACCGGGTCGATGGTCGGACCGTGCTCGACGCGCTCGTCGGCCTTGTGGACCATCGTGTAGGCGTAGTCGACGCCCATGCCGTAGGCACCAAAGTGCTCTTTGATGATGTCCATAAGCCCATCGTAGGTATCGCGACGTGCCCAGTCCCGTTGCCATTCAAGCATGGTCTGTACCGTGGTCATCGGAACGACACCTGCCTGGATCATGCGCTGCATAGCGTAGTCCTGCGCTGCCTTGGACACGTCCCCTGAGGCATCCTCAACCATGTAGATCTCATAGCCCGCGTCAGCCATCGCGGAGAACGAAAACAGGTTGTTGCAGACACTGGTCCAAAGTCCGGACACGATGACTTTCTTGCGGCCATTCGCGGCCAGCGCATCACGAACCTTCTGGTCGTCCCAGGAATTCATCGAAGTGCGTTCCAGGATTTCCTTTTCGGGGAATACGCCCAGCAGCTCAGGGTAGGTGTAGCCCGAGAACGACGTCGTCTCGACGGTCGTAATCGTCGTGGGAATGTCGTAGAGCTTGGCAGCTTTCGCGAGGGCCACAACATTGTTCTTGAGCGCCTGACGATCGATCGACTGGACGCCGAAGGCCATCTGCGGTTGGTGATCAATGAAAATGATCTGCGAATTCTCAGGTGTCAGCAGTTCAGGTTTGTTGGTCATGGGGGGTCTCCTAAGGTGCGGCCTGGCCGCAGTCGTTTAAGTGAAGCGAAGCGGTGGTCAGGCCACCATGTCGAACAACAGGATCTCGGCATCATCGACACCATCGATCGTGATCGAGCTTGCGTCCTTGAGCGCGACGCCATCGCCCGCGGCGAGCACGTTGCCGTCGAGGCGCACGCTGCCGCGCGCGACCTGCAACCAGCCGTAGCGGCCTTCTGCAAAGCTGTGGCTCACGGACTCGCCGTCATCGAGCAACGACGCGTAAAGGTCAACGTCCTGGTGGATCGTGACCGTGCCGTCGCGACCATCCCGCGAGCCGACGAGGCGGAGCTGACCGCGCTTGTCTTCGGCCGTGAACGCCTTCTGCTCGTAGCTGGGCTCAAGCCCGTTCTTCTCGGGCAGTATCCAGATTTGCAGGAAGTGCACGGGGTCCTCGTCCGAGGCGTTGAATTCGCTGTGGCGCACGCCCGTGCCGGCGGTCATGCGTTGCACGTCACCGGGGCGGATGATCGAACCCGTACCCAGGCTGTCTTTGTGCTCCAGCGCACCGTCGAGCACGTAGGAGATGATCTCCATGTCGCTGTGCCCGTGCGTACCGAAACCCTGTGACGGCTTGACGCGGTCTTCGTTGATCACACGCAGCGGACCAAAGCCCATGAAGCGCGGGTCGTGGTAGTGGCCGAATGAAAAAGTGTGGCGGCTGTCGAGCCAACCAAAGTTGGCGATACCGCGTTCTTCTGCAGGTCGAATGGCAAGCATGGTGCTGTCCTCCGTTTCCAATTAGGTGATGGCGCAATTATCCGGGGCGCCCTATCGGTAGACAATTAGTCAAATGAGAGACATATTGTCTCCAAATTGGCGACAATTGAATTGAGGACCCACCATGGACCGATTTGCCAGCATGCAAGCGTTCAACAAGGTCGTGGAGCACTCGGGATTTGCGGCCGCGGCCCGTGCCATGGGCGTGTCGCGGTCCGTGGTGAACAAGGCCGTCATCAACCTGGAGAATGACCTGGGCGCGCAGCTACTAACCCGCAGCACGCGCAAGGTCACGCCGACAGAAACGGGCCTCGCCTTTTACGAGCGCAGCCGACAGCTGCTTGATGACCTCGATGAAGCCACGGCAGCCGTCCGCGACCTGCAGGAGCGCCCCACGGGCAGCTTGCGCATGAACGCGCCCATGAGCTTCGGCACGCAGCACCTGGCGCCCCTTGTCGGCGCGTTTATGGCGGCGCACCCCGATGTGCACGTCGAGCTCGTGCTCAGTGACCGGTTCATCGACCCGATTGAGGAAGGATTCGATCTCACGTTGCGCATCGCGGAACCGACCTATTCGACGAGCCTCATCGAGCAGCACATCGTGACCGCGAAGCGCGTGCTCGTGGCCTCCCCGGCCTACCTCGACCAGGCCGGTGAGCCCGCGTCGCCCGCAGAACTCAAGCGGCACCGCTGCCTGCAATACGGCTACTCGGGCGTACAAAGCCAGTGGCGGCTGACCGGCCCAAAGGGCGCGCAGTCCTGGCCCATCGACTGCAAACTCTGGTCAAACAATGGTGAGGTGCTCAAGTCCGCCGCATTGGCGTCGCAAGGCATCACCTTGTTGCCAACATTCATAGTGGGCGATGCCCTGCAGGCGGGAACGCTGCGCAGCATTCTCAGCGACCACGAACCTGTGCCGCTTGCAGTCTCCGCGTTGTACCCGCGTCACCGGCACCTCTCGGCAAAAGTCCGTTTGTTCGTCGAACTACTCTGCGAGCGTTTCGGAGACCGGCCGTACTGGGATCTTGTGACCTAAAAAAAGCGGCGCCCCGGTTGCCCGGGACGCCGCTTTCGAACGGACGCGCTCTGGACTCAATCCAGGCGCGCGACCTGGCGCGCTTCGGGCGCGCCGTCGAGGTCGAAGCGATCCAGCGTCATGACCTTGGTCCAGGCCTCCACAAAGTCACCCACAAACTGCAGGTCACCATCCGTCGCCGCGTAGACCTCAGCGATCGAACGCAGCTCCGCATGAGAACCGAACACGAGGTCCACAGGCGTCGCCGTGAACTTGAGGTCGCCCGTCGCGCGGTCGCGACCTTCATAAAGGCCCGGGGTTTCCGACTTGACCCACTTCGTGCTCATATCGAGCAGGTTCGCGTAGAAGTCCGTATTGAGCGTGCCCTCACGGTCCGTGAACACACCGCTCTTGCTGCCGTTGGCATTGGCGCCCAGCGAGCGCAGGCCACCCACCAGTGCCGTCATTTCGGGCACCGTCAGCGTCAGCAGATCTGCCTTCTCGACGAGCATGGCGGTCGGCGAACGGTAGTTGTTCTCACCGTAGTAGTTCCGGAACGCATCAGCCGTCGGCTTGAGCACGTCAAACGACTCGACGTCGGTCTGCGCCTGACTTGCGTCCGTGCGACCCGGCGTGAACGGCACGTCCACGTCGTAGCCACCATCGGCCGCCGCTTTCTCGATCGCCGCGGCACCAGCGAGCACGATGATGTCAGCCATCGAAATCTTGCTGTCACCACTCTCGCGGTTGAAGCGCGCCTGAATGCGTTCGAGTCGGTTCAGCGTGCGGTAGAGCGTATCGGGGTCGTTCACGCTCCAGGAGCGCTGCGGCTCGAGACGGATGCGTGCGCCGTTGGCACCACCGCGCATGTCCGTGCCGCGGAAGGTTGAAGCAGACGCCCACGCTGTGCTTACGAGCTCAGAGACCGAGAGGCCCGAGTCGAGAATGCGGCCCTTGAGCTTGGCGATGTCATCGGCATCGACCAGTTCGTGGTTCACAGCCGGAACGGGGTCCTGCCAGAGCAGTTCTTCGTCGGGCAGATCGACTGCGATGTAGCGCGAGCGCGGGCCCATGTCACGGTGCGTAAGCTTGAACCAGGCGCGGGCGAACGCGTCTTCGAAGGCCTTCGGGTCTTCACGAAAGCGCATCGAGATCTCGCGGTAGCTCGGGTCAAATTTCAGCGACAGGTCCGTCGTGAACATGATCGGTGCGCTGCGCTTACCGTCGATGTGCGCGTCCGGCACCAGGTTCGAAGCCGCACCATCCTTGGGAATCCACTGAATGGCACCAGCGGGGCTTTTCGTCTGCACCCACTCATAGGTGTAAAGGTTGTCGAGGTACTGCGAGGTCCAGCGCGTCGGCGCGGCGGACCAGGCGCCTTCGAAACCACTCGTAATCGTGTCGGCACCGTTGCCTGATCCACAGCGGTTGTTCCAGCCCATGCCCTGGTCTTCGAGCGGGCCTCCAGCCGGCTCGACACCAATGCAGTCGCCGGGTTTGGCGGCGCCGTGTGCCTTACCGAACGTGTGGCCGCCCGCGATCAGTGCAACCGTTTCCTCATCGTTCATCGCCATGCGACCAAAGGTCTCGCGAATGTCTTGGGCTGCGAGCAGCGGGTCCGGCTTGCCGTTGGGACCTTCGGGGTTCACGTAGATGAGGCCCATCTGGACAGCAGCCAGAGGCTTGGCCAGCTTGCGGTCGCCGCTGTAGCGCTCGTCGGCGAGGAACTCTTTTTCGGGTCCCCAGTAAACGAGGTCCGCTTCCCAGTCGTCTTCGCGGCCACCCGCGAAACCGTAGGTATTGAAGCCCATGTTCTCGAGCGAGACGTTGCCGGTGAGCACCATGAGGTCTGCCCAAGAGAGGGCACGGCCGTATTTTTGCTTGACCGGCCAGAGCAGGCGACGCGCCTTGTCGAGATTGGCGTTGTCGGGCCAGCTGTTGAGGGGCTCAAAACGCAACTGACCGCCCGCCGCGCCACCGCGACCGTCGGCAATGCGGTAGGTGCCAGCACTGTGCCAGGCCATGCGAATGAAGAACGGGCCGTAGTTGCCCCAGTCGGCAGGCCACCAGTCCTGCGAGTCGGTGAGAATGGCGTTGATGTCGGCCTTCACGGCCTCGATGTCGAGCGTTCGGAATTCTTCTGCGTAGTCAAAGTCAGCGCCGTAGGCATTCGACGTTGCGTCGTGGTCACGCAGCGGACTCAAGTCGACGCGTTCGGGCCACCAGAACTGGTTGGATTTCGGCTCGCCCTCGGCGAGCGCTGAGCCACTCATAACGAGTGACGCTGCGGCTACCGCTGCGGCCAGGAATTTCAATGCGTTGCTACCCATGCGATACACCCCCGGTGTTGGGAAACGGTTAAAACTGAGCCCCCGCATTAAAGCGCATGCAAGAAAGCGTGCTGATTAAAAAACTGAATGGGCCCATCGACGTCTTCGATGCGGCGGTGCAGCAAAGACATCGAGGGCCTGGGATCGCTGGAATCGATCAGTTTCGCCCGGCCATAACGCCGCCGTCGACATCGACGACCGTGCCCGTGATCCAACCTGCGTTGTCGGACAGCAGGTAATCGATCGCACTGGCGACGTCGTCCGGCCGACCGATGCGCCCGATGGGGTGGAAGCCGTTGAAGCCCGCCAGCGCCTCGTCTACCTCTGCGGGGTCGATGAACGTCTCGTAGATGGGCGTGGCAACCACTGCGGGCGAAACCGCGTTAACGCGAATGCCCTTGTCACCAAGCTCCATGGCCAGATGCTGCGTCAGTGAATGCAGGCCTGCCTTGGCCATCGAGTAGGCCGATGACGGCGTCGCTTTAACGGCCTGTTTGGCCCACATGGAGCCGATGTTGACGATCGAACCGCCTCCGTTGCGCGCCATGTTGCGTGCCACGGCCTGGGTAACGAAAAACGTGGCCTTGTTGAGGTCAAGGTAGGTGTCGTAGTCGGCCTCGGTGTGTTCGAGGAATGGCTTCGGATTGAACGTACCGGCCGCGTTCACCAGGTAGCCGTAGCTGCGCGTATCCGTGTCGATGGACGCAATCAGCGCCTCCACATCAAGGTCGTTGTAGAGGTTGGCTCGCACCGTCTCGACATCGCCGTACTGGCTCAGTTCCTCGCGTACCGCATTGAGTCGATCGGCGTTGCGACCGACGATGCGGACGATGGCGCCCCGGGCCAGTAGCGCCCTTGCGCTGGCCTTGCCCATACCCGTGGTGCCACCGACGATGAGGGCCACTTTCTTGTCATTGCTAACGTCACTCATGATCTTTCTCCTTCGATCTGGAGGTTGGTTTTGGTTACTGACCTATCGATAGATAGGTCTTACAGATAAAAATTGGCCGTCATCACGCGAGAACGGCCCTCACAAGCGCGCGCATTGCGCGCAGTCGGTCGTCGCCGCCATCGACGCGGTCTAACAGCACCGCGCCTTCAAGCCCGGACATGAGCACCTTGGCCAGGTGCTTGCCGGGCAATGGTGCCGTCAGCTCGTTACGGTGTGCGTCGATGGTTCGCTCCAGCCACGCCTCCGTCTCGCTGAAGAACTTCTTGAGCGCGTGTTGCGTGGCCGCGTCGAGAGATGTCAGCTCCGCCGCCATCATGCCGCAGAGACAGAGGTCGTCATCGGCAAGTACCTCATCGAAAATTCGGATGAACGCGTTCAACTTGCCGGAGAGGGTCCGGTGCTTGCGTTCCAATGCCTCGAGACGCGCCACGAACGCCTCCGTGTACGTTGAAACGACGGCATGCGTGAGATCCGATTTGGTCGGAAAGTGGTAGTGCACGCTCGCAGACTTCACACCGACCGCATCTGCAAGCGTCCTGAAGCTCACACTGCGTACGCCATCCTTTTGGATGGCCTGCGTGGCGATGGCTTCCAGTTGTTCGCGTTTGTCACTCACGGCGCATGATCTCCTCTCGAGGCGTTGAATCTACCTATCACTAGATAGATTGTCAACACCATCCTGGAACAGATATTTGCCAGTCTCTTTCAGACGGTGTGTTGCTCGGCCCAACCTCGCAGTCGGTCGAGCACATCGAGCGCAGACCGACCGAAATCTGTGATCTCGTAAGCCACGGCGACGGGCCGCGTGCTCAACACCTGCCGCTCGACCAAGCCGCCCTGCTCCATCTCCTTGAGGCGCTGGTTGACCATCTTCTTGCTTGCGCCACCCAACTGGCGCGCGAGGTCGTTGAAGCGTACGGGCCCATCCTTGAGGTGCCAGAGAATCGAGCCCTTCCATTTACCACCGAGTACACGCATGCCGCGCTCGATGGGACAAGGCTCCAGACAGGGTGCATCTACGCGTTTCCTGCCCTGGGAATCGGTAATGATTGTGGCATCCATACTAGGTAACCAAAAGTAAACTGGTTGATCTTGGTTCCCTACTCTACCACCATCGCGCCTCTCCCAACCGAGACACGGAGTTCGCGACATGCCCAACGCGCTGATCATCAACGCCCACCATCCCAGCGGGTTTTCGTCGGGTCGCCTTAATGGCACGCTGGCCGACCGTGCCACGGCACACGCGGAGTCACTTGGTTATAAAGTGCGGCGCCACGGGGTCATTGACGACTGGGATGTCCAGGCCGCGCTTGAAGACCACCAGTGGGCCGACGTCATCGTGCTGCAGTCACCCGTGAATTGGATGGGCGTGCCGTGGCGGTTCAAGCAATACATGGACACCGTTTACAGCGCCGGCATGGCAGGCCAGCTCTGCAACGGCGATGGGCGCAGCCGCAGCGATGCGAGCTTGCAGTATGGCGCCGGCGGCACACTCAGCGGAAAACGCTACATGCTGTCACTGACCTTTAACGCACCCAGGGAAGCATTCGACGATGACGCGCAGTACCTGTTCCAGGGCAAGAGCGTCGACGACCTGTTCTTTCCCATGCACATGAACTTCCGGTTCTTCGGCATGACGGCGCTGCCGACGTTTGCCTGCTACGACGTCATCAAGAACCCCGATATCGATAACGACTTCGCGCGCTTTGACGCGCATCTGTCCCAGCACCTCTGAGGATCCCCCATGTCCACGACACCGAAACTCCACGCGGGCGACACCTTTCCCGCACTGACCGCATTCGACGATGACGGCAACAGCGTCGACGTCACCAAACCCACGGGTGATGCCGACTGGCAACTACTCGTCGTCTACCGCGGCCGCCACTGCCCACTTTGCACGAAGTTCTTGAACAAGCTGACCGACTTTCGCCATCGCCTGACCGCGATTGGCGTCGACATCGCGGCCGTCTCCGCCGACAGCCAGGAACAGCTCGACGAACACCGCCAGCGACTGGAGGTGAACTTCCCGCTCTACCACGGCCTGACGCTCGAGCAGATGCAGTCACTGGGCCTGTACATCTCAATCCCGCGTTCGGAGAAGGAAACAGACCATGATTTCGCCGAGCCTGGGCTGTTCGTCATCAACAGCGACGGCGGCTTGCAGGTTGTCGACATCTCGAACAACCCGTTCGCCAGGCCAGACCTTGAAGTGCTCGTCTCAGGACTCGAGTGGATCCGCGCGCCGGAGAACAACTACCCCGTGCGGGGCACGTTCCGCTAGGCCCGACGCCGACGCTACCGCGCCCACACGGGCGGCGAGCCAATGGTCTCGACGAGGAAGTCGATAAAGACGCGCACCTTTGCCGTGAGCACATTCGACTTCGGGTACACGAGCCAAATCGCTGAGGCGTCCTGCACCGCGTAGTTGGGCAACACACGCACAAGCGCCCCTGAGGCCAGGTCGTCGCAGATGTTCCAGAGCGAGCTCATGCAGATGCCCGCGCCCGCGAGTGCGGCGACGCGCATGCTGTGGCCGTCGTCGCAGATCACGCGCGCGTTTGAATCGGGCGGCGGAAACGTGCAGCCGCGATCGCTGGTGTCCGACAACAACTGACGCGGTGCGGCATCTCCGAACAGGAGCAGCTGGTGTTCGGCCAGCGCTTTGGGGCCCTCGGGTGTGCCATGCTCCGCGAGATAGCTGGGCGCCGCACAGAGCACGCGAACGTCATCGGCCAGCTTGCGCGCACGCAACGCGCTCTCTTCAATGGCGTAGTTGCGCAATGCCAGATCGAAGCCGCCCTCGATGAGATTCGTGGGCGTATCGGTGAGCCGCAACTCCAGGTTGATCTCCGGGTAGCGCGACAGAAACTCGGGCAGGACCGGCGCCACGTAACGTTGTGCAAACGTGCTCGACGCGGCAAAACGAATCGTCCCCTTAATGGTTTCGCCGTGATGGCCCAGCGCGGCCATCGCGGCGTCTTCCTGCGCAATCATCTCGCGCGCGTAGGGCAGGAACTCGGCGCCCTCGAGCGACAGTGATACGCGACGCGTGGAGCGGTGCAGTAGATCCGCGCCGACTTCACGCTCGAGCTTCGCCAGCCGCGCTCCGGCGACAGCGGGCGCAAGCCCCAACGTGCGCCCCGCGGCGCTGATGTTCAGGAGTTCAGCGGCTTTCACGAAGAGCCGGAGTGCTTCAGTGTCCATAGCCCATTATATACGATATCAATAAACTGAAGCTTTTCTGAGCACATTCCTAGCCGAAACGGATTCTAATAGACTTCTGGCATCCGATGGCGATAGACCGCCACCGCACTCACAGGAGTGATGCCATGAACACCACGGCCAACGTCAACTACCACGTCCGTTCCGATTTGCCCCAGGCGTTTCAATTCGACGTCGACGGCGTCGCGGGCACGCTGATTTCCCCGGAGCTGAAGCCGACCCAGGTTTCGGTCCGTGACCTTCGTGGCGCTACGGTACGGCCGGGCTTCAGTGCGGACGGCATCGAGTTTGTGGAGCACAGGTCGGCGGTCACCGACTTCACAGAAACCGCAGCCTGGCGTGAGCGCTATGAAGCGGAACTCACCGCGCTGCTCGTCGAGCAGACGGGCGCGGAAGACGTTGTCGTATTCGACCACACGGTGCGCATCGACGATCCCGACGCAGAGCGCCGCCCCGCTCGCAACGTCCACAACGATTACAGTCAGACGGGCGCGGAACAGCGTCTCGAGGACCTCGTGGGCGCCGAGGTCGCACGCGACTACCGCGCGGGCCATTACGGCTTCGTCAATGTCTGGCGGCCCATTGATCGCCCCATCGAATCATCGCCGCTCGGGTTTTTGCACCCGGCGAGCGTGGCGGCCGAGGACTGGGTGCCCATCGAACTTATCTACCCAGATCGCATCGGTCACATCCTGGGCGTCGTCGCCAACGCACAACACGACTGGTTCTATCTCTCGGGCATGACGCCCGACGAGGTCGCGATCTTCAACATCTATGACAACCGAGGCCGACCGCAGGTCGGGCACAGTGCGCTGGATCTGCCTGGCGACGCACAGGCCACGCGGCCGCGCCAGAGCATCGAGAGCCGCACACTGGTGCGCTACCGCTGATTGGAGGACATCACCATGTGGCAAGCCACTGATCACAACATCACATTCCCCGCGCTCAACACGGGCTACGCGCGCGCGTTTGCGCCAGGCCGCATGACCCTGGGGCTTGTGGTACCGCTCGAGCGCTATGCGCACACCGCAGCGCCGACCATGACGGACCACATCGAACGCGTGCAGCTTGCCGAACAACTGGGATTCGCCGCCGTATGGCTGCGCGACGTGCCGTTTGACGTGCCGAGTTTCGGCGACGCCGGGCAGCTGTTCGATCCCTTCGTCTACCTGGGTACGCTGGCTGCCGTCACGGACCGCATCACGCTCGGCGTCGCGAGCCTGATTCTGCCGCTGCGCCATCCGGCGCATGTCGCCAAGGCAGCCGCGAGCGTTGACGTGCTGTCGGGCGGCCGACTCGTGCTGGGCATTGCGTCGGGCGATCGTCCCGCCGAATACCCGGCCATGGGCGTCGATTTCGAAGCGCGTGGCGCGCGGTTTCGCGAGAGCTACGAGTACATTCGCAACCTGGGCCAGCCCGGGGGCACGGTTAGTAACGCCTTTGGTGAGGTGTCCGGCAACATCGACCTGCTGCCGCGACCGGTTGCCGCACACCTGCCGCTACTCACCACGGGATCGAGTCAGCAAAACGACGCGTGGATCGCGGCGAACACCGACGGCTGGATGACCTATCCGCGACCGGCCGCGGCTCAGGGCGCAATGATTGCCAGTTACCGCGCACGGGTCGCGGCCAGCGGCGACCATGACAAACCGGTCATGGAACCGTTGTACATTGACCTCGCGGAAGACCCTGATGCCCCGCCGTCCCCGATTCATCTTGGCATCCGCGCAGGTGCTAGGGCGCTGCGTGACTACCTGCGCACTCGCGAACACCTGGGTGTCAACCACGTGGCACTGAACTTGCGCTTTGCCAACGCAGATACAGAAGCAGTACTCGAACAGCTTTCCGAGCACGTGCTCCCCCACTTTCCCACACAGGAATCCGACACATGACCAAGACCATCCTGCTTACGGGCGCCACTGACGGCATCGGGCTTGAGACCGCCAAGCAACTCGTCGCGCTCGGTCACACCGTGCTTGTGCACGGCCGCAGCGAAGCAAAGCTCGAGAACACCATGCAAACGCTGGCGGGCCTTGAAGGCTCTGGCGAGGCGCAGGCCTACCGCGCCGACCTGTCAGACCTGGCCGCGGTCAACGCGCTCGCCGACGCGATTGCGGCCGAACACCCGCGCATTGATGTCGTCATTAACAACGCCGGTGTCTTCAAGACGCCTAAGCCGCAGCTCGACAATGGCTTCGACGTGCGCTTCGTGGTCAACACGCTCGCGCCCTGGCTGCTCACGCAACGGCTACTGCCGCTGCTGCCGGCCGACGGCCGCGTGGTCAACCTGTCCTCCGCAGCGCAGGCACCCGTCGACCTCAATGCACTTGCCGGTAAGCGGACGCTCGACGACAGCAGCGCCTATGCACAAAGCAAACTCGCGATCACGATGTGGACCGCGCACCTCGCCAAGCAGCTGGGTACCCGCAGTCCGGTTATTGTTGCCGTGAACCCCGCGTCTTTCATCGGCAGCAAGATGGTCAAGGACGCCTACGGGATGGACGGCAAGGATCTGAGCATTGGCGCCAACATCCTCGTGGACGCGGCGCTCGGCGATCAATTTGCCGATGCGTCGGGCAAATATTTCGACAACGACAGCGGGCGGTTCGCCGCGCCGCATCCGGATGCGCTCGACGACAAGAGGAATGCGGCGCTTGTTGACGTGGTCGAACGCCTCGTGGGCGAGCTCAGCGGTTAGTCGTCCTGCAACCTGGCATCGACTGCGGCATTGAACACCTCGAGCGCGCCCTCGAAGCGACCAAATGTCAGGTGGGTATTTGCACCCGAGGCCAGGCCCGCCTGAATCCCTTCGCCGATTTCGAAGTCTTCGTTGAGTGTCGTCACCGTGATCTCATGGTTCCTTGCCCAGTGCGCCAGGTCGGCGTCGGTCTCGACGCGATCGGCCGGCACGAGTGTGCTCAGGCGCACCCGCGTGGTGTCGGCACTGATCGCCTCCTGCTGGATCCAGGCAATGTGGTCTGCCTGCAAGAGGAACGAGCTGCCTGGGAAGATCGTGTAGAGCACCTGCGCGTGATCGCGCAGACGCCACTCGGCTTCAGGCGTCTCAACGAGATCGTTCATCGTGCGCTTGGAGAGAATGGAGCGCATGTGCGCGCCGAAGCTTCGGTAGGTCGACAAGTTGTCGTTGAAGTACGGCGCGATCGTGTCGCGGTGCGCCACACGGAAGTGGTAGGCCTCAATGCCCCCTTCAACGAGCAGTTTCCAGTTGACGCGCCGAACCTGTACCTCGGTGTGCAGCACCGTGTGATTTTGGGCATCGAGCTGCTCGAGGTCGGGCGCAAGACCGGCCAGTGATGCATCGATATCGGGCGATGCCTCGCCATCCGCCCAGGCCCAGATGAAGCCGTGGCGCTCCGCGCAACCCACGCGCCGCAGAGACATGGCGCCGCGATCCAGATCTGGAAAGCCCTGTTTCTCATGCGGCACGCCCACGAGCGCGCCCCGGCTGTCGTAAGTCCAGGCGTGATAGGGACACGAGAAGCGCCGCTTGCAGCCCGAGGCTTCTGCGACCAGGCGGCTGCCGCGGTGGCGGCACACGTTCAGGAACGCGTGTGCAACGCCGTCCGCATCACGCGTAAACAGCACAGGCAGACCCGCGAACTCGCGCACGGCGAAGCTGCCGGGCTCCGGCAACTCGCTCGCTTGCAAGACCGGTTGAGGCACGACGCGAAAGATGCGCTCCTGCTCCATGCGGAAGCGCTCAGGGTCGAGGTAGTCCGTGATGGGCCGTCGTGTCACCGCGTCATCGAGATACGCGGACTTTTCAGCCTTCAATGCCAGGAGCTCCTTGGCGAGCTCGACTTCTGTTGCGTGATCCATAGCGCCGCACTCTGGACTTACCGAATGGTAAGTACGATACTTACCAAATGGTAAGTCGTCAAGTACACTGCGCTGAGGCGGGGCCAAGGCACCACAACCGGGCGGTGACGACACATGACTGACACTCGGGAACGCTTTATCGATGCGGCGACACGCGCCTTCGCCGAACGCGGTTTCTACGGCACCAGCATCGCCAACATCGCGGAGTCGCTGCCCTTTACGAAGCAGGCACTGCTGCACCACTTCGGCAGCAAGGAGAAACTCTACGCCGAGGTGCTGGCGCGCATTTCCGAACGCCTCATGGCTAATCTCAAAGACGCCGGTGAGTCAACTTCCGACTCCGGAGAACGATTTGAAATCGTGTTCCTCGCGATCCTCAAAGCGTCGCTTGAGCACAGCGACGACACACGCCTGCTTATGCGTGAACTGCTCGACAACAAACGCCGTGCGGAGTCGGCGCGCACCTGGTATCTGACAGCCTTCCTCGACACCTTGACCGATCTGGCGCGAGACGCGTTGGGCGACGAAGAACCTGCATGTTCGCTGGCGCTGGTGTACCAACTGCTCGGCGCCATCAATTACTTCGTGGTGTCTACAGCCACGCTCACACAGATGCTCGGGACGAAGACATTTGACGACCTCAGCGCAGCCTATGAACAAGAGCTGCGATCACTGATAACGTCACGGCTTGCGGTTGCGAATGGACGCTGACACTTCCTTACGTTGCCTTGCGCTTTCTCCACACGGCACCGGCGACACTCCGTGTCGGGTTTCTGGAGATCGCCATCATGCACCACTGGCCTCGTTTCGTTTCCATCGTCGCCATCGCGCTGGGCAGCTACGACCTGATCCGCGGCGTCGTTCACACCGTTCTTTTTGGCAGTGTCGCAGCAGGTCTCGCCGGGCTCGATCTTGCGGGCCCAACCGGGCGCGACCAGCTCGTGCTCATGGCGGCGTTCGGGTCATCGAACTTCATCACGGGGGCCGCATTGATCTACCTGGGCATCAATGATCGTGCCGGCGCCTTGGTGCTCATGGCGATCATTCCCATGGCGTTGCTCACGGCTGGGGCCAGCATCACCTACTGGGGTAGCAACCTGATAGGTCAAGGCGTATTCCCGGGTCAGCGCAACATGCAAATCTATGTCGTCGCCTGTCTCGTAACCGTCATCGCGTCCCTTTGGATGCGACGCCGCCGCGCTCACGCTAGCCGGCCTCGCGGCCTCTCGTAACGCCGTGAATGGCTTCTTGCAGATCGAGAATCCGAAACGGCTTCGGTAAACATGCCGTGACCTTGTCAGGCAGGGTCTGCGAGCTGTCGATGTGACCCGAGATCAGGATGATCGGACCGGAGTACCCCTCGAGTTGCTCAATGACATCGAGACCGGACACACCGCCGATGCGGTAATCCGTGATGACGAGGTCGTAATCCGCGAGCGGCTCGGCCAACGCCTTGGTCGGATCTGTAAAGCCGTCGACTTGGTGGCCCAGGTGTTCGAGCATGCCGCAGCACACATCGAGCACGGGTTTCTCGTCATCAATGACCATGATGCGAAGGCTAGGCGTCTCGTGCGCGTTGTGCTTCTCGTCTGGCTCTGTCGATGCATCGCTCACAGGCAACACGACGCGAAACTCTGCGCCTTCGCCTTCCGTCGAGGTAACGCTGATGCGCCCACCCATGTCTTCGACGGCCTCGCGCACCATGAGCAAACCAAGGCCAGTGCCCTCTGCCGGAGACTTAGTGGTGTAAAACGCTTCAAAGATACGATCGATACGTTCGGCCGCGATGCCAGATCCCGTATCGGTCACGACCAGTTCGACTTCCGCCGGGCTCACGTTGCGCAGCGCGACAAACAGCGTGCCACCCGCATCGCGCATCGCGTGTCCGGCATTCGCAACCAGGTTCATGACAATGAGCTCGAGCGACACCTCGAGCCCCAAGACCGTATCGGCATCAGCGCTGTATTCCGCCTCAACCGCGACGTTCGCGGGGAGGGATCCCGACACGAACTGCAAGGCCACCCGCACCGCATTGCTGAGGTTCACGGGCTTTTTCTGTTCACGCTCAGCGCTACTGAACTTGAGTAGCCGAGCAATCAACTCCTGGGCGCGTGCAGCCGCCTCGCGAATTGACCGCGCGGGCGCCTCATGTGTGCAATGGGTGGCTGCAATGAGCTCTGCGCCACCAACGATGGGCGTCAGCAAGTTATTGAGGTCGTGCGCGATCCCGCCGGCCATCGTCCCGATAGTCTTAAGGCGCTCGGCATCAACGAGCCGGCGTTGCGCTTCTTTGCGGGCGCTGATGTCGCTCATGAAGCAGTAGTGCCCGTTGTGACGACCACCTGCATCGACGGTTTTCACAAGCAACAGGCGCTTGTAGAAGATGGTGCCGTCTTTGCGAATCGCACGCGTTTCCACGGTCGCGCGACCGTCGTCGAGCATCTTGTGCACGGCATCGACCGCAGTTGGCTGATCGCTCTCCGGAACGGTTACTGCCCACGACGACCCAATCATCTCGGCCGGCGTGTAACCCAGCATCGCCGCATAGCCGTCGCGCACCTGGCGGAATATGCCTTCGGTGTCGAGCCACGAAATGCCAGTCATTGCGTTTTCGACAGCAATTTGCAGCTCTTCGAGCGTTGCATCGCCCGAAAAGCGGCTGTCTCGGACTTCCGTGAAGACCGTATTCCCCGGGACGTCTTCCACTCCCTGCCCTCCCCTGAACAGGTATGTCGTCCCACGATTCTTGGGGGGTCGCACACAACCCCATCCGGCCGAAGGTACCACACGAAACCACCAGAATGGCGAGCTCTCGTCCAAGAATCGCCGAGCCCAAAAGCTTGACAGTATTTTGTCAAGTGGCGTTGACTTTGCTGCGAGCGCACTAGCTTGCGCGCAGCACGTCCCAGCAGGCGCCGATCGTGTGGTAGTCGCATTTGCCGCCTGCCGTGGACTTCTCGTCGCTGTACTTGCGGCCATCCGCGGTCAGCACGCGATACCAGCCACCGTGCTCATGGTCGACGAAATGGTCCCAGGCGTACTGCCAGATTTTCTGGTACCAGTCGGCGTACCGCGCGTCGCCTGTGTGCTGGAACAGGCGGTGACTGGCTGCGAACGACTCGGCCTGCACCCAGAAATACTTGTCGTCGTCACAGATCGTCCCATCAGGCGCAAAGCCGTAGAGAATGCCGCCATGTCGGTGGTCCCATGCAACGTCCAGCGCGCGATCAAAAAGCGCCGCCGCTCGCGTCAGCATCCAGGACTCGGGGCACAGGCCATACAGTGTCAGCAAGAGCTTGGTCCACTCTGTCTGGTGCCCCGGCTGAAAGCCCCAGGGTCGATAAAGGTTCTTGGGGTCATCGCGGTTGTAGTCCCAGTCGATGGCGAGTTCAGGTGTGAAGTGCTCCCACACCAGGTCGTCGGACTGCCCCGCCAGCTCTACCGTGACACGACGCGCCAGCGCGACAGCGCGATCCAGGTACTTCTGCTCTCTCGTCGCCTCAAACGCCTCGATAAACGCCTCGCAGCTGTGCATATTCGCATTCTGTCCGCGATAGGGATCAACACGTGCCCAATCGGGCGTGGCCTCGTCAGCATAAAGCCCCGCATCGGCGTCCCAGAGGCGCGTCTCCAAAATGCTCCAAGCGCGTTCGAGATCGTCGTCGGCGCCCGACAATCCCACCTTGTGCGCGGCCGCTGCCGTCAACACGACGAAAGCCAGCCCGTAGCAGTGGTTGGTCTTGTCGGCGGGCTGCGTCCCCTCTCGCAGCGTCCAGTTGAAACCACGACGCGACGGGGCCCAGTGCACACGACGAAGAAACTCAAGCCCGTGGATCGCGAGATCGCGATAGGTCGTGTCGTCAAAGAGCTCATAGGCGCGGCAGTAGTTCACAACCATTCGGCAGCTGCTCACGAGGTGGCGCTCCCCGGGCGCGAACACGCTGCCGTCGTCGCGGAAGTTCTGGAAGAAGCCACCCGCGGGATCCCTCACCTCCGGCGCGTAGAAGTCGAGGATCGATCGGATGTGTTCGCGCAGGAAGACCGGGTCAGCAAACTGGGTCATGGCGCGTCCCAGATACCGGCCACATCGGCGAACGTTGGAAACGACGGAAACGCACCGCGGCGTGTCACGGCCAACGCACCGCAGTGTGCTGCCGAGGCGACGAGGCGCGGGAGTCTGATTTCGTCCGCGAGATAGACTGCGGGCTTCGAGTCCTGACTGAGCCCGAACAGCACAGCACCAATGAAGGCATCCCCGCCGCCCGTGGTGTCCACGGCCGTCACTGTCGGCGGCACCACTGTGGTCGACGCCGTTGCCGTGCGAATCTCAAGCGGATTCGGGCCATCGGTGACCAAGGCTGCAATGACACCGTGTTCGAAACAGCGCGACAGATAGCTGTCCTCATCGCGCTCACTCAAGTGTTCGAGCTCCTCGCGTGCAAACTTGACGAGATCGGCCTTAAAGACAAGCGCGTTGACCGTATCGATGTCGACCGTGCCGCTGGGCCACAGGTTGTGGCGCAAATTCACATCGAAGCTCACGACCGCACCATGCGCCTTGGCCCGCGAGACGAAGTGCGCTGTCACCGCAGCGCAGTGCGCATCGGTCATCGTGTTGCTGCAGAAGTGTGCGATGCCCGTATCTGCAAACCAGGCATCGCTGATCTGCGCCGCCTCGAGCACGATGTCGGCAGTCCCGTCGCGACGGAACGTGAAGCTGCGTTCACCCTCTGCGTCCAGAAACACGAAGGCCAGCGGTGTCGGCGCTGTCGCGTGCACCGCGACGTGTGCGGTATCGACGCCGTAACGTCTGAGCGCGCGCAACAGAAAATGGCCAAAGGCGTCGTCACCCACTTGCCCCGCAAACGCAGCGCGACCGCCCAGCCTCGAGACAGCCACCGCTGCATTGGCCGGTGCCCCGCCGGGGTATTGCGTGAAGCTGTTGAGCATCAGCTCGCCATCGAGCTGTTGCCCCGTGTTGAGAAAATCGATCAGCGCCTCGCCGAAGCAAACCACGCGGCTCATGATTCAGGTACCTTCGCCGCACCAGGCAAGCCACATAGCCGCCGTCCACGAGAAGTTGGTGCCCCCGGTACCACCGGCGTCCAAGGGCGAGAACGCCTCACTGAATCCATGCTCGCGGATCATGCGCTGCGAGTCCGACCGCACACGGTCCGCCCAGTCGTCGAGGCCTTGTTCCCGGAACCCAACGGCCAGCATGTAGTTCACCACGATCCACACGGGACCGCGCCAGTAGCGCTTGTGATCGAAAAGCACATCGTCGGGATCGTGGCTCGGCACCATGTACTCGACGCGGCTTGCAATGCGCTGCCAGTGTGCCGCCATCCGGGCACGTTGCTCCGGTGTACCGGCATCCGCATAGGCATACAGAAAGGATGCGCTGGTCACAAAGCCTGAATGCGCGCCCGTAATCGTGTCGCGGGAGCAGAAGGTGTCCGACTCGGCATTCCAGAGGTAGTCAACGCCGCGATTCAGACGTCCCACGTAGCTCTCGAGCTCGTCGACGACGTCGCTGTGACCCGTGGCATCAGCAAGCGCTATGAGGTCACGCATCGCACGCAGCAGAATCATGGTCATCCCGACATCGGCCACGCGGAACGGTCCACCGGTGGCAATTGCGCCGTGATCCCACCCAGTGTCACGCCCAAATTCGACCAGCGCCACGTAGCGGTCGTAGTCCAACTTCGTGGGTCGCATGTCAGCGTCCGCATGCGCAAGATCGCGGCGCGTGTAAGGCCCGACCTGCGAGACGTCGATGTTCGCGGCCGCCGCATCCCATTCCGGAGAGTTGTCGCGTCCGCTTTCCCAGGGGTGCGTAATGACAACGGCGCCGCAAGACTCGGGCACTCGGTAACGCATGAACCAGCGGTGCCACTCGAGTACGGGCTCGAACAGCGCATCGATACGGTCTCGCACCGCCGTGTCGGCCGTCGACTCCCTGAGCGTGCGTAATGCCGTCGCCGCGACGGGTGGCTGCGTGATTCCCGATGAGGGTAGTTTCGCACCGGCCTGCCAAAAGCTCGGGCCCGGAAAGTAGTCCGGGTCGTCACGTCTGAAAATAATGTGCGGCACGAAGCCGTCGTCCCACTGCGCCTCAAAAAGTGTCTCGATCTCCCGGCAGGCTCGCGCGGGATCGAACTGTGCAAAGCCCAGTGCGACAAAAACCGAGTCCCAATTCCACTGGTACGGGTAGAGCCCCGACGTCGGCACGGTGAAACCGCCCTTATCGTTCGTCTCGAGAATGTTGCGTGCTGCCTGGTCGATTCCCTGTTGCACAGAACTAAGCCTCTTGCGCCGGGTCCACGAGAATGACCCGGATGTCGTTGATATTGGTAAGCGTGGGCCCCGTCACGATCAGATCGCCGAGCGCTTCAAACCCGGCGTACGTATCGTTGAGTTCCAGCAGTCTGTCTAGGTCGATTCCCAGCGACTGCGCGCGCTCGAGCGAGTCTGGCCCGATGTAGCCGCCCGCGTTGTCCTCAGAGCCGTCAATGCCGTCACTGTCGCAGGCGATCGCCTCGACGCCGGCGAGGCCGTTCAGGTTCAGCATGAGGCTCGTCAGATATTCGAGGTTGGGGCCGCCACGACCCACCGTGTTCTTCACCTCAACGGTGAGCTCACCACCCGAAATCAGCGCGTGACGCCCCGGCTGGGAGCGGTAGTGTCGCGCAATGCCTGCGTGGGCCCGCCCGATGTCCCGGGCCCGACCCTCGAGATCATCGCCCAGCAGCACCGGCGTCCAGCCCGCATTCTCGGCTTCACGGGCGATCGCGTTGAGCGCCATGGCCGCATTGGCAACCACGCGCGCATCGTGCTGCGGCGCGTCGATGACATCCGCCGCCTGCATGGCGGCCTCAAAAGCCCGCGCTCCCGCGTACCCGTATTTCTCAAGCACAGCGATGGCAGTGGCGACATCACGCTCGTAGGGCACCGAGGGTCCCGAAGCAATATCGGTCAATGCGTCGCCCACGACATCCGAGATGGCGAACGTTCTGAGCTCGGCAGCCGACGCGGCGTGCGCGAGCCCGCCGCCCTTGATTCGTGACAAGTGTTTGCGAACGCAGTTCATGTCCTGAATCGGCGCGCCGCTGTGGAGCAGGAAGCCCGTGACCGCACGTTTTTTCTCGGCCTGCACACCGTCGATCGGTGCGCACAGCAATGCCGAGCCACCACCCGACATCATGAACAGTACGCGATCGTCGGGCGTGGCGCTGGCCGCCAGTTCCAGCATGCGCGCGGCCGCGACCTCGGACTGTACGTCAGGCACGGGATGGCTCGCCTCAACAACCTCGATGTTGCCCGTCGAGGCGGCCTCACCGTGCCCGTACCGCGTGACGACAAGACCGACCGTCTCGCCCCGCAGCCGCTCGTGGGCAACCGCGGCCATGGCGGCTGCGGCCTTGCCCGCGCCCAGCACGATGTTGCGACCCACGGGCGGGTCCTGCGGCAACACAGGCGGTAACACGGTTCGAGGCAGGCAGCGTTCGACGCCCACCCGGAACCAGTGCACAAGCACGTCCCGGTTCGAGCCGTTCATGTCGTCTACGGCACGAACCACGACTTGGCGTCCTTGAGTACCGTGCTGATCACGACGATCAAGCCGAACACGGCGACGAGCGCCACGGTGTATCGCGAGCGAAGGATGTCCGCGAAGCCGCTTGGCTCAGACTCGGGCGCGGTCTCCTGCGCTTCCGCTTTAGCAAAGGCGCTGAGCACAAAGGCAACGACCGTCGTGAGCACGAGCCCGATGAAATTCCACCACATCCAGAAGATCTGTGGCTGCGACTTCCAGAGGTAGAGATTAAAGCCCATACCGACGAGCAGCCCCACACTGGCCCCGATGCCGTTGACGCGTCGCGTCAGCATGCCCATGAGGAACACCGCTAGGATGGGGCCGTAGAGCGCCGAGCCCACCTTGTTAATCGCCTCGATGACCGTAGGCGCGATGGCGCCTGCGAACAGCGACATGATAAGAATCGCCACCCCCCAGAACACCGAAACGCCGCGCGCGAGTACGACCTGTTTGCGCTCCGTTTCCGGGCGAAAGCCCAGCACCGAAAGATCTTCCATGGTCACCGCCGCCAGCGAATTCACGGCCGAACTCAGTGACGACATCGCGGCGGCCATGATGGCGACGAGCAGCAAACCGATCACGCCGTGGGGCAGATGCTCGACGATGAAGATCGGCATCATGTAGTCAGGCTTGTCGGCCGGAATCTTGGCCGCGAGGTCCGGGTCGCCCATCACGGCCACGCCGACAATCAGACCCGCGAAGCAGTACAGCAACACGAGCGGGAACCGCAGAATGCCGTTTGCGAACAACAGCACACGAGTGTCTTTCAGGTTCTTGGCCGAGATGATGCGCTGCGCCTGCGTCTGGTCGCACCCGTAGTAAGAGGCGTACAGAACGAAGCCACCGAACAGCATCGGGATGAATCCGAATTCGTCTCCGTTCAGACCCAGGTCATCGAAATCGACGGCAACCAGTCGCTCGGTGTCGACCTGCTGCCAGAATGCGCCCATGCCGCCAATATCGGCCAGTGCGTAGATCGTGACGACAAGCAGCCCGCCGAAGATCAGGAACATTTGGATGGCGTCCCCGTACACCACTGCCTTCATCCCACCGGACGTCGAATAGACGAGTGTGATGATCCCGACCACGAACAGGGACTGCCAGAGTGGGATGCCGATAACGGCCTCGAGGATCAGACCCATCGCATAGACCATGATGCCCGTGGCGAACGAGCGCACGATCTGGAACGACGCGCTGATCAGGATGCGTGTGCCGCGCCCGAATCGGTTCTCAAGAAACTCATAGATGCTGACGATTCCCGCGCGGTACAGCGCGGGCGCGATGACGAACATCACGAGAATCATCGCGAGTGGCAGCGAGAACTCGTAGGTCAGCCACTTAAGGCCACCCCCATCTCGCAGGCCGACAAAGGCTGGCGCCGAGACGAAGCTGATCGCCGAGAGCTGTGTCGCCATCGTCGACAGCGTAAGCGGAAACCAGCCCATGCTTCGACCGCCCAGAAAGTAATCCCCTTCACTGGACTGGTCGCGCAGCATAAAGCCAAACAAAAGCAGCCCGCCCATGTAGAGCGCGACGACGATGTAGTCGAGTTCATTCATGAACGATCACCCGGGAGTCTGACCCGCCGCGATAGCGGCGCGCCGAGAAAAGTGCCCCAGCGGGCGGGGGCGTGTTGCGGTGGTTGCGCAACAGCCCGCCGGGGCGCGCGTCGACTCAGAAATCGTAAGCGAGTCGGAGCATAACTCGACGGGGGAGAATCGGTCGTCCCACGAAGAACTGCGCTGGCTGGCCCGATTGGGCGTTACCCTGACGCGGGGAGCCTTCGGTGATGCCCTGCTCATCCGTCAGGTTGAACACGTGCACGCTGACTCGAGCTGTTTGCGCGTTATCGAGTTCAAACGTGTACCCCGCTTCCAGACGCAGCAGATTGTAGCTGTCGAGCTTCACGCTGTTGGTGTCATTGGCGAAGTTGTCACCGTGGAAGTTGTGGAACAGCGCCGCATCGAAGTTGCCGTAGTTGAAGCGCACGGCCGTGTTGGCCAGCTCCGTCGGCTGACGACGCAGTTCCTGGCCGACGACATCAGGGTTACCTGCATCAGTGAACTCGTGGTCACGCAGCGTGATGTTGCCGTGCAGCGACCAGTTGTCGTTGATGTAGTAGGTTGCACTGGCCTCGATACCGAAGGCTTCCGTCGACTGGATCGTGACGACTTCGATGATGTTGCCCGGGTTGTTCGGGTCGTTTTCGAAGTCGACATTGCGACGATCGTCCAGCGTTGTGTAGAACAGCGCCGCGTAAGCGTCCCAGTTGTCGTGCTCGAACTTCACACCGGCCTCGATCGTGTCGATGATCTCGCCTTCGTACGATGCGAGTTGGCCGTTGTTAAACGGGACGCTTCGGATTTGCGGGAAGAAGAAACCACGCGAGGCGTTGGCAAACAGGTTCGTGGTGTCGTTGAGGCGGTACAGCGCACCGGCAGAGAACGCCCACTCCGTGGCGCTTAC
Organism: Pseudomonadota bacterium; assembly: GCA_038524795.1. Classification (GTDB taxonomy): domain Bacteria; phylum Pseudomonadota; class Gammaproteobacteria; order Steroidobacterales; family Woeseiaceae; genus CALBPI01. The sequence continues at coordinate 202,267 of JBCBIJ010000004.1, read as the reverse complement.
GGTGTCGGCCGTCAACGAACCGTTAGTGAAGCTCACGTTCTCGAGCGCGTCATTCACGAGCGGGTCGTTGGCGAGCTGGAACGAGCTCGTGTTGAATTGCCGGACATCACCGTCAAGACGCTCAACACGTGCGCCGAAGTCGAAGGACCAATCGTTCATTTCGATCTGATCGGCGATGTAGAACGCCGTGCGGCTGGCGCTGCGATCGCGGTTACCGACGAGACCATTCGCGTTGGCGAGCCCATTGACCACCCACTGATAGGTCGAGCCGGCCGCGGCAATCAGGTTGCCCTGCCCCGTGCCGTCATCGGCAACATCGTCGAGCGTCACATTGACGAGGCGCGGCGCGTTGCTGAACTCACCGAGGTAGGTGGTGATGTAGTTGATGTCATCGGCCTGCGAATCGGAGAAGAAGCCGCCAATCGTGATCGCGTGCTCGGCATCGCCGATCGTGATGTTGCGACCGACACTGATCTCCGCCGAGAAGTCCGTGGCATCGCGCCACCGGTCGAGTGTGCGGTTACCGAACAGCAGGTAGTTGGCCGGCAGCACATCCCCGTTGTCGGCGAAGGTGAACGTCGCGCCTGTGGCAACGGCGTCCAGGCCGCGGTTGGCCAGGTACTCCGCCTGCGTTTCAGGCGTGTTGGGTCCGATCGCGTCACCGTCGAGGAACAGGTTGAACTGGTGGTCGTAGCGCGCGTAGCGGATTTTCGCGTTGAGCGTCCAGTCCTCGGTGAGGTCCTTGTCGAGCACGGCCGCGATCGACGAACCCTTGGTCACAACACCATCGCCGATCGGCGTCGTGAAGCGACCATCAGGTGTGTCGTAGGAGAGGCCGACAGCATCGACCGTGTTCATCGTGAACACCTCGTTGCCATCATTACCATTCACGCGCTCACGCGAGTTGCCGTCGACAGGCAGCGGCAGGAAAAACTGCACTTTGTCGTCGATGGCTTGGCCGTACACGGTGATCGAACCGCTGCCGTCACTGAACATGTGCTTCAAGTTGCCGCGCAGCTGGAAGCCACGAGTCTCCAGTCCAGACTTGAGCGGACCCTCGTCGACACGGTAGTAGCCCGACAGCGCATAGTAGGTGTTCGAGCTGTCGCCACCCAGCGGACCACTGAAGAAGTAGTCACCGCGGAAGCGGCCTTCCTCGGCCACTTCGACCTGGACCGTACCCGTCGGATCGTCGTCACCCGTCTTACTGATGTAGTTGACGATGCCGGCCACCGAGCCCGGGCCGAACAGGTTCGACACGCCGCCGCTCACGAATTCGGAACGTTGGATACCGAGGTCGTTGCGGTAGTAGACGTCAAAAGCCGATGAGTTCAGGCCGAACGTTGTGAATGCCGGCATCCCGTCGTAGAGCAACGGCGTGAACGAGAACTGCCCGCCTGATGGCAGGGCGCGGTGAAAGACGTTGGTCGCGACCTCACCACCACCGCCCTCGGCGCTGACGCCGGGCAGCTGGGTCAGGATGTCAGCCTGACTCGAGGACGAGAATGACCGGATGTCTTCTTCGTTGAACTGCGTGACCGTCTGCGGTGTTTCGAACTGGGTTCGAGCAACGCTGGCACCGGTACCGGTGACGACGATCTCCTCGATGACACCGCCCTCGTCGTCCGAGTCGGATTGCGCCATCGCAAACGCCGGCAGAATCGCCACTGAAAGAGCAGCGATCCCGCGGCAAAAACGCGTGTACCTAGACATGAGAAACCCCCCTCAATATCTGAATGTTCCCAAGCTGACAGGCCCAGAATTCCCGGTTCTGTGGCCCCCCGGCCTGCCGTCGCCACCGTTTATGACACATTACCACCCTTCATACAACCCACAGTGAGTATTATTTGTTTGCTAATGTAACGACCGAATCGCCAGACCGGGCGCAACCCGGCTACGATGCGCGCTTTCGGGAGGAATCAACGACGGTGCTGGAACACCCCTATCGCTCGGGCGTGCCCGATTTTTACGCCGCAAACGGACTCAAAGGGCTGTCCCGCTCCGAGAGACGGGTTCTCGGAACCGTGGTGCGGAGCGGCGAGATCGGCCAGCCGAGGCTTGCCAAAGCCACGGGCCTCGCACAACAGAGCATTTCGCGCATCGTCAAAGGCCTGGTCTCCATCAATGCGCTGGCCGAGGGTGGCAAGGTTCTTAGCGGCCGACGTGGCCAACCTGGCCAGTCGGTTCGAATTACGCCGGACTTTGCCTACACGTTTGGCGTCTCGATGATGACTGACGCGATCTCCGTTGCGTTGATCGACTTCTCCGTCACAATTCTCGACGAAGAAAAACACGACCTGCCTGCGATGACGCGTAACGCCGTGCTCGACACGGTGGAGCGGATCGTCGACGGCATGATCCAGAAGCACAACATTCCGCTCGAGCGCGTGTTCGGCATGGGTGTCAGTATTTCGGGCCGCTACATTGGCCCGAAGGCCGTCTACAACACGCCGCGGCCTCTGGACGACTGGGCGCTCATTGCCATTGATCGTTTATTCGAAGACCGCTTCGACATGCCCGTCTGGGTGGAGAACGACGGCAACGCGGCGGCCGTCGGCGAAAGCCTCGTCGGTGTGGGGCGCGAGTACGATAACTTCGCCTACCTCTACATCGACACGTTGCTCGGTGGCGGCATCGTCATGAACCACGAGCTCATGCGCGGCACAAACGGTAACGGCGGCGAGATCGGCTTGCTGTTACCCAAGAACATCTATCAGCACCCGTCCCTGGAATCGCTGCGGCAAACGTTGGGCGAGTATGACGTCGAGTTTCCGGGCGTGTCCGAAATGCTGCGGGAGTTCGATGCCGAGTGGCCAGGCATCGATGAGTGGATCACGAAGACACGCAGCTCGTTCTCTCTGATCTGCTCCGCGCTGGCCGCGATCCTTGACCCCGAGGCCATCGTGTTCGGAGGTCGCATGCCGCGGCCGCTCGCGCGGCGCGTGATCCCCTACATCAACATGTACAACGACTCGCGGCGCGGCAAGCCCAGAGCACTGCCGCAGCTGCTCGTGTCGAAAGCCGGTGGCAATGCGAGTGCCATTGGTGCGGCCGCCCTACCCCTCAAAGAGCACTTCTTCGCCGCAGCCGTTTAGTCTTCGAACGTCACCGTCGACTGGCGCGTGCGATTCACGTGCAGTGACGTGACATCGGGCCGCGAGTAGTGGCCAACAACGTCAAGGTTTTGGCGGGCTTCAAGCACCGCGCGGTGATCGAGCACGGCGACGCGCAGCGATTCCACATCGACCTCGGGCTCCAGCACCCAATCACCATTGGGTGCGGCGAGGCAGGACCCACCATTGGCCATGATGTCGTTGGCCGTTTCACGCAGCAGGTTGGCTTGCGGCAGGTCGTCGCCAATGTCCGAGCGACGCATGAGCCCCGAGACCGAGATCACAAACGACCGCCCCTCTTTAGCGATGAATCGCGTGATGTCTTCGGTGTTGCGAACGCTGCCCGGCCAGATGGCCACATGCAGATCCTCCCCGGCGGCGTACAACGCCGCGCGCGGAAGCGGCAGCCAGTTCTCCCAGCAGTTGAGACCACCGACGGTAAACGCCCCCAGGCTGTGCGTGCGCAGGCCATGACCATCGCCCGGTGACCACACGAGCCGCTCCTCGTAGGTCGGCATGAGCTTGCGGTGTATCGACCCAATCTCACCCTGCTTGTCGATGTAGACCATTGAGCAATACAGGCTGTGACCACCGCGGTCGGCCGCGCGCTCAATCGTGCCGAGGTACACCGCGCAGCTGTTGCGCCGCGCCGCCTCCCGGACGGGATCAAGATCGCCGCGCTCGGGGACCACGGCCTGCTCGGCATAGTGAGCGTAGAGTTCTTTTTGTAGCGCCGACTCAAAACGCGCACCGTCCGTGCGCTCGACCCAGAACGGATAGCCGGGCAACAGCGCTTCACCGAACACGACGAGGTCGCAGGATTCGCCACCGGCCTTGTCGATCCACGCGACGATCTTCTCGGTGCCGGCGGCGCGGTCGAGCCAGGCGGGTGCGATTTGCGCCAGGCCAACGGTTACGGAGTTCTTATTCATGAGTCGCTACCTGGACGGTTTGCAGGGCATTGGCGGGAATCGTGATGGCGGCGTACTGCTCGCCGATTTGCAGACTGTAGTCGATGGGGCGCGGCGTCGTGTTCAGCACCTGCACGCTGACAAGGCCAGCGTCATTGATCGTCGCGCTCGCGTGCAGATCGTCGTCGCCGAGTGTGGCGCGTGTCGTCGATGTTCGGATCGCGCGATCGCCGGGGCGAATCGTGCGGCTGAACTGAGCGAGCACGTAGTAGATGGGTGTGTAGTAAATCTCACCCGTCGCCGTGTCGATCATTATGGGGGCGCCACAAAAGTTGCCGACGTGGTTAGGGCCACCCTCGCGGTCGAGCACGACGTTCCAGTCAATCCAGCCGCTGACCCAGTGATCAAGACTGACGATGATGTTGCGGGCATAGCGGTGCACGGGCGTGTAGAGCGGGTGATCGTCTACGTTGGGCGCCCACTCGGCCGCGTAGGCCCAGTCACTGGCATTGGGCTGCCACCAGAATGCGTCATTCTGAAACCAGCCTGACTCCTTGTAGCCTTCGGGGTCCCAGACGCCCCCAGGGGCTTCGACGCCCAGATTGTCGATCGTGCCTTCCGTGTGAATGATGCGAAACGCCGGAAACCGGTCGTGCACCGTATCCAGTGCGTCTTCAAAGACGCGAAATGTACTCGCGTACCAGTGGATCGCCGTGCCGGAGACATACTGTGCAGCCTCGGCGTCGCCGAGGATCACCTCGGCCCAGTGCACCATGTCATCACGATTCTGGTCGTAGACGAGCAGCTCGATGTCACCGTGCCCGCCGTCGCGCAACGCGGGTCCCAGGTGCTCCGTAATGAAATCGCGCTGCGTCTCGGGTGTGAAATGCATGCTTTCCCACTGGCCGCTGTTGCCGTGCGGTTCGTTGACGGGCGTCAGACCCCAGATGTCGACACCGCGTGCGTCGTAGGCGTCCAGGTAGCGAACCAGATAGTTGGCATAGGTGGCTTCATGCTCAGGCTTGAGGCTCCCACCCGTTCCCTGCCAGTTGTTCTCTTCTGAGAGCCCGATGTACCAGGTCTCGATGTCCTTCATCCACGGCGGCGCCGTCCAGGCGGAAGCAACGATTCGAAACCCACCGTCTTGTTGCTCACGCTTGATGGCCAGCGCTTCCTGAATCATGGGCAGCACATCGAAGGTTTCGTCGCGAATGCCTGGGTGTTCGACGCGCGCAAAGCCATCCAGGTCCATGCCGACAGAGAAGGACCCGAGCGGCGTCTCGCCGGGCGCATCGGCGTAGGATTGTTTGCCGTTCACCGAGAAGTCTGTGGACCCGATGACCGTGCGAGCCAGCGAAAAATTGGCACCGCCTTCGCCATAGAGCGCTCGCATGAGCGCGCGGCGCCGTTCCGGTTCAAGATGTGCGAGCACATAGGCCGAAGATTCGGTAAACGAGGAACCGATGCCGTCAATCGTCTGCCTGGTCTTATCGGGCCAGACTTCAATCACGGGGCCCGTGCCGCGTCCGCGTTTGAACGATACCGCTGGTGCCGCCGCGAGCTTGGCCCCCGCCTCGCTCGTAATGATGATGGCCGCCGTCCTGAGGTCTTCGGATGGCGCCGTGCTCGCACACCCGCCAAGCAGAAACGCCCCGATCACAATCATCGCGCTACGCAATGGTCTCATCCCCTGTCATTGGTGAGATGGGCAGACTAGCAGAGCACACAGCTCTGGTTCACACACGTGTCACAACCCTATAGTAGGGCCAGCTGGGCGATCGGAAACTCCAATGAACATCAGGGAAGCGACGAGCGACGACTTCGCCGCCATCTGGCCGATCTTCGAAGACATCGTGTCGCAGGGTGTGACCTATGCCTACCCGCGGGACACCACACGGGCCGATGCCGAGCGATCGTGGATGACAAACCCGCGCGTCACTTTTGTCGCTGAGGATGCCGGCGTCATCGTGGGAACCTACTTTCTCAAAACCAACCAGGACGGCCCGGGCGATCACGTCTGCAACTGCGGCTATATGGTCGCGGCCGAGGCGCGCGGCGCGGGTGTGGCCAGTGCGCTCTGCACACACTCCCAGCAGGTCGCGCGCGAATTGGGCTACGCCGCCATGCAGTTCAATTTCGTCGCCGCCACGAACGCAGGCGCTGTCCGGCTCTGGCAAAAGCTCGGCTTTGAGATCGTGGGCACGCTACCCGGTGCGTTTCGCCATCCCGAGCTGGGCTATGTTGATGCCTACGTCATGTACAAGTGGCTGCGCGATGACTGACCTCGGACCGTTTCTGGAAGCCTTGATGGCGATCCCGGAAGGCTACAGCCAAGGTGTGTTCGAAGAGGCGCGCTGGGGAACGACGCTGACCCGGGCCGCGGGCGGTCGCCGCTACAAGTTGTATGCGGAACGCCTCGGCGGCGACGATCACGTCAGTTTCAACCTGTACCTGACCGGAGATGGAGCGCCGAGACTGAAACCCTGCGAGATGCCGGCAGCACGCGTAATAGACTTCGTTCTGAGTTATGCGCCGGAAAGCGCATGATCCTGTAGCGTGCGGGGCCTTACGCGCAGATTTACCGCGTGTACACCGCCGTAATCGTCGCCGAGGCCAGGCTGTTGGCCTTGACCATGTAGCCCGCGAGCGCGTTGCTCACGTTGCCATCGATCTCGAGTACCGTGCCGAGCGCATAGACGGTGAACTGGTATCGGTGCACTTCACCGGGCGGCGGGCAGGCACCGCCGAAGCCAACCATCCCGTAGTCGTTCTTGAGCTCGATGGCGCCTTCGGGCATCGCCCCACCCGCCTTGAGCGCAGTGACGTCGGCGGGAATGTTGAAGGCGAACCAGTGCCACCAGCCTGACCCTGTCGGCGCGTCAGGGTCGTAGACCGTGACCGCAAAGCTCTTGGTGCCTTCGGGCGCGCCCGACCAGACCAGATCGGGTGCCGCGTTACCGCCCGTACAACCAAAGCCTTCAAAAACCTGTGCCGCGTCGAGCGCCTGGCCTTCGGCAATGGCGCTGCTGGTCAGCGCGAAGGAGTCAGCGGTGGCAGGGTGTGCGATGCAGCCCAGGAACAGGACAGCGGTGGCGAACATGGAACGGCGCATGAATGGCATCCGGTTGCGAAGCGAATGTCAGAGTCTATTCGAACCGCGAGGCACGTGCCGTGTTTCGGCTGCGCCGATCTCGCGACCGCAGCGCGTTTAGCCAGGCCTCGTGACCGGCGCAATCCAACGAGAGCCGCTACACGTCGACGACCACCTTGCCAACGGCCTCGCCGCTGGTCAGGCGATCATAGGCCTGGCCCACTTCGGCGAGCGCAAATTGCTTGTCGTCGAGTAGCGGTGTCAACGCACCCGCATCCACGGCGTCACTCAACGCCGTAAGGATCTCGCCGTGCACTTCCCGCCGATGGTTGTGCAGCATCGGAATCAACATGAACACGACATGCACCGACAGTCCTTTGAAGTGTGCCGGCGTCAGATCCAGCTCCAACAGCGACACGGTCGTGGTCACCTGTCCGTTCAACGCGGCCGCTTCGAACGAGTTCGTCATGTTCTCGCCACCCACGGAATCGAAGATGACGTCGAAGCCGGCGCCGTCCGTGTGCTTCGCAACATAGTCGGCAACGGTTTCCGTCAGGTAGTTGATCCCGGTCGCCCCAAAACCCTCGACGATCGCAAACTGTTCGTCCGTAGAGACCGTGGTGAAGACGTCTGCACCAAGCTGCTTGGCCAGTTGTACGGCGACGTGCCCGACGCCGCCGACACCGCCGTGCACGAGCACTTTCTGGCCAGCCTTAACCTGTGCACGCTGCAGACCTTCGTAGGCCGTGATGCCAACGAGTGGCAGTGCGGCGGCCTCGCGCAGCGAGAGCCGCTTCGGCTTGTGCGCAATCAAACGCGCGTCGGCCAACATGTATTCCGCAAGTGCACCCGGCAGATCGGCCAGGCCACCCGCGCATCCGAAGACCTCATCGCCGGTCGCAAAGCCTGCGACGCCCTCGCCCACGGCTTCGACGGTGCCCGCGAAGTCCATGCCGAGCACAGCGGGCAGGTCCGGTGACAACGGCAGATTCTCCTGGCCGAGCTCGCGGATCATGGTGTCTACCGTATTCACGCTGGTCGCAGCGACGCGAACGAGCACCTGGCCCGGGCTCACGTCGGGACGGGGAATGTCAGAGAGTTGGAAGGTAGCGGCGTCGCCGTACTCGTTCAGGACCATTGCGCGCATCGGATTGCTCCCGGGAAGATTCGGTTAGCGCGCACAATAAATGATCAGTTTTTGACTAAAAACCGGGCGGAAACAGATTCAGTATCCGCAATACCTATAAAATGTGGCCCGTCGCCGAGAGGCGACGGCTTATCGTCCGAGGCTAGCCGTCGCCGCCAGGCCGCCAGGTGACAAAGAACCGCACCGTGCGCGGCTCAATCGGATGGAAGTGAATGTCCTCCACGCCGCCCACGGGTTCGCCCGGGAGTCGCGAGGCGTAGAAGTACGTAATGTCATCGTCTTCGGAATCGAACAGGTTCAATGCCTCGACCCTGAACTCGAAAGCCGATCCGCGGTAGCCGAGCCCCAGGTTCCAGACCGTCGACGGATCCGACCGCACACTGTTGTCCTCGATCAGGGGCCGTTCGCCAAAGTGCCTGACGCGCAGGCTTGCGAACATGCCATTCTCGAATTCACCCGTGATCCCCGCAGACAGGACACGGTCCAAGCTGCCCGGAATCTCGTTCCCGTCGGGGCTGTCGTCATCGAATGAAGACTCGGACAGCGCGATCTCAGCGTCGACCATCCACTGGTCATTGAGCCTGACGTAGACCGGCAACTCGAGCCCGTAACGCCGGCTCGCGCGGCTAGCTTCCGTGGTACCCGCATCGCCGACAAACAGGAGTTCTGAGTCCAGCTCCAGGTACCAAAGTGCTGCCGATACGCTGACGCGGTTGGCGATCGAATAGCGATAACCGAATTCGCCACCCACCGACGCCACCAGAGGGTCGACCGGTACGGCGTTCTCACCCGAGGCCGGGTCGATGCGCGTCACGGTGCCGCGGGCATCATTGCTGTGGAAACCACGGCCCGCGCTAAAGTACGCCTCCGCGTTGTCGGACAGAGTCCGGATCACACTGAGTTTGGGCGTGAGAATCCAGTCATCGGCCGAACCCTCGTTCTGCGCGATGTTGCTCTCCGTCACGTCGAAATCGTAGGCGTCAGCGCGAAGGCCGGCCGTGATACGCCAGTCCGAATCCCACTGCGTTTCGACGTTGTAGTAGAGGCCAAGGCTACGCTGGTCTACGACGTCCTGGCGGACGACATCCAAGGGCACCCGGCCCGAGGTACGAAACAGACCGACGTCGCCAATGTCATCAATGCGAATGGACGCGCCCACCGTTTGACGCAGCGAGGCACCCAAGTCGCGCTCCCAAGCGATATCACCGCCATACGTCTGCCGATCATCAACCTGCAGGAACTGATCACCCGCGACCGGGTTGTCGAGAAAGTACGTGAAGTTCGAATACAACTGGAGCTCGTAGTCGATGGCGTAGCCCCGCACCGTCAGGTCGTCCTCGCCGAAATCGCCGTGCCATTTGCCCGAGAGACTGTAACGGGAGGTGGCGCCGCCAACGGTGTCGTCAACCGTCCCGAGCCTCGAGACGCTGCCGTCCTGAACGGCGCGCAACGGGACCTGGTCGGCGGACTGCCAGTCGGCGTCGTAGGCCATCAAGGCCACGTTCCATTCGCTGTCGGCACCCGACTCGCTGTAGCGGATCATCGCTGTGGTGGCATCAAGGTTCTCGTCAATCGTCCAGGGCCCGTCGTAAACATGCTGTTGCAGACCAAAGAGCAAGTCACCATTGCCCACGCCGAAGCTGCCCGCAGCCAGCGCACGACCGAAACCGTTCTCGCCGAGCCCAAGCTTGACCAGCGGAGTTTCAAGCCGGTCCTCCGTCGTCAGGAAGGCAGCGCCCGCCGACGAGAAATCACCGACGCGCGTGTCATAGGGGCCCTTCGTAAACTCAATCTTGGAGACTAGCTCCGGAATGATGAAATTGAGATCGGTGTAGCCTTGCCCGTGCCCGTGCGTCGGGATATTGATGGGCATCCCATCGATAGAGGTCGCGAAGTCAGTGCCGTGATCGAGGTTGAAACCGCGCAGAAACATCTGGTTCGACTTGCCCGTGCCGCTGTGCTGCGTCATGACCAGGCCGGGGACGACTTCGAGGATGTCCCCCGTACGCAGCCGGGGGCGCAGGTCCAGGTCTTCCTGTCCAACGACACCCTGAGACGCAGATATCGCCATGCCAACGAGCGGGTCCCAGCGGCCTTCGACGACAATCTCCGCAATCTCCTGCTCCTCATGACTGTGGGCCAGCAGTGGGATCAGCAGAAGTGGGATCAGCGCACAGTTTTTCGTTGCATTTTCACGCATTTGGCGTGGTCCTCGGTCAGGTTCGCCACCGCACGTGCAGGTTTATGGCGGCGATTGTGCTCTGGGATGCAGCTCTTGAAGCCTGCGTGTGCGCGTCTGAGCGCTCAGGGCCACTGCCTAAAACGTTATAACGTATCAACCGGCAGCGTACAGTCGAAAAAGATTGGTTCCGCGGTCTGCGAATTGTCCCTTTTTTTGAGGCACCGCATACTGCGCCACGAGAGGCTGTCTGCGGGTCGATTCGGTGCCGCACTGCCGACGAGCCATTCGAGTCATCGAGGACTGTGTCATGCCCCCCGAAAGCGCAATCGACATGCTGGCCCGGCTCGTGGCCTTCCCAACCGTGTCGCGTGATTCCAATGTGCCGCTGATTGATTGGGTGGAGGCGTATCTCGGGCGTTTCGATGCGCGCTGTCGGCGCACCTGGAATGACGAGCGGACCAAGGCCAATCTTTTTGCCGCAATTGGCCCGGATGCACCAGGCGGCGTGGTCCTGTCCGGCCACACGGACGTGGTGCCCGTTGACGGTCAGGACTGGAATACCGACCCGTTTGTGCTCACGGAACGCGACGGCCTGCTCTACGGCCGCGGCACCACTGACATGAAGGGCTTCTCCGCCGTGTTCCTGTCGCGTCTCGCAACTCTGGATGTGGCCGCGATGCACAAGCCGCTCTACCTTGCGCTCAGCTACGACGAGGAAGTGGGCTGCCTCGGCGTAGGTCGTATGCTCGAGGATGCGTTGGCCCATTTCACGAGACCCGACTTTGCCATCATCGGTGAGCCGACCACGATGCAGGTGGTGCGTGCACACAAGGCGATCAATTCCTTCCGCACGGTGGTTACGGGCAAAGCGGCTCACTCGAGTCAGCCGCACATGGGGGCCGGAGCGATTTTGGCCGCAGGGCGCATTATCGAGAAGCTAGATCAGATCGGACGTGCGCGACGTGCGACGCCTGCCGACTCGGGCTGCGAACCACCCTGGACTACGGTGCAGGTTGGGACCATTCAAGGTGGCACCGCCGTGAACATTCTGCCTGCGCACTGCGAATTCGTCTGGGAGTACCGGAGCATGCCGGGCGAAGAACCAGACCTGGTTCTCAACGCGTTGCAAGCTTTCATCGACGAGCAAGTGCTGCCCGATCTTCAGGAATTCGCGCCCGAGGCGTCGATCGAGACCACGGCACTTGCGCGCGTACCGCCCCTACTCGCCGACTCTGAGGCGAAGGCCGAACGCTGGGTTGAGGGCCTGGCCGGCGTGCGCGACGGCGGCTCAGGAGAGGTGGCCTTCGCCACCGAAGGTGGCAGCTTTCAAAACGCGGGCATCAGCAGCGTGGTTTGCGGGCCAGGCTCCATCGATCAGGCGCACCAGCCCAACGAGTTCATCGATCCTGCCGAGCTCGCGCGCTGCGAGGCCATGGTCGATGATGTGTTTGCCTATCTCTGTACGGCGTAGCGCGGCGGCCAAGATGAACCCCTTTTCCTTCAACACCACAAGGTCAATCATCAACAAGCCGGGCGCTTTGGACGATGTGGCCGACGCCTGCCGGAAGCTGGGTGTTCAGCGTCCCCTCGTCGTGACGGATGGTGGCATCGTCGAACTCGGCTTGCTCGAGCGACTGTCGTCGCTGCTGCTTTCAGGTGGTTTGCAGCCGATGGCGTTTACTGACGTTGTCGCGGACCCGCCGGAGCAGATCGTCCAGGACGCGCTTGAAGCGGGCAAGCGTCATGGCGCGGACGGCGTCATCGGCCTTGGCGGCGGCAGCTCGATGGATACTGCAAAGGTCGTTGCGTTGCTTGCCGGATCGGGTGAGAAGGTCGAAGACGCGTACGGCGTGGACCAGGCGAGAGGACCCAGACTGCCCCTGATTCTCATACCGACGACAGCGGGAACAGGATCGGAGGTCACCGCCGTCGCGATCCTGACAACCGGCGAAACGACCAAACAGGGCCTCGTCTCTGACCATCTCTATCCCGACATCGCGGTGCTGGATGCAGCGCTCACGCTCGGGTTGCCACCCAGACTGACCGCCATGACGGGTGTCGACGCCATGGTGCATGCGCTCGAGGCTTACACGAGTGCCCACAAAAAGAACGCGTACTCCGATATGTTGGCCCGCGAAGCACTACGGCTTATGTCGGAGAACATCGTGCAAGCGACGCATGACGGCGATGACCTGGCAGCACGCGAGGCGATGCTACTTGGGGCTTGCCTGGCCGGCCAGGCGTTCGCCAATGCACCCGTAGCGGCTGTTCATGCGCTTGCTTATCCGCTGGGCGGCCACTATCACATCCCGCACGGCCTCAGTAATTCTCTCGTGCTACCCGAAGTGCTCCGTTTCAATGCAACTCATGCCACGGCGCACTATGCAGAGCTGGCTGCCGTGGTCTTGCCCGCTCGTGAACTGTCGCAGAGCGTGCAAGAACGTTGCGACCAGTTGATCGAATACTTTGTTGCACTGATCAAGCAACTGGAGTTGCCGGCAACACTGTCGGAAGTAGACGTACCCGAATCGGATTTACCCATGCTGGCGCGGGACGCGATGGCTCAACAACGTTTACTCGTCAACAATCCGCGTGACGTCACCGAAGCAGACGCACTTGCCATCTACAAGGCCGCCTACTGAGTAAACCTATGGCACAGGATCAGATTCGGTCGCGAAGCCAGTACGCCTGGTTCACGACCATCAACAGCAGATGGCGTGACAACGACATCTACGGTCACGTCAACAACGTTGTCCATTACTCGTATTTCGATACGGTGGCAAACACCTTCCTGATCGAAGAAGGGCGGCTGGACATTCACAACGGAGAGATGATTGGGTTCGTCGTCAGCTCGAACTGCGACTATTTTGAGCCCATTGCGTTTCCAGACGCGCTCGAAGGCGGGCTCAGAGTCAACACGTTGGGCAATTCATCGGTCGAGTACGGCATCGCCATCTTCAAAAAGGGCGCTGAGCTTGCGGCCTCAGCGGGTACGTTCACGCATGTCTTCGTTGATCGGCAGAGCCAGCGCCCGGTTGCGATCGCTGGCGAGATCCGACGCGCACTGGAATCGCTGCTTGGACGCTGAGCGCATGCCAACCACAAGAGATACCGAGAACATGCAGCTATCCGATCCGGCACTGTTGAGAACAGAGGCCTACATCAATGGCTGTTGGACCTCGGCGGCCAGCGGGCAGACCTATCCAGTCAGTGACCCAGCCAATGGGGAAACGGTCGCTGAGGTTGCCTTCTGTGGTCGCCAGGAAACCGTGGACGCGGTTACCGCAGCTGACGAAGCCCGAATACACTGGAGCGCGTTGAGCGCAAAGGAGCGTGCGCGTCTTCTTAACGCGTGGCACAGCCTCATGATGTCTGCGCAGGAAGACCTCGCGCGAATCCTCACGGCAGAGCAAGGAAAACCCCTGGCCGAAGCCCGTGGGGAAATCGCATACGGCGCGAGCTACGTCGAGTGGTTTGCGGAAGAGGCGAAGCGTGTTTACGGCGACACCATCCCCGGCCCCTCGCCCGACAAGCGACTGGTGGTCATTAAGCAGCCCGTTGGGGTCGTTGCCTGTATCACACCCTGGAATTTCCCGAACGCGATGCTCGCGCGCAAGATTGCGCCCGCGCTCGCAGCAGGTTGTACGGTCGTCTGCAAACCCGCAAACGAGACGCCCTTGTCGGCCTTCGCGTTGGCGGAACTCGCTGAGAGAGCCGGTATACCCAAAGGGGTCATCAACATGGTGTCGGGCGATACGATCGAGATTGGTAAGGAACTGACTGCCAATCCCGCAGTTCGAAAACTGAGTTTCACGGGCTCGACAGCGACCGGAAAGCTGCTTATGAAGCAGTGCGCGGAGACGGTCAAACGCACCTCAATGGAGCTCGGCGGCAACGCACCATTCATCGTGTTTGATGACGCAGATATCGACGAAGCCGTGAAAGGCGCCGTAGGTTCGAAATTCCGAAACGCAGGTCAAACCTGCGTGTGCGCGAATCGCTTCATCGTGCATGACACGGTCCATGACGAGTTCGTCGAGAAACTCTCTGCCGCCGCTGGAGACCTCAAATTGGGCAGCGGTTTCGACGAGTCGGTATCGATGGGTCCGCTCATTCACGAAGCCGCCGCACGAAACGTCAATGCGCTGATCGACGACGCGACAGCGCGGGGGGCCAGCGTCGTCCCAGGTTCTGGTCGTTCGCTGCCTGGCGCCTGCTTTGTGGCACCAACAATACTCGCGGACGTCACCGAAGAGATGCGCGTGTTCAAGGAAGAGATATTTGGCCCCGTCGCTCCAATACTTCGTTTCTCAAGCGAAGAAGAAGCAATACGGCTCGCCAACGCCACGCCTTTTGGCCTCGCGTGCTATTTCTATTCGCGTGATATTGGCCGTGTGTGGCGGGTTAGCGAGGCGCTCGAGTTTGGCATTGTCGGCATTAACGAGGGGATGATCTCCAACGAGGCCGCCCCGTTCGGCGGCGTCAAAGAATCGGGTCAGGGACGCGAGGGCTCCAAGTACGGGCTGGATGACTACCTCGAAGTGAAGTACCTGTGCATGGGTGGCGTCTAGCAGGCACAGACGGGGCCGGTCGATCCAAGCGACGCGACGAGCTTCGCAGCCGCGGAGGGATCGTGGCTCGGGACCACGACCAGATCGGGTAACGCATCCTCCAACGCTCGGACTATTGCGAACGAGGCCTTGAGTTGATCAGGGTCACCGATGCCTGGTACCTGATCATGATGCAACGGCTTGAGTTCGTAGGTCAGATCGCCGACGAATAGCAGCGGTGGCAGACCGCTGCTTCGGACCAGCATCGACATCGACCCGGGAGAGTGTCCGGGCGTGGGCAACAGCATCATGGTCCCGTCGCCCATCACGTCGTAACAGCCGCCAAAAGGCGTCAACAGTGGATCGTCGGTCGGTGCGAACTCGACGGGATGCCACTTCGCCCCCGGCAATTCAATGTGCTCCCGCAAGATCCAGTCTCGCTCCGGGCTAGGCGCATCGAGTCGACGCCATTCGTCGCTGCTGACGAGGAGCTCTGCCTGGGGGACGTGTGCTATGCCGCCGATGTGATCAAAGTGCAGGTGTGAGACCACAACCTTGCTGACATCCGTTGCCGCCAGATTGATCGCTTGGAGTTGTTTGTCGAGCGCGTCTTCGGGGCCAATGTGAAACCGAAAGACCCGGTTCAGGATGAACCGACCGATGGCCGACGAAATGTAGTCCGGGTTAGAGACCAGTGCGGGATCTACGCCCGTGTCGAACAAAACCAGGCCGTCGCGGTGTTCAATGGCGTAGGCCGTGATCGGCGCCTTCACCCAGCTTCTGGACGTCAGCACCCACCACATGAGTGGCTTGGACGAGCCAAGCCGATGCTCCTTATGCTGTTCCACGTAGCCGGTCGTGATCGGATGCACCGCTTTGATCGCGGGAACCTGGGGTTCAAACTGCGCAACCATCGGACGCTCCGAAGGACGAAGATGACCTTTGCAGTATCTCGGCGTTTTCGGGGGGTCTCAATCCGTACTTGTCACGTACCCGCCCTACGGGTTCTTTGATTCGGGCTTGACCACGGTGCGATACGTTGCCGTCTGAGACTTAGCGGTCCTACTTCATCGTGAGTTGAAGCAGCTGATCGGCGAGCGCATCGAAGTCGGCCTGGGTCGAGCGCCCGTTAGTCATACAGACTCGGACCACAGCTTTGCCTTCGAACTTGGTCTCCGAGATCCAGGCGTTTCCCGACCGGACCACGGCGTCCACGATCTCGGATACTGACAGGCTGCCCGCAGGCGGCGTGAGGCAGGCCACGGCCATTTTCGAGTCGTTTTCTAAGCGCCAACCTTTGCTCTGAAGTCGGTCCGCAAACGCTTCGATCAGCGCCACGCCGCGCTCAACGTGCGCCGCGTACCCAGACCAACCGGCTACACCCAATGACAGGAAGAGACGTAGACCGATAAACCGGCGTGACCACTGAATGGAGTTCACGTAGTAGTCCACGGACGAATCATTGGAGGGCATGTAGTCAGTCGCGACCGTGAACACCTCATTCAACAGCTGCTTGTGGCGCGTCAGAAAGATGCCGGCACCCATCGTGGTAGCAAACCACTTGTGCGCATCGATCGTCACGGAGTCAGCGCGTTCGATGCCATCCAGCTGTGCTCTGTACCGCGGCGAGCACACGAGTGCGCCACCCCAGGCGGCATCGACGTGAAACCAGATGTTCAGCTGTTTCGCGATATCGGCGCAGGCGTGGAGCGGATCGACGACGCCGGCGTTGGTCGTGCCCGCCGTTGCTGCGATCATGACGGGGACGCCCCCTACTGCGTTATCTGCGTCAATGGTGTCGCGGAGCGAGTTGGCGTCCATGCGTCCTTGGCCATCGGTGTCGATGAGTCGGACTGCATTGCGCCCGATGCCAAGCTGGTGGGCGATCTTAAGCCATGCCAGGTGGCTCTCACGCGACACATAGATCAACGGCTGCCCGCTGAAGGCACGCACGCCAAACTCTGCGAATTCTGGCGTCGCACGAGTTAGTGCACAGATCACGGCCGTGTTGTTGGCTTCCGACCCACCGCTCGTGAAGTGACCGCCTGACGATTGCGGCATGCCCGCCTTCCAGGCGAGCTGTTCGATAACGTGCTGTTCAATCTCTACGGCCGCCGGCGCGTGCGACCAGACACAGATTTGGGGATTGAAGTGCGCAGCGATGGCGTCGGCAACCACCGACGGAAAACTCGGGGCCGGATTGAAGAGACCGAAGTAGCGCGGGTGCGTCATCTGGACCAGGCCTTTCTGCAAGGCATCCGTGACCCACTCAATGAGGTCGGTGAGAGGCTCGGGCTCGTCGAAGGACCTGCTCGCCAGTTGTTCTTTGAATCGTCGCAGGTCCAGTGTTGGCGACACAGCGCCCAGCTCGACCGCGACAATCGCATCGGCCATCAGCTTGGAAACGTGATGCTCTATGTCTTGCTGAGTCTCGCGGCTGGGAAAGAGTGCGGTTTCGGCGCTTTGATTGTCATTCACATGCACAGCTTGGACCTGTTGTCCGTGGATTCACTTGTCGCTGATGGTAATGCACGCTGCGGGCTTCGCCGCTTTGTTCGCCGTCACGTCCGCCCGGAAGGATTGATCAGAACAGCCTAGGGGCTGCTCTGACCCTTCGGGCTTCGCGGCTGCGCCGCTCGTCGCCAATCGCTTTGCGATTGGTCGAACCTGAGCAGGTTCTCATCAACCTCGAGGCTCGTCGGAAACGAAAAAAGGCCCCCGTGAAGGGGGCCTTTTCTCGTTTTTTGGCGCGCCCGGAAGGATTGATCAGAACAGCCTAGGGGCTGCTCTGACCCTTCGGGCTTCGCGGCTGCGCCGCTCGTCGCCAATCGCTCGCGCGATTGGTCGAACCTGGGGAGGTTTTCATCAACCTCCGGACGCGTCAGAAACGAAAAAGGGCCCCCATTTTGGGGGCCCTTTCTCGTTTATGGCGCGCCCGGAAGGATTCGAACCTCCGACCGCCTGGTTCGTAGCCAGGTACTCTATCCAACTGAGCTACGGGCGCTTTTTTCTGTCTTGTCGCCCCACGGTATCGCGGGGCGCGCAATTATACGAACCGCTGGTGGTGAATACCAGCCGTTCTCAAAGTGAAAACTGGCGGAGAGAGAGGGATTCGAACCCTCGATGGGCTATTAACCCATACTCCCTTAGCAGGGGAGCGCTTTCGACCACTCAGCCATCTCTCCGCGAGACTTTCAGGGTCGAGGCCGCATGCGGCTTCGGGCCGCGAAGTGTAAGTCAGAACTTGCTTGGGGGTAAAGGATTCGAGAGGTCGCAAAAAGGAGTGCCCCGCGACGAGATGCCGCGGGGCCCCAGGGTGGTCAGTCTTCGCTACTACCGCCGTCAGCGCTATCGCTCGACTCGTTTTGAATACGGTCGAAGATCTCCTGGCGGTGTACTGCGACGTCTTTCGGGGCATTGATGCCCAGACGGATCTGATTGCCCTTAACGCCCAGCACTGTGACTGAAATGTCCTCCCCGATCACGACGGTCTCTCCCACCCGTCGGGTCAGAATCAACATTTTAAACTTTGCTCCATAACCCCCTGCCGAAACCGTTCAATCGGGTCCGACAGATGTAGGTGGCTCTCTCCTAGACTCAGGCCTCCGATCCCGCTTTAGGAGCGCCACAGGCTGCGTGATTTAGATGTTGAGCGCGTCTCGCGCACCGTTGTTTTTCTACATTCCGCAGGCTTGTTGCACACGCCCTGGCTGACGCCGAGGTGCAACAATTACAACGTATCTGGTCAGCTGACGCAATGTGACAGAATGGCTAATTGCTTGTAATCCATGGGAAATAATTCCCCAGAGCGGCATAGAGCGCCCCGCTGACCGTATATGGTCGATTCACCCTGCACGGGCGGCCACCCAGTCCGAAACGCCCTCAAGCGCCGCATCCAGATTCTCCGGCTGACTACCGCCAGCCTGCGCGAAATCCGCGCGGCCGCCGCCCTTGCCGCCCACAGCCTCGGCCACGTGGCGCACGAGATCGCCCGCGGGCATCTGGTCTGTCAGCGCTTTGGCAACGCCCGCCGCAAGCCGTACTTTGCCGTCCTCGACCGCACCCAGCACGACAACACTGCGACTGCCCAGCTTGTCGCGGAAACGGTCGATAGCCTCACGCAGTGATTTGGCGTCGATGCCATCGAGGCGCGCCGACAAGACGCGGATGTCGCCCACGTCGCGAGCCTGTTCGCTGAGGTCGTTGCCCCCGCCCTGCGCAAGTCTGGACTTGAGCGCCGCAAGTTCCTTTTCCAGCGCCTTGTTGCGTTCCAGGACCTGGCCCACCCTGTTTACTGCCTCGTTGCGTGACGCTCGTACGAGACCCGCCACCTCGGACAGCGTTTGCTGAGTGCGCCGTACTTCGGCCAACGCGCCCTCACCCGTCACGGCCTCGATGCGGCGAACGCCCGCGGCCACGCCCGATTCCGAGGTGATCTTGAACAGACCGATATCGCCCGTGCGCGCGACGTGCGTGCCGCCGCAGAGCTCCATCGAAAACGCACCGAGCTTCAAGACGCGTACGTCTTGCTCGTACTTCTCGCCGAAGAGCGCCAGCGCGCCTGCCTCGACGGCAGCGTCGTAGGGCATTTCACGCGTCTCGGCCGCATGGTTGGCGCGGATCTCATCGTTGACCAGATCTTCGATGCGCTGCAGCTCGTCGGCGGACACGGACTCGTAGTGCGAGAAGTCGAAACGCAGCTTGTCGGGGTCGACGAGCGAGCCCTTCTGCGCCACGTGTTCACCCAACACGTCGCGAAGCGCGGCGTGCATCAGGTGCGTCGCAGAGTGATTGAGAATAATGGCCTGGCGGCGCGCCGCGTCGACATGCGCGCGCACGGCATCGCCCACCTTCAGCGCGCCCGATTCGAGCGTGCCGATGTGCAGGTGCGCCTTGCCATTCTTCTGTGTGTCGACAACGGCGAATGTCGCGGCGTCCGACTGCAGCGTGCCTGTGTCACCCACCTGGCCGCCGCTCTCGGCGTAGAACGGGGTCGACTCGAGGACCACAATCCCCGACTGACCCGCCCCGAGCGTGTCGACGGTCGCACCATCCACATACAAGGCCTCGACCGCCAAACCTGCGTCGGCAACCTTCTCGTAGCCCGAGAAATCAGTCTCTAGGACTTGGCCAGAGACTCTGACCGAGCCTTGCCCCGCAGTTAGTTGAAGGCCACTCGCCTCGACCGTGCCAAACTTGCTGGCCCCGCGCGCGCGCTCTCGTTGCTCGGCCATCGCCCGCTCAAAGCCGGGGTTGTCAACGGTCAAGCCGCGCTCGCGAGCGATATCCGCTGTGAGGTCTCGCGGGAAGCCATAGGTGTCGTAGAGCCGGAATACAAGCTCGCCTGGCAGTTCCTGCCCATCAAGACCAGCAATCTCGCCCTCGAGCAGGCCCATGCCCTGTTCGATGGTCTGGGCAAAGCTGATCTCTTCTTTCTCCAGGACCTTCTCCACGTGGTCTGAGGCCTTCGCCAGCTCGGGATAGGCCGCGCCCATCTCGTCGACCAGCGCCGTGACCAGCTTGTGGAAGAACGGGTCGCGCTGACCCAGCATGTAGCCGTGGCGCACTGCGCGGCGGATGATCCGACGCAGCACGTAACCACGGCCTTCGTTGCTGGGCAGCACACCGTCAGTGATCAGGAAGGCGCAGGCGCGAATGTGATCGGCGATCACGCGCAGCGAGGCGTTGTCCGAGGCGGGCACGCCCACCGCCGTTGCGACCGCCTCGATCAGCCTCACAAACATGTCGGTGTCGTAGATCGTGTGCACGCCCTGCATGACAGCGGATACGCGCTCAAGCCCCATACCCGTATCGACGGAGGGCTTCGGTAACGGCGTCAGCGTGCCGCCTGCATCGCGGTCGAACTGCATGAAGACGAGATTCCAGATCTCGACATAGCGATCGCCGTCCTCGTCGGGCGAGCCCGGCGGGCCACCTTCGACCTCCGGACCATGGTCATAGAAAATCTCGCTGCAGGGGCCGCAGGGACCCGTGTCGCCCATCTGCCAAAAGTTGTCCTTCTCGCCCAGGCGCGAGAGGCGATCCGCCGGCACGCCGACCTCGTTGATCCAGATATCGGCGGCCTCGTCGTCGTCCTTGTAAACCGTGACCCAGAGCTTCTCGGCTGGGATCTCAAGCACTTCGGTGACGAACTGCCAGGCGAAGCGGATGGCGTCCTGCTTGAAGTAGTCACCGAAACTGAAGTTGCCCAGCATCTCAAAGAAGGTCAGGTGGCGCGCCGTGTAACCGACGTTCTCGAGATCGTTGTGCTTGCCGCCCGCGCGCACACAGCGCTGCGAGCTGGTTGCGCGCACGTAGTCTCGGCGCTCTTTGCCCAGGAACAGGTCCTTGAACTGGACCATGCCTGCGTTCGTGAACAGCAAGGTTGGATCGTTACCCGGGACGAGCGGCGAGCTCGGCACCACCTCGTGCTGTTCGCGCGCAAAATAGTCGAGAAACGCCTCGCGAAGCTGGCGAGAAGTCAGTGTTTTCATGTCGGATTCCGGTGGCCGCAACCCATTGCGGTGCCTACCTGCTAACTGGTGACGCGAAATTATTTCACAAGTTAGCCCGCGGGCGCGCGGTGCGGACGCAGAACCGCCTTAGCCGCCGGGTACAGCTGCCTGGGCCTGCTCCGAGTCGAACCCCCGGTAGGCCAGGAACTGAAGTTGGCGCGCGCGCGCCTTGAAGTCCTCAGGCGCCACGTCACCGAATCGTTGCGCGCGCACCTCGGCAGCCAAGGCGAACCAATCGTAGCCCGACTGCTCGAGGGCCGCGGCGATGGCGGATCGGTCGAAACCGCGTTGGGACAGCTCAGACCGGATGCGGACAGGACCCTTGCCCTGGCGAAAGCGGCTCGAAATAAACGCCTCGGCGAAGCGCGTGTCGCTCTGCAGGCCCTCGGCGGCCAGGGCGTCGAGCGTATCGGTGACGGTTTCCAGCGCAAAGCCTGCGCGGAGCAGCCGACGCTCGAGCTCTTTGCGGGTTTGCTCGCGACGCGCGAGTGCGTCCATGGCGCGCTTGCGGCAGCGCGCCGGGGTGAGCGCCGGGTCGACGGCGTCCGTCGACCCGGGCAATGCGTCCTCGCTCAATTCCTCGTCAACGTCCTTGTCTGCGTCGCTCGGCGCCACGCAGCTCTGCTCTCAGCGAGTCAGGCCTGCTCGGCCGCTGCGTCTTCGGCATCGTCTTCCGTGAGGAGCGATTCCGGCGACGGCATCAGCAGCGCACGCAAGCGGGCCTCGATGTCAGCCGCGATCTCGGTATTCTCCTGCAGGAAGGCACGGACGTTTTCCTTGCCCTGCCCGATACGGTCGCCGTTATAGCTGTACCAAGAGCCCGCCTTGTCGACGATGCTGTTCGCCACACCCAGGTCGATGAGCTCACCTTCCTTGCTGATGCCCTCGCCGTAGAGGATCTCGAACTCGGCCGTGCGGAACGGCGGCGAGACCTTGTTCTTGACCACTTTGACGCGGGTCTGGTTGCCCACGACCTCGTCGCCCTTCTTGATCGCACCGATGCGGCGGATGTCCAGACGAACCGACGAGTAGAACTTGAGCGCGTTACCGCCCGTGGTGGTTTCAGGGCTGCCGAACATGACGCCGATCTTCATGCGGATCTGGTTGATGAAGATGACCATGGCATTCGAGCGCTTGATGTTGCCCGTGAGCTTGCGCAGCGCCTGCGACATGAGGCGTGCCTGCAGACCCACGTGGGAGTCGCCCATCTCACCCTCAATCTCGGCCTTCGGCGTGAGTGCGGCGACAGAATCGACGACGATGACGTCGACCGCACCCGACCGCACGAGCATGTCCGTGATCTCGAGCGCCTGCTCACCCGTATCGGGCTGCGACACCAGCAGGTCGTCGACATTGACGCCCAATTTCTGGGCGTACTGGGGGTCGAGCGCGTGCTCCGCGTCGACGAAGGCTGCCGTGCCGCCCATCTTCTGCGCCTCGGCCACCACCTGCAGCGTCAGGGTGGTCTTACCCGAGGACTCCGGGCCATAGATTTCGACAACACGACCTTTGGGCAGGCCGCCAATACCCAGCGCGGTATCGAGCGTGATTGAACCCGTCGAAACGGCCTCGATGTTCTTCGCGGTGCTGCCGTCGCCCAGCCGCATGACCGAGCCCTTGCCGAACTGCTTCTCGATCTGGCCCAAGGCGGCCGCGAGGGCCTTCTTCCTGTTGTCGTCCATGGTTTCTGACCCCCGAATGGTGCTCAAATGGTGTCTATTGCGCTCGAACGGCGTCGTACGGCTGCGAATGGGCGAAAACACGAGCTGAACTGGTGTGCCGCCGCCGCGACCTGTACGACTACTGTATGGATAAACAGATGATGCCATAATCCACGGCAAAGTACAGCCATGGATTTCGACGGGTATGTCGGGGATTTCACCCCTGTCGCAGTGGGCACCGCGAACCGGCTTCAGACGGTTTCAAAGCTTTGCGCGCTAAGCCCATGAGCGCGGCCGCAATCCGGGTCGCGGATCAGAAGGTGCCGTCCGCAATCCTGTCGGCCAGACCTTCGAGCGCCCAGAGCACGGTGCGCTCGCGCACCTCGTTGCGGTCGCCGCCAAAGCGCTGCATTTGCGCAAACGAGCGATCGGCCGCGGCCCAGGCACACCACACGGTGCCCACGGGTTTCTCCGCCGTACCGCCCCCGGGCCCGGCAATGCCGCTCACTGCGATGGCGTAATCGGCACCCGAGAGCGCCCGCACACCGTCGGCCATCTCGCGCACGACGGCCTCGCTTACAGCACCGTCCCGGTCGAGCGTGGACTGGCGCACCTTGAGCAGCTGCACTTTGGACTGGTTGGAATAGGACACGACGCCGTAACCGAACCAGGCGGAGCTGCCCGCGACATCGGTCAGCGACTTCGCGATCCAGCCGCCCGTGCACGACTCGGCGCAGGCCACACTGCGCCCCGACTCGGTGAGCTGGCGCGCCAGCCGCGAGACCTCGTGGTCCATGCGTGCCCCGACAGGCAGGCCGATGAGTGAGTAGGTTCCGGTCATTCGATTTCCCCCGCCAGCACATCGTACAAAGCGGCATAGCGGTTCACCATGACTTCGATGGAGAAGTCGGCCTCGACGCGACGCCGCGCATTCTCACCCATGCGCTCGCGCAATTCGGGGTCACCCAGCAGCCGACCAATGGCTGCGCCCAGCGCAATGGCGTCGCCCGACTCGACGAGCAGCCCCGAGTGTTCGTCGGCCACCGCCTCCATCACGCCCCCGGCCGCAAAACCAACCACGGGCACGCCCGCCGCCGCGGCCTCGAGCAAGCTCACACCGAGCCCCTCCATGAGCGCGGGATGCACAACGAGATCCAGCGCGGGCAGCAGGCCGGCCAGGTCTTCCCGGAACCCCGCGAAGTGGACACATCCCGCCAAGCCCGCGGCGTCGACCTCGGCTTCGAGCGTCTCGCGCAGTGCGCCCCGGCCCAGAAACACCACAGCAAGATCCGGATAGGCTTCTCGTAGCCCGGGCAGCGCGCGCAGCAGGAAGCGGTGGCCCTTGCGGTCGATGAGTTGGGCAATGACCCCAATGAGTGGTCCGCGATGATCCCGTCCCAGCAACTGGCGACGCGCATCGTCGGGCGGCGGATGCCCGTAGCGCCGCGCCTCTACGGCGCTCGTAATCGTGAGCAGATTGTCGCGCGACACACCCGCAGACTCGAGCACGCCCTGGATGGCCTGCGAGATGCACACGACGCGACGGTAGCGATTGCGCATCAGCCAGCGCAGCCAAAAGCGCGGCGGGTTATCGATCCGGCGCGAAATGATCGCGGGCGCTCCGGCGCGCATCGCGGCCAAGGGCCCGATCCAGTCGGCGCCGCGCCGGCTGTGCACGTGAACCAGGTCGACGCCCTGCTCGCGCAGGAAGTGGCCCAAACGGAACACCGCGCGCAGATCATGCTCGCCCGAGAACTCGAGCGCTTCATGAGGTCGATCCGATTCGGCAGCCCAACGCGCGAGGTCCCCGCCAGCGGCGGCCACGAGCAGGTGCGCGTGGTGATCGTCGGTCAGGCCCTCGAGCAGGTACTTGAGCTGCTCGGCCCCGCCATAGGCGTGCCGGCCGAATTCGAGGTGGGCGATCTTCAAGCCGCGTTTCTCTGGATCATGGCGCGCGCATTGTTTCACGTTCGACTTGGCGTGCACACACCGCTAGCATCGCGGGTCCGCCCGAGCACTGCGAACGCGCCCTGACGATGCCCGACCTGTCCGACCACACACCGATGATGCGCCAGTACCTGGCCATCAAGTCGGAGTACCCGGACACGCTCCTGTTCTACCGCATGGGCGACTTCTACGAGCTGTTCTACGACGACGCCAAACGCGCGGCCGATCTCATCGAGATCACACTGACAGCGCGCGGCAAAAGCGCGGGTGCGCCGATCCCTATGGCCGGAGTGCCCTACCACGCCGCCGACAACTACCTGGCGCGCCTCATCGAGCGCGGCGAGTCGGTCGCGATCTGCGAGCAGGTCGGCGACCCGGCGACAAGCAAAGGCCCCGTCGAACGCCAGGTGGTGCGCGTCGTCACACCGGGCACACTCACCGACGAATCGTTGCTTGACGCTCGTGCCGAGAGCTTCACGGCCGCTGTCTTTCGAGGGCGCCGCGACCTGGGCCTGGCCTGGATCGATCTTGCGGGCGGCCGCTTCGAGATCACAACCTGCGCGCGCGACATCGACGCACTGGCGGCAGAGATCGAACGCCTGCGGCCCGCTGAGCTTTTGTTCGACGAACACGACGAAGCCTTTTTCGCGCCCATCCGCGCCCGCTGGCCCGCCGTGCACTGGCGGGGTCGCGGCAGCTGGCATTTCGACAGCGACACGGCACAGCGTCTGCTCTGTGAGCAGTTTGGCACCCAGGACCTCGCGGGCTTCGGCATCGAAGGCGCAACCAGCGCCGTGGCCGCCGCGGGCGCGTTACTCGAGTACGTGCAGGGCACCCAGAAACGTGCGCTCACCCACATCCGCGGCATCGCGCAGCAAGCACAGGATCTGGCGGTGCTGCTCGACGCGGCCACACGGCGCAATCTCGAGATTGAACACGGCCTGTCGGGCAATGACGCATTGACGCTCGCCGGGGTGATGGACCACTGCCAAACGCCCATGGGCAGCCGCATGTTGCGCCGCTGGCTGCAGCGCCCGCTGCGCGACGACGTTGTTGTCGGCGCACGCCACGACGCTGTTGAGGCTGTCTTTACGGGCGATCGGCTCGATGCACTGGCACGCGCGCTGGCCGACGTTGGTGACGTCGAACGCATCCTGGCCCGCGTGGCATTGCGCTCGGCAAGACCGCGCGACCTGGATCGCCTGGGCACCTCACTGGCACAGATCCCCGCGATTGCCGCTGTACTCGATGCGTGCGGCACCCAACGCAGTGCCGAGCTGATTGTCGCGATGGGTGATCACAGCGACACCGTGGACCACCTGGCGCGCGCCATCATCGAATCGCCGCCCGTGCTTATCCGCGACGGCGGCGTGATTCGCGACGGTTACGACGCCGAGCTCGACGAGCTGCGCGGGCTGGCCGCGAATGCCAACGCCTGGCTCGGTGAGCTGGAACTGCGAGAGCGCGAGCGCACGGGCGTGCCGAACCTCAAGGTCGGCTACAACCGCGTGCACGGCTACTACATCGAGATCAGCAAGGGCCAGGCTGACAAGGCGCCCGACGACTACACACGGCGGCAAACGCTCAAAGGCGCCGAGCGCTACATCACGGCCGAGCTCACGCGCTTCGAAGACAAGGTGCTGTCCGCAAACGAGCGCGCGCTGGCGCGCGAAAAGGCACTCTACACCGCACTCGTCGAAACGCTGGCCGAGCTGCTCGAGCCGCTGCAGCGCGCGGCAAGCGCACTGGCAGAAGCCGACGTGCTCGCCAATCTCGCGGGCCGCGCGGTGGCGCTGAACCTGTCGCGTCCGCAGCTTACAGGTGAGCGGCGCATCGAGATTCAGGCGGGCCGCCACCCCGTCGTCGAACAGGTACTCGACGGCGAGTTTATCCCCAATGACCTGGCGCTCGACGCGCGCCGCGAAATGCTCGTCATTACGGGCCCGAACATGGGCGGTAAGTCGACCTACATGCGTCAGGCTGCGCTGGCCGTGATCCTCGCGCGTGCCGGCAGCTTCGTGCCGGCCACGAGCATGACCGTAGGGCCCATCGACCGCGTATTCACACGCATAGGCGCCAGCGACGATCTTGCGGGCGGGCGCTCGACCTTCATGGTCGAGATGACGGAAACGGCCAACATCCTGAACAACGCGACCGAAAACAGTCTCGTACTCATGGACGAGATCGGGCGCGGCACGAGCACGTTCGACGGTCTCTCGCTCGCCTGGGCGGCTGCGCACCACGTGGCGTCGCGCTGTCACGCGTTCACGCTGTTCGCGACGCACTACTTTGAGCTCACGGCGCTGCCGCAGGAATTACCCGCGACCGCCAACGTACATCTAGACGCCACGGAGCACGGGGACCGGCTCGTGTTCCTGCACGCCGTCAAGGCGGGACCGGCTGACAAGAGCTATGGCTTGCAGGTCGCAAGCCTCGCGGGCGTCCCCCGAACCGTGATTCGACGCGCACGTCGTTACCTTGCAGCGCTTGAGGCTGCACGCGGCAATACGGAAGGCGGCCAGGTGGCGCTCGACTTCAGCGTCGAGGACGAAGAAGAAAGCGCCGCGATCAGCGAGTCGGATCAGGCCGCGCTGGATGCGCTGGCCGCCATCGAACCCGACAACCTCTCACCGCGCGAGGCGCTCGACCGGCTTTACGCGCTCAAGACGCTACTCAAACCTTAGCGTCCCCGCCGCGCTTGCGGCTGCGATCAAACTGGCCGTGGCCGATAAAGTGCGCGACCTGGTCAGCCACTTCGCGCGAGGTCACAAGCGTCGTGTGCGAGGCTGCAAGCTCCAGGTGATCCGTGGCGTGCCGCCAGCGCGTCTCAGCCACGGTTACGGTGCCATCGTTGGGCTCCGACAACTTGCCGAGCAGGCGCCCCATGCCTACGGGCCAGGT
The DNA here is from genome assembly GCA_038524795.1 of Pseudomonadota bacterium. Classification (GTDB taxonomy): domain Bacteria; phylum Pseudomonadota; class Gammaproteobacteria; order Steroidobacterales; family Woeseiaceae; genus CALBPI01. The sequence goes on along the minus strand of JBCBIJ010000004.1, from coordinate 174,249 downwards.
GCCGGCCAACACACCGACATCGCGACCTTCGAAGCGCTGCGCCCACTCAGACGCCGGCGCATCGAGCACGCCTTCGGCGATGGAGCGCCCCAGCAACGACTCACCGCCCGGCAGTTTGGCGACACGCAACGCGGACTCGCTGCCATTGAGCGGCGTGCCTAAACACACCACGCGACCTGGTGGCGCCTCGGGCCAGTCGAGCAACATCTTCAAGATGACCAGGCCACCGAGGCTGTGGCCCACAAGATGGCAGGGTGTGTCCATGCGGTCGCGCAAGCGCTCGGCCATGAAGTCGCGCAGCACGCGCGCGTTCTGGGTCAGTGAGGCGCGCACGGTCCGGTAGTGCAGCGCGTGAACGTTGTAGCCGTGGCGGTCACGCAGACGACGGCGCAGGCGCGTGGCTTCTGCGCCGGTGAGCCAGAGGCCGTGCAGCGTGATGACGTGGGCGGGCCCGGCCCGGTCGGTCATTCGGCCCCGGGCTTGGCGCGCAGGCGAATGCCCGTTTCGCGCAACTGCTCGGGCGACACGGCGCCCGGCGCATCGGTGAGCGGATCATGCGCCGACTGCGTCTTCGGAAATGCAATCACGTCGCGAATGCTGCTCGCGCCCGCCATGAGCATGACCATGCGGTCGAGACCGAAGGCGATGCCACCGTGCGGCGGGCAGCCGTATTGCAGCGCGCGCAGCAGGAAGCCGAACTTCTCTTCGGCTTCTTCTTTGCTGATGTCGAGCAGGTCGAACACCGCGGCCTGCATGGCCTGGTCGTGGATTCGAATCGAGCCACCGCCGATTTCCGAACCGTTGAGCACCATGTCGTAAGCGCGCGACGGTGCGGCTCCGGGATTCTCGGCCAGCGCTTCGGGGCTGTCGGCGCGCGGCGCCGTGAAGGGGTGGTGCAGCGAGTGCCAGCGACCACTGTCACCGTCGCGCTCGAACATCGGGAAGTCGACAACCCAGAGCGGCGCCCAGCCTTCGGCGACGAGCCCACGGTCGTGGCCTAAGCGTTCCCGCAGGGCACCCAGCGCATCGTTGACGACGCGCGCCTTGTCGGCGCCGAAGAACACGATGTCGCCGTCGGCGGCGCCCGTGCGCTCGAGGATGCCCGTGACGGCTGCGTCAGGGAGGAATTTCAGGATCGGCGACTGCAGGCCATCGCGACCTGCAGCGATGTCGTTGACCTTGATGTAGGCCAGACCGCGCGCGCCGTAGCGGCCGACAAAACTTGTGTACTCGTCGATCTCCTTGCGACTCAGCGTGCCACCTTCGGGCAGACGCAGCGCAGCCACGCGACCTTCGGGGTCGGCAGCCGGTCCGGCGAACACCTTGAACTCGACACCGTCCATGAGATCGGCCACTTCGATAAGCTCAAGCGGGATCCGCAGGTCGGGCTTGTCCGAACCGAAACGTTGCATCGCCTCGGCATAGGGCATCCGCGGGAAGGGGTCCGGCAGCTCGATGTCCATGACCTCTTTAAAGAGCTGGCGCACCATGCCTTCCATGAGGCCCGTGACCGTCTCCTCGTCAACGAAGCTCATTTCGATATCGAGCTGCGTGAATTCGGGCTGGCGGTCGGCGCGCAGGTCCTCGTCACGGAAACAGCGCACGATTTGGTAGTAGCGATCGAGTCCGCTCATCATGAGCAGCTGCTTGAAGATCTGCGGAGACTGCGGCAGCGCGAAAAACTTGCCCGGGTGCGTGCGGCTCGGGACGATGTAGTCGCGGGCACCCTCAGGCGTCGCACGCGTCAGCATCGGCGTTTCCACGTCGACAAAGCCCGCGCCATCGAGGTAGCGACGCATGGACTGTGTCACGCGGTGGCGCAGCCGGAGGTTCTCCATCATGTGCGCCTTGCGCAGGTCCAGGTAGCGGTACGTCAGCCGCAGCTCTTCGTTGGTCTGCTCGTCGTGGTGGAACGGCGGCGTTTCGCTCGTGTTTAGGATCTCGAGCTCGCGCACGACCAACTCGACCTGGCCCGAGGCCATGGCCGGGTTTTGCATGCCTTCGGGGCGTTGGCGCACGGTGCCCGTGGCCTTGAGCACGAACTCGCTGCGCAGCCGCTCGGCGTCCGCGAACATGGCGTCGTCGCCCGGATTGAAGACGATCTGGAGCAGGCCTTCGCGGTCGCGAAGGTCGACAAAGATGACGCCGCCATGGTCACGCCGGCGGTGCACCCAGCCCGTGACGGTGATGGTCTCGTCGACGAGGCGCTCGTCGACCTGGCCGCAGTAGTGTGTGCGCATAGTGTTCTGGAGTCTGGGCCCGGCGCCGAAAAGGGCGCGTCACAGGCGAAAAAGAGCGCGGATGTTAAGTGTTGTCCGGGGTTGCCGCAACCTCGGGCAGGGGCTTGCCGGGCTCCCAGTCGGGCACCACGACACCCAGCGAAATGATCATCTTGAGCGCCTCCTCGACAGGCATGTCGAGCGCGATGGCATCTTCCTTGGGCACCATGATGATGAAGCCCGAGGTGGGATTCGGCGTCGTCGGCACAAACGTGCAAATCATGTCTTTGCCGGTCCGATGTTGCACCTCGCCCAGTTGATTGGAGGTCATGAAGGCCAGGCTCCACACCCCTTTACGCGGGTACTCGATGAGCAGCACTTGCTTGAACGAATCACCGCTGGGGGAGAACACGACCTCGGCGAAGTTCTTTGAGGCCGAGTAGACGGCCCGGATCAACGGGATTCGTTGCAGCAGCTTCTCGGACCAGCCGACGAGCGTCTTGCCGAAAATGTTGGCCGTGAGCAGGCCCGTGAACAGCAACAGCAGGAACGTGAGGATCACGCCCAGATAAGGGATCTCGAACACAAAAGCCGGCACGTGCTCGCGCGGCAGCAATCCCAGGCTCTTGTTCATCTGCCCGAGCACAACCCGGAACACCACGATCGTGATGCCGATCGGAATCCAGATCAGCAGCCCGGCGATGAGGTAACGACGAATGCGACCCATGCTGGCTCAGGCCGCCTTGCCGTCGCCGCCCGAGGATGTCTTCTCGGACTTGGACTCGGTTTTCTTGGCGCCGTCGCCCGTTGACGACTCGCTCTTGCCACTCGCGGGCTTGTCGCCGCTGTCGGCCAAGTTGCGGCGTTTGTCCTTATCGGACTTGAAGTCGGTCTCATACCAGCCCTGGCCCTTGAGGCGGAAGCTGGGCGCCGAGATCTTGCGCTTTAGCGCAGGCTGCCCGCAGGCGTCGCAGTCGGTCAGCGGGTCATCGGCGATTTTTTGCAGCGCGTCCATCTGGTGGCCGCAGTGCTGGCAGACATACTCGTAAATGGGCATGGTCGGCGGGCTCCATGGGTGGGCCGGCGCGCGGCCGGCGGCGGCAGTATAGCGCAGCGCGCGCCCGGCCTCCGTGGCCGGGCGCAAACGGTGAGTCAGGCGGCTTCGAACACCAGCGCGTCCGAGCCCGTTGGTGATTGGCCCGTGCCGATGCTGATCGTGTCGCCGGGGGCGAAATCGCCGCGCAGAATACGCTCGGCAAGCGGGTTCTCCACCTCAACTTGAATCGCTCGCTTGAGCGGGCGGGCGCCATACACGGGGTCAAAGCCCGCATCGGCAAGACGTTCGAGTGCTGCGTCTGAGATATCGAGAATCAGCTCGCGCTCGGCCAGGCGGCGGCGCAAGTCCTCGAGCTGGATATCCACGATCTTGCGGATGTGCTCGCGGCCCAGCGCGTGGAACACCACGGCGTCGTCGATCCGGTTGATGAACTCCGGTCGGAAGTGCGTGGCTACGACTTCCATGACCGCCGACTTCATCGTGTCGTAGTCGGCTGCTTCGGCGAGCATCTGGATGCGGTCGGAGCCCAGGTTTGAGGTCATGATGACCACGGCGTTGCGAAAGTCGACCGTGCGGCCCTGCCCGTCCGTCAGGCGGCCGTCATCGAGCACCTGCAGGAGCACATTGAACACGTCGGGGTGCGCTTTCTCGACCTCGTCGAGCAGGATCACAGAGTATGGACGCCGCCGCACGGCTTCGGTCAGATAACCGCCCGACTCGTAGCCAACATAGCCCGGAGGCGCACCAATGAGCCGCGCCACAGAGTGCTTCTCCATGAACTCCGACATGTCGACGCGCACCATGGCGTCGTCGGAGTCGAACAGAAACTGCGCCAGCGCCTTCGAGAGCTCCGTCTTGCCCACACCCGTGGGGCCCAGGAACAAGAAGGAGCCAATGGGACGACCGGGATCGGACAGCCCCGCGCGCGAGCGGCGAATGGCATTCGACACGGCGACCACAGCCTCGTCCTGACCGACCACACGCTCACGCAGGGCCTCTTCCATGCGCAGCAGCTTGTCGCGCTCGCCCTCGAGCATTTTGGACACAGGAATGCCCGTCCAGCGCGACACAATCTCGGCAACCTCTTCGTCGGTCACCTTGTTGCGCACTAGCGTCGGTTTCTCCGTGGTCTCAGTCGAAAGCGCAGACTCGAGCTGCTTCTCGAGCTCGGGCAACTGGCCGTACTGAATCTCGGACATGCGCGCGAGGTCGCCCGCGCGGCGTGCGTTCTCGAGCTCCAGGCGCGCGCGCTCAATCGCTTCCTTAATGTGCGTCGCACCTTGCATGGCTGCCTTTTCGGCCTTCCAGACTTCCTCAAGATCGGCGTACTCGCGCTCGAGCTCACCCAGCTGGCTTTCGAGGTCCTCCAGCCGCTTTTTCGAGGCGTCGTCGGACTCCTTGTTGAGCGCCTCGCGCTCGATCTTGAGCTGCACGATGCGTCGGTCGAGCCGGTCCATGGACTCGGGCTTCGAATCAATTTCGATACGAATGCGTGACGCGGCCTCGTCGACGAGGTCAATGGCTTTGTCGGGCAGCTGGCGGTCCGAGATGTAGCGGTGCGACAGCGTCGCCGCGGCGACGATGGCGGGGTCTGTGATCTCCACCCCGTGGTGCACCTCGTAGCGTTCCTTGAGGCCGCGCAGGATGCCGACGGTGTCTTCCACTGTCGGCTCCTCGACAAGCACTTTCTGGAAGCGACGCTCGAGCGCGGCGTCCTTCTCGACGTACTGCCGGTACTCGTCGAGTGTCGTCGCGCCCACGCAGTGCAGCTCGCCGCGCGCGAGCGCAGGCTTGAGCATGTTGCCCGCATCCATGGCGCCCTCGGCTTTACCGGCGCCGACCATGGTGTGCAGCTCGTCGATGAACAGGATGATCTGGCCTTCCTGCTTCGCGAGATCATTGAGCACAGCCTTGAGCCGCTCCTCGAACTCGCCGCGAAACTTGGCGCCCGCGATGAGCGCGCCCATGTCCAGCGAAAGCAGCCGTTTGTTGCGCATGCCCTCGGGCACGGCGTCATCGACGATGCGCTGCGCCAGGCCTTCGACGATGGCCGTTTTGCCGACGCCGGGCTCACCGATCAGCACGGGGTTGTTCTTGGTGCGCCGCTGCAGGATTTGGATGGTGCGACGAATCTCCTCATCGCGACCAATAATCGGGTCGATCTTGCCCTGAAGCGCCCGCTCCGTGAGGTCGATCGTGTACTTCTCGAGCGCCTGGCGCTGCTCTTCGGCGTTCGGGTCGTTGACCGACTCGCCGCCGCGCAGCTCGTCGATGGCGTTGGCAACCGCCTTGGCGTTGAAGCCCGCACCCGCCAGCACCTGCCCGAGCGCGCCGGTGTCCTGCATAGCCGCGAGCGCAAAGAGCTCCGAAGAGATGAACTGGTCCTTGCGTTCCTGAGCGAGCTTGTCAGTGACATTGAGCAACTTGCCAAGCTCATTGCCCAGGTGGACGTCGCCCGCGGCGCCCTGAATCTGCGGCAGCCGATCCAGCGCGTCGCCGAGGCTTGAGCGCAGTTGATTCACGTTGCCGCCGGCCTTGGTCAGCAGGCCACGCACCGTGCCGCCCTGCTGGTCGAGCAGTGCGAGCATGAGATGCACAGGTTCAATGAACTGGTGGTCGCGTCCGACGGCCAACGACTGTGCATCTGCCAGCGCCATCTGAAGTTTCGAGGTGAGCTTGTCCATGCGCATGGCATGCCCTCCGGGAAAGCTAATATTGGCCTAGACATGGCGGCGCCATGCCGCGCTTTCAAGCGTTTAGCGGCGCCAGATCAGCGTTGCCGTGCGGCCGCAGGGGGCTGAACGGCGGTGCGAGTAGAACACGTCAGGCTCGCCAAACGTGCAACGCTCGGTGTCGGCCACGCGCCAGACGCCGGCGCGCCGCAGCGTGATGGCCGCCAGTTGCTTGAGGTCGGCCTGCCAGCGGCCGTTGGCGTTGGCCTGGAAGCAGTGTCCGCAGAGCTCATCTTGTTCGACGAATGCCAAGCGCACCTCGTCGCCCACCTCGTAGTGAGGCTGCGAGATGGCAGGTCCGATCCAGGCGAGGATATCGGCGGGCGGCACAGCCATGGCCTGCACCGTGTGCGCGAGTACGCCGGCCGCCAGGCCGCGCCAGCCGGCATGCGCCGCCGCGACGACGCTGCCGTCCTCAGCCGCGAACAGCACGGGCAAGCAGTCTGCCGTCAGAATGGCCGCGCACTGGCCCTGCTTGCGCACGACGATGGCGTCCGCCTCGACGCCAGGCCGCCAGTCGGAAGCTTCGATGACGTCAGCACCGTGCACCTGCGACAGCCACAGTGGCGACGCGGGCAAGTCAAACTGCCTCTCGAGCGCTGAGCGATTGCTGGCCACGGCGTCTGCATCATCGCCGACGTGGTCACCCAAATTGAGCCCGGCGAAATCGCCCGCGCTCGCGCCGCCAGCGCGCGTGGTCGATAACGCGCCGACCTGTCCCTCGAGCGGGCCACCGGGGCCGATCCAGGGCGGAAATGGAAAATCACTCATGACGCCTCCCGGATCGCATGAGACCGCAGCGCCTCGACGAGGTTCGCAAAGTCATCCGGATCGTCGGCGTGCACGGACACGGTCTCACCCGTCTCGGGGTGCGCAAATTCGAGCCGCGCGGCGTGCAGCGCCTGGCGCTGAAACGCCTCGAGCGCCTCGATCAGCAGCGTGTCATTGCCGGGCGGTCGGCGGCGTCGACCGCCGTAGACAGGATCACCCACGAGCGGATGGCGCAGGTGGGCGAAGTGCACGCGCACCTGGTGCGTGCGGCCCGTTTCGAGCATGACCTGAACGAGCGTGTGGTGCGCAAAGCGCTCAATAAGTCGGTAATGCGTGACGGCCTCGCGCCCGCCGTCGCGAACAGCCATGCGCAATCGATCCGTCGAGTGCCGGCCGATCGGGGCATCGACGCTGCCACCACCCGTGAGCACACCGTGGCAAATCGCACGGTACTCGCGCGAGATCTCGTGCTCTGCCAGTTGGCGCACGAGTGCCGTGTGTGCCGTCAGCGTGCGTGCCACGAGCAGCAGCCCGCTCGTGTCCTTGTCGATGCGGTGCACGAGCCCAGCGCGGGGCAACTCCGCAAGTTCCGGGTAACGAAAGAGCAGACCATTTTGCAGGGTGCCGTCAGCATTACCGGCGCCAGGATGCACTACGAGGCCCGCGGGCTTGTTGACGACGATGACCGCATCGTCCTGCCAGGCGACCTCGAAACCGACGTCCTGGGGCTCGATACGGGGGTCGGGCGCCTGCTCCGCGCGCACCTCGATGCGTTCACCGCCCGCCACACGCGTGCGCGGCTTGCAGGCCACGCCGTCCATGGTCACATCGCCCCGTTTGAGCCACTCGGTGAGCCTGCTCCTCGAGAATTCGGGGAACATTTGCGCGAGCGCCTGGTCCAGTCGATAACCGGCCAGCGTTTCGGGTACCACCTCGGAGCGCGCGTGGGTGCTCACGGTGGGGTTGCAACCGCTCGGGCGTCCATAAGCGGATACGGTATACTCCGCGCCCTTGATTTCCCAGTGCGACGCGCGTCGCGCCCGACAAGCCTCACGCCTATGCGACACGCCAAGATCCTCTGCCTCTTGCTCACCGCCAGCCTGCTTGCCGCTTGTGGCAGCGACAAAAACGAGCGCCGCGAGCAGCGATTCGGCTCAGCCGACTCGATTTACGAGCAAGCCCAGCGTTCGATGAACAACGGCAACTTCCGTGAGGCCATCTTCATTTTTGAGCAGCTTGAGACGCGCTACCCGTTCAGCGCCGTCGGCAAGCAGTCGCAGATCGATCTCATCTACTGCTATTACAAGAGTGGCAGCAAGGAACAGGCGATCGATGCCGCGGACCAGTTCATCCGCGAAAACCCGACCCACCCGCGCGTCGACTACGCGCTCTACGTGAAGGGCCTGACGTTCTTCGACAAGCCGCCCGGTCCGCTCGACAGCGTCTTCAAGGTGGACCGCGCGCAGCGACCGCCCAACGATGCGCGGCGCGCCTTCAGTGTGTTCCGCCAGCTCGTGGAGCGTTACCCGGCCAGCGACTACGCTGAGGACGCGGTGCAGCGCATGCGGTTCATCAAGAACAACCTGGCCGCCTATGAGAATGCTGTGGCCGAGTACTACCTGCGCATGGGTGCCTGGATCGCGGCGCTGAACCGCGCCAAAGGTGCACTCGAGGCCTACGACGGCACGCCCGCCAATAAGCGATCTCTCGAGATCATGGTCACGGCCTACGAAGAGCTGGGCCTCGAAGAACTCGAAGCCTCGACGCGCGAGATCTTGCGCATCAACTACCCGGGCAGCTAGTCCCCGGCGGGAAACCGGTAGCCTGACGTGATCGGGTAGCGCCAGTCGCGGCCGAACGCGCGGCTGGAAATGCGCACGCCCGGCGGCGCCTGCCGGCGTTTGTACTCGTTGCGGCGCACCATTGTGAGCACCTCGACAACCGTGTCACGGTCGAAACCCAGTGCCGCGATCTCGGCAACCGAAAGATCGCGCTCCATGAACGCCTCCAGGATCGGGTCCAACACCTCGTAGGGCGGCAGCGAATCCTCATCCTTTTGGTCAGGCGCAAGCTCGGCCGACGGCGGCCGCGTGATCACGCGTTCGGGAATGGGCGGCACCTCCGGCGTGAGGCTGTTACGGAAACGCGCAAGCTCGTAGACCAGCGTCTTGGGGCAGTCCTTGATGGGCGCGTAGCCACCCGCCATGTCGCCGTACAGCGTGGCGTAGCCCACAGCCATCTCGCTCTTGTTACCTGTCGTCAGCAGCATGCGGCCCGTCTTGTTGGACAGCGCCATAAGCACGATGCAGCGGCAGCGCGACTGGATGTTCTCTTCGGTTGTGTCGCGTGCCAGGTCGCCAAATAGGGGTGCGAGCTGCCCCATTGCCGCCTCAACCATGGGCTCGATCGACACGACGTCGTAGTCGACGCCCATGGCGGCAGCCTGAAGCGCCGCGTCCTCCCGGCTCATATCGGCCGTATAACGGTAGGGCATCATCACGGCGCGCACGGCGTCCGCAGCCAAGGCGTCGACAGCGACGGCCAGCGTCAGCGCGGAATCAATGCCGCCCGACAGGCCCAGGATGACCCCGGGGAAACCATTCTTGCGCACATAGTCACGCGTCCCCTGCACGAGGGCGGCGTAGACGCTCTCGCAAGGTTCCTGCAACGGGGCCACATCGCCGGCTGCGATGTCGATGCGACCGTCGGCATCACGCTGCACATTGACCGATACGATCGATTCTTCGAAAGCAGGGCCGCGCACGCGCGTCTCACCGTCGGGCGCCATTGCGAAAGACCCGCCATCGAACACAAGCTCGTCCTGGCCGCCGACCATATTCACGTAGACCAGTGGCACGCCCGTTTCGCGCACGCGGTCCGCTACCACGCCTTCGCGGCGCGCCTGCGCGCCCACGGCGTAGGGCGAGCCGTTGATCGTCAGGATCAGCTCCGCACCTGCGGCAGCGCTGGCCGCTGCCGGACCCGGCTGCCAGACGTCTTCGCAAACGGTGAGGCCTACCGTGGTGCCTTCGATCTCGAATGTGCAGGGCGCATCACCCGTCTCGAAGTAACGTTTCTCATCGAAAACAGCGTAGTTGGGCAGCAACCACTTGCGGTAGCGCGCCACCTCACGGCCGCCGTCAAACACGGCGGCGGCGTTCCAGATCTTGTCGCCGTCGTACTCGGGGAAGCCGACCACGAAGCCCACACCGTCGGCGAGCTCTGGCAACGCAGCCAGTGCCCGGTCAATGCGGCGGCGCAGTCCTGAGTGGAATAGCAAGTCCTCGGGGGGATAGCCTGCAAGCACCATCTCGGGCAGCACGACGAGACGAGCGCCCGAGTCGCGGCCGCGAAGAACGGCCTCGCGGACGCGCTCAAGGTTGCCTTCAACGTCGCCGACGAGCGGGTCGACTTGCGCAAGCGCGATGCGCCAGCCGCCACTCATGCCAGGATCAAACCGCGTCAGGCGCCCAGCGCCGAGACCATGGCCTCACCGAGCTCGGCCGGTGAGCGCACGGTGGTGACACCGGCCGCCTCGAGTGCCGCGAACTTGGCCGCAGCCGTGCCCTGACCACCGGCAACAATCGCGCCGGCGTGGCCCATGCGTTTGCCCGGCGGTGCCGTGACGCCCGCGATGTAGGACACGACAGGCTTGGAAACGTGGTCTGCGATGTAGGCGGCAGCGGCCTCTTCGTCGGAGCCACCGATCTCGCCAACCATAATAATGCCGGTCGTGTCGTCGTCGGCTTCGAACAGCTCGAGGCAGTCAATGAAGTTCATGCCGCGGATCGGGTCGCCGCCGATGCCGACACAGGTGCTCTGGCCGAGCTTGGCCTGTGTGGTCTGGTAGACCGCTTCGTAGGTCAGTGTGCCTGAGCGAGACACCACACCAATCTTGCCCGGCGAGTGAATGAAGCCCGGCATGATGCCGATCTTGGCCTCGCCCGGCGTGATGATGCCTGGGCAGTTGGGACCGATGAGTCGGCAATCAAGGTCGTCGAGCGCCGCTCGCACCTTGACCATGTCGAGCACGGGGATGCCCTCGGTGATGCAGACGATGAGCTCGATACCCGCGCCCGCCGCTTCGAGGATGGCGTCCGCCGCGAACGGCGGCGGCACATAGATCATGCTAACGTCGGCACCCGTCTCGGCGACCGCGTCCTTGACCGTGTTGAACACGGGCACGCCCAGGTGTTCGGTGCCGGCGCGGCCCGGCGTGACACCACCGACAACCTGCGTGCCGTACTCGATGCACTGTTCCGTGTGGAAGCTGCCCTGGTTACCCGTGATGCCCTGGCAGATGATCTTGGAGTTCTTGTTAACAAGGATGCTCATGATGGATTCCGTCAGGCAGCGGCCGCGACAGCTTTCTTCGCGGCGTCGGTAAGGTCAGTGGCAGAAATGATGTCGAGGCCCGAGTCGGCGAGCCGCGCGCGGCCCTGCTCGACGTTGGTGCCTTCGAGGCGAACTACCACGGGTACCTCAACACCGACTTCCTTGACGGCCGTGATGATGCCGTCTGCGATGAGGTCGCAGCGCACGATACCGCCGAAGATGTTGACGAGAATCGCCTTAACCTTGTCGTTGGAGAGGATGAGCTTGAAGGCCTCTGCAACGCGTTCAGCGGTCGCGCCGCCACCCACGTCGAGAAAGTTGGCCGGCTCACCGCCGTAGACGTTGATGACGTCCATCGTGGCCATGGCCAGACCTGCACCGTTCACCATGCAGGCGATATCGCCGTCGAGTGACACGTAGTTGAGGTCGTGCTCAGCGGCGCGCGCCTCGGCCTCGTCTTCCTGGCTCAGGTCGCGCAGCGTGGCGATGTCGCGTTGCCGGAACAGCGCGTTGTCCTCGATGTTGATCTTGGCGTCCAGCGCCTTGATCTCGCCCTCGTCCGTCGTGATCAGCGGATTGATCTCAACCTGGCTGGCGTCGATGTCGACGAACATCTTGTAGAGCGCGCGGGCGACCTTGGCGAAAGCCTTCTGCTGCGCACGGTCGAGCTCGAGCCCGTAGGCCATTTCGCGGATTTGGTAATCGGCCAGGCCAACTTCGGGCGCGATATCGACGGTCGTGATGCGCTCGGGCGTCTTATGCGCGACTTCCTCGATGTCCATGCCGCCGTCGGCGGAGACGATGAACGCGATACGTCGCGAATCGCGATTGACGACCATGCTCAGATAGAGCTCGCGGTCGATGTTGGAGCCGCTTTCGACGTAGACCTGGTTGATCGGCAGGCCTGCTGCGTCCGTCTGCGGCGTCACGAGCTGCTGACCGAGCATGCCGGCAGCAGCCTCGCGCACGGCGTCGAGCGACTTGGCGAGCTTGACGCCCCCCGCTTTGCCGCGGCCACCCGCGTGAACCTGGGCCTTGACGACCCAGAGTTCGCCACCCAGTTGTTCGGCGGCGGCGACGGCCGCATCAGCGGAGTCTGCGACGATGCCCTGGGGCACCGAAATGCCGTAATCGGCAAAGAGCTTCTTCGATTGGTATTCGTGGAGGTTCATGTCCTGTCCCGACAGTGTCCCCGGCGTGCCGGACGGCAGCCGCTGCGTGGCGCGTATTGTGGAGGAAAGGGACACCCCGCGCAAAAGCGCGCACCCCGTCACGGCCGGGCCGCCGCACCCGGTTACAATGACCAGCCATGAATGACGGCGGCATCATCCGGCTGGGCAGCGAATCACTGACAGCCGCGGCACCCGAGCCGGCGAACCCGGGAGACTTCTCATGGCGCGTCCAAAGCGGCCTGGCCGTGTTTCGTCTGCTCATCGCCGTCCTGCTCATGGCCACCTTTGCGGCGTCCAGCGCACCCCGGTTTTTTGGTGAGCTTTACCAGCAGCTGTTCCTCATCGCGCTGCTCACCTGGTTCGTCGCCGGCATCATCATCGCCATCGCTTGTGTGCGCCAGTCGGTCACGCTGCCGCTGCTGACCCAGGGCCAGCTCATCATCGACATCACCGCCATGGCGGCGCTCTCTCTGGCCAGTGGCGGGATCGACAGCGGCATCGCAGGCCTACTGATTATCTTCATCGGCGCGGCGGCCTTTGTGCTCCGCGGCGTGCTGGCGCTGTTTTTTGCGGCCATGGCGACGCTGTCCGTGTTGGGTGTTCAGGCCTGGCTCGACATCAACGGCCAGGGCGGTGGCCAGTACCCGGCCGCGGGCTTGCTCTCAGCCGTGATCTTCGCTGTGGTGCTCTCGATCAGGCCGCTTGTCCGGCGCCTGGCGCAGAGCGAAGCGCTCGCGCGCCAGCAGGTTATCGACATCGCCAATCTGGCCGAGCTCAATCGCTACGTGGTGCAGCACCTGCGCGAGGCGATTCTTGTGATCGACGGTGACGCACGCGTGCGGCTCATGAACGATGCCGCCAGCAACCAGCTCGGTATCCCCACAACGGCCATCGGCGAATCACTGCTGACGCTGGCGCCCGATCTCGCAGCCTACGTGGAGACCTGGCGCCGCCAGCAACAGCGGGCGGGCCTTGCCGAAATGACGCTGCTGCCGGGCCAGGACGGTGCGCGCCTGCAGGTCCATGTCGCCCCGTTCGGCAACAACGAGCAGGACACCGCACCCCTGCTCCTGTTCCTCGAGGACGTGAGCGTGCTCGCCGAACGGGTGCAGCAGAGCAAGCTCGCCTCTCTGGGCCGCCTCTCGGCCAGCATCGCGCACGAAATTCGCAATCCCATTGGCGCCATGAGCCATGCCGCGCAGCTGCTCGTTGAGCAGCAAGGTGGGCCAACCATCGACAAGCTTTCGGAGATCATCCACCGCAATGCTGAGCGCGTCTCGAGCATTGTCGAGGACATCATGAACATGTCCCGGCGCGACGGCAGCCGACCCAAGCGCATCGTGCTGGCCCAGTGGCTGACGGACTTCTGCCAGGAGTACAACGAGACCAACGAGCTCGCACCCGGCACCATTGTGCTGCGTGGTGAGGAAGCGATCAGCGAGGTGGTGTTTGACGCCGCGCACCTGAGACAGGTGCTGCGCAACCTGCTCGACAATGCCCGCATGCACGCCCATGCGGCCCCGGGGCAGCCCGTCGAGATTAACTGGGGACGCGTCGCAAGCTCACGTAGGCCATTTCTTGAAATCGCCGATCGTGGCCCAGGCATCTCCGAAGAAGACCGCGACCGCGTCTTCGAGCCCTTCTTCACCCAGCACGATGACGGTACGGGTCTCGGACTCTACCTCTGCCAGGAACTCTGCGACCTCAATCGCGCGTCCCTGAGCGCCCGCGAGCGTGACGGCGGTGGCAGCGTGCTCAGCATCGTGTTCGCCGACCCGGCCCGCTGGGGCGGCGCGAGCTGAGACCCACGTCCGTGAGCCTAAGTGACTGAACTGCTAGGATGCGCGCACCCAGCGGCACAGATTCCCCATGAGCAGTAACGAAGGCCAGCGCAAGAAACGACTCCTGATCGTCGATGACGAGCCGGACCTGCGCGAGCTCTTATCAATGACCGCCGATGCGATGGGGCTCAAGGCTACGCTTGCGCCCGACCTCGCAGGCGCCCGCGATGCGCTCGGCAACGACCGCTTCGACCTGTGCTTGACCGACATGCGCCTGCCCGACGGCGATGGCCTGGAACTCGTGAGCCTGATCCAGGGCCATTACCCAGGTCTGCCAGTCGCCGTCATTACGGCCCACGGCAGCGTCGAATCAGCGGTCATGGCGCTCAAGAACGGCGCCTTCGACTTTCTCTCGAAGCCACTCGACCTCAATAACCTGCGCAACATCATCGCCACGGCGCTGCAGCTCGACGGTGCCGTGCCCGCGGCACAGGACGGTCTGCTCGGCGAATCGACGGCCATGGACCGGGTGCGCGACATCATTTCTCGCGTGGCCCGCAGCCAAGCCCCCGTGCACATCCGCGGCGAGTCGGGCACGGGTAAGGAGCTCGTGGCGCGGATGATCCACGAGGCCAGCGGCCGCCGCGAAGGCGCATTCGTGCCCGTAAACTGCGGCGCCATCCCGCCCGAGCTCATGGAAAGCGAGTTTTTCGGCCACCGTAAAGGCAGCTTCACGGGCGCCGTTAGCGACAAGGAAGGCCTGTTCCAGGCCGCCGATGGCGGCACGCTGTTTCTGGATGAGATCGCCGATCTGCCGCTGCCAATGCAGGTCAAGCTACTCCGTGTGATCCAGGAGAAAAAGGTCCGACCCGTGGGCGCCTCGGGCGAGACGGCTGTGGACGTGCGCATCCTGAGCGCCACGCACCAGGACCTGGCCGCGCTCTCCAAGGCGCACAAGTTCCGGGAAGACCTTTATTACCGTGTCAACGTGATTGAGCTGCCCGTGCCGCCGTTGCGCGAACGCGGCGACGACATCCTGCTGCTGGCGCGTGCCTTTCTCGCCAAGTACGCGAGCCGCTATGACGCACCCGCCAAGTCATTGAGCGACGCCGCCGCTGACACGCTGCGCCACTACAATTTCCCAGGCAACGTCCGAGAGCTCGAGAACATCGTAGAGCGCGCCGTGACCTTGTGCCCCAACGCGGTACTCGATGCGAACGATTTGCGCCTTGAAACGGCGGAACCGTTGCGCAACGAGGCGGACGCAGACCCGGCGCGCGCCGCCGTGACCAACGTAAAAGCGGGGCCGCTGACGCCGCAGCTCGAAGACGTCGAACGCCAGGCAATCGTCGAAGCTCTGGAGCAGACCCGCTATAACAAGACGGCTGCAGCGAAGCTTCTGGGCCTGACCTTCCGCCAGCTGCGCTACCGCATCAAGAAGCTCAACATCGAGTGACAGCCCCGCGCCTGTCGCCAACCGCTAACGCTCATTGTCAGGAGCTGACAAAAATTGTCAGCCTCTGACACGAGAATCGCGCTAAGTCGCCGTTTTGAGCCGGTTTGAAACTGTGAAACGGCGCACATTTGAAAAAAATTCGGCCTATTTTTCAGCACTTTAGAGCCAGCTTCGCAATTCTGGCACAGGCCTTGCTCCCTCTCCTGCGACGGGCGGAAACGCCGCGGAAACGACTGAATAGCAAGACTACTTGTCAGGAGACAGTAATGAAGACCATCCAAAAGGGTTTTACCCTGATCGAACTGATGATCGTTGTCGCGATTATCGGCATTCTCGCGGCCATCGCGATTCCCGCCTACCAGGATTACACGATCCGTTCGCAGGTTTCGGAAGGCCTGAGCCTCTCGGCCGCTGCTAAAACGGCTATCGCTGAGACCTACCTGAACACGGGCGTTGCACCGGCCGACCGCGCCGATGCTGGCATGTCACCCCTCGTCACCGACACGAGCGGCAAGTACGTCACGCAGGTTGACGTTACGGACGGCACCATCACGGTCACCTACGGCAACGATGCTAACGCGCGTATCACGGGCAACACGCTGGCCATTCAGCCTTACGTAACGGGTGATGACTCGATCACGTGGCTGTGCGGCGAAGCGACGCCGAACTTCAACGCTGGTGTGGCTGTCCTGAGCGTAGCCGCTACCACGGCAGCTGCCGGCACGGACGTTGAAGCGAAGTACCTGCCTTCGGCTTGCCGTTAATTTGATCGGCATCCGAATTCCTGTTCACGCCTCGGCGAGAATGGGATCAGGAAGAAAAGGGGTGGTCGCGACTGTGCGGCTACCGCTTCGAAAGGGGCCCTGATTGGGCCCCTTTTGGTTCCCGCCTCACTGTCGCCGAAGAGAGACAGAGGCGACGAAACAGGGCAGACTGCCCACATCAAAAAAGCAAGCGCGTCACCGTGACGAACCACGTGGAACGCGCCGCGAAGAATGAGGAGTACGCGACGAATGCACTCGAAGGCCAACAAACCGGAGAACAGCCAGCAGGGTTTTACCTTGATTGAACTCATGATCGTGGTCGCGATCATCGGAATTCTGTCATCGCTGGCAATCACGGCGTACCAGACTTACACCATTCGGGCCCAGGTTGCTGAGGGCATCAGTATCGCCACCAACGCCAAGGCCGGCATCGCCGACATCTTTATCGACCGAGGCGAGGCGCCCGCCGACCGTCAGGTTGCCGGCCTCACCAATGACGCTGCCGACACCAGCGGGGCCTACGTGACCGCTGTCGAAATAGACAACGGTCGTATCGGTATCACGTTCGGCAATGACGCCAACGCCTCGATCGCTGGGCAGACGCTCTATATGACGCCCTATGAGACCGGCGACCTCGGTGTCGTGTGGCGTTGCGGCAACGCGCCGGCGATTGCCGGATTGCAGACCATGGGAACCTCGGGCGGCGGCAACGCGGCCGTGTATCAGGCATCCACTGTCGACGACCGGTACCTACCCTCCACGTGTCGCTGATCAGAAGGCCGGTACCAAGCCACAGTTTTTCGCCAACAGGTCCCAAATTGTGACGGGGTACACAGTCTCAAGTTGATCGCTCACCGCTTATCGGTGAGACTAGCTGTTGGACATATTGCCGCTTATTGGGCGCAGGTCTAGATGGCTGTAACTGCTTCACAATCCGTGCTTTCCGGACTGCCTCGACGGCTGGTCCAGGACGGCATCATTGCCGAAGAGGCGGTGCAGCAGGCCATCGAATCGTCCCGCAAGGCATCGAAACCACTCGTCACCTTCCTTGTCCAGGAATCGCTGGCTGACCCGCGCTCTATCGCGGTCGCCGCTGCTCACGAGTTCGGGGTGCCGCTGCTCGACCTCGACGCCATGGACGTCGACCTCGATGTCATCCGTTCCGTCGATCAGAAACTCATCAGCAAGCACTCTGTGCTGCCGCTGTCGTTGCGCGGCAAGCGCATGTTCCTGGCGGTGTCAGATCCGACAGACCTGGCCGCCATCGACGAGATCAAGTTCCAGTCGCAGTTGCGCATCGAACCGGTTGTCGTCGAACAGGACAAACTCGAAGAACGCGTCCAGCGCACGCTGGAGGCGATCGACACCACGATGTCATCGTTTGACGATGACGACTTCGATCTTGAAAACCTCGACGTATCTTCTGGCGAAGACCAGCTCGATGAAGTCACGCGCGACGATGTCGACGACGCGCCTGTCGTGCGTTTCGTCAACAAGGTGCTGCTCGACGCGATCAAGCGTGGCGCCTCGGACATCCACTTCGAGCCGTATGAAAAGTACTTCCGCGTGAGGACGCGCCTCGACGGGGTGCTCAATGAAGTGGCACAACCGCCTGCCGCGCTGTCGGGCAAGGTGTCCGCGCGCCTCAAGGTTATGTCTCGGCTCGATATTGCAGAACGACGCATTCCGCAGGATGGTCGTATCAAAATGCGACTGTCGAAAAACCGCGCCATCGACTTTCGTGTCAACACCTGTCCCACGCTGTTCGGCGAGAAGATCGTACTGCGTATCCTCGATCCGTCGAGCGCCAAACTGGGCATCGACGCACTCGGTTACGAGGAGCAACAGAAGAACCTTTACCTGAAGCACCTCAACAAGCCCTACGGCATGATCCTGGTGACGGGTCCCACGGGTTCAGGTAAGACGGTCTCGCTCTACACGGGACTCAATATTCTCAACACGGCCGACCGCAACATCTCGACGGCAGAAGACCCGGCGGAAATTAACCTGCCCGGCATCAACCAGGTCAACGTCAACCCGAAAGTGGGCTTGACCTTTGCTTCTGCGCTTAAAGCCTTCCTGCGTCAGGATCCCGACATCATCATGGTCGGTGAGATTCGTGACCTTGAAACGGCCGAGATCGCGATCAAGGCCGCGCAAACGGGTCACCTGGTGCTCTCGACTCTGCACACCAACGATGCGCCCAAGACGCTCACACGTCTGGTCGATATGGGCGTCAAGCCTTACGCGATTGCCACCTCGGTGAGCCTCATCATCGCGCAGCGTCTCGCACGTCGCCTCTGCGACAAGTGCAAGGAGCCGGCGGATATCCCGGCCGAAGCACTGCTCAAGGAAGGCTTCACACAAGAACAGATCGACTCCGGTCTGACCATATTCCGCCCTGTGGGCTGCAAAGCCTGCAACGAGGGCTACAAAGGCCGGGTCGGCATCTTCCAGGTCATGGAAGTCAGCGAAGACATGGGCCGCATCATCATGGAAGGCGGTAACGCGATGCAGATCGCAGAACGGGCCACCGCCGAAGGTGTCTGGGATCTGCGCCGGGCCGGCCTGCAGAAGGTCATTGATGGCCACACCAGTCTCGAAGAAATCAACCGGGTGACCGTCGACTAATTACGTGTCGGGTCACAGCTTGCGTGCGTAGTCCGCCGCAGGGGAAATCATCATGGCGACAGCAGCAAAAGAAATTCCGTTTACCTGGGAAGGCGTCGACCGCCGCGGTCAACGCGTCAAAGGCAAGGTCATTGCCACTTCCGAGGCCGAGGTACGGGCAGACCTGCGCCGACAAGGCGTGGTACCCAACCGTATCCGCAAACAGTCACAGCTGTTCTCGACCACACAGAAGATCACCACGGGTGACATCGCCATTTTCTCGCGCCAGCTCGCGACGATGATGGCCGCGGGTATTCCGCTCGTGCAGGCCTTCGAGATCGTCGGTAACGGTCATGAAAACCAGGCCATGCAGAAGCTCATTCTCGATATCAAAGCCGATGTCGAGGGCGGCAGCGCGCTGCACGAGGCGCTGGCGAAGCACCCGCTTCACTTCGACGACCTCTTCGTCAATCTCGTCGAGGCCGGCGAACAGGCCGGTGCGCTCGAGACGCTGCTCGACAAGATCGCCACCTACAAAGAGAAGACCGAGGCGATCAAGAAGAAAATTAAGAAGGCGTTGACCTACCCCATCGCGGTACTCGTGGTCGCCATCATCGTCACGATCATCCTGCTGATTTTCGTGATCCCGGCTTTTGAAGACCTGTTTACGGGCTTCGGCGCTGACCTGCCTGCATTCACGCGCATGGTGGTCGACTTATCCCTGTTCGTGCGAACGCAAGGCTGGATGCTTGCAGTCGGTTTCGGCGGCGCTATCGCGGCGTTCCTCTACTTCAAGAAGCGCTCAAAGAAAATGCGCGAGACGCTCGACCGCATCTCACTCAAGCTGCCGATCGTAGGCCCGATCCTCGAGAAGTCAGCCATCGCCCGCTACGCGCGTACGCTGTCGACGATGTTCGCAGCGGGTGTGCCGCTCGTGGAAGCTCTCGAATCCGTATCGGGCGCCACGGGTAACATCGTCTACGAAAACGCAGTACTCGAGATGCGCGACGAAGTCGCGACGGGCCAGCGCCTTCAGCAGTCCATGGAAAACACCGAGCTCTTCCCCAACATGGTCATCCAGATGATCGCCGTCGGCGAGGAGTCGGGTCAGCTCGACGAGATGTCGGGCAAGGTCGCTGATTTCTTCGAGGAAGACGTCGACAACGCCGTAGACAATATGTCGAGCCTCATCGAGCCGCTCATCATGGCCATCCTGGGTGTGCTTGTCGGTGGCCTCGTGATCGCCATGTACCTGCCGATCTTCAAGATGGGTTCGGTGGTCTGACCAGAACGAGACCTGAACCGGCGCGCCCGGTCAGGGGGCGCACGCCATGATCGAAACCTTTCAGTTGTTGCCCTGGCTCTGGTGGCTGACCGCGGCCGTGTTCGGGCTCATGGTCGGCAGCTTCTTGAACGTGGTCATTTACCGGCTGCCCGTCATGCTCGAGCGCGACTGGGACGCGCAGCTCGAGGAATGGCAAGCCGAGCGCGCGGGCGCGGCCGAATCCCAGCCTGAAGACGAGCTGGCCACGACGGCCGAGGTGCTCATTCAGACCGCCACCGCGGAAACGCTGGCCGAAGCTAACGCCGCTGCCGAGGCGCCCAAGACCTTCAATCTCGCCACGCCAAGATCCGCCTGCCCGCACTGCGGCCACCAGATCACGGCGCTCGAGAACATCCCCGTGCTGTCCTGGCTCGCGTTGCGTGGGCGTTGCAGCAACTGCGGCACGCCGATCAGCGCCCGCTACCCGGCGGTAGAGCTGCTCACGGGGCTGCTCACCGTTGCCGTGGCGCTGCGTTTTGGCCCCGGCGCCGAGGCCATCGCAGCCGCCGTGCTGACCTGGTTCCTCATCGGCCTGTCGGGTATCGACTTCGACCACCAGCTCCTCCCCGACGCCATGACGCTGCCACTGATCTGGATCGGACTTGCGCTGTCGCTGTTCGACCCGGCAGGCAGCCAAACCTTGTTCATCGCGCCCACGGACGCCATCGCTGGCGCGATTGCCGGCTACCTGTGCCTGTGGCTCGTGTTTCACGGCTTCCGCCTCGTCACGGGCAAAGAAGGCATGGGCTACGGCGACTTTAAGCTGCTGGCGGCGCTTGGCGCTTGGCTCGGCTGGCAGGCCTTGCCCATGGTCGTACTCGTATCGGCATTCGTGGGCTCGATCTTTGGGCTGGCCATGATCGCGGCGAACCGCAGCGAACGCGGCAAGCCCATGCCCTTTGGCCCCTGGCTCGCCATGGCTGGCTGGTTGGTTCTCATGTACGGTGAGACGATGAACCGGTGGTACCTAGAGATGCTGGGCCTTTAGCCCGGACCACGCGCATGCTGGCCGCGGAACGACTGCGTATCGCCCTGACCGGTGGCATCGCATCGGGCAAAACCGCGGTCTCGGACCAGCTTGGCCAACTGGGCGCCGCCATCATCGACACTGACGTGGTCGCGCGCGAAGTGGTCGCGCCGGGTTCCGAAGGCCTCGCGGCCATACGCGACGCATTTGGGGCGGAGGTCATCGGTGCCGACGGCAGCCTGGACCGGGCCCGCATGCGCGAACGCGTTTTTGTCGACCCGGCGGCCCGACGCGCGCTCGAGGCCATTACCCACCCGAGGATTCGGGCCGCCTGCGCGGCGCAGGCCGCATCGGCAACCGGCGATTACCTCGTGTTCGTCGTGCCGCTGTTGGTCGGCTCGGACTTTGTCGCCATGGTTGACCGGGTTCTCGTTGTCGACTGCGCCCGGGAGGTCCAGTTCGCCCGGCTCATGGCCCGGGACGGCGAAACCGCCGAGGGCGCGCGCCGCATTCTCGATGCCCAGTCGAGCCGGGAGGAACGGCTCGCCATCGCCGACGATGTGATCGTCAACGACGCCGACCTCGATACGCTCACGCGCAAGGTCGCCGATGTGCACACGTTTTATGTCGCCAGCTCCCGACACCCTTCATTTGCGAAGGATCGGGCATCGGCGCAGAATTGATCGGCGCAGCAGGCTGTACCCATGGTGTTTGTCGTCGAAAATGCTCGCGAGCCCCACGGTGAGGCCGCGGACGCGATCTACGAGCAACCGCTCAACGAGCGGATGCGCACCTTTCTGCGGCTCGAATTCCTCTACCACCAGACTGAGCACCACGTCGCGCACGAGTCGCAAACCGACACACGCGAGGCCATTACGGGCATGCTCGAGATCGCGGCCATCCTCGGGCGCGGCGACGTCCGCAGCGATGTGCTTAAGGAGCTCGAACGCCAACTCGGCGAGCTTGAGGGCTTTGCGGCCAATCCCAATGTAGACCGGACCCGGGTCGACGGTTTGCTGACGGAGTTGCGCGCGTCGCGGGAAGCGCTGAACGCCATTGGTCCGCACTACCTGCAGACCGTGAAGGACTCCGAGTTCCTGAGCGCCATCAAGCACCGCAGCGCCATCCCGGGCGGCACCTGCGAGTTTGATCTGCCGCTATTCAGCCACTGGCTGCGACAGCCTTACGAGGCGCGGCTGCAGCACCTCGACCTGTGGCTGGGCTCGCTGCGACCGCTCTGTGATGCCGTGCAACAGGTAATGTGGCTGATACGACAGAGTGCTACGCCTGTCGACTATACGGCGCAGGCGGGCATGTACCAGCATTCGATTTCGCGGGAGACAAGCTGTCGCATGCTGCGCGTGCGTTTGGCCGGTGGCACGGGCCTGTTCCCGGAAATATCAGGCAGCCCTCAGCGCTTCACGATTCGGTTCCTGAGCTGGAACGACGTGGACGCCCGTCCGGCGCAAACGAGCCAGGACGTGAACTTTCAGCTCAGTATCTGCTAGCGCGTGAGCGCCGCGACGATCGGCGCGTTGGCCTCGAGTAACTGAACGCTGTCGAGCGCTGATACCGCGCACCACTGCAGGGCCTGTCCTTCCCTGCCCGCGGGCTGACCCTGCCAGGCAAACACTTCGAACACGTGCAGACGCACCTGGCGTTGCGGATAGTCGTGGCTCAGGGTGATGAGCGGCTCGGGCGTGTCGATGCGCACACCAATCTCTTCCTCGAGCTCGCGCGTGAGCGCCTCCGACGGCGACTCCCCGGGCTCGATCTTGCCGCCCGGAAACTCCCAGTAGCCATCGCCGTGCCCGCCACGGACACGCTCGGCCAATAGTACGCGGTCGCCGCGGCGCAGCACGCCGGCGGCGACATCAATGCGGGTGTCAGGCACCCGTCAGCTCAGCTTGCCGTGGCAGTGCTTGTACTTTTTGCCCGAGCCACAGGGACAGGGCTGGTTGCGGCCCACTTTGGGTGCTTCGCGACGGAACGTCTCCGCCAGAGGCTGACCACCGGCCCCGGGCGGTCCACCCGCGCCGGCGGCCGCAGCAGCAGGTGCGCCCGCCGCGCCGCCACCGGCTGCAGCGGCACCCAGAGCCTGCGCATCGGCGTGCTGGAACTTGAGCGCGCGTTCCCTGCGGCGGCGTGCCTCGAGCTCCTCGATCTCTTCTTCACTGCGCACGCGGATGCGCACGAGCTTCATGATCGCCTCACGCTTTACCGTGTCGAGCATGCTGCCAAACATCTCGAAGGCTTCGCGCTTGTACTCCTGCTTCGGGTTGCGCTGCGCGTAGCTGCGCAGGCCGATGCCCTGGCGCAGGTAGTCGAGCGCGCCCAGGTGTTCTTTCCAGTCCGAGTCGAGTTGCATGAGCATGATCTGCTTCTCGACCAGGCGCATTGTGTCAGCGCCGATCTCCTCAACCTTCTCGTCGTACATCGCAGCAACGGCCGCCTGAACGCGTTCACGGACCCCGTCGGCGTTGAGCTTGTTGTCCTCGGCCAACCAGCCCGGCACATCGAGCTGCACACCGAACTCGCCCTGGAGCGCGGCCGCAAGCCCCGCGGGTTCCCACTGCTCATCGATGCTGTTCGGCGGGAAGTACTCATCGACGAGCGCGTCGACAACTTCCGCCCGAATCTCGCCGATCGAGTCGGCGATGTCGTCGGCGCCCATGAGCTCCGTGCGCTGGTGGTAGACCACCTTGCGCTGCTCGTTGGCGACGTCGTCGTACTCGAGCAGGTTTTTGCGCATATCGAAGTTGTGCGCCTCAACCTTGCGCTGCGCCTTCTCGATCTGGCGCGTGAGCAGGCCCGATTCAATGGCCTCACCTTCGCGCATGCCGACGCGCTGCAGCAGCGCCTTCATGCGGTCAGGGTCGCCAAAAATCCGCATGAGCGTGTCTTCCATGGACAGGAAGAACCGGCTGGAACCGGGGTCGCCTTGACGGCCCGAACGGCCGCGGAGCTGGTTGTCGATACGTCGTGACTCGTGGCGCTCCGTGCCGACGATGTGCAGGCCGCCGGCCTCGAGCACCGTGGCGTGGCGCTTCTGCCAGTCCTCGCGCACTTTGTCGCGCTCGGACTCGGGTGCCTCCTCGCCAAGCTCACGCAATTCGGCCTCGAGGTTGCCGCCCAGCACGATGTCCGTACCACGGCCGGCCATGTTCGTCGCGATCGTGATGGCGCCCGGGCGACCCGCCTGCTCGACAATGCGCGCCTCGCGCTCGTGCTGCTTGGCGTTGAGGACCTCGTGCGGCACCTTGCGCTGCTTGAGCGCCTTCGACAAGAGCTCGGAAGTCTCGATCGACGTCGTGCCAACGAGTACGGGCTGCTTGCTCTCGCGGCACTCGGCGATCTCATCGACGATGGCGTTGAATTTGTCGTTCTGCGTCAGGAACACAAGGTCCGAACGGTCGTCGCGAACCATGGGTCGGTGCGTCGGGATGACCACGACTTCGAGACCGTAGATCTGCTGGAACTCGAAGGCTTCGGTGTCCGCAGTACCCGTCATGCCCGACAACTTGTCGTAGAGCCGGAAGAAATTCTGGAACGTGATCGAGGCAACCGTCTGGTTCTCTTCTTTGACCAGCACGTTTTCCTTGGCCTCGACCGCCTGGTGCAAGCCGTCAGACCAACGGCGGCCCGGCATGGTGCGGCCCGTGAACTCGTCAACGATGACGACTTCGCCTTCCTGCACGATGTACTCGTTATCTCGCGTGTACAGATGGTGCGCGCGCAGTGCGGCCGTGAGGTGGTGCAGAAGCTTGATGTTGCCCGGGTCGTACAGTGAGGTGCCCGCCTCGATGAGGCCGCTTTTGGTCATGAGACGTTCGGCGTTCTCGTGGCCTTGCTCGGTCAAGTGGACCTGTTTGGCCTTGCGGTCGAGGGTGAAGTCGCCGCGCTCCTCGTCACTGAGCGCCTCAACGGGACCGCGCAGATTCATCGGGTCGGGGGCTTCTTCCTCGACCTCCTGCAGCGTTAGCGATGGCACGAGCTTGTTGATGCGCACGTAAAGGTCCGTGCGCTGCTCGGAGGGCCCTGAAATAATCAGCGGCGTGCGCGCCTCATCGATGAGGATCGAGTCGACCTCGTCGACGATGGCGAACGACAGCTCGCGCTGCACGCGATCCTCGAGACGGAATGCCAGGTTGTCACGCAAGTAGTCGAAGCCCAGCTCATTGTTTGTGGCGTAGGTGATGTCGCACTCGTAGGCCGCGCGCTTGTCTTCGGTGCTCATACCGCTGCGAACGACACCCACGGTGAGGCCCAACAGTTCATAGACCGGACGCATCCATTCGGCGTCTCGGCTGGCGAGATACTCGTTGACCGTGACGATGTGTACGCCCTTGCCATCGAGGGCATTGAGGTAGGCGGCCGATGTGGCCATGAGGGTCTTACCCTCACCCGTGCGCATCTCCGAGATATCGCCGTTGTGCAGCACCATCGCGCCGATGTGCTGGACGTCGTAGTGGCGCATACCGAGCGTGCGATTTGCCGCCTCGCGAACCAGCGCAAACGCTTCAACGAGCAAGTCGTCGAGCGTCTCGCCCTTGTCGTGGCGCTCACGCAGCGACTGGGAGCGCTCGGTGAGGCGCTCGTCGCTTAGAGACTTGAGCTCGTCCTCGAGCGCACTGATGCGCTTTGCGACCTTGTTGTAGCGGCCGATGATCCGCTGGTTGCGGCTACCGAAAATACGAGAGAAAACGGCCAAAACTGGCTCCCTGTGCTGTGGCGGGCGCGTTGAATCTTTGGCGCGCCGTGGTCCTCACGGCCGCACCATGGCAGCCCGTCATTTTAAGCGTTGCCGGGCGGCTTGGGTATCACCGATGGGTCTTTACAGGGATGGCGGGCGAAGCCGGGATTTCAAGGGCGAGCCTGCGCTCAGTTGCCGATGGCGTCGCGGATGTAATTCACGGGATTCTGCGGGGCCCCGTCTTTCAGCACTTCAAAGTGCATGTTCGGGCCCGTTGCGCGGCCCGTAGAGCCCATGTAGCCAATGAGCTGGCCTTTCTGGACCTCCTGACCCACCACCACCGTGTTCTCGGCGTTGTGGGCATAGCGAGTCACGAATCCGTCACCGTGATCGATCTCAACCATGAGACCGTAGCCGTAGCGGCTGCCCGAGTAGGTGACGACGCCCGAGCCGACAGCGTGAATATTGGCGCCAGCCTTGCCCGCAAAATCGATGCCCTTGTGGCGCGCCTTTTTACCCGTAAAGGGGTCTGTGCGCATACCGAAGTAGGACGAGATCCAACCACCATCGACGGGACGACCCCGCGGGCGCGTTTGTTCACCAAGGTTGCGCGAAAGCATGACGCTCTCGAGCACGCCGAGCTGGCGGGCGCGGTCCTCGATTTGCAAATCGAGGCTGTCGAGCTGGGTGCGAAGGCCCTCTTCATCCATGTCGAGGAAAATCTCGGTCTCCTCGGGACCACCAATCGGGGGCTGTGACTGGAAATCAAATTCGCCGTCTTCGAGATCGGCCATTTCGGTCAAGCGCTGACCGAGGGCGTCGAGCCGAACGATGTGTGCGTTCATGCGACCGATCCGGATGGCCAGCGCGTCGAGCGTGTCCTGCGCGCGACGCTTGGCCGCTTCGAGCGCGGCTCGCTGGACCTCGAGATCCTCGGCCATGGCGCGCATTTCATTGGTGTCTGCGACGTCGTTTTTCTGCAGTGCGAGCGTGTAACCGGCCCCAAAAACGAGTGCGGTGACGGCTGCAAAGACGGCAACGGCCGCCGTAATGAACCCCGGCGAGGTCAGGCTGAATTGGCGCGGTCCGTGGCTACCGTTGCGGAAAATGACGACGTTCATGCAGTGAGTATTCGCGTGCGGGGGTTCGGGCCAGCCCGTTGTTTTACCAGAAAGTGCGGGGCGCTACAGCCCTGCGTCATAATGTGCCGCTGCCGGCGCAGCAATTCCATCGACGGGTTCTCACTAGTGCTAGCATCACAGCCGATATTGAGAACCGCGTCACGGATTCACACCGAAACGGGCCAGATATGGACTCCAAAACGGACTCCAAGTCCCTGAAAAACCTGTTGACCGACGCCGATTCACCCTTGGCTGCGTTGGCCGACCGTGCCGCCTCAATGGTGGCGCTGCGTGACCAGCTCGCGGCCAGCCTGCCCGATGGGCTGGGCGGCCACATCACGGGCGCTGCGGTCGATTCGGACCGCGTCCTCGTCGTCGTGTGTGCCAGCGCCGCCTGGGCGGCGCGGCTGCGCTTCCATGCCGATGAACTCTTGGCCTGCGCCCGCCAAAACGGTGTGCAGGCCGCACGTTGTCGCGTTCGGGCGCGCCCCGTCAGGCAGTAATCGTTAGGCCGTATTGTCAGGCAGTTACGGGCGCCGGGTACTGCACGGGCGCTGATGTGCCTTCGTCGTAACTGACGATGTCGTGGCAGCTCGCGTCCTCGAGCACAGCGCGGACCAACTTGTTGTTCAGGTCGTGCCCGGACTTGTAGGCCGTGTACTCGCCGATGAGCCCGTAGCCCAGCAGGAACAGGTCGCCGACAGCGTCGAGCACCTTGTGGCGCACAAACTCGTCTTCGTAACGCAGGCCGTCCTCGTTAAGGATGCGGTAGTCGTCGAGCACGATGGCATTGTCCATGCTGCCGCCGAGCGTCAGGCCGCGCTCTCGCAGCGCCTCAATGTCACGCATGAAACCAAACGTGCGTGCGCGGCTGACCTCACGCAGGAACGCACTTGACGAGAGGTCGAGCGACAGCTGCTGGCGCTGGTCTGCGAACACCGGGTGGTTGAAGTTGATCGCGAAATTGATGCGGAAGCCGTCATGGGGCGCGAGCTCGGCCCACTTGTCGCCGTCCTCGACGCGAATCTTGCGGCGAATCCGGAGCAATTTCTTGGCCACGTCCTGCTCTTCGATGCCCGCAGACTGGAGCAGGAAGACGAAGGGCGCGGCGCTGCCGTCCATGATCGGCACTTCGGGGGCCGAAATGTCGACGTAAAGGTTGTCGATGCCCAGTGCAGACACGGCCGAGAGCAGGTGCTCCACGGTGCCGACCTTATGCTCGCCCTCGAACAGGTTGGTGCCCAGCATGGTCTCACGCACGCGGCGGCCATCTGCGGGAATGTCGATCGGGGTCTCGAGGTCGATCCGACGGAACACGACGCCCGTGTTTGGAGCCGCCGGACGCAGGGTCATGTAAACCTTTTCGCCCGTGTGCAAGCCAACGCCCGTGGCGCGGATCGTCGTCTTTAGTGTTCTTTGTCGCAGCATCACAACAATCTCATGGCCGCACTTAACGCTGGCTGCGAGCCACGTCGGGCTGCGCTGCAGAGCTTCTAACGTCTTGTGTTGCCTTAAAAAAACTGCACTCGGCGGTGCAGATCCCCATTTTGCGTTCGTGGTCGTGCCGGCTCCTGCGGGCTCTCCCCCAGGCGCGTGTTGCGTCCATGCCAGCGTTTTTCAGGCCGCTACGGCGACTGAAATACGCAAAATCAATAACTTGGGCACGGATAGTAACCGAAAGTTCACAATTCGCAAAGGAATTGTCCCACGGCTGACGGAGGCCAACCGGGCCCCGTGCATTGCACACGGTGCGTTGCGCGACGGACGCACGACGCGCGCCGGGTGAGTATCGGCGCGCGTCGTGCGAGTCGCTGTCGGCGTTAGTCGGCCTGGCGGCGGAGGAACGCAGGAATGTCGAGCAGCTCCTCTTGCAACATGCCGTCACCGAGACCATCGCCTACGGCCCGCTTGCGCGCGATGGTCGGCTTTTCGAGGTCCTGGTAGTTGGGCTCGTTGTTCGAGGCCGCCTTGGTCGGCGCCGCCGTGACCGGCTCCTCACGGTGTTGCTGCTGCTGACGCACGACGCGCATCGGCGGCTGCTGCACCTGGCGCGCAGGCTGGCCCAGACCCGTGGCCACAACCGTGACGCGAATGGTGTTGCTCAAGTCCGGATCGATCACCGTGCCGACCACGACCGTTGCGTCGTCCGACGCAAACTCGCGAATCGTCTCGCCGACTTCCTGGAATTCGCCGATCGACAGGTCCATGCCGGCCGTGACGTTGACCAGGATGCCATTGGCACCCGCGAGGTTGATGTCCTCGAGCAGCGGGCTCGATGCCGCGGCCTCGGCGGCCTCGCGCGCACGATCTTCGCCCGACGCGACACCCGAACCCATCATGGCCATGCCCATTTCAGCCATGACCGTACGCACGTCGGCAAAGTCGACGTTGATGAGCCCCGGACGCGTAATGAGCTCGGCGATACCCTGTACCGCGCCCTGCAACACCTGGTTGGCAGAACCAAACGCATCGAGCAGCGTGGTCTCGGCACCCAGTACGCTCAGGAGCTTCTCGTTGGGAATCGTAATCAGCGAGTCCACGTACTTGCCGAGTTCGGCGATACCCTGATCGGCGATCGAGGCACGCTTGGCGCCTTCCATCATGAACGGCCGCGTGACGACAGCGACCGTCAAGATGCCCATCTCCTTGGCCACCTGGGCCACGATGGGTGCGGCACCCGTGCCGGTCCCACCGCCCATGCCGGCCGTGATGAACAGCATGTCAGCGCCTTCGATCACTTCCTGGATTCGGTCGCGGTCTTCCATCGCGGCCTGGCGACCGACGTCTGGGTTGGCGCCCGCACCCAGGCCCTTTGTGATGTTGCAGCCGATCTGCAAGCTCGTGCGCACCTCAATGTTCTTGAGTGCCTGCGCATCCGTGTTGGCGCAGATGAAATCGACGCCTTCGATTCCGGACTCGACCATGTAGGACACAGCGTTACCGCCGCCCCCGCCGACCCCGATGACTTTGATGACAGCCGTCTGGCTGTGTGCATCCATCAGTTCAAACATTGTGACTCACCTCGTCTTTAGACTGTTCATTTCTCTCAATGGCCACGCGGTCGATCCGCGCCGCCGAACCCATCCAGGAGCCGCTAGAAGTGCCCCTGGAACCATTTCTTCATTTGCTCGAGTACGCCCGGGCCGCGCCGCTTGTCGCGGTTCAGCGGGTCGCCCTGCTCCAGGCTCTTCTGGCCGTAGAGCAACAGGCCGACGCCCGTGGCGTGAATTGGGTTGCGCACCACGTCGGACAGCCCCGTCACGTGCTGCGGCACACCGAGCCGCACGGGCAGGTGGAACACCTCCTCGGCGAGCTCGACGGCACCTTCCATCTTGGCGCTGCCACCCGTGATCACGAGGCCCGCCGCGATCAGCTCTTCGAATCCGGAGCGCCGAAGCTCGTCGCGGATCAGCGTGAACAGCTCCTCGTAGCGCGGCTCGACAATCTCAGCCAGGGTCTGGCGCGCCAGACGACGCGGCGGGCGATCGCCCACGCTGGGCACTTCAATGGTCTCGTCGGGATTGGCCAGCTGCGACAGCGCGCAGGCGTACTTGATCTTGATGTCTTCGGCGTACTGCGTCGGTGTGCGCATCGACACGGCGATGTCGTTGGTGACCTGGTCACCCGCGATGGGGATGACGGCCGTGTGCTGAATGGCACCGCCCAGGAATACGGCGATATCCGTGGTCCCACCACCGATATCGACAAGGCAGGAACCGAGCTCTTTTTCGTCTTCCGTTAGTACGGCGAAACTCGATGCGAGCTGCTCGAGCACTATGCCGTCAACCTCAAGACCACAACGCTGCACACACTTGACGATGTTTTGCGCGGCACTCTCGGCACCCGTGACCATGTGCACCTTGGCCTCGAGGCGCACACCCGACATCCCGACGGGCACGCGGATGCCCTCCTGGTTATCGATGATGAATTCCTGAGGCAGGATGTGCAGGATCTTCTGGTCGGCTGGAATCGCCACGGCGCGGGCCGCATCAATGACGCGATCCACATCGCTCTGGCTCACTTCCTTGTCACCAATCGCCACGATGCCGTGCGAGTTGAGGCTGCGGATGTGGCTACCCGCGATACCCGTGTAGACCGCCTCGATGTCGCAGCCCGCCATGAGTTCTGCCTCTTCGACGGCACGCTGAATCGAGTGGACGGTTGACTCGATGTTCACGACGACGCCCTTCTTCAAGCCACGTGAAGGATGAGAGCCGATGCCGATTACCTCGATGCCGCCGTCCTCGGCGAGCTCACCCACGATGGCGACCACCTTGGAGGTGCCGATATCGAGGCCGACGATCAGGTTCTGGTCCGGTCTGCGAGACATCTAGCGATTCCCCTGCAACGCGGCTGCACGCGCCGCCGCTTCGGCGTGCACATCGCGTCGGTATTCAGGCTTTTTCCAGCCGATTGAAAAGCCATTGCTGTAACGCATGTCGACGTAGCGAATGCGTGACTCGTGGCGCGCGACGACGGGCGCTGCCACGGAAAGAAAACGATCAACGCGGTCATCGGTCTGCTGCCGACCCAGGCGTACTTCGATGCCGTTGCCGAGCACCACCTTCCAGGCACCGCGCTCGCTGAGCGTCACCGCACTCAGGCCGAGTCCCGCCTCGATGAGCGGGCCGCGCAGTTCGAGGTACTGGGCGGCCACGGTGTGCACCTCGTTGGCCGGGCCCGCGAGGCGCGGCAATTCCTCAAGCTGGTGGCGCGCCGACTCAACAAACAGCTCGCCGCGCGTATTCAGCAGCCCGCCTTCGCCCCAGCGTGCAGCGGGTTTTTGCTCAAATACGACGATGTGCAGCTGATCGGGCCACACACGCCGGACGCTGACCGTGTCAACCCACTCGAGCGCCTCGATGGACTCGCGAATGCGGTCGAGCCGTACGGTCAGGAATCCACCGTCGATGGCGTCGCTGGCCGCTTCTGTGAGCTGCAGCGAACTCACGCGCTGGTACTCGGCGTCGATCGTGAGCCCCGTGATCGGCACATCGAAGGCTGCGCGCGTCAGGGCACCGGCGGCGGTCAGCGCGACGGCGACGACGGCCGCCGTGGTCATGACGCGAACGGCACGACGCGGCAACTGCAGCACGACATTCGGTGTCTTGCGCCGCGGCTTGCGACGACGGGCTTGCTTAGCCGCCATGCGTCATGCCCTCCGCAAAACTGGTTTCGAGCACGCGCCAGCAAAGCTCGGGGAAGTCGATGCCCGCGGCCGCGGCCGCACAAGGCACGAGACTGTGGCTCGTCATGCCCGGCACGGTGTTGACCTCGAGTACCTGCGGCACGCCTGCGGCGTCGAGCATGAGATCGGCGCGGCCCCAGCCGCTGCAACCCAACACCTCGAAACTGCGCAGCGCAGCCGTGGCCAGTGCCGCGGCCAGCGGATCGTCGTCGGCCAGCGCGGGGCACTCGAAACGCGTGTCGTCAGCGACATACTTGGCGTCGTAATCGTAGAACCGACCCGCAGACTCTATGCGGATGGAGGGCAAGGCACGCCCTGCCAGCACACCGACCGTGTACTCGGGCCCCGGCAGCAGGGGTTCGATGAGCGCCGTATCGTCCTGCGTCCAGGCCTTCTCAAGCGCGGGCTCGAGCTCACCCGCCTCGTGCACGGGTGTCGCGCCCAGGCTCGACCCACCGGCAACCGGCTTCACGAAGACGGGAAAGGTCACGGCACCGGGAACGGGTTCGCCGCGTCGCAACGCGAGGCTCGTGGGTACGGCCACGCCGCTGGCCGCGAGCAGCTGCTTACTACGAATCTTGTCCATCGCAAGCGCGCTGCCCAGCACGCCGCTGCCTGTGTAGGGTACGCCCAGCACCGACAGCGCGCCCTGCAGGCGGCCGTCTTCGCCGGCGCCGCCGTGCAGCGCATTCCAGGCGCGATCGAAGCCCGCGCTCACGAGCTCGGCCAGCGCACGTTCGGCCGGGTCAAACAACTCGGCATCGACACCGCGCGACTCGAGTGCCGCGTGGACGGCAGCGCCGCTGTCGAGCGACACATCGCGTTCGGGCGAGTCGCCGCCGTACAGCACAGCGACGCGACCAAAGGCTTGCGCAGTTTCGACGCGCATCAGCTGGCCTCCCCCAGGAAGCGCACTTCGTGGCGCAGCGTCACACCGTGCTCGCGGGCCACGGTGTCGGCGACGTGGCTGATGAGCTGCTCGATGTCCGCAGCGCTCGCATCACCCGTGTTGATGATGAAGTTGGCGTGCTTGGTGGATACCTCGGCGCCGCCAATGCGCGTGCCCTTGAGGCCCGCCGCTTCGATGAGCCGTGCCGAGTGATCCCCTTCGGGATTCGCAAACACGGAACCACAGCTCGGCTGACCCAGGGGCTGCGTGTCGCGACGCTTGTCCTGCAGCGCCTGCATCCGCTCGCGGCTTGGCGTGTAGTCCTCGGGGAAACGCAGTGTGGCGCCGATGAACCAGGCACCGTTCTGGCCTGAAACGCGGCGGTAGCCGACATCGAAGGCGTCAGCCTCACGCGTCTCGATGCGCCCATCGCGGTGCATGAGCCTGACCGACACCACAGCGTCCCAGGTTTCGCTGCCGTGCGCACCCGCGTTCATGGTCAGGGCACCACCCAGCGACCCGGGAATCCCGGCGAAGAACTCGCTCGGCCCGAGCCCCCAGCGCACGAGCTGTCGCGCCAGCGTCGTGCAGGGAATGCCGGCCGTGGCACTCACGGTCTGCTCGTCGAGCCGCGCCAGATCGTTGGGCAGCTTTTTGCTCGAAATCACAGCACCCGGCACGCCTGCATCGCGCACAAGCAGGTTGCTGCCGAGCCCGACCCAGTGCACGGGTACCTCAACGGGCAGCACGCGCAGGAATGCCGACAGCGACTCGAAGTCGCGCGGCTGGAACAGCACGGCAGCCGGCCCGCCAACCCGCCACGAGGTGTGCTTGGCCATGGGCTCGTCGAAACGCAGGTCGTCACCAAAGCGTGACGCCAGCGCCGTCTTGAGCGTGGTTGGCAGACTCAGGTCTTGCGCAGCCGTCATGCTGACGCCTCCTGCAAAGCCGCAACGGCTTCGGCCAACGCTTTGGGCAGGCGCCGTGCGATCGCGCCCACGTCGCCCGCGCCCATGGTCAACACCAGGTCGCGGTCCTCAAGCACGCGCGCCAGCGTTTCGGGCAGCGCGGCGGTCTCCTCAATGAACACGGGCTCCACGGCGCCGCGCTGTCGCACGGCGCGGGCCAACGCCCGCCCGTCAGCGCCTGCAATCGGCGCTTCGCCTGCGGCGTAAACGTCGAGCAGAACGAGCACATCGACTTCGGACAGCACGGCCGCAAAGTCGTCGAGCAGTTCATTCGTGCGCGTGAACCGGTGTGGCTGAAACACAAGCACGAGCCGACGTTCGGGCCAGCCGCGGCGTGCTGCAGCCACGGTCGCCGCGATCTCCGTGGGATGGTGGCCGTAGTCGTCAACCAGCGTCGCCTCGCCACCTGCCACGGTGACCGAACCCAGCGCCTGGAAGCGCCGGTCGATGCCACCGAAGTTGGCGAGCGCTGCCTGGACGGCCGTGTCGGAGACGTCGAAATCTGTGGCCACAGCAATCGCGGCCAGGGCGTTGCGCACGTTGTGTTCGCCAGGCAGACCCAGTGTCACGTCCATGGGATCGCGCCCAGCGCGGTGTACCGTGAATCGGCTGGCATCGCGCTCGAACGACACGTCGCTGGCGTGCACGTCGGCGCCCGCCTCAAGTCCGTAAGTCACTGTGGCGCGTCCGAGCTCAGGCAGCACAGCGCGCACGCCGGCATCGTCGGTGCAAACCACGGCCAATCCGTAGAACGGCAGGTTGTGCAGGAACTCCAGGAACGCGTGCCGCAGGCGACCGATGTCGTTGCCGTAGGTGCTCAGATGATCCGCATCGATATTGGTCACGATCGCAACGAGCGGCTGCAGATGGTGGAACGAGGCGTCACTTTCGTCGGCCTCAGCCACGAGGTAGTCGCTCGCGCCCAAGCGCGCGTTGCTGTCCGCGCCCTTGAGCCGGCCGCCGATGATGAAGGTTGGGTCAAGCTCCGCTTCAGCCAGGATCGCGGCGACAAGGCTCGTGGTCGTGGTCTTGCCGTGCGTCCCCGCCACCGCCACAGAGCGACGCGAAAAGCGCATGAGCTCGCCGAGCATCTCGGCGCGCGCCACGATCGGCATACGCGCCGATTGCGCCGCCTTGAGTTCGACGTTGTTTTCGTCGATTGCACTCGATGCGACCAGCACGTCGGCGTCCACCACATTGTTGGCGTCGTGACCGATGCGAATATCCACGCCCAGTCCCGCCAGGCGTTCTGTGGCCGGCGACGGCTTCAGGTCGGAGCCCTGCACGTCGTAGCCCTGGTTGGCCAGCACCTCGGCGATACCGCACATACCCGAGCCGCCGATGCCGACGAAGTGGATGCGGTGGATCCGTCGCATGCGCAGGTTCACGAAACGTCCTCCGCGAGCGCGGGCTCACCGAGCACGTCGGCACATTGTGCGAGCACCGCATCGATGGCGTCGCCGCGGCGCAGCGCGCGCGCTCGCCGGGCGCGCTCGAGCAGCGCCGGCCGATCGGCGCCCAACGTCGTCATGGCCTCCGCCAGAGACGCCGCCGTGAGTGTGTCCTGCGACAGCAGCAGCGCCGCGCCAGCTTCGACCAGGGCTTGCGCATTGGCCGTTTGATGGTCGTCAACGGCTGCCGGGTACGGTACGAAGATGGCACCCACGCCCGCGTGAATCACTTCGGCGACTGTCAGCGCACCCGCACGACACACAATGAGGTCGGCCCAACCCAGAGCTTCGGCCATGTCCTCGATGAACGGCGTGACCTCACCCAACACCCCGGCCACGGCATAGGCGTCCTGCGCAGCCTCGAGCGTGCCGGAACCCGCCTGGTGACGCACCGTCGGGCGCATCGATGCTTCGAGCGTCGCCAACGCCGCCGGCACGCCACGATTGAGCGCCAGCGCGCCCTGGCTGCCGCCAATCACGAGCAACCGCAACGGACCTTCACGGCCTTCGAAGCGTTGCTCAGGCTCCGGCAGGTCGCGAATGTCTTCGCGTACGGGGTTGCCAACGGTCACAGGCTTAAGGGACTTGGGAAACGCACCGTCGAAGGCCTGCATCACGCGCGTGGCAACGCGCGCGAGCATGCGGTTGGTGAGACCCGCTACGGCGTTTTGCTCATGGATCAGCAACGGACGACCCGACAGACGCGCGGCGACGCCGCCGGGGCCGCTGACGAAGCCGCCCATGCCGATGACGAGCCGCGGCCGACTGCGCCGCAGAATCATGAAAGCCTGGAACAGTGCGTAGGCGAGCCGGAACGGCGCCAGCAGCCAGGAGGCGGCACCCTTGCGACGCAAACCTGTCACCGACAACCACTCGATGGGAATACTCGCCGCCACCACGACCCGGGCCTCAAGACCACGTTCCGTACCGAGCCAGATCACGGGCTGACCGCGATCCTCAAGGGCGTTGGCAATCGCCAGCGCGGGATACACATGCCCCCCCGTGCCACCGGCCATGATCATGACGGGTGCACGCGTCATCGCCGCACCCCTTTGGTCTGTCCGTCCGCCTGCTCGGTTTCATGGTGAATGCGCAGGGCGAGACCAATCGCTGCGAGCACGATGATGATGCTGCTGCGCCCGTAGCTCACGAGCGGCAAGGTCAGGCCCTTGGTGGGCAAGGCACCGTTGTTGACACCAATGTTGATGAAGCCCTGCATGCCCAGCCACGCGGCGATGCCCACGGCAACATAGGCCTGGAACCAGAGACCGCGATCCGCGGCTCGGCGAGCAATCGTGCCGATGCGCCAGACAAGCGCGAGCACCAGGCCGATGAGCACCGTGGCACCCAGCAGGCCGAACTCTTCGGAGAACACGGCGAACACAAAGTCCGTGTGTGCCTCGGGCAGATAGAAGAGTTTCTGCACGCTGTCGCCAAGGCCGACGCCAAACCACTCGCCGCGGCCGACGGCAATCAAGGATTGAATGAGCTGCAGGTCCGAGTCGTAGGGATCATCGAAGGGATCGAGGAACGACAAAAAACGCTTGAGCCGGTACTTGGCCGTGACGAGCAGTACGACAAACGCCACAGCACCAATTGCGACCCAGACCGCAAAGTCGCGCAGCCGCGCCCCGGCTGTGAACAGGATGACAAAGCCCGTCGCGACAAGTACCACGGCGGCGCCGAAGTCGGGTTCCGCAAGCAACAGCGCGGCTGCAATGGACAACACGAGTATGGGTCGCGCCAGTCCCGCAAAGCCGCTCTGCAGCGATTCCTGCTGACGGACGGCGTAGCCGGCCACATAGAAAATCAACGCCAGCCGCGCGGGTTCCGAGACCTGCGCCCGGACCCCGGCAATGAGCACCCAGCGTTGCGCGCCGTTGACCTCGTGGCCAATCCCCGGAATCAGCACCAGGATGAGCAACGCCAACGCGAAGACCAACAGCAGCGGGCTGAGGTGCTGCCAGGCACTCGTCGGCAGGTACATCAGAACGCCCGCAGCGACCACGCCCAGCGCGATGGCCTGCAACTGGCGGAAAACATAAAAGAACGGTGCGTCGTGACGCGCCTCGGCGATTCCGAGCGACGCTGAGGCCAGCACGGCGACGCCGCAGCAGAGCAGCGCCACGGCCAGCAGCAGCAAGACGTGATCGATCTTGAGTGACGGTGCCGCACGCAACGGCAACCGAATCTGCATCATGCGGTCGACGGCTGAGTTCATGAGTCGAGCCCCTCGACGGCAGCGGCGAACGCACGGCCCCGTGCACGGTAGTCCGTGAACTGGTCCTGGCTTGCCGCTGCGGGAGCCAGCAAAACCGTGTCGCCTGGCCCGGCAAGCGTGGCGGCAATCGCCACAGCATTGTCCAGCGTTTCGGTGACCGTGCAGGACTGACCGGCATCGCGCAGTGCCTCTGCGAGTGCGTCGCGGTTCTCACCGAAAACGACGCAGGCCGTCACATGCTCCGGCAGCGCTTGCGCAAAGGCCGCAAGGTCTTCACCTTTGCCGCGACCACCGGCCAGCAGGACGACGGGGCCCGCCACAGCACCGACCGACGCGAGCGCCGAGGCGCTGTTGGTCGCCTTGGAGTCATCGATCCACGCCACGTCGTGGCGCCGTACTATGCGCTGGTGGCGGTGCGGCAGACCGGAGAAGGCACGCAGTCCGTCGAGCATCGCCGACATGGACAGGTCCATGGCGCTGCCGATGGCAAGCGCGGCCAGCGCGTTGACGTGATTGTGGCGACCCGCAAGCGCGCATTCCGATACCGGCATCATGTCGCGGTCACCGAAAGCGAGCATGGCGTCTGCGCCACGACCGCGCAGTCCAAACTGGCGCAATCCCGGCTCGCCCGACGTGACGGACAACACCGTGGCGCGGTCGTCGATGAGCCCCCGAGGTGGCGGCGCATCGGCATTGATGACCGCGTACTCGCAGCGGGCGTAGATGCGGTACTTGGCAGCGGCGTAGGCTTCAAAGTCGCCGTGCCAGTCGAGGTGATCAGGCGTCACGTTGAGCACGCTCGCGCAGTACGCATCCAGCGTCGACGTGCGCTGCAGCTGGAAGCTCGACAGCTCAAGCACGTAGAACGCGGGGACGGGACCGTCGATGAGGTCGAGCGCCGGCGTGCCCAGGTTGCCCCCGGCGGCCGCGGCAACCCCCGCGTGTTCGCAAAGCGCGGCGACGAGGCTAACCACGGTGCTTTTGCCGTTCGAACCCGTCACCGCCACAATCGGCGCGCGCGCCGCGTCGCAGAACAGGTCGATGTCGCTGACAATAGGAACACCCGCCGCTTCGGCGCGCTTTAGGAACGGCTCGTGCGGCGCAACTCCCGGCGACGCGACAATGCGGCTCACGCCGTCGAGATCCACCGCCGACAAGTCTCCGAGATGCGTCGCCGAGCCCGGCAAGGCCTCGAGCACCGCGTGCGTGTCGGCATCGGCGCGCGTGTCCGCGAACATCGCCTCGCGACCCTGTCGCGCAAGATGACGCGCCACCGACGCGCCCGTGGCACCGATGCCCAATACGAGCGTGTCGCCCGCCATATCTCTGGCCAGTTGGTCGCGCATGTCGTCCTCGGCCACCATCAACGGATCTTCAGGCTCGCCAGACCGACGAGGACCAGGATTACGGTGATGATCCAGAACCGCACGATGACCTTGGGCTCGGGCCAGCCTTTGAGCTCGTAGTGGTGGTGCAGCGGGGCCATGCGGAACACCCGCTTGCCCGTGAGCTTGAACGAGGCTACCTGGATCATCACGGAGAGCGTTTCGACCACGAACACGCCACCCATGATCACGAGCACGAGTTCCTGGCGCACGATGACCGATACAACGCCGAGTGCGGCGCCCAGCGCGAGCGCGCCCACATCGCCCATGAACACCTGCGCGGGATACGTGTTGAACCAAAGAAAGCCCAGGCCGGCGCCCGCGATGGCCGCGCAGAACACGAGCACTTCGCCCGCGCCCGCCACATAGGGCACCCCGAGGTAACCTGAGAAGTTGATATTGCCCGCAACATAGGCAAACACACCCAGCGCACCACCGACCAGCACGGTCGGCATGATGGCGAGCCCGTCGAGACCATCGGTTAGATTCACAGCGTTGGAGAAGCCCACAACGATGAACGTCGTAAACAACACCTGCGCGATCCCGAGCGGCAGAAACACGTCCTTGAAGAACGGAATCAAGAGCTGCGACTCGATGGGTGAGGTTGCCGTGCGGTAGAGCGCGATGGCCGCGATGAGCCCGAACAGCGTCTGCCAGGTCAGCTTCCAGCGACCGGCCAGACCTGCGCTGTCACGCAGCACGAGCTTCTTCCAGTCGTCGTAGAAGCCGATGGCGCCAAAGCTCAGCAGTACGCCGACGACGACCCAGGTGAAGCGGCTACCGAGGTCGGCCCAAAGCAGCGTCGATACGGCGACAGCCGTAAGAATGAGTGCGCCACCCATCGTCGGCGTGCCCGCCTTCTCCAGGTGCGACTCGGGGCCGTCGTCGCGCACGGTTTGTCCGATCTGACGCAGGGTCAGGCGGTTGATCATCATCGGTCCGATGACGAACGAGATGACGAGCGCCGTCAGCGCGCCCAGGATGGCGCGCATCGTCAGGTAGCTGAAGACGTTGAAGCCGCTCTCAAAGCGGGTCAGGTATTCGGCAAGCCAGAGCAGCATGGTCAGGCGGTCTCCTCGACAGCGCGGAGGCGCTCGACAATCTGCTCCATGCGCATCGAACGCGACCCTTTCACGAGCACGCGCACATCCGGTGCCAGCCCTTCTGCAACGCGCTCGGCGAGCGCGTCGTGATCTTCGAAGTGTTCCGCACGCTCACCGAACGCCTGCGCCGTGGCGGCCGACAACGGGCCCAGCGCGAACAACCGTTCGATGCCTGCGGCAGCCAGGTCTCGACCCAGGGCCGCGTGCAGGGACTCGGTGTCATCACCGAGCTCGCCCATATCACCGACCACCATCCAGGCGCGGCCACCTGCGGCCACGAGGCTCGCAGCGCCTGCGCGCATGGATGCCGGGTTGGCGTTGTAGCTGTCGTCCACGAGCTGCGCGCCGCATCGGCCCGCGACCACGCGCTGACGCCCGGGCTCGGCCGTAACCGTTGAGAGCCGCGCCACGATCTGCGCGAGCGGTACGCCCGCTGCCAGCGCCGCGGCTGCCGCACCGGCGGCGTTCATGGCGTTGTGGCGCCCGTCGAGTGCGAGCGAGACGTCAGCCGACTCGCCGGCCACGTTGAGTCGGAAATCGAGACCGCCGCCTTCGCGAACGCGCACGTCGTCGAACCAGACATCGGCATCGGGGGTACTGCCAAACGTGCGTATCGTTGCCGGCGCTGCAAACTCCCGCCAGAGCGGCGCGTACACGTCATCGGCATTGATCACCGCCACGTCACCCCGATCCAGCGCCTTGAACAGCTCACCCTTGCCCTGCGCAACGCCATCGATGCCACCAAAACCCTCAAGGTGCGCAGGACCCGCGTTGGTGACGATGCCAATCGACGGTTCAGCGATGGCTGCCAGCCCGGCGATTTCACCCTGGTGGTTGGCACCCATCTCGATCACAGCACGCCGGTGAGAGGCGTCGAGACGAAACAGCGTCAACGGCACACCGATGTCGTTGTTGAGGTTGCCCTCGGTGGCCAGCGTGTCGGGACCGCAGCAGGCTGCGATCAGCGAACGTGTCGTGGTCTTGCCATTGCTGCCCGTGATACCGATGACCTGAGGCGAGAAGCGCCGGCGCCAGTCGCGCGCCAGTGCGCCAATGGCGTTGCGCGTGTCATCCACGACAAGCTGTGGCAGCACGTCGTCAACCTGCCGGTCCGTAATGGCGGCGGCGGCGCCGGCCTCACGCGCTGCGCCTACGAAATCAGCGCCCGTGTAGTTGGGGCCGTTAAGCGCCACAAAGAGGTTGTCACGCGCCAGTGTGCGCGTATCAGTCGACACGCCGCGAAACGACGCATTAGCCGTGGGCGCGGGTACGCCCAGCACGCGTGCGCTATCTGCGAGGCTGCCGTGCATCACTGCGTCGCTTCCTCACGCCGCGCCAGCGCGATGCGGGCCTCGGCGACGTCATCAAACGGCAAAGCACTGGCGCCGATGCGCTGGGTGGTCTCGTGGCCCTTGCCCGCGATCAGCACCGTGTCGCCCTCGGCGGCGCCGGCCACGGCGCGTGCGATGGCCTCGCGGCGATCGACGAAAACCTCGTGCGACTGCTCACCGAGACCGGCAACGATGTCTGCAATGATGGCCTCGGGCGCTTCGCCGCGCGGGTTGTCGCTGGTTACGACGATGTGGTCAGCGCCGGTCGCCGCCGCGCGCGCCATGGGCGCGCGCTTGCCGCGATCACGATCGCCACCGCAGCCGAACACGCACCAGAGCGCGCCTCGGCTGTGCGGGCGCAGTGCCGACAACGCTTCAGCCAGCGCATCGGGCGTGTGGGCGTAGTCGACGTACACGGCTGGCGACTGCGCGCCCGCGCGCTGCAACCGCCCCGGCGGTGCTGCGACCTGCGACAGCGCATCAGCGGCGCGACCCAGCTCGATGCCAAGCGCCTGCAACGTGGCGAGCGCGAGCATGAGGTTTTGCGCGTTAAAACCACCAATGAGTGTGGAGGTGAGCTGACCGGTCAGATCGCCGCTCTGCCAGGCAATGGACAAGCCGGACGCGTTCGCCTGAATGTCCGTGGCAAACAGGTGCGGCGCGCCTAAATCACCGCGGGCAGCGCCCGCCGCCACCCAGGTCGCGCTGGCTGCATAGCGTTCGTGCAGCCTGCGACCGGCTGCGTCGTCGATGCAGATGACGCGCGCACGCAATTCTTCGCGGGCGAACAGCGCCGCCTTGGCCTCGAAGTAATGGTGCATGTCACCGTGATAATCGAGGTGGTCACGCGACAGGTTGCTAAACACAGCGACATCGATGTCGGCGCCCGCGATGCGGGCCTGGTCAATGGCGTGCGAGGAGGCCTCCATGGCCAGCGCGGTAACGCCCAGGTCAACGAGACGCGCGGCGAACGCGTGCAGGCTCACGGCGTCGGGCGTGGTCAGGGCCTGATGAACGCGCTGCTGCGGTCGGCCGCCGCCAAGCGTGCCCAGAACCGCGGCATCGCGCCCCAGCACCTCGAGCGCGCTCGCAACGAGCCAGCTGATGCTCGACTTGCCATTGGTGCCCGTGACCGCGACAAGTTTGAGCGCCTCTGTCGGTGCACCAAAAAACCGTGCCGCGATCACGCCCACCGTCTCGCGGTCGGTGCCCATGTGAACCACCGCGGTCGCCTCGGGCACATCTGTGAGTCTGGCATCGCCGGGTTCGAGGTCGGTCAGTACCGCGACTGCGCCATTGGCTACGGCGTCGGCTGCGAAAGCGATACCGTGCTGCGTGACGCCTTGCACGGCAAAGAACGCATCACCCGGTCGGGCGCGACGACTGTCGAGCGCCAGGCCCGTCACCGTGATCGACGGCGCCTGAATGCCGTCGCCGACAAGCGTCGCCAGGTCCCAGGCTGCGCGGTGCTCGGAAGCCATCATCAGCGCGCCGCCTGCATGGCGCCGGCACCGATGGCCGGCGAATCGTCGGGCGCAACGGCAAACAGGCGCAGCGCCTCACGCATCACAACCGAGAACACGGGCGCGGCCACGTCGCCGCCGTAGTAGGCATCACCTGACGGCTCATCAAGCACGACGACCGCTGCAAAACGCGGCTCAGAGACGGGAACCAGGCCCGCGAACACCGACAGGTACCGGTCGTCAGCGTATCCGCCGCCGGCGGACTTCTTGGAGGTACCCGTCTTGCCGGCCACGCGATAGCCCGGAATGGCCGCCTTGCGCGCTGTGCCGCCCGGGCCTACGACCTGTTCCATCATGCCCAGCACGGCATCGGCCACCTCGGCATCAACAACGCGCACACCGGCTTCTCGCGGCGGGTTCGCCAGCAGCGAGATTTGGGGCAGCACGCCATCGTTGCCGAGCGCGGCATAGGCACGCGCCAGCTGCAGCGGCGTGACGGTGAGGCCGTAGCCATAGCTGATCGTCGCCTGACTGATATCGCGCCAGTAGGAGTGGTGACTGAGCAGGCCAGACGACTC
Source organism: Pseudomonadota bacterium (assembly GCA_038524795.1). Taxonomy (GTDB): domain Bacteria; phylum Pseudomonadota; class Gammaproteobacteria; order Steroidobacterales; family Woeseiaceae; genus CALBPI01. Next base: position 130,670 of record JBCBIJ010000004.1, on the reverse strand, counting down.
GGCCAGGAAGCCGCCGCCCGTGGGCTGCCCAAAACCAAACCGGTCGAGCACGCGCCACATCTGCTCGGGCTCCATACGCAACGCCACCTTCGTCATGCCGACGTTGCTCGAGCGCGACAGGATCGTGGCCAGGTTAATGGGGCCCAGGTTGTTTTTGTCCTCGATGGACTTGGCGCCCACCTGAATCTTGCCCGGCGACGTATCGATGATCGCATCGGCGTCGGCCACGCCTGTCGACAGTGCGGCGGCCACGATTAACGGCTTGATGGCCGATCCCGGCTCGTGGTTGTCGAGCACGGCCCGATTCTTGATCGCATCAAGCTTGAGCGCAGCGCGGTTGTTGGGGTTCGTCGCCGGCCAGTTGACCATGGCGAGCACCTCACCCGTCTTGACGTCAAGCACGACAACCGAGCCCGACCGTGCGCGGTGCGCGCTTGCGGCGCGCTTGAGCTCGCGGTGCGCGAAGTACTGCAGTCGCAAATCGATGCTGCTCGTCAGAGTCTGGCCATGACGGACCGACCGGATGCTCTCCACTTCCTCAATGACATGACCCTTGCGGTCGCGGAGCACGCGTTTGGCACCGGGCTCCCCCGCCAGCACAGCATTGAAGGCCTTCTCGAGTCCTTCCTGCCCGATGTCCTCAATATCCGTCATACCAACGAGGTGTACGGCCACTTCGCCGGCAGGGTAGTAGCGCTTGTACTCACGACGAACGTCGATGCCCGGCAACTGCAACGCGTTAACGGCCTCAACCTGGCTCGGCCGCAAACGACGCGCGAGGAACACGAACTCCTTGTCCATGCTGCGCGACACGCGACGCATGAGCTGCTCCGCATTGGCACCGAGCGCCTCGGCCAGCGGCTGGAATTCGTCGATGGCGGGCGCCAGCGTTTTCGGAATGGCACCGATGCTGTCAACCGGTGTCGACACGGCCATGGGCTCGCCATTGCGGTCGACGATGCTGCCGCGACTGGGGTTGATCGTGATCGTGCGCAGGTGACGCGCCTCGGCCAGCAGCATGATGTCATCGCGATCGACGACAACCACCCAGATACTCTTGCCCACAAGCCCAATGGCCGCAATAGCGAACGCGCTCAGCATGAGCGCGCTGCGAATGTGGAACCGGCGCAGTGCCTGCGCCTTGCGTTCAGCGGCGCGTTTCATGGGGCCGCCTCGGTCTCGTCTTCGATCGACGCGCGCGTGCCATCACCCACGGCCGGCTCGAGGACGAAAAAGCGGTAATCGCCGTCGTCACCAATGAGCAGCAGGTCTTCCGAGTCGGGACGCTTCAGTGACAGCGACTCACTGGCCTTCTCCTCGATCAGCGTGTGCGCGGCGTAGGCCGCCTGCTCGATCTGCAACCGCGTCCACTCGATATTGATCGCGTCACGCTCGCGCGAGAGTCGCTGCAGCTCAATGAAGTTTTTGCGTGACTCGTGTTTCGTGAAGGCCAGCGCAACTGCAGCAGCCGTCGCCGCGAACAAGGCCACAATCGCAAGCGTGGGGCTCTCATACCAGGCCGTTCGTGTCTCGGGCAATACACTCATCGCAGTCGCTCCCCAATGCGCAAACGCGCGCTGCGCGAGCGCGGATTGCCCTCAATTTCTTCGGGCCCCGCCTTGCGGTCGCGACCGACAATGCGCATACGCGCACGCGCGTGCTCGGGCATGTCTGGCAAGCCGCGCCACGCCGGGTCCTCCGCGGCCATCGCTCGCAGGAAACGCTTCACGGGACGGTCTTCAAGCGAATGAAAGGTCAGAAACGCCACGCGACCGCTGACGGCCAGCACGTCGGGTACGGCCTCAAGCGCTGCCTCGAGCTCGTCGAGCTCGTCGTTGACGCGCATGCGGATCGCCTGGAAGGCGCGGGTCGCCGGGTGGCGGTTCGAACGCCGTCGGGCGCGCGCAGGCGTAACAGATTCAATGAGGTCGGCGAGCTGCCGTGTGCGCGTGATGGGCGCCTCGGCCCGAGCGGCGACAATGGCGCGCGCGTAGGCGCGTGCCAGGGGCTCCTCACCGAGCCGCTTCAGGTCGCGCGCAAGCGTTTGCTCGTCGACCTCGGCCAGATAGTCTGCAGCCGTCAGTGTCTGGCGGCGGTCCATCCGCATGTCGAGTGGACCGTCGTTGAGGAAGCTGAATCCACGCTCGCCTTCATCGAGCTGCGGCGACGACACGCCAAAGTCGAACAACAGCCCGTCGACGCGGCCCAGGATGTCGTGCGCGGCGCACACGTCCCGGATCGCCGCAAACGACTGATGCGCGATCGCAAAGCGTGGATCGCCTTCAAACTTCGCCCGTGCTGCCGTCACTGCCGTGTCATCCCGATCCAGAGCGACGAGCCTGCCCGCGGCCGACAATCGCTCGAGAATGGCCGCGCTGTGCCCCCCGCGACCAAAAGTTGCATCGACGTAGACGCCGTCGTCGCGAAGCGCGAGACCCTCGAGGACCTCGTTGAGCAGAACCGGAACGTGCGCCATGACTTACAGCGACAACGTTTCGAGTTCTGCCGGTAGCTCCAGGCCCGCCTCGTCTTCGGCCAGCCAGTCTTCTCGCTTCTCGTTCCAGCGCGTCTCGTCCCAGAGTTCGAACTTGCGGCCCTGCCCCACGAGGACCGCGTGCTTCTCAATGCCTGCGAACTCTCGCAACGCGGCGTGCAACAGCACGCGCCCGTGGCCGTCGAGTTCCATCTCGCTGGCGTGGCCGAGCATGAGCCGCTGCAGCCGTCGGGTTTGCGGGTTGAAACTGGGCAGACGTTCGAGCTTGCGTTCGATATCCTCCCAGTCAGGCATCGGATAAATGAGGAGACAGTGATCCCGATCAACCGTGGCGACGAGCTGGTTCGCGCAGCGCTGTGAAATGCGCTCACGAACGCGCGTGGGGAACGCAAAGCGCCCCTTCGCATCGACCGTTACCTTGTTGAGACCCCGAAACACGTGTCAAAAAAGACGGGAAACCCCATCAATCCCCACTAATACCCACTTTTTGCCACTATAGAAACGGGCCCCGGGAGCGTCAACCGAAAACCACAAAACTGTGAGCTTGCACAGTCACTTAGGCGCGATTTGAAAGAACTTGTCGGCGATCAGGCGCAGGACAAGGAACGGTAATTCAGCGCCTTACGTCGTTTTCTTACATAAGCGGACAGATTGCGGTCGCCACAATGCGACAGCGCCTCGCAGGCGGGATGCCGTGCCCGGTTTGCGCAAACGCCTGTCCAGCCCTGTCATTCAGATCGCAGGCTAACGGGGAAATCGGGCAAAAAAAGGCCGCGCCCGGGGCGAATCCGGGCACGGCGGGATGATGGGGAGCCGGCCTGTAAGCCGGGTTCTGTCGAGGGTAACCATTCATCTGCGCGTCACGTCGCCGTGACGCTGTAGCGACCTACCCGGGAGCGCGCTCGGAACCGGCGCTGCAGCCCGAAGGCCGCTGCTCCCCTATTTGGTCTTGCTCCGGGCGGGGTTTACCTTGCCGTCCCTGTTACCAGCGACGCGGTGCGCTCTTACCGCACCATTTCACCCTTACCACGCGAACGTGGCGGTATCTTTTCTGTTGCACTTTCCGTGGGCTCGCGCCCCCCAGGCGTTACCTGGCGCCCTGTCCGAAGGAGCCCGGACTTTCCTCCACGCACAAGGCGCAGCGGTCACCCGGCCGGCTCCGCGGGCAACGATAGGTCAGCGGGTCTGGCGCGGCAAGCGCCACGTCAGTCGTCGACGGTGGCCGCGTAGAGATCGTTGCGCGACAGGCCAGACACACCCGCGACGAGCCGCGCGGCATCACCGCGCGACAAACCGGCCGCCAGCAAGCGGCGCATGAGCTCGCGGGCGCCTACCTCAACACGCTCGGCATCACCCGCAGTGGGGCTTCCGGCGATGGCCAACACGAATTCCCCTTTGGCCGTGACCCTTCCTGTCGCCACGGCCTCGAGCAAGCCCGCAAGCGTGTCGCTGACGCATTGCTCATGCATTTTGGTGAGCTCGCGCGCGAGAAAGGCCGGGCGCTCAGCGCCGAACGCCGAAACCGCGTCACGCAGACTAGCCTCGATGCGGTGAACGGCTTCATAGAACACGAGCGTGCGCGGCTCATCGGCCAGCGCCTGGAACGCGGCCAGACGCGCTTTGGCCTTGGCCGGAGGAAAGCCCTCGAATGCGAACCGGTCTGTGGGCAAGCCCGAGACGGACAAGGCTGCAATGAGTGCCACGGGACCCGGCACGGGGCTCACCCGAAGACCCTCGGCCAGTGCGGCACGAACGAGTCGGAAGCCCGGGTCGCTGATGGCCGGCGTTCCCGCGTCCGAGACCAGCGCAAGGCGTGCACCGTCACGCATCCGCGCGATGAGCCCCGGAACCACCTCGGCCTCGTTGTGGTCATGTAAGGCAAATAGCGGGCGATCGACGCCAAATTGCGTCAACAGGCGACCCGTGCGCCGCGTATCTTCTGCGACCACGAGATCCGCTGCCGCCATGGCCTCGCGCATGCGGGTGCTGGCATCACCGAGGTTGCCGATCGGCGTGGCCACGACCTCGAGCCGACCTTCGGCCGCGTTGTCGACGTCCTGGCTCACGGCGCAGGCCCGCGGCGCGCGGTATCATTAACTGTCAGCATGACCCTTACCGGTCCCCTGCGGGAGAACCTCCATCATGACCCAACGGTCGCTCATTCGCACACGCCTCTCGGTCCTTGCACTGCTGCTCGCGCTGGTCGCGGGTTGCACGAGCCTGCCGGGCGGCACCGTCAGTGAATCGCGCGCGCAACGCCTGCTGGACGCGGGCGAGCCTGAGCGCGCCGCGACCGTGTACCTCGAACTCGCCGGCCTGGCTGAGGGCGGAGAGCGCGATCGTCTGCTGGTGCGCGCAGCGCGCGCATTTACGGCCGCAGGCGATGCCTCGCGTGCTGGCGTCGCGATCAACCGCGTGGCTGAGCCCCGGGCCGCCGATCGCGTCACCGACTGGCTCGTCGCCCGCGCCGCACTAGCCAACCTGCAGGACAACGGTGTCGAATCACTCGCGCTACTCGACGAGGTCGACATGCGCGGGGTCACACTGAACCAGCGCATCGACCTGGAGGGGGAACGCGGCACGGCGCTGTTCCTGACCGGGCAGCCGCTCGAGGCTGTGAGCACGCTCAATCGGCGTGAGCTTTGGCTCGGCACCTCGGAAGAAATCAAAGCCAACCACACACGCATCTGGGACGGTCTGTTGCGGGCAGATCCGGCACGACTGCGTGACGCCGTGACGCGCGCGGGCGACCGCGTTGTCGCAGGGTGGATCGCGTTGGGACTGATCTTCGACGGCTCCGGGGAAGCCGGGCCGCGCGCGGGCGTTGCCGGCTGGACCCGCCAATACCCGGGGCATCCGGCCATTGACACCATCATTCGGGAATGGGGTGAGCCCGTCGAGCCGACGCAGTTTGAGCCGCGCCAGGTGGCCCTGCTCGCCACACTGTCGGGTCGCGCCGCGCCAATCGGCGAGGCGGTTCGCGACGGCTTCCTGGGTCACTACGCGGCTGCCCAACAGGGCCGCGTCGACGCGCCCATAGTCCGGGTGTACGACATTGCTGAGATGGGCGCCACGCTCGCCTGGCAACAGGCCGTCGCGGATGGTGCCGAGCTCATCGTGGGCCCGATCCTTCCGGCCGCCGTTGAAGAGCTTGCGACGAACAGCGAACTCACGGTGCCGACACTGACGCTCAACTACCTGCGCGAACCCACGGGACAGCCCTTGCTCTTCCAGTTCGGACTGGCGCCCGAGGACGAGGCCGCCGCGGCCGCACTGCGCGCGATTGGCGATGGCCACCGTCGCGCTGTTGCCTTTGTGCCCGCATCCAACTGGGGTGAACGTGTCCTGCAGGCCTTCGCCGATACCTTCTCCGCGTATGGCGGCGTGATGGTCGACCACGCGACCTACATCGCCGAAGACACGGATTACTCGAGCGAGATTCAGTCGGCGATGCTGCTCGACGACAGCGTCACGCGCTACCGCCGGATGCGCTCGCTGGTGGGCCAGCCACTGCAGTTCGAGCCGCGACGCCGTGCCGACGTCGATTTCATCTTCATGGCCGCAGCCTCAGCCAGCGCAGAACGTTTGCGCCCGCAGTTCCGGTTCCACTACTCGGGTGACCTGCCCGTCTACGCGACGAGCGCGGTTAACGCCCCGGGCCGCGACGTCCGGGCACGCGACCTAGAGGGTGTGCGTTTCACAGAGATTCCCTGGCTGACGGCCGACATGCGCGGCGAGCAAACACCGCTGACGGTGGCCAGCGCCGCACTTGCTTCGGCGAGACGACAGCCGCGCCTGTTTGCATTGGGGTACGACGCCTACGGTGCCGTGTCGCAAGTGGCGGCCGCACTCGGCGGCACGCTGCCGCCGCAGCGCTGGCAAGGCGCCACGGGGGGACTCGAGCTTCGGGCCACGGGCGACATTCGCCGCAGCACAGAGTGGGCTGTATTCCGACGCGGCCAAACCGTCGCGCTGCCCGCGCTGGACCCGCGCGTTGACCCCATGGCGCCCGCCGCACTTGACGACCCCGACGCGCCCTTCGGCGACGATCCTGAAGACGCATTCGGATCGGGTGGCGACGAGCCTCGGCAACCGACGATCATCACGCTGGACTAGCGCTGTGAGCCGGCGTGCCGCGGGCACGCTCTGGGAAGATCGTGCCGCGAGCCATCTCTGCGATCATGGCCTCGAGCCCGTCGCGCGCAATTTTCACAGTCGATTTGGCGAGATCGATCTGGTCATGTGCGACGGCGCAACGCTGGTGTTCATTGAGGTCCGCTTCCGCAGTGCACGGGCACGCGTCGGCGCGGCTGCGTCCGTAACCCCCGTCAAGCAGCGGCGGCTCATACAGGCCGCACAGTTCTTCCTCCTGCGCCAGCCAGAGTGGGCCCAGGCCCGAATGCGGTTCGACGTCGTCGCCTTCGATGCGCGAGAAGACGGTGGCGCCGATATCGCCTGGTACCGGGACGCGTTCCGCGCCGGCTAGCGCGCTCCGGACTGGGGTTAAGCCTTGGAATCCGCTAGAATTTCGGGCTCAACAGATAGGGAGCGAATGCCGCCGTGGCATACCTGGAACGTGTCCAAAAACAGTTTGAGGAAAGCCTCGCTGTAAAGCAGGCCGCAGCCGACGTGCTGCCCGAGCCGCTCGTTGCGGCGGCCGACCTCATGAGTCGCAGCATCCTGGCCGGCGGCAAGATCCTCTCCTGCGGCAATGGCGGTTCTGCCGGCGACGCGCAGCACTTCTCATCGGAACTCCTGAACCGCTTCGAAATGGAACGGCCGGGCTTGCCGGCCATGGCGCTTACAACAGACTCATCGACTCTGACCTCCATCGCCAACGACTACGCCTATGAAGAGGTGTTCTCGAAGCAGGTTCGCGCACTGCTCAACACAGGCGATGTGTTGCTTGCGATCTCGACGTCGGGCAACTCAGAGAACGTTTGCCGCGCCATGACGGCCTGCCACGAGCGGGGCGGCCACATCGTGGCGCTCACCGGGCGCGATGGCGGCCGAATGGCCGGCATGCTGCGCGCGGGAGACATCGAGATTCGGGTGCCCTCACCGCGTACCGCGCGGATCCAGGAGATTCACCTGGTTGCGATTCACTGCCTTTGCGATCTCATCGACCAGCAGGTGATCGTCGCCGCCGGCTGAGTGGGCGCTTGCCCCGGCGTTACTTGACGATTTTGAGGTGCGACGGGCGGCTGTTGTCGTCGCCGTTGTCGTCAGGCTCGGGCTCGGGTTTTTCGGGCCCGCCGTCTGAGAACACCATGCCCTGCCCCGTCTCGCGGGCGTAGATACCGAGGATGCTCGGGACCGGCACGCGCACGTCAAAGGGACTGCCACCGAAGCGTGCCCGAAACGACACGGCGTCGTTGTCCAGCTGCAACGCGTGCGCCGCCGAATAACTGATGTTGAGCACAATGCGCCCGTCCTGGATGTGCTCCGTCGGCACCACAACACCCTGCATCTCGGCGTCGACGACGAGATGGGGTGTATGGCCGTTGTCGCTCATCCACTCGTGCATGGCCCGAATCAGGTAGGGCCGTTTTGAGGAGATGCGCCGCTCGCCGTCACTCACGGTCGGCACCGGGGCGGCCTACAGCCGCATCTCCTGCTCGAGCTCCGTCAGGCTGGCGCGGAACGAGGGCCGTGCGAACATGCGTTCCATGTAGGCCTCAATGGGCGCGCCACCTTTGCCCAGGTCGATGTTGTAGCTCGACAGCCGCCAAAGCAGCGGTGCGACGCTCGCGTCGACGAGCGAAAACTCGTCGCCCAGGAAGAACTCTTTGGCCGCAAACACTTCGGCACTTGCCAGCACGCTTTCCTTCAAGATCTTGCGGGCGCGCGTGTTGGCCTTTTTCTCGGCCGCATCTTCGATCTGCTCGGCGAGCTTGTACCAGTCATTCTCGATGCGAAACAACGCCAGGCGAAACTGAGCGCGTGTCACAGGATCGACAGGCATGAGCGGCGGGTGCGGAAAGCGCTCATCGAGGTACTCGATAATGACGCGCGAGTCGTACAGTACGAGGTCGCGGTCTACGAGTGTCGGCACGGTGTGGTAGGGATTCAGGTCGAGCAGGTCTTCGGGAAGGTCGTCCCCTTCGACCGTCACGATATCGATGTTGATGCTCTTTTCGGCCAGCACGAGGCGCGTGCGGTGACTGTGAATGCACGTGGGCCGAGAAAACAGGCTCATGATCGAGCGCCGGTTGGCGATTGCTCCCATTTGGAGTCTCCGTATCTGTCTTGTTGTGTATTCGACGGCGACGACCGGTACACCGGTACGTCGCTGGCGACGTGTCCCCACACGCCGCCGCGCGAACCGGTGCTTACTTCACGTCTTTCCAGATTTCCTTTTTGAGGAACAGGGACAGGAAGAAAAAGATCACGAGAAAAGCCATGACCCAGATACCGATCTGGGTACGCTCAAGCTGCATGGGCTCCGAGATGAAGTCCAGGAAGTTGACGATGTCACGCACAACCTCGTCGTATTCGTCGGCCGGCAAGGTGCCGGCAGCCAGAACGTCGAAGGCAGGCTTGTCGGCGGCGCTGTGGCCATCAGCCTCTGCACCTTCATCGCTGTGCGCTTCCGCCTTGGCCTTAACGCCCTCCATCTCCCAGAGCACGTGCGGCATGCTGACATTCTTGACTACCGTGTTGTTCCAGCCGGTTGCCGACTTGTCGTCGCGGTAGTAGCCGCGCAGGAACGAGTAGATGTGGTCGACGCCCTTCGAGCGTGCGATCAGCGACATGTCGGGCGGTACCTGGCCCAGCCAGGCGGTTGCGTCGTCTTTGCGCATCGAGATGTTGATCGTCTCGAAGGTACGCTCGGCATTGAACATGAGGTTTTGCTCAAGCTCTTCGTCGCTGATCTCAAGCGCCGCGCCGATCGTGTTGTACCGCACGTATTCGGCGCTGTGGCAGCCCGAGCAGTAGTTCATGAAGTACTTGAATCCTCGCTGCAGCGACTTGGTGTTGCCGACGTCGTTGTTGGCGGCATCAAGTGCCGCACCGCCGCCAGCGGCGACGGCAGCACCCGAAGCGGACAACGCCAGGCAGACAGCCGCTGCACGCAGAAGCGTGGTTGCCTTATGCATGTTCGGCCCCCTTCATCGTGACGCGCTCGGGGACCGGCTTGGTCTGATCCATCTTGCTGTACCAGGGCATCAGCGCGAAGAACGCGAAGTAGATCACCGTGAACACGCGCGCGAGGTTCGTGTAGAGGTCCGTCGCAGGCTGCAGACCCAGCCAGCCCAGGAACAGGAACGCCACAACGAACAGGCCCAGCGCCGATTTCGTGATCACACCCTTGTAGCGAATCGACTTCACCGGCGAGCGGTCCAGCCAAGGCAGGAACATCGGGATCACCACGGCCGCACCCATGAGGATGACGCCCAGTAGCTTGTCCGGCACAGCACGCAAGATCGCGTAGAACGGCGTGAAGTACCAGACGGGAGCGATGTGCTCCGGTGTCTTGAGGCGGTTTGCCGGCTCGAAGTTGGCGTGCTCCAGGAAGTAGCCGCCCATTTCGGGCGCAAAGAACACGACCGCGAAGAACGCCGCCATGAACACCACGATGGCCACGAGGTCCTTCGACGTGTGGTAGGGGTGGAACGCGATCCCATCGAGCGGCACGCCGTTTGCGTCCTTCTTCTTTTTGATCTCGATGCCGTCGGGGTTGTTCGAACCGACTTCGTGCAGTGCGAGGATGTGCACGACAACGAGCATCACGAGCGCCAGCGGCAGCGCGATCACGTGCAGCGCGAAGAAGCGATTGAGCGTGATGTCCGAGATTGAGTAGTCACCGCGGATCACGTCCACGAGGCCTTCACCAATACCTGGGATGGCCCCGAACAGGGACACAATAACCTGCGCACCCCAATAGGACATCTGGCCCCAGGGCAGGAGGTAACCCATAAACGCCTCAGCCATCAGCACGATGAAGATGATCATGCCGATAAGCCAGATCAGCTCGCGCGGCTTTCTGTAGCTGCCGTAGAGCATGGCGCGGAACATGTGCAGGTAGACGACGATGAAAAACGCCGACGCACCCGTCGAGTGCATGTAACGGATGATGTAGCCGTACTTCACGTCGCGCATGATGTACTCGACCGACGCAAACGCCTCGGCCGCGCTGGGCTTGTAATTCATCGTCAGGAAGATGCCCGTGAGTAGCTGGATCACGAGCACGACCATCGACAGTACGCCAAAGACGTACCAGAGGTTCAGGTTCTTGGAGGCGTAATACTCAGTTACGTGCTCCTTCATCATCTTGTCCCAGGGGAAGCGGTCGTTGACCCACTTCATGAACCCTGAGCTTTTCTGACCGATCTGCAGTTCCGATTCTGCGCGTGCCATCAGGCTGCTCCCGTTTCCGTGCCGATTTCGATGACGTCCTCACCAATAAAACGGTAAGGCGGTACCGGCAAGTTCAGGGGCGCCGGAACCCCCTTAAAGACACGACCGGCCATGTCGAATTTCGAGCCGTGGCAGGCGCAGAAGAAGCCGCCCAGCCAGTCCTGTCCGAGATCCGGTGGGGCCACCTCAAAGCGCTGCGACGGCGCACAGCCCAGATGGGTGCACTGGCCGAACACCACGAGAAACTCGGGCTTCAGCGAGCGGAATCCGTTGCTGGCGTAGTCGGGCTGCTCTGACTCGGCGGAATCCGGGTCGGCAACCTGCGGCGTCGTGTCTTCGATGCGCTTGAGCATCTCTTCATCGCGACGCACGACGTACACCGTGCGGCCACGCCACTGCTTGCGCGCCATCTGGCCGGTTTCGAGATTGCCAATATTGATTTCAACGGGTGCGCCCAGCGCCTGCGCCCGTTTACTGGGTACCAGCGATCCCAGGAAGGGCACCACGAACATCGCGCCTGCGACGGCGCCCGTGGCGCCCGTGGCGATGCCGAGGAATCGGCGTCTGCTGTCGTCAAGGTTGTCAGAATGGTCAGCCATTAGGTCGACTCCGAATCACGATCAATTGTCACTAAAATCTGGCGGGCGCGTGGTCGGGCCGGCGCCTCGAAAATACTGTGGCGACGGGGTCGCCATTAGCTGCCCAGGCACCCTTCGAATTCGACAGGGGGCCCGGCTCAGACGCACGAAACCAGCCCTGTCGAAGCGCCGTCAACACACCAATTTCCGCGGTGTCGAACCTCGCCTTCCTACGCGTCCTGCGGGTTGCGTTTGCACGCCGCAGTCAAGGTCTTGCGCACCATCTGCCGACCTCGGAAAGGTCGCTAGTGCACCAGTGTTCAGTCGTAGAAGTTGGCTCGAGTGTCGTCGGGCTCTGGCAGGGCGCGCTGGTCTCAGCCCGCCATTATACAGGCGTCTAGGCAGACTTGCCTACCGCTATACGCTGGCCTGCGTCACAATAGCGGCCACGAAAGAGCCAATGCGGGGCCGTGTCTCCGCGATGTCGATGTCTGGATTGAGCCAAACCCTCCAATTCCTGTTTCGCTGTGTTGTGGGCGGCCTCGCGCTGGCTTGCGTGGTGATCCTGTTGCGGCCGGACCTGCTGGGACCGCGCGAACAGGCCAGCGTCAGCTACGCCGATGCCGTGGCCGCGAGTGCCGACGCCGTGGTCAACATCTACACGTCCCGGCTCGTGCCCAGCGACGACCCCAGCGCCGAATCGCCCGTCGCCGTGCAGACCAACCTCGGCTCAGGTGTCATCATCGATGCCGAGGGCTACATCGTCACCAACTTCCACGTGATCCAGGAAGCCCGATCAGGCCGGGTGCAGCTGGCCGATGGCCGTGAGGCCATCCCCACCGTGGTCGGCATCGATGCCGATACCGATCTCGCTCTGCTCAAGATCGAACTTGACGGCCTGACCTCTATCCGGGTCGGTCGATCCGACACCCTGCAGATTGGCGATGTGGTGCTAGCCATCGGCAACCCCTACGGCCTGAGCCAAACCGTGACGCAGGGCATCGTCAGCGCCACAGGCCGGGGTCTGCTGGGGCTGACAACCTTCGAGAACTACATCCAGACCGACGCGGCGATCAACTCAGGCAATTCGGGCGGCGCGCTCATTAACGTGCGCGGCGAGCTCATCGGCATCAACACAGCCGTCGTCTCGCGCGAGGTCGATATTGAGGGCATCAGCTTCGCCATCCCGGCCAATCTCGTCAGTGGCGTCGTGCGCGCGCTGCGCGAGGACGGTCGGGTGCGTCGCGGCTGGCTTGGTCTGCAGGGTCAGCAGCTCACGGCCGACGACTGGGCCCGAATCGGACTCGAGCCGGGTTCGGGCGTCGTGCTGACAGCCGTGCTCCGTGATGGCCCAGCCTGGAACGCAGGCATCCGAAGCGGTGACGTACTGCTTTCCATCAACGGCGAACCCCTGCGCGAGAACCAGCAGGCGCTGCTAGCCGTGGCCAGCTACCCACCCGGTGCGCGGTTGCGACTCGAGTACTTGCGTGACGGCCAACGGCGCAGCACCGAAGCAGTGGCCGGCGATCGCACACTCGCGATCACGCGACCCTGACCCCTAGGTCTGGCGTTCGACGACTGCGCCCAGTCGACGCAGCTTGTCCTCAATCTGCTCGTAGCCTCGATCCAGGTGGTAGATGCGATCGACCGTCGTGGTGCCCTCGGCCACGAGCGCGGCCAACACAAGCCCCGCGGAAGCGCGCAGGTCGGTCGCCATCACGGGCGCCGCCGTCAGGCGCTCGACGCCCTGAGTCACCACAGTGCGCCCGCGAATCTTGAAGTCCGCGCCCATGCGCTGAAGCTCGGGAATGTGCATGAACCGGTTTTCGAAGATGGTCTCAGTGACTGCACCCGAACCCTCGGCGATGGCATTGAGCGCGCAGAACTGTGCCTGCATATCCGTTGGGAACCCCGGGTACGGCGTCGTCTGCACGTCCACGGCGTGCGGACGGCGGCCGCGCATGTCGATCTCAATCCAGTCGTCGCCCGTAGAGATATCGGCGCCCGCTTCGCTGAGCTTGGAGAGCACGGCCTCCAGGTGATCGGGCCGTACGTCGCGCAGCGTCACGTGACCGCGCGTCATGGCCGCGGCCGTCAGGTAGGTCCCCGTTTCGATGCGGTCGGGCAGCACCCGGTAGCGCGCACTTGCCAGCGAGTCGACGCCTTGAATGCGCATCGTCGGGCCGCCTGCACCTTCGATCTGCGCGCCCAGCGCGATGAGGTACTGAGCGAGATCGACAACCTCGGGCTCGCGCGCAGCGTTCTCGAGCACGGTCTCACCATCGGCCAGCGCCGCCGCCATCATGAGGTTCTCTGTGCCTGTGACTGACACCGTATCGAAGACGAAGTGACCCCCGCGCAGCCGGTCGGCGCGCGCGCGGATGTAGCCGTTCTCCACGCGCACGTCTGCGCCCAACGCCTGCAGCCCGGACACATGCAGGTCGACAGGACGGGCACCAATCGCGCAACCCCCCGGCAGCGACACATCGGCACGACCGAAGCGCGCAACGAGAGGGCCCAACACAAGTACGGACGCGCGCATCGTTTTGACGAGCTCATAGGGTGCGACGGGATCGATTTCGCCGCCCGTGTCGACCGTCACGGACATACGCTCATCGATCGTGGTCACCGCGCCCATACGCTGCAGCAGCGCGATCATGGTCGTGACATCGCGCAGGTGCGGCACGTTGTCGATGGTGACGGGTTCGCCCGCCAGTAGCGTGCCCGCAAGGATCGGCAGCGCCGCGTTCTTGGCGCCCGACATATGTACGGTGCCCTCGAGCGGCGCGCCGCCCGTAATCAGCAGCTTGTCCAAAGCCTAGCCCTGCGCCGCAAGCTCGTCGGGCGTCAACGCGCGAATCGACAGCGCGTGGATGTCGGCGCGCATGTGGTCGCCAAGTGCCGCGTAGACCATCTGGTGTCGGGCCACGGCCCGCTTGCCCTCAAACGCGCTCGAAACGATCTGCGCCTCAAAGTGCACGTTGTCGTCGCTCTGCACGACGATCTCGGAGACGTCGAGCGCCTCCCGAATCAGGGTTTCAATCTCACTGGGGGTCACGGGATTCGGTCTCCAGGCGGTCTGTTCGAGGGTTGGAGAGTCTAGTACAAAGCGTCCGGCCCGGCACCGTGCCGGGGCCATGTCCCACATGGGCAAATGGCGGTTTTGTGTATTATTAAGGGCTGGCCACGAGCCCTGCGGGCGTTGTGGCCTCGTCTTATGTTGCCGCTGCTTCGGGTGCCTGAGCCCCCGGACTGGCCTGCGCAGGCGGTGTGTGTGCGCCGCGGAGATCGCTGCTTGGAGTCAATGCTCGTCAACGTGACCATGGTGATCGTGGGTCTTCTGGCCCTGATCTGGGGGGCCGATCGTTTCGTTATCGGCGCCGGCGCCATGGCGCGCAACCTGGGCGTGCCCACGCTGCTCATCGGTCTGACCGTCGTCGGTATCGCGACCTCGGCGCCCGAGATCCTCGTGTCGATTGTGGCGGCCATGAAAGGGCAGCCCGACCTCGCCATCGGTAATGCCGTTGGCTCTAACATCGCCAACATCGCGCTCGTGCTGGGCGCGACGGCGCTGCTGCGGCCCATCCAGGTCCTCTCGCGCACACTGCAACAGGAGATGCCTGCCTTACTGGCCGTCACTCTGCTGGCCGTAGCCCTCTGCCTTGACCTCAATCTGTCGCGCATCGACGGGCTCGTAATGCTCACAGCACTTGTGGTCGTCATGTATTGGATCGTGCGTCTGGGCTACCGCAGCAACGTCAACGATCCGATCGAAGCCGAATACGAAGCTGAAATCCCCAAGGACATGGCCATGAATGTGGCCGCGGGCTGGTTCCTGTTGGGCCTGCTCGTATTGCTGGCGGGCGCGCAGTTGCTCGTCAATGGCGCGACGACGATCGCCGAGGGCCTGGGCGTGAGTCAGCTTGTGATCGGCGTCACACTGGTAGCCATCGGCACAAGCCTGCCCGAGCTGGCCGTGTCCATTATGTCTGCCCTAAAAGGCGAACAGGGTCTGGCCATCGGCAATATCATCGGCTCCAACATGTTCAACCTGCTCGCCGTGATCGGCGCAGCTGTAGTCATCGAGCCCACGGGGCTGAGCGCCGAGGTCCTGTCGCTGCATTTCTTTGTGATGATCGCGCTGACGCTCGTGTTGTTCGCGATGGCCTACAATTACTCGGGCGCCGGGCGCATTAATCGCATCGAGGGCTCTGCTTTGCTGATCGCGTTCTTCTCCTATCACGTCTATGTGCTGACGCAGAGCATGTCGAATGGGGTCTGACGCGACACGGCGCCTTGAGCAAGCGCAGCGCGTGCTGCGCATTGAAGCCGACGCGGTTCAGGCGCTCGAAGCTCGGATCGATGAGCACTTCGAAGCGGCCTGCCAGCTGTGCCTCGCTTGCCGGGGCCGCGTCGTGGTCACCGGCATGGGCAAGTCGGGCCATGTGGCGAGCAAGATCGCCGCGACACTGGCCAGCACGGGCAGTCCCGCGTTCTACCTGCATCCCGGTGAGGCAAGCCACGGCGACCTGGGCATGATTACGCCTGACGACGTCGTACTCGCCATCTCCTACTCAGGTGAAACCGAAGAGGTGCTGACCATACTCCCGCTCATCAAGCGGCTGGGCGCACCGCTCATCAGCATGACGGGCAACGCCAGGTCGACACTGGCGCGGCAAGCCGACGTGCACCTCAACGTGGGCGTCGCCGAGGAGGCCTGCCCGCTCAACCTGGCACCAACGGCCAGCACCACGGCAACACTCGCGTTTGGCGACGCTCTGGCCGTCGCGCTCCTCGATAGCCGCGAATTCACGGCCGAGGATTTCGCGCGGTCGCACCCGGGCGGCAGCCTGGGCAAACGCCTGTTGCTGACGGTCGCGGACATCATGCATACGGGCGACGCCGTGCCCGTCGTCGACATCGGCGCCACGCTCAGTGACGCGCTCATCGAAATGACCCGCAAGGGTCTGGGTTTCGCCGCAGTCACGGACGGCGCGCGCCTTGCGGGCGTGTTCACTGACGGCGACCTGCGCCGGCTGCTCGACGAACAGCTCGACCTCAGGGGGCTCAATGTGCGCGACGCCATGACGCAAGGCGGCCACCACATCCGCTCCAATGCACTCGCGGCCGAAGCGGTTCACATGCTCGAGACCTACGCGATCACCGCGCTGCCCGTGATCGACGGCGACGAACAACTCATCGGCGCGTTCAACATTCACGATCTGTTTCGCGCGGGCGTCATGTAGTGGCGGTACTGATAGAAATGGCATCGCCCGAGCTTGTGACGGCAGCGGCCGATATTGGGCTGGTAGTCTTCGATGTCGATGGCGTCATGACCGACGGCAAGTTCACGCTCGATGAGGCCGGCAACGAGAGCAAGACCTTTAACACCCAGGACGGCTACGGCATTCGCCGCCTCATTGATTCCGGGATCCGTGTTGCCGTGATCACCGGGCGCTCGAGCGGCGCTGTGACCGCCCGAACCGCGGAGCTCGGCATCGAACACGTATTCCAGGGCTGCCGCGACAAACACACCGCCATCACGGGACTGCTCTCTACGCTGGGCACGGAACAGAAGCAGGCGGCGGCAGTCGGAGACGATATGCCTGATCTGCCCATGTTCGAGGCAACGGGGGTCGCCTTTGCGCCGGCCAATGCCGTCGCCGCCGTCGCCAGTCGCGCTGACCTCATCACACGCCGCCCGGGCGGTGACGGCGCCGTGCGCGAGATTGCCGACTTCATCCTTGCCGCGCGCGAGGCGCGATCGGTGTGAATACGCGCGGCTGGATTGCGCTCCTCGCACTGGCCGCCATCGCCATGGCGACCTGGTTGCTGCGCGGCGACCGCGACAGCGACGATGAAACACCCGTGGCCAACACACCCGTCGAGCGCGGCTACTACATGATCGACGCGCACATCTTCGGCACCGACGCCGACGGCGAGCTGCTCTACGAGCTCATGGCGCAGCGTGCGCTGCAGACGGCCAGCCGCGAGCCCATCGAGTTGTCAGGCATTCGCGTCGACTACGCGGCCGGCGACGGTCGCTGGCAGATCGAGGCGAATACAGCCACGCTCGAATACGGCGGCTCGCAGCTCGCGTTGTCAGGACGGGTCGTGGCCCGGCGCGCCGACGACGGCACCGTAGGCGCGGTCACGGTGCACACCGAAACACTAGCCTTTAACCCCGAGGCGCGGACCGTCGAAACGGACGACACCGTCCGATTTGAAATCGGCGAAGGTACGCTTGTCGCAACGGGTATGCTGGCACTGCTCGACGAAGACCGGATAGAACTGAGGTCAAATATTCGTGGCCAATTCACACCCTGATCTTGCGCGCTGGATGTTGGCTGCGCTGCTCTTGCTGCTGGCGGCAGGCGCATCAGCGCAGCTCGCGGTCGAACCCGGATTGCCGATCGTCATGGATGCCGACAATTCCGAGCTCAACCTCGCCGACAACACGACCGTGTTTTACGGCTTGCGCATCACGCAGGGCGCCACCCGTATTGAGGCCCGCCGCGCCGAAACCGCGGCCGGCACCAACTTCGCCGACTCGCAATGGCAGTTTTCGGGCAACGTGGAGATTGACGTCGAAGGCGCCAGCATTCGCGCCGAAAACGCGGAGCTCAGATTCATGTCGCACCGGCTCGTGAGTGCACGCGTCACTGGGGAACCGGCGCGCTTCATCGACCAGCGCACGGGCGTCGCCGCAATTACCGAGGGTCAGGCAGAGCGCTTCGACTACGACCTCGACGCCGGTGTCGTGCGTTTCGAGGGCAATGCGCGAATTTCCGACGAAACCAATGAGGTCACGGGCGCGCTGCTCGTCTACGACGTCAAAGGACAGCAGGTCGCCTTCGAAGGTGACGCCAACACGGGCGAGCGTGTGAAGATCGTGGTGCAGCCTCCCGAGAATGCAGCCGACGCTGCGCAGGACGCCGCAGAAAATGCCGCCGCTGAGGCCATCGACGAGGATCGCGACGCGCCGTGAGCATCCTGAGCGTCCAGGACATCGCCAAACGCTACAAGTTTCGCGAAGTGGTGCGTGGCATCTCGCTCGAAATCAAGAGCGGTGAGGTCGTGGGGCTGCTCGGCCCCAACGGCGCCGGCAAGACCACGGCCTTCTACATGATTGTGGGCCTCGTACGCTGCGACCGCGGCCGAATCCTGCTCGACGGCAATGACCTGACACACGACCCCATGCACCGGCGCTCAGCCATGGGTCTTGGCTACCTGCCGCAGGAAGCGTCAATTTTTCGCAAGCTGTCCGTCGAACAGAACATCATGGCCATCCTCGAGGCGCGGCGTGACCTGAACCGCACCGAGCGCGATGCACGGCTCGAGCAGTTGCTTGACGAACTGCACATCGGCCACGTGCGCACGAGCCTCGGGATGAGCCTGTCGGGTGGTGAGCGCCGTCGCGTCGAGATCGCGCGCGCACTGGCGGCCGAGCCGCGCTTCATTCTGCTCGACGAGCCGTTCGCGGGCGTCGACCCCATCTCGGTCATCGACATTCAGCGGACGATTCGCCACCTCACGGAACGCGGTATCGGCGTGCTCATCACCGACCACAACGTACGCGAAACGCTGGGCATTTGTGGCCACGCCTACATCCTGAGCGACGGCGGCCTGATTGCCAGCGGCACGCCCGAGGAGATCGTCACGGACCGTCACGTGCGCGAGGTCTACCTGGGCGACGACTTCCGACTGTAACGCCGCATCGACACCGACGTGACCGCGGTCACGGCGAATCAGCGGGCTTTTGTTACGGTATCATTCAGCAAACGAAGGGACACGATTTGCTGAAACCATCCCTACAACTCAAGCTTGGTCAGACGCTGACCATGACGCCCCAGCTGCAGCAGGCGATCAAACTGCTGCAACTGCCCGTCATGGACCTCAATCAGCAGATTGCCGAAGCGCTCGAGTCCAATGTCATGCTCGACATGGAGGACCTGCCCGACGCGCCCAAAGTGGACGCCGCGTCGACGGCCGAGGTCCGTGCGCTGCCCGAGCCGGCAGCGGCGCCCGCTGAAGACTCCTGGCGGGACGTGGGTCGCGGCGGGGACACGTCCTTCTCGGGCAACGACGGCCGGTCGATGGCGGACTTTGCCGATGACCGCGAGGAAACGCTGCGCGAGCACCTGCTGCACCAGCTCGAAACGGAAAATTTCACCGATGAGGAACGCATCATCGGCGAGGCGATCATCGATGCCATTGACGACGACGGCTATCTCTTCGAGAGCCTCGAGGAAATCCGCGAGGTCCTCGACGAGCCCTCATTGAGCGAGAGCCGCATCGAACGCGTCCTCGTCAAAATCCAGCGCTTCGACCCGCTGGGTGTGGGTGCCCGATCACTGGGCGAGTGCCTGTCGCTGCAGCTCGCGCCCTACCCCGAGGGCACGCCGGGGCTGACCACCGCGCGGCGCATCGTCGAGAATTTCCTGCCGCTCGTCGCCGAACAAAACTACACGCAGCTGCGCCGCCGGCTCGCCGTCGACAATGACGACCTTGAGCACGCCTTGGCACTCGTGCGCAGTTGCCACCCCAAGCCCGGCCAGGCGGTCAGCGGCGGCCGCACGGAGTACGTCATTCCCGATGTCTTTGTGCGCAAGGTCGACGGACAGTGGATTGTGGAAATCAGCCCGTCGGGTGTGCCGCGGCTCAAGGTCAATCAGCAGTATGCGGCCTTGCTGCGTGGCAACGGCGAACACACCGTTCTGCGCGCCCAGCTCCAGGAGGCGCGCTGGCTCGTGCGCAGCCTCGAGATTCGCAACGAGACGCTCTACAAGGTTGCCAGCACCATCGTCGAGCGCCAGGTCGAGTTCTTCGAGCACGGCGAAGAGGCCATGAAGCCGATGATCTTGAAGGACATCGCCGAGGCCATCGATATGCACGAGTCGACTGTGTCTCGTGTGACCAGCCACAAATACATGCACACCCCGCGCGGCGTGCTCGAGTTTCGCTATTTCTTCTCCTCGCACGTGTCGACCACGGATGGCGACGAGCAGAGTTCCGTGGCCGTTCGCGCCAAGATCAAGAAACTCATAGGCGCCGAAGACCCCGCCAAACCGCTGTCCGACAGCAAGATCACAGCCCTGCTCAAAGACGACGGTGTCCAGGTCGCCCGGCGCACCGTCGCCAAGTACCGCGAGGCCATGAACATTGCTTCTTCAAGCGAGCGCAGGGTCCGCGCACCCCGCTAATCCCACGGGCTTGCAGCCCACCCCCGATCGGCGCATGATCAAGTGTCGCAGTGCCTTTGTGCTGCGTCGGCGCCGCAAGGCTGTGATTTGGCCAAGCGGCTGTTTTGAAAGACTTTTCTGCCGGTGACTAGGAGGAACGCCGACACCCAATCAAACACATGCCATGACACAGATAGGAGCCAGATATGCAGCTGAATGTTACCGGCCATCACGTCGACGTGACTGACGCCCTTCGAGACTACGTCAGCACCAAGATGCAACGGATCGAGAAGCACTACGATCACGTGACCGACGTGCACTGCATCCTCACGGTGGAGAAACTCCGCCATCGTGCCGAGGCGACCGCGAATCTGCGCGGCAAACGCCTGCACGTCGAGGCGACCGAAGAGAACATGTACGCTGCGATCGACGGCCTGGCCGACAAGCTCGACCGTCGCATCTTGAAGCACAAGGAAAAACAGTGCGATCACCACGCCAGGGAAGTGCAAAAGCACGCCTGAGCCCGCTTAGGGGCCGCACCTGACCCGCTTCAGGTGGCATAATCGTACTCAGCACGCGCCGACCGGGTGCATCCTCCGTGGATCCACCCGGTCGGCGCGTTCGACTCAAGAACCGCCGAAACAAAAAATAATACGATGCCGTTCACGATCGATTCGCTTCTGACCCGGGACCGCGTCTACCTCGATGTCGAGGCGACGAGCAAGAAGCAGGTGTTGCAGTTGCTGAGCCACCACCTCGCCCAAAGCGCCGACGACGCCAGTGCCGACGAGATTTTCGAGGCACTGTTCGAGCGCGAACGCCTGGGCTGCACCGCGGCCGACTGCGGCCTTGCCATTCCCCACGCTCGAATGCCCGAAGTTCGCACCGTGCGAGGCGTTTTGCTGCGGCTCGCCAAACCCATCGACTTCGATTCCAGCGACGACCGCGATGTCGACCTGATCTTCGGCTTCGTCATTCCGTCAGCCGATGACGAGGCCCGTGCAGACGCCCTGCGCCGCCTCATGCAGCACCTCGTCGACCCAGCCCTGGCCCGACGGCTTCGCAATGCGAACGATGAGGACGAGGTGCTGGCCGCGGTCACGGGCATCGAGTCGCCGGCGAACATGGCGGCCGGTCAGGACTAGAGCCATGCGCATCATCATCGTCAGCGGCCTCTCGGGTTCGGGTAAGTCAGTGGCGTTGCACGTACTCGAGGACCTGGGCTACTACTCGGTCGACAACATCCCGGTTGCCCTGCTGCCACAACTCACGGACTACCTGCTCGCCGACGAAGTCGGCGGCGACCGCGTGGCGATTGGCATCGATGCCCGCAACCGCGCCGACGACCTGCAAATGCTGGACCGCCAGGTGGCGCACTTGCGCAATCAGGGCGCCCAGGTCGAAGTGCTCTTCCTGCAGGCTGAGGAAGCCATACTGATCAAGCGTTTTGGTGAGACACGACGGCGTCATCCGCTGGCGCAGTCGGGCGACGGACTGCGGGAGGCCATTGCGACCGAACGTAGCATTCTTACGCCTGTGGTTAATGTCGCCGATCTCATCATCGACACCACCCGCACGAGCGTCTACGAGCTTCGTGACCTCGTGCGCGAGCGCATCGCCTCACGCGACGTTCACAAGCTGTCAATCCTAATCCAGAGCTTCGGGTTCAAGCACGGTATCCCCGCCGATGCCGACTACGTCTTTGACCTGCGCTGCCTGCCCAATCCCTACTGGCAGCCCGAGCTGCGCCAGGAAACAGGCCTCGACAAGCCCGTCATCGACTACCTCGACTCGGAGCCGCTGGCCGACGACATGCATGACGCCATCATCGCGTTCCTGCGTGACTGGCTGCCGCGTTATGAGAACTTCAGCCGCAGCTATCTGACGATTGCCGTGGGTTGCACGGGCGGGCAACACCGCTCGGTTTACATGGCTGAACGTATCGCGCGAACGCTGCGCAGCGATGGGCGCGACATCAGCGTGCGCCACCACGAACTCGTCCGCGGCGCCGTCGGCCACTGAGCCGCGCGCCTTTCGACGCCAACACCGCGCTCCGCTACACTCCCCGGCGACAGCCACCCGGCTGTCGTTGCGTCAGCGGTGTGTGATGGACCAGCCGGTAAGCGAACAAAGCGTACTCGGCGCGTTACGAGAAGCGCTCGAATCGGGAACCATGCGCGCAGCACGGCGCATGGTCGCGGGTCTGCGCCCGGGTGAAATCGCGCGACTGCTCGAATCCCTGCCCTACACCGAACGCCGCGTCGTCTGGGAACTGGTTGACCGCGACTTCGAGGGCGAGGTGCTCGTCGAGCTCGCCGATGATGTTCGTGACAGCCTCATTCGCGAGATGGATGTCGAGCAGGTCGTGGCCGCGACGGAGGGCATGGCCGTCGACGACCTCGCCGACCTCGTCGTCGATCTGCCCGAGGCCATTACGCAGCAGGTGCTGCGTTCCCTGGACCGCGAAGACCGCGAAGAGCTGCGCGAAGTCCTGGCCTACCCCGAGGACAGCGCTGGCGGCCTCATGGACACGGACACTATGTCCGTCCGCCCCGATGTTTCTGTCGAGGTCGTGCTTCGCTACCTGCGCGCCCATGACGAGCTGCCGGACCGCACCGACCTCCTGTTTGTCGTCGACCGCGACAACCACTTTCTTGGGACCGTCGCACTCACGAGCCTGCTCGTGGCAGATCCCGACGCGATTATCGAAGACCTCGTGACGCCCGATGCCATGAGTGTCAACGCGCTGACCGATGCGCTTGAGGTTGCGCGCGTGTTCGAGGACCGCGACCTGCTGTCTATCGCCGTCGTCGATGACGACAACCTGCTCGTGGGCCGCATCACCGTCGATGACGTCATCGATGTCATCCGTGACGAAGCCGAACACTCACTCATGGGTGCAGCGGGTCTCGATGAAGACCACGATCTCTTTGCGCCTGTGTTCCAGAGTTCGCGCCGCCGTGCATTCTGGCTCGGCATCAACCTGCTCACCGCCTTCGTGGCGGCAAGCGTCGTCGACCTGTTCCAGACCACAATCGACAAGGTCGTCTTGCTCGCGGTTCTCATGCCCATTGTGCCCAGCATGGGTGGCGTGGCGGGCACACAGACGCTCACCATCATTACGCGCGCGATAGCACTGGGCCAGATCGAGGCCTCGAACGCACTCTACGTATTGCGCCGCGAAGTGCTCGTCGGCGTGATCAATGGCTTCTTTTGGGCCGGGCTCGTGGCCGTTGTCACGGCCGTGTGGTTCGGTACCTGGAACATCGGACTGCTGATTGCCGTGGCGCTTGCGACCAATCTCGTCGTGGCAGCCCTGTGCGGCTACGCCATTCCGCTCATCCTGGGACGGTTGCGCGTCGACCCGGCACTCGCGGGTGGCGTCATCCTGACCACGATCACCGACGTGGTCGGCTACGGCGTGTTCCTGGGGCTGGGCGCCGCATTCCTGCTCTAGAGCCCAGGCATCGCGCCGAGGTCGAGCGCGTGGAAGCGCCCTGAGAGGTCGTCGACAACGGGCTCGGGACCCGAGAGTGGCGGAACTTCCTCACCCATCACAAACGCGCGCAAACGATCGGCCTGGCGCATGGCGTCGGCGTAGCCAAGATCAATGAGCGCACGTGTGTAGCCCGCTTCGAACAGCAGGAAGCTGAGCAGCCGGCCTTCGCTGCCCCCGACGCCACGCAAGAGCAGCCGAATCGGCAACGGCAAATCGCGCAAGTACTCAATGGCCAACACGCGCAAATCTACGCTTGGCAGCACGACCATCGTGTCGATGGGTCGCATCTGCGCCGCGAAACCCGTGCGGTGCTCGGGCGGCACCGATTCAAGCATGCGGTTGATGCGCGCCAGGCGTTCGAGGTCTGAATACAGACCATCAAGAAACAGCGTATCGAGCATGTAGCCCGCAATGCGGCCGAAGCCCGGGTACTCGGGTTCGCGGCTGTCATCGTCGCGAACAGGATCCGCGAGCTCATCGCGCACACCCACCACGAGAATGCGGCTGGCGCCCAAATGCACGGCGGGTGACAGCGGCGTCGCCTGGCGCATGGCGCCATCGCCAAAGTACTCACCGTGCATCGCCACGGGCGGGAAGATCATAGGCACGGCGATGCTTGCCATGAGGTGATCAATATTGAGGTCTTCGGCCTTGCCGACTCGGCGCGTGCGGCGCCAGGGCTTGAGACTGTCGACACCCTCGTAGAAGGTCACAGAGCGCGCCGAGTTGTAGCCCGCCGCCGTGACAGCCACAGCATCAACGAAGCCGCGCTCGACGTTGGCGCGGATCCGCTGGAAGCGAATGTTGCGTGCCAGCAGTGCGCGCAGTGGCGCGTTGTCGAGCAGCGACTTGGGATTGCGTACACCGAGCCCACCGAACACGATCGCCGCCAGCCAGTGCATGCTCGTCTTGAGCATGGTCATGGCATCGGCGCGGTAGACCATCTCGGTCTCGAAGTTGCCCCAGACGCGCTCGAGTTCACGCACCGCGAAATGAAAGCGCTGGGCCTTGCTGGCCAGTACGACCGAGTTGATGGCCCCGGCCGAGGTGCCACTCACAATACGAAATGGGTTGCGCGCACGCGGTGGCAGTAGCTCTGACACCGCTTTGAGCACGCCTACCTGGAAGGCGCAGCGCGCACCGCCGCCCGGCAGTACGAGTGCCAGCTGTTGCGGAGCTTCCGAAGTGTTGGCCATGACTCGCCGACGGCGGTGCTCAGCGCAGCCGCCTGATCCCCTCGTCGAGGCCGCGCACGGTCAACGGGAACATGCGTTCGTCCATGATCTCGCGCGTAATCTTCACTGACGGCGTGTGCGGCCAACGTTGCTCGGGCTCAGGGTTGAGCCAGATCGACTTCGGGAAGTGGTTGAGCAGGCGCTGAATCCAGGCCGCGCCGGGCTCCTCGTTCCAGTGCTCAACGCTGCCCCCCGGGTAGACGATCTCGTACGGGCTCATCGTGGCATCACCAACGAACACAAGTTTGTAGTCCGGCCCGTACTTGTGAATGAGCTCTTGCACACCGATGCGCTCGGAGTGTCTGCGCCGGTTGTCTTTCCAGAGCGACTCGTAAACAAAATTGTGGAAGTAGAAGTACTCGAGGTGCTTGAACTCACTGCTGGCCGCTGAGAAAAGCTCTTCGCAAACGCGCACGTGATCGTCCATCGAGCCGCCGATATCGAGGCACAACAGCACCTTAATGGCATTGTGACGCTCGGGGACCATCTTGAGGTCGAGATAGCCGGCATTGCGGGCCGTGCTGCGGATCGTGTCGGGCAGGTCGAGCTGATCGGCCGCGCCCTCGCGCGCGAAGCGTCGCAGCTTGCGCAGTGCAAGCTTGATGTTTCGCGTACCAAGCTCAACAGAGTCGTCCAGATTGCGGTACTCGCGCTGCTCCCAGACTTTCACACCGCGCCGGCTGCCTCCGCCCTGCTGCTTGCCGATGCGCACGCCCTCGGGGTTGAATCCGCCGACGCCGAACGGTGAGGTGCCCGCGGTGCCAATCCACTTGTTGCCGCCCTCGTGGCGTTCGTCCTGTTCGGCAAGACGTTCTTCGAGGGCCTTCATGATCTCGTCGAAACCGCCCAACGACTCGATCTCGGCACGTTCTTCGTCGGTGAGGTCGAGAGTTCCCAGCTGGCGAATCCAGTCGTCGGGCACATCAGCAATCAGGCTGCGAAACGCGTCCTCAATGCCGCGGAAATGCGCGGCGAAGATCTTGTCGTAGCGGTCGAACTGAGTCTCGTCCTTCACGAGGCAGGACCGGGACAGGTAGTAGAAATCGTCGACGCTCGTGCCCGCCAGGCCCTGCTTCATGGCGCCAAGCAGCGTGAGCAGCTCGGTAACCGAAGTCTTCATGCCACCCTCGCGCAGCATGTAGAAAAATCGCGTCAGCATGACGGCCCCGCGTTACTGGCGCCCACCGCGATTCATGAACACCAGCTGCTCAAACAGGTGGACGTCCTGTTCGTTCTTGAGCAGCGCACCGTAAAGCGGCGGAATCGCCTTGCGGTTGTCCTCTGCGCGCAGGGCCTCGGGCGGAATGTCCTCAGCAAGCAGCAGCTTGATCCAGTCGAGCAACTCCGAAGTCGAGGGCTTCTTCTTGAGCCCCGGCATTTCACGCACCTTGAAGAACGCCGCGAGCGCCTCGCGCAACAGATCCTTCTTCAGGCCCGGGTAGTGCACATCGACGATGCGCTGCATCGTGTCTTCATCGGGGAAACGGATGTAGTGGAAGAAGCAGCGGCGCAAGAACGCGTCCGGCAGCTCCTTCTCATTGTTCGAGGTGATGATGATCACTGGACGGTGTCGCGCCTGAATCGTCTCGCCCGTTTCGAACACCGTGAATTCCATGCGATCGAGTTCGCGCAGCAGGTCGTTCGGAAACTCGATGTCGGCCTTGTCGATTTCATCGATGAGCAGCACGGGCCGCTGCTCAGATTCGAAGGCCTGCCAAAGGCTGCCCTTCAGGATGTAGTTGGCGATGTCGTGCACGCGGTCTTCGCCAAGCTGCGAGTCTCTTAAGCGCGCCACAGCGTCGTACTCGTAGAGACCCTGCTGTGCTTTCGTCGTCGACTTGATGTGCCAATCGAACAGCGGCATTCCCAGCGCTGCGGCGACCTCCTCGGCCAGCATCGTCTTGCCCGTGCCTGGCTCGCCTTTGACGAGGATCGGCCGTTCGAGGGTGACGCCGGCGTTAACCGCCATCATGAGGTCCTCAGTGGCAATGTAGGAGTCGGTGCCTTTAAAGCGGTTGTCGGTCATACCTGTGCTGTCCTGCTGGTTCAGTCGGCGGCGCGCGCGGCCTGCATGATTTCGGCGTCGGGCACGCTGATAATTTTCATCGCGTTGGTGCCGCCCGCCACCCCGCTCAAGTCACCCTTGGTGAAGATGACGCGGTCGCCGGGGTCCACGAGCCCGAGCTCGAAGAGCAAGGCGCATACGTCGTTGTAGACGCGCACCGAGTTGGTCTGCGTGATGTCAAACGCGACGGGATACACGCCACGGTACAAGGTAACACGGCGGCTTGTGCGCTCGTTTCGCGTAAACGCAAAGATCGGAATGTCGGACCGAATACGTGACATCCACTGCGTGGTCGTCCCCGACTCCGTGAGCGCGATGATGGCGCGCACGTCCAGGTGGTTGGCCGTGTACATCGTGGCCATGGCGATGGCTTCGTCGACGTGCTGGAACGTGTCGTCCATGCGGTGCGACGCGCGGTAGCGGTGCGTCTGGTACTTCTCGGCGCCCAGGCACACCTCGGCCATGGCCTCAATAACTGTCGCCGGATGTTTGCCGACCGCCGTCTCGGCCGACAGCATCACGGCGTCCGTGCCGTCCATGACGGCATTGGCGACGTCCGACACCTCGGCACGCGTCGGCAGCGGACTCGCAATCATCGACTCCATCATTTGCGTGGCCGTGATAGCGATCTTGTTGCCGTAACGTGTGCTGCGGATGATGCGTTTCTGCAGCCCCGTCAAGCCGGCATAGCCCATCTCCACGCCCAGGTCACCGCGCGCCACCATGATGGCGTCAGACGCTTCGATGATGCTCTCAATGTTGTCGACCGCTTCGGTGCGCTCGATCTTGGCCACGATCCGACCGTGCCCGCCCGCGGACTCGAACAACGCACGCGCCTGACGGATGTCCGTCGCGCTGCGCACGAAGCTCACGGCCAGGTAATCGAAATTGAGGTCGGCTGCTGTCTGAATGTCGGCCTCGTCTTTGCGAGTCAACGCAGGTGCCGACAGACCGCCGCCCTTGAGGTTGATGCCCTTCTTGTTCGAAAGCGCACCGCCCGTAAGCACCGTGGTCGACACACGCTTGCCATCGATGCTGGCAACCGTCAAAGCGATCTGGCCGTCGTCGAGCAAGAGCGTGTCGCCGGGCTCGACGTCGTCGGCCAGTGTCTTGTAGGCGATCGAGACACCTTCGGCCGTACCCGCTTGCTCGTCCATGTCGGGGTCGAGCAGGAACGGCGCACCCTCAGCCAGCGTGACTTTGCCGTCAACAAAACTGCCGATGCGAATCTTGGGACCCTGCAGGTCGCCCAGGATGGCGACGGTGCGCCCTACCTCGGCCGCCAGTCGCGCAACCTGCTGGCTGCGTTGCTCGAGGATCTCGCCACTGCCGTGGGAGAAGTTAAGTCGCGCCACATCGAGCCCGTTTTCGATCATGCGCCGAAGCACGGCGTCATCATCAGTTGCGGGGCCCAGCGTTGCGATGATCTTGGTGCGTCGAAGCGCTACCTTGCCTGCCATTGCAGCGTACCTCCCGCGCCGTGCGCGGTATTAGGGTGTTCCAGCGCCCGTGGCGCCGGTCTCAGCCGTGGCGCGCGAGCGCCGCGACCGCGGGCAGTGTCTTGCCCTCAACAAATTCCAGGAAGGCGCCACCGCCCGTCGAAATGTAGCTGATCCCATCAGCCACTGCGTACTTCTCAATCGCCGCCAGCGTGTCCCCGCCACCGGCAACCGAGAAGGCCGGGCTTTCCGCAATGGCACGCGCCATGGCGGCTGTGCCGGCACCGAACTGGTCGAATTCGAAGACGCCCGCAGGACCATTCCAGATCACGGTTCCCGCACCAGCAATAATCTCCGCGTAACGCGCCGCGGTTTCAGGACCGATATCGAGGATCATGTCCTCGTCACCGACCGCATCCACGGCAACCACCCGGGCCTCAGCGTCCGCCGAGAACGCGCTGCCCACCGTCACGTCGGTGGGCAAGGGAATCTGCGTGCTGTCCATAAGCCGCCGCGCCGTATCGAGCATGTCGTGTTCGGCCAGCGACTTGCCAATGGGCAGGCCCGCAGCCGCAAGGCAGGTGTTGGCAATGCCGCCGCCAACGATGAGCTGGTCAACCTTGTCGCTGAGTGCTTCGAGTACGGACAGCTTGGTCGACACCTTGGAGCCACCGATGATCGCGACGAACGGCCGCGCCGGTTCTTGCATGGCCCGGCCCAGTGCGTCGAGCTCGCGCGCTAGCAACGGGCCGGCGCAGGCGACGGGCGCGAACTCGGCCACACCGCTCGTGCTGGCCTGGGCGCGATGCGCCGTGCCAAAGGCATCCATAACAAAGACGTCTGCGAGCGCAGCCATACGCTTGGACAGCGCCGCATCGCCGGCCTTCTCGCCCACGTTGAAGCGGACGTTTTCGACCAGCACGATGTCGCCGGGCGCCACATCGACGCCGTCGAGCCAGTCCTTGACCAGCGGTACGGGCCGCCCCAGAAGTTCTGACAGGCGCGCCGCTACGGGCGCCAGCGAGGCGGCCGGGTCGTACACGCCCTCTTTGGGTCGCCCGAGGTGGGACATGACGATGACCCCAGCACCACGCCCGAGCGCCAGCTCGAGCGTCGGCACCGCAGCGCGTATCCGCGTGTCCGACGTAATTCGGCCGTTGTCGAGCGGCACGTTGAGGTCCTCGCGGACCAACACGCGCTTACCCGCGATATCGACCGCGTCGAGGGTCAGGTAGTCAGCCATGTGGCGCGCCCCGGAGTGCGTCGACCCAGAGGTTCTTCAGCCCGCAGCCCGGATCAGCGCCTGCGCCGTGTCCAGCATGCGGTTCGAGAAGCCCCATTCGTTGTCGTACCAGGCACAGACTTTCACAAGCGTGCCTTCCATGACTTTCGTGAGCGTCGCGTCATACGTTGACGAGGCCGGATCGTGATTGAAGTCGATGGATACGAGCGGGCCATCGCTGTAGGCCAGGATGCCCTTGAGCGGGCCTTCGCTGGCGGCGCGCAGCACGTCGTTGATCTCATCAATGGTCGTTTCACGCTTGGCGACGAAGGACAGGTCTACCATCGAGACGTTGATGGTCGGTACCCGAACGGCGAAGCCGTCGAGCTTGCCTGCCAGTTCCGGCAGCACGAGTCCCACAGCGGCAGCCGCACCTGTCTTGGTCGGGATCATTGACATCGTGGCTGAACGCGCACGCCGCAGGTCCGAGTGGTAGACGTCCGTGAGCACCTGGTCGTTCGTGTAGGCGTGGATGGTCGTCATGATGCCGTGCTCGACACCGATGGCATCGTTCAGCGGCTTGACGAGCGGTGCCAGGCAGTTGGTCGTGCACGAGGCGTTGGAGATCACGACATCGTCCGCGGTGAGCGTGTCGTGGTTGACGCCATAGACGATCGTCGCATCCACGTTCGTTCCCGACGGCGCCGACACGACCACTTTCTTGGCGCCGGCTTCGATGTGGCCCATGGCCTTTTCCTTGGTGCGGAAAATGCCCGTGCACTCCATCACCACGTCAACGCCCAACTCGCCCCAGGGCAGCTTGGCGGGATCGCGTTCAGCCATGACGCGGATACGATCACCGTTGACGACCATGTGGTTCCCGTCGACCGCCACATCACCCGGGAACTTGCCGTGCGCGGTGTCGAAGCGGGTCAGGTAGGCATTGGTTTCAGCGTCGCCCAGATCATTGACCCCCACCACCTGCAGCTCGCTGCGGCGGTTGCTTTCGTAGATGGCTCTGAGCACGTTGCGGCCGATGCGGCCATAGCCATTGATGCCGACTTTAATGGTCATCGATTGTTTACTCCGTCCAGATGTTTTCTTTGTCCCAATGGGCGCAGTCAGTCGTCCAACAGCGCTCGCGCCCGGGCCGCCACGGCGTCCGCCGTGAAGCCGTATTTTTCGAACAGCTTACCCGCCGGCGCGGACTCGCCAAAGCGGTCGAGGCCAACGACCCCGCCGCGATCACCCACGTAGCGCCACCAACCGCCCGTGGCACCGGCCTCGACGGCGAGTCTCGGCGTTCCAACCGGGCCCAGTACACCGCGCCGGTAGGCGTCGGTTTGCGCATCAAACGCTTCCGTGCACGGCATAGACACAACCCGGACAGCGATGCCCGACTCGGCCAAGCTGTCCGCAGCGCCCTGCACGACGGCAAGCTCGGAGCCCGTTCCGATGAGTACGATGTCGGGCGCACCTTCAGACTCGCGCAGCACGTAGCCACCGCGTCGAATCGCGGCCACCTGCTCGGGGGTGCGTTCCATGAACGGCAATCCCTGTCGCGTTAGCACGAGTGCCGACGGGCCGTCTCGACGCTCGATCGCGTCAACCCAGGCGACGAGTGTTTCGACCGTGTCCGCCGGGCGCCACAACGTCAGATTGGGCATCAGCCGCAAGCTGGCCGTGTGCTCCACGGGCTGGTGCGTCGGGCCGTCTTCACCCAGACCGATGGAGTCGTGGGTGTAGACCAGGATGTTCTGCGCCTCCATGAGCGCCGCGAGCCGCACCGCGTTGCGAGCGTAGTCCGAGAACACCAGAAACGTGCCCGAGTACGGCAAGACGCCACCGTGCAACACCAGGCCGTTTCCGATCGCCGTCATGGCGAATTCGCGGACACCAAAATTGACGTAATTGCCTGAGGGGTCTTCCGCGCTGAGCACCATCGAACCCGAATGCAGCGTGCAGTTCGACCCCGTGAGGTCCGCCGAACCGCCAATAAGCTCGGGCAAGGCACCTGCCAGGTGCTCGAGCGCACCCAATGACGCCTTGCGCGTGGCCATGGTCTCGCCGGCTTCGACCGTCGCCTTGATCGCGACGTCGACGGTTCGGCTCCAGCCGTCAGGCAGCTCACCATTCATGCGGCGCGTGAGTTCGGCGGCAAGCTCGGGGTGTGCTTTGGCGTAGGACGCGAAGCGCTGGTTCCAGTCCGACTCGGCGGTGCCGCCGCGCGGGCGCGCGTCCCAGTCCGCGTAAAGGTCGTCGGGAATCTCGAACGGTGCGTGCGACCAGTCGAGGGCCTTGCGCGTCGCTGCGATTTCGTCGTCACCGAGCGGTGCGCCGTGCGTGGCTGCGGTGCCCTGTTTATTGGGAGACCCGAAGCCGATCACGGTCCGGCAGGCGATCAGTGTCGGCTTTTCGGTCTCGGACTTGGCCGACTTGATCGCTTTGGCGATGGCGTTGGCGTCGTGACCGTCAACACCCTCAATGACCTGCCAGCCGTAGGCGCGAAACCGTGCGGCCGTATCGTCGGTGAACCAGCCTTTGACGTCACCATCGATGGAGATGCCGTTGTCATCGTAGACCGCGATGAGCTTGCCCAGCTTGAGCGTGCCCGCCAGTGAGCAGGCCTCGTGCGAGATGCCTTCCATGAGGCAGCCGTCGCCTGTGAACACCCAGGTGTGGTGGTCGATGATGTCGAAACCCGGGCGGTTAAATGTGGCGGCCAGATGGCGTTCGGCGATGGCCATGCCCACAGCATTGGTGATGCCCTGGCCCAGGGGGCCTGTCGTGGTTTCAATGCCGATGTCGAGGTCGCGCTCGGGGTGCCCCGCGGTGTGCGCACCGAGCTGACGGAAATCGCGCAGGTCATCTATCGTCAGCGGGTAGCCCGACAGGTGCAGCAGCGAATAGAGCAGCATCGAGCCGTGACCATTGGAGAGCACGAATCGGTCGCGGTCCCACCAGGTCGGGTTGGCCGGGTTGTGCTTCAGGTGGTCGTTCCAGAGCACCTCGGCGATATCGGCCATCCCCATGGGCGCGCCCGGATGGCCAGAATTAGCGGCCTGCACCGCGTCCATGGAGAGTGCGCGTATCGCATTTGCCAGCCGGCGGCGCTTGGCGGCCGCTTCGGCCTTGTTGCTCGTGGGCATCCTGTCATTCCGCAATTCGGGGCGCGCATTGTCGCGCGAGAGCCCGCAACGGGCAAGCAAGCCTACGCCTATTGGGGCCCGCCCCACGCCTGTCCGTTGGCGTGGCCAACCGCTATAATGCCGGGCTGATTGGTCACCCTGTCCGACGCGCCTGCGCACGGACCCGGACTGACCCGCCAAGACACTCTAAGACTCGACATTCAGATAGAGCGACCGGGTGCTCACAACGCCTGCGGCTGCCAAACACCCTCAAGGTTCCACGCTATGAGCGACGCATACCTGTTTACTTCGGAGTCCGTATCCGAAGGCCATCCCGACAAGATGGCGGACCAGATCTCCGATGCCATCCTGGATGCCATCCTCAAAAAGGATGCCCATGCGCGCGTGGCGTGCGAGACGCTGGTTAAGACAGGGCTTGTGATCGTTGCCGGCGAGATCACGACAAATGCCTGGGTGGACATCGAAGACCTCGTGCGTGACGTTGTCGTGGACATCGGTTACACGGGCTCCGACGTGGGCTTCGACGGCCGCACCTGTGCCGTGCTCAACGCCATCGGCAAGCAGTCCGTCGATATCGCCCAGGGCGTGGATCGAGACGCTCCGGAAAGCCAGGGCGCCGGCGACCAGGGCCTCATGTTTGGTTACGCCACGAACGAAACTGACGTGCTCATGCCCGCCCCGATCACTTACGCGCACCGCCTCGTGCAGCGCCAGGCCGAACTGCGTAAGGCCGGTGGCGAATTCTCGTGGCTGCGCCCCGATGCCAAGAGCCAGGTGACCTTCCGCTATGAAGACGGCAAGCCAGCCGGCATCGACGCCGTGGTGCTCTCGACCCAGCACGATCCGGACGTCGAGCTGCCCGAGCTTCAGGCCGCCGTTCGCGAGCACATCATCAAGGACGTGCTGCCCGGCGAATGGCTCAATGACGACACGATCTACCACATCAACCCAACGGGCCAATTCATCATTGGCGGTCCTGTGGGCGACGCCGGCCTGACGGGCCGCAAGATCATTGTCGACACCTATGGCGGTGCTGCGCGCCACGGCGGCGGCGCGTTCTCGGGCAAGGACCCGTCCAAGGTCGACCGCTCGGCGGCGTACGCCGCGCGCTACGTTGCCAAGAACATCGTTGCGGCAGGGCTCGCAGACCGCTGCGAAGTGCAGATCTCCTACGCCATTGGCGTCGCAGAGCCCACGTCCATCACCGTGCAAACCTTCGGCACGGGCAAGATCAGCGAATCGGCGCTCACGCGGTTGGTTCGCGACCACTTTGACCTGACGCCGCACGGCATCCTCACGATGCTCGACCTCGTTCGCCCCATTTACCGGGCGACGGCGGCATACGGGCACTTCGGCCGCACCGACGCCGACTTCACCTGGGAGCGCACCGATCGCGCCGACGCGCTGCGCGCTGACGGCGAACGCGCGGCCTGAGCCCGCTCCGCACCCCATTCCCCCGCCAAATTCTTCAAGGAACTTCCAACATGAGCAGCACCGCTGACCAACTGCATACGACCGACTACAAGGTCGCCGACATCACGCTGGCCGAATGGGGCCGCAAGGAAATTGCGATCGCCGAGTCCGAGATGCCGGGCCTGATGGCGCTGCGCGCCGAATACGACAGCGAACAGCCGCTGGCAGGCGCACGCATTGCGGGCTGCCTGCACATGACGATCCAGACGGCCGTACTCATCGAGACGCTGACCGCGCTGGGCGCTGAAGTGCGCTGGTCGTCGTGCAACATTTTCTCCACCCAGGACCAGGCTGCGGCAGCCATCGCTGCGACGGGCGTGCCTGTGTTCGCCTGGCGCGGTGAAACCGAAGAGGAATACTGGTGGTGCGTCGAGCAGACCATTCATGGTCCCGACGGCTGGACGCCAAATATGATCCTCGACGACGGTGGCGACCTGACTGTGCTCATGCACGACAAGTACCCCGAGCTGCTCGAGCAGGTCCGCGGAATTTCCGAAGAGACAACGACGGGCGTCAAGCGCCTTTACGAGATGGCGGCCAACGGCCGGCTGGCCTGCCCCGCCATCAACGTCAATGATTCGGTCACCAAGTCCAAGTTCGACAACCTCTACGGCTGCCGCGAATCACTCGTGGACGGCATCAAACGCGCCACCGACGTCATGATCGCGGGCAAGATCGCGATCGTCTGCGGCTACGGCGACGTGGGTAAAGGCAGTGCACAAAGCCTGCGCGGCCTGGGGGCGACGGTTTGGATCACCGAAATCGACCCGATCTGCGCACTGCAGGCGGCGATGGAAGGCTACCGCGTCGTTCGCCTGGAGGACGTCATCGACCAGGCCGACATCGTGGTCACGGCCACAGGCAACTACAACATCCTGAATGGCTCGATGCTCGACAAGCTCAAGAACGAAGCCATCGTTTGCAACATCGGCCACTTTGACAACGAGATCGACGTCGCCTACCTGCGCAAGTACGAGTGGGAGAACATCAAGCCCCAGGTCGACCACGTGATCTACCCCGACGGGCGCAAGATTATCCTGCTGGCCGAAGGCCGCCTGGTAAACCTCGGTTGCGCCACGGGCCACCCCAGTTTCGTCATGTCCGCGTCGTTCACCAACCAGGTGCTCGCGCAGATCGACCTCTGGAACCACCCGGGCAAGTACGAGCGGCAGGTCTATGTGCTGCCGAAGAACCTGGACGAGAAAGTGGCGGAGCTGCACCTCGAGCGCATCGGCGCCAAGCTCACCAAACTGACCCAGGAACAGGCCGACTACTTCGGCGTTTCTGTCGACGGCCCGTTCAAGCCCGACACCTACCGCTATTGATCGCCGCCCGGCGCTCTGGCACAAAAGGCCCCGTTCGGGGCCTTTTTTGTTTGTGCGCGCCTGTCGCGGGGAGGGAAACAGGATGTTTCGCCTGCTGCACCTGACCGATACCCACGTTTACGCGGACGCCGCGAGCGCCCAGCGCGGCGTGGTGACGCGGGCCAGTCTCGAGCGGGTGCTCGACGCCGCCCTGCCCGAGCAACCGGACGCCGTGCTCGTCTCAGGTGATCTTTGCCAGGACGAATCGCGCGAGGGTTACCGACAACTGCGCGACCTGTTCGAGCGCATTGATGCACCCGTTATCTGCCTGCCCGGCAACCACGACGATCTGGCGCTGATGCAGGCGGAGATGAACGGCGGCCACATCGCCGTGCTGGGTGACCATTCACTGGGACACTGGCGACTGCTGGCCACGGACTGCACGATTCCAGGCGCCGTCCACGGCGAGTACGGCGAGACCCGTATTGCAGTACTCGACCGCGAACTCGGCGAACTGCCCACGCAGCCGACGATCGTGGCGCTGCACCATCCGCCCGTGCCCTGCGGGTCCCGCTGGCTAGACCAGAGCCGTCTCCAGGACGGCGACGCCTTCATGAGCATGCTGGCGCGCCACAGCCAGGTTCGGGCTGTGCTCTGCGGCCACATTCACCAGCCGCTCGACGAAACTGTCGGGCACATCCGGGTCATGGCGACGCCGTCGACGTGCCGCCAGTTCGCCATTGGCAGCGAGGGCTATGCGGTGGATGAGCGAGCGCCTGGCTGGCGCTGGCTGGAACTTGGGGACCGCGAACTCGAGACGCGAATCGATCGCCTGGACGCGGCCGCCTTTGCCGCGGTGCGAGCCTGAGCGGCGCTCAGACCTCAACCATCTCGAAGTCTTCCTTGCCGGCCCCGCAATCGGGGCAGCGCCACGACAGCGGTACGTCGTCCCAGCGCGTGCCAGGCGGGATGCCCGCTTCGGGATCGCCCGTCTCTTCGTCGTAGACGTAGCCGCAAATCAGGCACATGTAAGTCTTCATCGGTTCTCTGTCACTCCGGGGCCTGTCACGGCCATGACCATGATACCAGCGGCCCCCGTGCGGCGTTACAATTGCAACGGTCAAACTAAACGCAGGCAGCACAGTCGTGGGACTTTTCGCAGAAGCACAGAACTACATTCCTGGTGGCGTAAATTCGCCAGTCCGTGCCTTCAACGGTGTCGGCGGTGAGCCGCTGTTTTTCAAGCGCGCCAAAGGCGCCCACGTCTGGACCGAAGACGGTCGCGAACTCATCGACTACATCGGCTCCTGGGGCCCCATGATCCTGGGCCACGCCCATCCTGACGTCATCGAGGCCGTGCAGAAGACCGCAGCCGACGGGCTGAGCTTCGGGGCACCCTGTGCGCTCGAGACGGCCATCGCGAAGAAGATCTGCGCCATGCTGCCCTCGATCGAAAAAGTACGCATGGTGAGCTCGGGCACGGAATCGACGATGAGCGCGCTGCGTCTCGCGCGTGGCTTCACGGGCCGCGACACCATCGTCAAATTTGAGGGGTGCTACCACGGGCACTCGGACTCGCTGCTCATCAAGGCGGGCTCGGGCATGCTGACCATGGGTGTCCCCAGTTCACCGGGCGTCCCCGCGGCGCTGGCCGAACACACGATCACGCTGGACTTTAATGCCGCCGACCAGGTGCGCGACCTCTTCGCGAAACGCGGCGAAGAGATCGCCTGCATCATCGTGGAGCCCATTGCGGGCAACATGAATTTCATCAAGCCCGAGCCCGGCTTCCTCGAAACGCTGCGGGAGGTCTGCACCGAGTACGGCAGCGTGCTCATCTTTGACGAGGTCATGACAGGCTTCCGCGTCGCACGCGGCAGCGCCCAAGAGCTGTTCGGCGTTCGGCCCGACCTCACGACGCTTGGTAAGGTCATTGGCGGCGGTATGCCGGCGGCGGCGTTCGGCGGCCGCGAAGACATCATGGCCCACATCGCACCGGTGGGCCCCGTCTACCAGGCCGGCACGCTGTCGGGCAATCCCGTCGCTATGGCCGCGGGTCTTGCCACGCTCGAGCGTGTGGATGTCGACGGTTTCCACGAGGCCCTGGGGGCATCCAGCGAGCGCCTGCTTGCGGGCCTGCGCGACGCGGCGGCTGACGCGGGCGTCCCCATCCACACGGATCACGCGGGCGGTATGTTCGGCTTCGTGTTCTCGGACGCAGATCGCGTCACGACGTTCCAGGATATCTGCGACGCGGACGTCGAATACTTCAAGCGCTTTTTCCACGCCATGTTGTCGCGCGATGTTTACCTTGCGCCCTCCGCCTTTGAAGCCGGTTTCATTTCGGCCGCGCACACGACCGCGGACATCGACGCAACGATTGACCGCGCCCGCGACGCCATGCGCGAGCTCGCCGGCACGGCGGCGGCTTAAGGGCTTACTGGCTTCGGTTGCTGGGCACGCGGCTGAGCACCGCGGCAATCAGCTCAAGCCGAGCGAGCGCGTCTTCAATCTCGAGGCACTGCTGCTTTTGCGGCAAGCGGATGGGTAGGATCTCGCAGTAGCGATAGCCGACCCAGCTTGCGTCATCGAGCTTGCGCGGCCGGTCCTCGTACAGCTTTCCTAGGTCATCAAGAACGCTGTCCAGCATCTCCGCCAGGGCGGCATAGCCTTCGGGCAAGGCGACGGCAGGCTCGCCGGGCAGTAACTCGATCTCGCCGATGCGCAAGCCATCGCTGGCCTCGTGCTCGGACACGAGCCGGAATCGCTCGTGGCCGGTGGCCGTTATGCCGAGCAGTCCGTCACTGCCCTGGTAGAAATCCGTGATGCGCGCGAGCGTACCCTGTTCGTAGATCACCGACGGACCCACTTCGCGGCCCTCTCGGATGGCAACAACACCAAACGGTGATTGCTCGCGCATGCACTGACTGACCATGTCGATATAGCGCGCCTCGAATAGCCGCAACGGCAGGGGGCCCTCGGGGTACAGCACGGTACCCAGCGGAAACAGTGGCACAGTCATCGTGGTCATGCGGCTGCCGCTCCGATACTCGCGACGAGCCGCTCGCGCAAACCGCCGAACCCGCCGTTGCTCATGAGCACCAGACGATCGCCAGGGCGCAGCGCGGACATGATCGACGCGTGCAATGCGGCCACGTCCTCGTGCACCGTAACGTTGGCAGCACCACCCGCCAAAGCGCCCGCGAGATCCCAGTCGAGCGCCGCGGGCGCCAGTACAAACAGGCCATCCACACCCGCAAACGCCGGGCCCAGCGCGTCGCGGTGTGCGCCCAGTTTCATGGTGTTTGAGCGCGGCTCAAATGCCACGAGCAGGCGCTCCCCTTCGTCAGCCTCGGCCATCGCGCCCACCGTCAGTCGAATCGCTGTTGGGTGGTGGGCGAAATCATCAAACACCGTGACTCGCCCGCCCGTCGCGACCACTTCAAGCCGGCGCTTGACGCCCCGAAACGTGGCAAGACCCTCGAGCACCGCGTCGGCGGGCACACCCAACGCGAGGCAGGCGGCAACGGCTGCGGCCGCGTTCTGGCGGTTGTGGGCGCCTGGCATGGGCCACGATGCCTCATGGTCCACACCGTTGATCGTCGCCGCGAGTCGCTCCGCGCCGGCGAGAGCCAACGCAACGTCAGCGTCGCGACCGCCATCACCATCGAAGCTCATGGTCGGCGTCCAGCAACCGCGCGCCAACACACGCATGAGGTTGTCGTCGCGCGCGTTGAAGACCACCCGGCCTTTTCGCGGCACGATGCGCAGCAGTTGGTGGAACTGCCATTCGATGGCGGCGAGGTCCGCGTAGATGTCAGCGTGATCAAATTCGAGATTGTTGAGTACCGCGACCTCAGGCGCGTAGTGCACAAACTTTGCGCGCTTGTCGAAAAAGGCCGTGTCGTATTCGTCAGCCTCGACGATGAACGGTGCACCTGTGCCTAAGCGCGCGCTGACGCCAAAGTCGGCCGGCACGCCGCCCACGAGGAACCCGGGCGCAAGCCCGGCGTGCTCGAGCAAGTGGGCCACCAGACTCGTGGTCGTGGTCTTGCCGTGCGTACCCGCGACGGCCACAACGCGACGACCGCGCAACACGTGCGCTGCGAGCCACTGTGGGCCCGAGGTGTAAGGCAGTCCGCCGTCGAGAATCGCTTCCATAAGCGGGTTGCCGCGGCTCACAACATTTCCGATAACGAATACGTCCGGCGCCAGCTCGATCTGCTCGGCACCGAAGCCCTCGATGGGTGAGATGCCCAAGGCCGCGAGCTGATCGGACATCGGCGGGTAGATGTTCTGATCGCAGCCCGTCACTTTGTGGCCGTGCGCTTGTGCCAGCGCCGCGATGCCGCCCATGAAGGTGCCGCAAATGCCCAGAATGTGAACGTGCATCAGGCGCTACCTCCACCACCGATGGCCGTGATCAATGCCACCTGCGGCAACAGGATCGAGAAGGACAACAGGCAGCCCAGCGACAAGCTGATGTTGAGTGCGCCGCTGATGATGAAACCGTCCACAAGAATGGCCCAGAGTTGCAGCGCCAGCGCAGCGATGGCGATGAGTCCTTCATCGACCCCCGATCCCGCCATGAACAACAGGAACAACTCGATGACACCAAATACGACGCCGACACCAAAAGCGGCCGTCAGCGTTTGCAGGGCGCGATTGCGGAAGCCGTACAGCGTGAGCAGAAACAGAATGGCGCCCGCGTAGAACGTCGCCAACGCAGCGAACGTCAGCACCGCCGTGCCGACGGGACGCTCTGCCATAGATGCCGCGGTGATCGTGAGCAACGTGCACAGCGCTATGCCCATGACGAGCAGTGACTGCGAGTACGGGATACGTTCGGGCCCTCGACGCAACAGCGTCACAGGCACCATGAGTCGAAAATAATCCAGCACCGTCGTCTCCTCTGCTACATTGTTCCACACTCCCCGACACCTGTCTTGAACCGCGCAACACCCGCCATCGAATACATCGACTCACAATCGACACTGGACGCCGTTACGGCCCGAGTCGCCGCGGCATCACACGCCGGTTTCGACTCAGAGTTTCTGCGCGAAAAGACCTACTACCCCGAGCTCTGCCTGCTGCAACTCGCCGTCGAAGGCGAGATCTTTGTGGTCGACCCGCTCGCACGCATGCAGCTCGATGCCTTCTGGTTAGCCATGCTCGACACGCCGTTGACACTGCATTCGGGGCGACAGGATCTCGAGGTATTGCGCGTAACAACAGACACGCTGCCGAGCACGCTCATGGACACGCAGGTCATGGCCGGCATCGCGGGCTGGTCACCGCAGGTGGGCTACGCGACGCTCGTGAAGGAGATCACCGGCGTCACACTCGACAAGGCGCACACGCGAACGAACTGGAAACGTCGGCCGCTCTCGGTGGCTGTGCTCGATTACGCCGCCGATGACGTCCGGCACCTGGGCGAAATTACGGCGCACCTCGAAGAAAAGCTCACGTCGCTGGGCCGTCTCGAGTGGGCGCGCGCCGACAGCGCCGCGCTGCTCGACCCCGCGCTCTACGAGAACCCGCCGGCTGCCGCCTGGCAACGCGTCAAAGGTATCGGTCGCCTGCCCGCCCGCGTGCAGCAACGCGTCGTCTCGCTCGCGGCCTGGCGCGAAGCGCTCGCGCAACAACGCAACCTGCCGCGCCAGTGGGTGGTCCGAGACGACGCGCTCATCGCCATTGCCTTCGATAACCCCGAACACGCCGACGACGTCACCGATGTCCAGGGCGTCCCGGCGAAATTCGCGACCCGCCACGGCAAAGCCGTGGTCCAGGCCTTGCGAGAACCGCTGCCGCCGGCGCCCGTCATGGGTGGGCCACCGGACGACGAAGAGAAACGCCGCGCCAAAGCCATGGCCGCGGCATTGCGCGCGCTGGCCAAGGACATGGAACTGGAAGCCGAAGTGCTGGCTCCGCAACGCGAAGTCCGCAGCATGGCTGGGGGCGACCGCGAGGTCAGGGCGCTAACGGGCTGGCGCAAAGACGTGGTTGGTCCGGCTATTGCCGACTTGATGCCCTGACTCGCTCGTCATTGCGAGGAACGCAGTGACGAAGCAATCTCTAAACGACCAAAATCACCAACCCTCAGGACGGCGTTATGAGATTGCCGCGCCCGCTACGCGGGCTCGCAATGACGCGCGTACGCTTGAAGGCGGGCGTCAGGACGACGCCCTTTTTCGTAAGTAAAGCGCAGCGAAGCGAGCCATGGAGAAAAAGGGCGTCGGCCTGGCGCCTGCCCTGTGCCGCCGCTAACCGCGTCGGTCAGGCCCCGACGGCCTCCAGCAACCGCTGCTGCACCTCTTCCATCGAGCCCACGGCGTCGACGGTCACGAGCTTGTCGCGCTCGCGATAGAAATCGATGAGAGGCGCCGTCTGCTCGCGGTAGACATCCAGTCGATTCGCAATCGTCTCTTCGTTGTCATCGGCGCGACGCGTGAGCTCACCGCCATTTGCGACGATCTCGTCGATGTCTTCCTTGGCCGAGAAGTGGATGTTTACGATCTTGCCCGTCTTCGAGCAGGTGCGACGGCCCGTCAGGCGCTTCATGAGGATGTCGTTATCGACGTCCATCAGCACCGCAGTGTCCAGCGGCTTCTCGATACCTGTGAGCAGGTCTTCGAGCGCCTGCGCCTGCACGACGTTACGCGGGAAGCCGTCGAGCACGAAGCTCTTTTCGGTGTCCGGCTCGGCGAGTCGATGGTGAATCATGCCGAGCACGATATCGTCCGACACGAGCTCACCGGCGTCCATGGCCGCCTTGGCGCGTTTGCCAAGCTCGGTGCCC
This sequence comes from Pseudomonadota bacterium, assembly GCA_038524795.1. GTDB lineage: Bacteria > Pseudomonadota > Gammaproteobacteria > Steroidobacterales > Woeseiaceae > CALBPI01. The sequence goes on along the minus strand of JBCBIJ010000004.1, from coordinate 87,870 downwards.
GCCTTGACGGCGGCGCGCAGCAGGTCGCCCGTGGAGATTTGAGGTGCGCCGTGTTCGGCCTGGAGGCGTTGTGCCTGCGTGCCCTTACCGGACCCGGGCGCGCCAAGAAGTACGATCCGCATGTCGCTGCCTGCGTTGATTTAAAAGGGATTTCGGGGGCCAGTGCCCCGAGACAAGGGGCGAAACCCTAACTGCCGCACCGCGTGCCGTCAACGCCGCCCCGCCCCGCCACCGCTTGGGCAGCCGAATCGGCTAAGCTAGGCGCCGCCGCGACGGCGCCACCTAGGCCACGATCAGGAGTAGTCCGCAATGAGCCCCAGAAACGCTTTTTACGCCCAGTCGGGCGGTGTCACCTCGGTCATCAACGCCTCGGCCTGCGGCGTGATCGAAACCGCACGCAAGCACAAGAACAAGATCGCCAACGTGTACGCGGGGCGGAACGGGATCATCGGGGCCCTGATCGAGGACATGATCGACACCAATCGCGAATCGGCCCGCAACATTGCAGCACTTCGCAACCGACCGGGCGGCGCCTTCGGCTCGGCGCGCTACAAGCTCAAGGCCATCGAGGACAACCTCGCCGAGTACGAGCGGCTTATTGAAGTCTTCCGCGCCCATGACATCGGCTACTTCTTTTACAACGGCGGCAACGATTCGATGGACACCGCGCACAAGGTGTCGCAGATGGCCAAGCGCAAAAAGCTGCCGCTGCAGTGTATCGGCATCCCCAAGACCGTCGACAACGACCTGCCGGTGACCGATTGCTGCCCGGGTTTCGGCTCGGTGGCCAAGTACATCGCCGTCTCAACCATGGAGGCTGCGCTCGACGTGCAATCGATGGCCTCGACCTCGACCAAGGTCTTCATTCTGGAGGTCATGGGCCGGCACGCGGGCTGGATTGCCGCTGCGGGCGGGCTCGCCGGCCAGGGCCGCGACGAACCACCGCACATCATCCTGTTCCCCGAAGTGCCCTTCGACCAAAAGCGCTTCTTGAAGCGTGTCGACGAGTGTGTCCGTGACTACGGCTACTGCGTCGTGGTGGTCAGTGAAGGCACACGCTACGCCAACGGCAAGTTCCTGGCCGATGCAGGCACGGTCGACGCATTCGGCCACGCCCAGCTCGGGGGTGTGGCGTCCGTTGTCGCCAACATGGTCCGCGACAAGCTCGGCCACAAGTTTCACTACGCCGTGGCCGACTACCTGCAGCGCTCGGCGCGCCACCTGGCCTCCAAAACGGACGTCGAACAAGCCTATGCGGTCGGCAAGCACGCGGTGAAACTGGCCGTGGCTGGTGAAACGGCCGTCATGCCGGTCATCAAACGGGTCTCCGATAAGCCCTACAAGTGGAAGATTGAGTCGGCGGCGCTTTCCCGTGTGGCCAACAAGGAAAAGTTTGTCCCGAAGAGCTACATCACCAAGGACGGCTTTGGCATCACGGCCCGCGCCCGGACCTACCTCGAACCACTGATTCGCGGCGAGGACTACCCGCCCTACAAGAACGGCCTTCCGGTCTATGTGGAGCTTAGGAACCACCCCGTGAAGCCCAAACTGAACGACGGCTTTGTGGTATGATCCGCGCGCTTTGCGGGGACGCATAACTCGCGTTTTTGCTTAAGTTTTCCGACAAATATCGATCGCACGCGTCTTTGCAGCGGCCATTCTGAGGACGGAAGGTCGCAGCGGCGGTGCGCTCGACACGCATCAATAAGACAGATGTCAATCTGCGGGGGACGCCATCCGCGTTTTACATAGGCACAGGTGCTCCACGTCGCACCTCGTAGACCTGTGTGTCACGCCGACGCCCTCCGGACGACTACGACGGAGTAACAATCAGCATGTCTGTTGCGATTATCCTGGCCCTGTCCCTTTTCGGACTCGCTGTGGCCTTTTTCTACTCACGCTCGGTCAGCCGCGTTGCGGTCGACATGGGTGTCGAAGACGCCGATACACGCGGCAAGCTGCGTAAGATCCACGCGGCAATCGCCGAAGGCGCGATGGCGTTCCTCAAGCAGGAATACAAGTTCATGGCCATCTTCATGGTCCTGTTCGGCATCGTCATCGCCCTGTTGATCGATGATCACCACACCGAGAACGTCAACGAAGGCATCTACACGGCCGTCGCGTTTGTCTTCGGCTCGGTCATTTCGATTGCCAGCGGCTACATCGGCATGAAGATCGCGACCGCGGGCAACGCCCGCACGACGGTCTCGGCCAACCAGTCGCTCTCGAGCGCATTCAACATCGCACTGCACTCGGGTGCCGTGATGGGCTTCGCGCTCGTCAGCCTGGCCTCGCTCGGTATGCTGCTGATCTACCTGGGTCTCAAGTACGTTCTCCCCGACGACCTGCCGCCGCACATCCTCATGGAAGTGATCGCGGGCTTTGGTCTCGGCGGTTCGGCCATCGCGCTGTTCGCACGCGTGGGCGGCGGCATCTTCACAAAGGCCGCCGACGTCGGTGCCGACCTCGTGGGTAAGGTCGAAGCCGGCATTCCCGAAGATGACCCGCGTAACCCGGCTGTGATCGCCGATAACGTGGGTGACAACGTGGGTGACGTTGCCGGCATGGGCGCTGACCTGTTCGGCTCCTGCGCCGAGAGCACCTGCGCCGCCATGGTCATCTCGGCCATCGCGTTTGCGGGCAACGTTGACGCGCTGCTCTACCCGATCGTCATCTCGGCCATCGGTATCCCGGTCAGCCTCGTCACGATCCTGCTGATTCGTGTCACGACCGAAGCTCAGGTCGGCCCGGCGCTGAAGCGCATGCTGATCATCTCGAGCGCGATCATGGCCGTGGTCATGTACTTCGTGACCGACATGCTCGTACCGGCCGACTTCGAAATCGCAGGCATCGCGTACACCTCGCTTGGCGTCTACCTCTGCTTCCTCACGGGACTCATCGCCGGCCTCGTCGTTGGTCTACTCACGGAGTACTACACGTCGGACGCCTACGGCCCCGTTCGTGAAGTGGCGGAGTCCACCCAGACGGGTACGGCGACCAACATTATTTTCGGCCTGGCGCTGGGCTACAAGAGTGCCGTCGGCCCTTACCTCGCCATTGGGCTGGCCATCTACATCCCATGGATGCTGGCCGGCATGTACGGCGTGGCCATCGCCTCGCTGGGCATGCTCGGTACGCTGGTCATCGCGCTGACGATTGACGCCTACGGCCCCGTGGCCGATAACGCCGGCGGTATCGCAGAAATGGCTGGTATGCCCGAGCACGTGCGTGAACGCACGGACGTGCTGGACTCGGCCGGTAACACCACGGCCGCCATCGGCAAGGGCTTCGCCATCGGCGCCGCCATCCTGACCTCGCTCGCGCTGTTCGCCGCGTTCCTGACGCGTGCCGATCTGCTGCTCAAGGAACAGGACCCGACCTCGGACCTCCTCGGCTCGATCAACCTGCTCGACCCGATGGTCTTCAGCGGCCTGTTCATCGGTGCCGTTCTCCCGGCGCTGTTCACGGCCATGACGATGAAGTCGGTTGGCGCGGCGGCGTTTAAGATGATCGAAGAGGTGCGTCGCCAGTTCAAAGCGATTCCGGGCATCATGGAAGGCACGGGCGACCCGGACTACGCACAGTGCGTCTCGATCTCGACGCAGGCGGCGGTGCGCGAAATGGTTGCACCCGGCATCCTGATCATGGGCGCACCGCTCGTGACGGGCTTCCTGTTCGGCATCCAGGCCACGGCCGGCCTGTTGGCAGGCTCCCTGGTTTCTGGCGGTGTGCTCGCAATCTCGGCGTCCAACTCGGGCGGCGCCTGGGACAACGCCAAGAAGTACATCGAAGCCGGCAACCTCGGTGGTAAGGGCACGGAAAACCACAAAGCCGCTGTTGTCGGCGACACCGTGGGTGACCCGCTCAAGGACACCTCGGGTCCGTCGCTGAACATCCTGATCAAGCTCTCAGCGATCCTGTCGCTCGTGTTCGTACCATTCTTCGTACAGTACGGCGGCATCCTGCTGAAGTTCCTCTAAGAACACCTTGCAGAAAGCAAAAAAGCCCGGCCTTGCGCCGGGCTTTTTTTTTGGCCGCGCCGTTGCGCCTAGGCAGAGTCGCCTAGCAGGTCCGGCTGTCGGATGAAAAAGCCCTGCGCGAAGTCGACACCAAGATCACGCAGCGTGTCGAAGTCTTCCTGACCTTCGACCTGCTCCGCCACGGTGCGGAATTTCATCGTATCGGCCAAACGGATCATCGACGCGACGAGTTCCTGGTTGACGCTGTCCTCGGCAAGGTTGCGCGTCAGCCTGCCATCGATCTTGAGGTAGTCGAGCGGCAGGTCGCGAAGCCTTGTGAACGCGCCCGGAGCGCTGCCGTAGTTGTCGAGCGCGAAGCGACTGCCCATGCCGTGCAACACCTCGATAAAACGGCGCGCGTTGGCGAAGTGTTCATAGACGGCCTCCTCGGTCACCTCAAAACAGAACAACTCGGCCGCAAGCCCCGCCGTGTCGAGCGCGTCGACCACGAATTCGAGGAAGCCGTCGTCGGAAAGCGTCTGGCCCGACAGGTTAATCGAACAACTGCGGCCGGCCGGCAATTTGAGCTCGTGGTTGGCGACGGCGGCAAGCGTCGTGCGCACGACCCAGCGATCGATATCGGGCATGAGCTGGTAGCGCTCCGCGGAATCGAGAAACTCGCTGGGATTCACCACCTCGCCGTGGCGCCCGTGCAGGCGCAGAAGCACCTCGCAGGCCGGGCCGTTTGGCTGGCCATTCGGGCCTCGGGACAGTGAGATAATGGGTTGTACCGCCAGGCCGAATCGCCCTTCCCGGAGCGCTGTCTGCAGGCGCTGCAGCCACCGGATCTCGCCACGCTCGCGGGCGATGATCTCGTCCGTCTCGGAATAGATGTGCACCTTGCCGCGGCCCGCGCGCTTCGCCATGTAGCAGGCCGAGTCTGCCGCGGCGAGCACGTCCTGCACGCTGCCGGCCTGATCCGTGACCTCCAACAGACCGATGCTCACACCAATTGTGAAAATCCGGTCGCGCCAGACGAAGCGATAGTCGGCGATGGCCTTACAGGTTTCATCGGCGATCTCGCTGGCCTTGTCGATCGGGCAGCCCGGCAACAACATGGCGAACTCATCGCCACCGATGCGCGCCACGGAATCGCTGTCACGCACCTGGTCACGCAGGATCGAGGCCACCTTGCGCAGCAGTTCATCACCGGCCTGATGACCGCAGGAGTCGTTGACGGTCTTGAAGCGATCGAGGTCAAGGTAGGCCACGATGTGTCGTGTGCCTTTGGCCCGTGCCGACTTCACAGCCGCAGAAACCCGCTCTTCGAACTCGCGTCGGTTGATGAGCCCCGTCAACGCATCGTGACTGGCCTGGTAGGTGATCTGGCGCGCGTGGCCGCGGATTTCGGAGACGTCGTGGAATACGACGATGCAACCTTCGAGCTCGCCGTCGCGCCGCTCGATGGGTGAGGCCGTCAGCTCGACAGAACAACTCTCGCCGCCACTGGAGCGCAGCAGCAAGGCGCGGCGGCCCATATTGATGCGCTGACGCTGCGCCAGACAGCGCTCGACGGGATTGCCCAGTGCCTTGAAATCGATTTCATCGACGAGTGTGGCGATCTGACCGAATGGCATACCGACAGCGTCGTTACGCAGCACGCCCAGCGTTTGCTCGGCCGCGTTGTTCATCCAGCGCACCACGCCTTGCTTGTCGGTGGTCACGATGCACTCAGCAATGCCTTCAAGCGCCATCGGCAGAACGCCATTGCCGGCATCAGGATCACCGCCTGCCTTCCTGTAGCCAATGTCGCGTGCGACCGTCAGCACCGCGGGCTGCCCGCGGTAGGTGGTCAGGACACCGCTGGCTTCGACCCATTGCGCGCCGTGTTCAGCGCTGATGAGCTGTAGCTCCTGTCGTTCTGGCACCTGCTCGCCCGCGAGCCGGCGTGCCGTGGTCTCGCGCACGAGCGCACGGTACGGCGGTTTGACGAGATCGGTAACGGGCTTGTCGACGAGCTGCCGGGCCTCGACACCCAGCAACGCGGCAGCCGTCTCGTTGGCAAACAGGATGCGCTCGTTGTGGATGAGCGTGACTTCGGGCAAGGCGCCCGCGAAACGCGAGAACCAGACATCGCGGTCGGCCAGTTCGCGCTCCTTCTCACCGAGCGCGTCGAAGAGTTGGTTGATCGTCTGGTTGATGGGGGCGAGGCTGTCATCGGCATCGGTGTCCAGCCGGCGCCCCACGAAGGAGTCTGAGGCCGCATCACGGACCTCACCCGACAAGCGCGAGAGACGCGCGCGCAACGTACGCTGCCGGCGCCAGTACACGATCACGAGCGCGCCGAGTACGAGCACCGCAGATCCGAGCGCTATCGTGAGCGTGTCCAGGCGAGTCAACAAGATGGCCTAACCTCTGCGGCTGCACGCGTCGTAATGCACGACGTTATGCTCGTCGTCGCGCCGCGTCTGACCTGGGCCATCACGCGCCACCGCCGGCCGCGGTCACTGCGGGCCGTCGCTCGGCAATGCATACGGTGTCTTGTGTGCTGCACCGCTTGTTCTGTTATTCGATTTCGAGCGTAGCCCATTTACCCCGTCATTATTGTCCGTTTTGACCATAACGTGAGGGGGCTGGGAGATTCGTCCCGGCTACCGGGGCACCAGGGGCTGTGGGATAATCGCGCCGTTTTCAAGGGGACGGAATAGACCATGAGTTTTGAGCATGCGCGCTTCCAGATGGTGACGCAGCAAGTCCGCAGTTTTGACGTACTCGATGACGCGGTTCTCGAGGTCATGAACCTGCTGCCCAGAGAGCACTTCGTGCCCGAGGCGTGGCGTGATGCCGCCTACGCCGACGCGGGCGTGCCGATCGGGCACGGTCAGCGTACTTTTTCGCCGCGAATCGACGGCCGCATCCTGCAGGCGGTGTCCGTGCAAGCCGGAGACCGCGTGCTCGAGATTGGCACGGGCAGCGGCTATCTCGCGGCCTGCATGGCCTTACTTGGCGGTCACGTCACCACGCTTGAGCGCGTCGGTGAGCTGGCTGAAGCGGCCAGGAACAACCTGCGCCAGGCCGGCATCGACCGCGTCACGGTGCACGAGGCCGAAGCGCCCGCGGGACTTCCCGATGAACGCTTCGACGTGATCGTCCTGGGTGGCGCCATCAACCGCGGCTCCAAGGTCCTGGAGCAACTGTTGGACCTCGAGGGCCGGCTGTTCGTCGTCGAGGGTGACGCACCCGCCATGACCGCTCGACTGGTGCAGCGTGCGGCCGAAGATCGATGGTACGCCGAGGATCTACTCGAGACGCAACTGCCGTATCTGGTCAATTTCGAACCGAAACCGAGCTTCGAGTTTTGAGCCTGCCCGAAATCGAGCCCGCCGAACTCGCACCGGAGCTGGGTAAACGCGACTGGTGTCTGCTCGATGTCCGCGAAGACTGGGAGCGCGATATCGTGCACATCGAAGGCAGCCTCAACATTCCGCTGGGCACACTGCAGTCGCGAATTGACGAAGTCCCCGCCGATCGCCCGGTCGCTGTGCTTTGCCATGGCGGCATGCGCAGCGCCCAGGCAGCAGCCTTTCTCATCCATTCGGGCCGCAGCGGCATCTATAACGTAACGGGCGGCATAGACCGTTGGTCGACGGACGTCGACCCGGAGCTACCGCGCTATTGACCACGTCCCAGAGGCGCTATAGTGTATTACCGTACTATAACACCAGCACGAAGCTCCAAAACCATGACTAATACCCGCTTCCGCGCGGCGCTCGCGGGCGCTGCCATGACCGTGTTCGCGTGCGTCGCAGCCCCCCAGGCCAGCGCCGAGGACCTGCTCGACATCTACCAGCGCGCGCTGCAATCCGACCCGCAGATCCGCGAGGCGGAAGCCAACCTGCTGGCCAACTCTGAGCTGCGGCCCCAAGCGCGTGGTCTCTTGTTCCCGCAGATCAACGCATCGGGCAGTGAAACCCGCTCGGAGAACGGCGGTGTCCAGGTGTTCCCGGCTTTTGACGAGGACTCAGGCCAGATCATCCAGGCCACGAACACGTTCGAGTCGGAGAACATCGAGCAGACGTTCTGGCAGCTGCAGCTGCGCCAGACCGTGTTCCGTTGGGATCAGTTCATTGGCTTGCAGCAAGCCGACAAGCGCGTCGCGGAAGCGGAAGCCAATTATGAAGGTGCCCAACAGGGCCTCATGTTGCGCGTCGCCGAGCGCTATTTCGACGTGCTCGCCGCCGAGGACTCTCTTGAGGCCAGCGAAGCCAACAAGACCGCCATTGCCAAGCAGCTTGACCAGGCGCAAAAGCGTTTCGAGGTGGGCTTGATCGCAATCACGGACGTCCAGGAATCGCAGGCTGCGTTCGACCAGGCGGTTGCCGATGAAATTGCGGCGAAACGAACGCTCGCGAACGCCAAGAATCTGTTAGCAGAGATTACGGGCGACAGCTCGGGGGACCTCGCGAAACCGGGTGCTGCGGTACCGCTTATCGCACCGAGCCCGGCAGACGAAGACCAATGGGTGGCGCGTGCGCTCGAGCAAAACCTGGACCTGATCGCCAGCAGAATCTCCGCAGATATCGCGAGTAAGGAAGTCAGCTCGCGACGTTCTGGCTATATGCCAACCTTGGATCTCGTCGTATCGCGCTCGAGCAACGAGAACGATCAGGAACAGTCGAACAACGGCTTGCCGTTCCAGGACGTGTTCTCTAGCAGCGATCAGGACTCTATATCGCTGCAGTTCAACGTCCCCATTTTCGCAGGCGGTACTAACACCTCGCGCGTCCGTGAAGCTGTATACCTGCACCGCGCCGCACGCGAGCGTGCACAGCGCATTGCGCGTGAAACCGAGCGTCTGGCCCGCGACTCCTACCTGGGCGTTCTGGCCGAGATCTCGCGCACCAAGGCGCTGGAACAAGCACTCAAGTCGAGTGAGGTGGCGCTGGAAGCCACGCAGGCGGGCTTCGAGGTCGGCACGCGCACGACCGTGGACGTGCTCGACGCACAACGTCAGCTCTTCAACGCCCGCACGCAATACCTGCGCGCCCGCTATGACTACCTACTCAATGTGCTGCGTCTCAAGCAGGCCTCAGGCGCGTTGCAGGTGCAGGATCTCGAGCGCATCAACAGCCTGCTCGAAGGCTGATTCGGCAACGCCGTTCCGCTCGTCGCCGTCAGGCGGCGCGCGGTGCGTTTCGTTCGAGCAGGGGCTCGAGCCGCTCGAGTAATCGGTCGACGGCGCCGCGGTTATCGCTGATCAACGCGCGCGCCTTGCCACCCATGGTTGCGCGTAGCTGATCGCGCTGGAACAGCCTATCCACCGCATTCACGATCTCGCCCACGTCGGTTACGACCTCGGCCGCACCACACTCGGTGAACATACCCGCGATGTCCTCGCTGTTGAACAGGTGCGGACCCACGAGGATCGGTAGCGACAGTGCCGCGGGCTCGAGCAGATTGTGTCCGCCGACGGGGACAAGGCTGCCTCCGACAAACGCGACATCTCCCGCCGCATAGAACAGATTGACCTCGCCCATCGTGTCACCCAGCAACACGGCCGCCTCAGCGGGCACGGGCACCGTATCCGTGCGCCGCACGTAGCTCACGCGGCGCTCGTCGAGCAGGCCCGCCGCATCGTCAAACCGGCCAGGGTGGCGCGGAATCAGCACGAGCAACGCATCGGGCCAGCGCTCCCGCAGACGCAGGTGGGCTTCGACGAGCACCTCCTCTTCGCCGGCGTGTGTGCTTGCCGCGACCCACACGGGGCGCCCCGGAAAACTCGAGCCGCGCAGCGCTGCACCTGCTTGCGCCACACCCTCATCGAGCTGGTGATCGAACTTGATGTTGCCGCTGACAAACGTACGCGCTTCGGGCGCACCTAGCTCAACGAAGCGCTGCCGGTCGACCTCGCTTTGCGCCGCGATGATGATGCCGTTCGACAATGCGTCGCGGAACAGCCCGACGAGACGCCGGTAGCGCGGCATCGAGCGCGGCGAGATACGCGCGCTGGCGAGCACCAGCGGAATGCCGCGTACGCCGGCTGCGTGGTAGAGATTGGGCCAGAGTTCCGTCTCGATGATGATCGCGAGATCTGGGCGCACGAGATCGTAGAACCGCCGAACCGCCGGGCGAATATCGTAGGGCGCGTAGGCATGATCGACGCCGTCCTTGAACAGCAGCCGGACGCGATCGCCACCCGTCGGCGTCACCGTTGTAATGAGCACACGGGCATCGGGTACGGCCTCGCGCAACGCGCGTACGAGCGGTGCCGCGGCTTGCACCTCCCCAACGGACACAGCGTGGATCCAGATCTGGCGCGTCGACGCGTCTCGCTTCGGGTAACCAAAACCGAAGCGCTGGTACCAGCGGCCGCGAAAACTGGGGTCCAGCAATGCGCGCCAGCCCCAATAAACGGCGGCCAGCGGCAGGCCGATAAATACGAGGACGTTGTAGAACAGGCGCATCATGCGCGGTCAGTTGCCCTCGGCCGCACGCATGCGCTCGATAATGCTCGTGGAGGAGCGACCCGGACGGAACGCCAGCACACGCACCTCGCCACCATGGGCAATCACGGCCTCGCCGCCCGCGATATCAGCGACTGCGTAATCGCCGCCTTTGACGAGCACATCGGGTAAGGCCTGCCCGATGAGTGCCGCGGGGGTGTCTTCCGAAAACGGGACGACCCAGTCCACGGCCGCGAGCCCCGACAGCACCAGCATACGGTCTTCGAGTGTATTGATGGGACGCCCGGCCCCCTTGAGCCGGGTCACCGACGCGTCGTCGTTGACCGCCACGACAAGGCGATCACCCAATGATTTTGCCTCTTCGAGATAGGCGACATGGCCCGCATGCAGTACATCGAAGCAGCCGTTGGTCATGACCACACGCTCGCCGGCCTGCTGGGACTCAGAAACGAGCGCCGCTAGCCCTTCTGCGTCGACGGGCTCCCGCCCGCCCTTGCCGCGACGGTGCAATGCAACCCTCAGTTCCGAGGGCGTTACACCGGCCACACCGATCTTGCCGACGACGCGGCCGGCGGCGAGGTTCGCGAGCGCCACGGCGTCCGTCATGTCCTGACCTGCTGCGAGCCCTGCGGCCAGCGTCGCGATTACGGTGTCGCCCGCACCCGTGACGTCGTACACCTCGCGGGCCTCTGTCGAAAGGAAGAAGGGCTCCGCGTCGGCCCGGACGAGCAACATACCCCGCTCGCTGCGCGTGATCAGCAGCGCACCCAGGTGCAGCGCGTCGATCATCTGCTCGGCGCGGGAAACCAGCCCCGCATCGTCGTGCCAGTCGCCCGCTGCGGCGCGAAACTCGGATTCATTGGGTGTGATCACCGTGGCGCCCGCATAACGGGCAAAGTCACTGCCCTTTGGGTCAACAAGCACAGGCAAATCGGCATCACGACACGCCGAGATCAAAGCTGGCACGTCGTGCAGGGCACCTTTGCCGTAGTCCGAAAGGATTACGACATCGGCGTCATCCAGTCGTGCGGACAACGCGGGCCCGAGCGACACGGCCGTCGCCGGCGTCTCCTCACGGTCGAGCCGGATGAGCTGTTGGTTGCGCGACAGCACACGCAGTTTGGTGGTGGTTGGGCGATCCGGGTCTCGCGTGAGTGCGGTTTCGATACCCCGCTCTGTGAGCGTGGCCGATAAGCGCTCGGCCGCAGCGTCTTCACCGGCGATGCCCACGAGCCCGGTACCGCAGCCCAGCATGGCCAGGTTTACGGCCACGTTTGCGGCACCCCCTGGACGTTCTTCATCGCGGTCGACATGCACGACGGGTACGGGCGCTTCGGGTGAGATGCGTCCCGTTGCACCGAACCAGTACTGGTCCAGCATAACGTCGCCTGCGACCAGCACGCGTGCGCTCGAAAAATCGGGGATGGTCAGGGTCATTGCGAGGTACAAGAAGCGATTTTCACTAATGTACCGCAACGGCGCTCGAAACTGGATCAACGGGCGCCAAACATCACGCGCAAGGCGGGCATACGACGGCCACCATGACGGGCGTCCGACACCGCAACCGTGGGACGACGGCGACGCAGCCGACAGAAGGCTAGTGGCGGCATCGGGTTTGTCGGTGTGAAGGGGCTTGTAACGACACGCAACACCAACAAGCAGGGAAGAACCACTCATGAAGCCACGTGATGACACCGTCGACCAAACTACCAGCAGCGAACACACGCACTGCAGCGACTCAAACACCGCGACCTCCCGGCGCAACTTTCTGAAAATGGGGGCCGCCGTTGCCGGCGCCGCCACGGGCGGTCTCGCAACCGGCGCCGCACAGGCGGACGATTTCCGCCCACTCGATATCGACCCCTCCGTCGACGTTCCCAATGGTCCCGACCGTCGCGTACGCGCTGCGCGTGACTTGCGCATCGACGCCGCGCGGCAGCACTTCCTCGACACCTTTAGCGTGGGTGTGCAGCGCGACAACAATGATGAGCAGCGCTACGCCGATCAGCGTTTCTATGCGAGCTTCACGAAGACGCTGCCTAGCAACCAGTTTGGTGAGGTGCAGCCCTCGGCATTCCGCGCGCTGCGCCGCGCCATGCGCCGCGGCAGAAAGTCTGATTTCGACGCGATCCCGCTCGATGGCAGCGCGGCGCGGCGGCTGGCCAATCCACAGGGCGCATTTCGTTACGAAGTCGCGGGCCTCGACAGCCACGCCACGCGCATGCCGCCGTCGCACCGGTTTCGCAGCGCAAAGCTTGCGGGCGAGGAAGGTGAGGTGTACTGGCAGGCGCTGACGCGCGATGTGCCGTTCAACCGCTACGATAGCGACCCGACCATTGCGGCGGCCGTGGCAGACCTCAACAACTTCTCAGCGACGCCGGGGCCTGCCAGCGGCGGCGCGCTGACCGCCAGCACCCTATTCCGCGGTGAAACGCCGGGCGATCTCGTCGGGCCTTACATCAGCCAGTTTCTATGGCAGGACTTCAGCTTCGGCCCCGTTGACGTTGTGCAACGCTACGAAGCCGGTCTGCCCGGCATCGACTTTATGACGGACGCCGCCAACTGGCTCAATGTGCAACGCGGCGGTGCACCGGCCGAGAGCCTTGCCTTCGGGCCCAAGCGCTACATCAACGACAATCGCGCGCTGTCGGAATACGTGCACCGTGACGTGCTCTATCAGGCCTATCTACACGCGGCCCTCATCCTGCTCGGCTACGGGGGCGCCGCCCTTGACCCGGGTAATCCCTACGCCGGGTCCATCAGCAACCAGGGCGCTTTCACAAGCCTCGGCGGCCCGTTCGTCATCGACCTTGTAAGCACGGCCGGCAACTTAGCGCTCAGTGGCGCCTGGTTCCAGAAATGGCGCGTGCACCGCCTGCTGCGACCCGAAGCCTACGGCGGCCGCGTGCACTTTCACATGACGGGCCAGCGCCACTACGAGCTCAACGACGACATCCTGAACTCCGCGGCCGTCAACCTGACGCACAGCCGGTACGGCACTTACTTCCTGCCACAGGCCTACACAGAAGGCTCGCCAACCCACCCGTCCTACCCGGCCGGGCACGCGACCGTGGCGGGCGCCTGCGTCACCGTTCTGAAAGCGTTCTTCAACGAGGACTTTGTGATCCCGAACCCTGTCGTGTGCAACGATGACAGTACGGCGCTGCTGCCCTACTCCGGACCCGACCTCACCGCCGGCGGCGAACTCAACAAAGTCGCCAACAACGTGGCCATCGGCCGGGACGCCGCGGGCGTGCACTACCGCCAGGACGGCGTGGAAGGACTCGTTGTAGGCGAGCAGCAGGCCATTGCACTGCTGCAGGACAAGTCGCGCACCCTTAACGAGGCGGACTTTGACGGGTTTACGCTGACGCGATTTGACGGCACGCGCATTCGCATTCGCGCGGGTCGGGTCATGCCGGCCTGACGCCGTCGTGCCATCGGCCGGTTGCTCACCGGCAAGACCAGGAAACCCCGCTTCGGCGGGGTTTCCTGAGTTGGGCCCTAGTCGTCGTCTTCAACCTTCGGCTCGACGGCCGGGGCCTGGGCATCGACTTCAAGCAGCTTGTCGACAACGCCGGCCGCCGTCTCCGCAGCCGTTTCCTGGGACTCGGGTGCTGACGCCACAAACGTCTCGCGCAACAGCGTCAGCTTGAACGACTCGCTGAAGAAGAACCGGCTCGACTCGCCTGCCACCTCAAACGCCGTCGTCGTTTCGCTAAGGAAACTCGACACGAACGCGAAGAAGCCATTGAGCGCGTCCGTGTTCACAGGCGGCTGCTCGACGGCAGGTTTAGCCGCAGCCCCGGCGACGGGCGTCGCCTCCGACGCGTCATCGACGACCGGTTCCGCCTTGATGGGCTGGATATCGGCTGACTCAGGCTTGGCCGGTACGAACGGAGTCGCGGGGCCTGCGGGTGCCGGACGGTTGATAAACGGCTCAAGATCGGCGACGCGATCCTCGGGGATTTTGACGGGGTCGGGTTGCACACCCACAAAGCGGTCTGCCGGGCTGATGACCACGTCTTCGGCGAAGCGCACGCTGCGCTCCTCCTGAACCCGGAAACGCAAATTCACGCGCTGCAGCTGCTCGCTGTCAAACTCGAAGTCTGCGGCGTTCTCAAATGCCGCCGCGATATCGCCGCCAAAGAACTCGTCGGCGATTTCCGAGGCTTGGGCCAACACATCCTCGATCGCGGCCCGTTCGTCGCTGTTGATGTCGCCTTCAACGGTGAAGCTCACGCGTCGTGACTGTGAGGCATCGACGCGTGTGCTCGTAGCCGTACCATCGGGGCCCGAACGGCTCGTGTCGGTCGCCGAGAACTGCTCGACATTGCGCAGGCGAATCTTGACGGTATCGCCTTCCTGCGTGCGGATGCGGATCGTTGAAGCCTCACGCACCTTCGAGTCCACCTCGAGCACGCGCGTGGCGGATTCGGTCTGGCCAGCGGCATCTCGGGTCAGACCCTGAATGCCACGATTGACCACCTGCTCAACGGCATCGATGTCACCGACATCGGCACGGCCCGCGAAGTTCTCGCGGACGGCTTCGAAGGCCCGGGCCACTGTGGCCCGAAACGCGACGAGAAACGTCTCGGCGCGACCCGGCGCACTGTCAGCAACTTGTTTCGCCGCGGCAACCGTCTCGTCACCGACGGTGTCGACGCCGGCTTCGGGCGCGAATGCCGAGAAGGCACTGGCGGGTGCACCATAGCCCGTCGAAAAGCGTGCCTGCAGGGCCCCGCGCAACTCGGCGCGCAGCGCATCGAGGGCACGGACCGTGTTGTCGGCGACGGGGGCTTCGGTCTTGGGCGGGGCCACAACGCTTGAGCTTGCGAACTGGGCGCGGCGGGCCGATTTGAGGGACACGGACTGCGAAATATCTGCGATTTCCATGGCTTGCGCTCCTGAAAAGACAAAGAGGCGCGTTATGTCATGCGCCGCTACCCCTCATAGCGGCGGGTCTGGTTCCAGGTTTAGCCTTTTTTTATAGGCTCAAACGTCATTCGAGCAGCACGTTGACGAGCATTTCGATGAGCGCGGCGCCAGCCCAGGTCAGCGGGACGATCACGGCGTAACTCACGAAGCGTGTCACCGAGCCCACATCAAAGGGCCATACGGGCAGTCGAGACAGCTCTCTGCGTAGCGCCAGGGCCTGAGCCAGTTCACCAGCGTCGGGTTCCGACTTGCCAGACCGCACGGGTACCCGGGTCTGCGCGGCAGCGACCGCCTCGGCGCGTTGGCGCAGCAGTTCCCGGTGTAGAGGCCACACGGGCAGTAGCAGCAACAACGCGATGACGGGTGTGAAAATCAACAGGGCCGGCAACGTCGTCCAGAGGTTGGCGGGGCCGTCGATCCACATGATCGACAGCGACGCCATCGCGCCAACGACGACCAGCGTTGAGGTCACAGCCATGCGGCCGATGGGCATGAAACTCTGTGGATCGAGTAGGCTCGTTTCGAGCCTGGGCACGAGCCGCCGAAATGTCAGCGCGTTTCGCACGAGCGAGCTCATCGCGGTGTTCATCGTCAACCAAACAGGCAAGGACCCAAAGTCCATAACAACCGCAACATAGCCCTCACCCGTGCGCGCCCACATGTATTCCCAGCTGCCCGCAAGCAACCGGCTTTGAATCAGCCAGAGCGCGATGGAAAACACGACGACCCGCACCAACCACAGTGCTGATCGCTGATCGAGGCTCGCTCGGGCGACCTCCAGGTCTTCCGCACTGCGAAAGTAGGGAGTGAGATCGTCGAGTGTCCGGTGTGAACGCCCCATCGAGTAGTGAAACGTCGGCACGATATAGGCGATGGCGCAGACGAAGAACAGCGCGGGGGGCCAGGCAAAATAGTTGCGCCAGCGCGCGGCGTCCTCGGCAACGATCGCGACGGCGGGCGCGTAGATGGTGAGCCCGATAGCCAATATGACAGCGGCCGTGATCCAGCGGCCCCAACGCCCTCGGGGAACGAGCCGAAGCATCCAGATTGGATAGGTTTTGGACTGCGCCATGCCGGCAACGTACAGCGGGTGCGCGCGGCAATACAACCAGCGGTTGCGCCCGCAGGCGCAACCGCTCTCGTGTCTACGAGCTGACGAGCCTCGGCGTGAGCATCACGATGAGCTCCTTGCGGGCTTCGATCGTGTAGTTCGAGCGGAATAAACCGCCCAGCAGCGGGATCTTCGAGAGGAAGGGTACGGCGCGGCGTGCCTCCGTCTGCTGACTCTGGATCAGACCGCCGATCACCACCGTCTCGCCACTGCGTGCGCGCACAAGCGAGGAGGTCTGACTGATATCGAGGTTGGGTGCCGCCGACTGCACGTTGCCGTTGTCGTCAAGCACTTCACTCACGCTCGACACACGTGTCACCACAGGCGACACGTCCAGCGTGATCCAGCCCGACTCCGAGACCTGCGGCGTGATCGACAGCACGATGCCCTCTGTCACCACCTGCGGAATGTCGGTGGCGAATGTCTGCGCACCGGCCGTGGTTGTGGCCGTTGACTGCTCCTTGCGGAAGAAGGTGCGGTCCGTGCCCACCTTGATGAGCGCGGCCTGGTTGTTGAGCGTACGGATGTGGGGTTGCGACACGATGTCGACCTTGCCCTGCTCCTGCAACGCCTCAACAACCGCTGTGATGCGATTAAGGCCGTCCTCGATTTCCGAAAAGCTCACGCGACCCGATGCAGGCAGCGCGTCGAGTCCGCCGGCCGGGCTCAAAATGATCGTCGACAGATTGCCGTTGACGAATTCGCCGTCGCCGTTGGTTACGAGCCGCGACCAGTCAACGCCCAGCGCTTCGTCTTCGTTGAGCGTCACCTCGACGATCTTCACCTCGATATCGACCTGGCGGTAGATCGCCTTGTTGAGTTCATTAATGAAGCTGCCGATTTCGCGCACACGGCGGTGCTGATCGGTGACCTGCACCGTGCCCGCCAAGCGGTTGACGACCAAGCGGCCTTCGTCGGAGACGAGCTTGTCCAGTTGCTCTTCGAGCTCGAGCCAGAAGTCTACGGTGTCTGTCTGCTGGATGGAGATGGCACCGGCTGCGCCGCCATCGCCACCACCACCGGCACCGGCACCGCCGCCACCGCCAAGACCGCCGGCACCGCCCAGGCCGCCGCCGCCGGCGCCAACCTGGGCACTGGAGCTCACCTGCGCCTGGCTCGAGCCCGCACCTGTGCGCACGAGCCGAATGTAGTCAATCGTGAAGACGCGCGTCTCGCGCGAGCGGACGTAGACGATGTTGCCGCGACGCTCCCAGAAGTAGCCATTGGCGCCCAGCATCGATTCCATGACCTCGGCAAAGGGCAGGTCCGTCAGATCGACACTAACCGAACCCGTAACGTCGGGCTCAATCACCATATTGAGGTCGTAGGCCTTGCCGAAGAGTCGACAGGCCTGCGAGATGGGCAGATCGTCCGCCACAAAGCTGTACAGCGGCTCGGGGTCGGGGTCGGCCACGGGCGCAACAACGGGCGCGACAGGCGCCGGCGCCGACGCCGGTGGTCGTGACCACAGTGCGTCGCGGACGGCGCGTTCCGCCGAGTAGTCCCGGGGCTCTGGCGGCGCCGTGGCGCAGCCGTTAATCCCTACCGCGAGTACCAGCCACAGCCAGGGGCGTGCCGTTGTCGTTGTTGCCTTCATTGTGCATCTACCTTCAGGTGCCGCGACTGCTGGCTTGCGGCGTGCACGAGGTGCACCCCGCGCTCGCCGACTTCGGCGAGCCGAAAGCCGCCAAAGCGTTCGCCAGGTTTGCGGATGACGCCGTCCACGACGGCGTACTGGTGTTTGCGCGAATCAACGACCGCAGTCACTGCAGGCCACCGAATTGCGCTGGGAATCATTGCTTGTTTGGAAACGTCTGCGCGCACCGCATCGAGCACTGCATCGGTCACGCGTGGCGCCGGCGAGTACGGGTCACGCCCCGGGCGTTCCTGCCACTGCAGCGACGCGACGTCGATACTGCGGATGTCGCGCTGCGCGGAGTCGAACTGCGCACCTTGCAGTGGGGTATCGATACCGGTCCCGGTAAGCTCGCTGTCGATGTCGAGCGCGTAGTAATCGGGGTCATCGGGAATAAACGGCTCCTCGCGGTCCCCGAGCAGCGGTTTGACCACGCGCAGACCAACCATCGCCAGGGCGGCGACGGATAGTGCGATGACAAACCAGCGGTTATTGAGCATTGTTAGAAACGGCCCTGACCGAGCTGTGAACCCAGACCCGCAGCGTCGCTTGCAATTGGCGTGCGCCGCGGCCCTCTCCGGTCAGTGCCGCTTCTGTGATTTCCACGTAGAACGGCGTGCTGACCACGCGCTTCAGAAACTCGAGCGTGCGCAGATAGGCTTCGCCGTTCTCCGCGTTGCTGCTCAGCGTGACCATGACCGGCACTTCGTACATGTCCTCGATCTGCGAGGCCTCGCTGCCACCGAGGCTGTAACCGAACTCCAGTCCGAGCTGCTCAGCGAATGCGGCCTTCTCACGCAGCCAAATCGCGAGGCTGCGGTAGTCGAGAAACACGCGCCGCGTGTCCGCGCTGGCCACGCTTTGTTCCAGCGCCTTCATTTCCTCTAGCGACCATTTGCGGCTGATACTTAACAGTTGTGTATCTAGCTCACCGAGCTCAGCGAGCAGCAGCACGTTGTCGTCGATGTGATCGACGCGCGTTGTGAGTGAGAAGGTCATCAACGCTACACAGGCCACGATGATCGCGACCCAGGCCAACTGCAGTGGGCGATTACGATAAATCCGGTAGACCAGGCGATTGAGCGCGCGCTGGGCCTGCACGCGCGGCGACACGACGAAGCTGACCGTTGCTTCGGGCGCGAGCTCAAGCGAGTCCGCGTTCACGGCCGGGCCCTCGGCCGACGCCATATCGTCCTCAAGGGCCAGGTCAAAGCCGCTGGTGTCGATCTTCATGATCGCCGAGGAATTCAGCGGTACATCGGTCGGATCGTAGTCGTCGCGCAAGCTGCTCATCGGAATTGTCCTTCGATTTCAAACCCGACATCACCACGGCCGGCAGCCATGCCCTGTTCGAGCTGTTTCATCCAGGCCGCCTCCCAGGAACGCACGATGTTCCCGTTCCAGGGCGGACCGCTGAGACGCGCCTCGAGCGACGACAACAGCGGTGCGATCTCGCCCAAAGACACCGTCGAGTGCCCGCGTACCGCAAGGTCCCAGCCGGTTTGCGCCTTGCCGATGCGCACCTCCGTCACCACCAGTCCCTCGGGCACGATGTCGGAGAGCTGGCTCAGGAAGAGACCCGGCAGATTGAAGGCGTCGAGGTTTAGGATGTCGAGCTTGCGCGCCTCAGCGTCCATGCGGGCAACATCGCTCTCGAGTGCCTCGATCTGCTCGCGTCGCTCCTCGATGCGTTGTGTGAGCTCAACGACATCAGTGCGGTCGCGCCAAATCGCACCCTCAACAACGCTCACGATGCCAAGCGTGGCCGCCACGAGGACCCCCGTCATCAGCACACCGGCACGCATCATGGTTTTGCCCGTGATCGAACGACGCGCGAGGCGTGGAATAAAGTTGCTGTGAAGACCCAGCGGCAGCACGGCAACCTGGCGCATCCAGAATTCGCGTTCGATGGCGCGCTTGTCGAAACGCACCGACGCATCGATACGCCCCGCCAGCGACTGACACACCGCTTCAGCCTCGGTGCCCAATACCCAGGCCTGGTTGATGCCGCCGCCGATACGCTGCTTGGCGTAACCGATGGTGCGGTTGATATCGATGACAAGGCGCCCGTGCGTCTCTGCCGTCCAGGGGTAACTCAACTCGCGGACAAACAGGATCTCGCCCGCCTCATTGGCGATGAGCATCTGGGTGCGGCTGTCGAACAATGCGATCAGCAGGTGGGCGCCATCTTCTTCCGACTCGAGCATCGGCACAAAGCGCGACATGATCTCCGTCAGCGGCACCAAGATCTTGGGTACCAGGTAGAAGTCGCTGCAGACCCGCATGAGCGCCTCGATGATCGAGTGCGGCATCAAATGCAGCAACGCGCCATTGATCTTGTTGCGCTTGACGGGATGCGCGCGCCAGGCGGCGCGCGACTCAAAGGGCTTGTTGTTGTCGACGTAACGCTGCAAGAAACGGACGCGATCCCGTCGCGACATCGATGGCAGCTCGAGGAACTCGTGCGTGTGCAGGTCGTCTTCGTAGGCGATGGCAACCGAGCCACCGCGGCCCAGGTCAACCACGCCTGCGGCAGCTGTCATCGCGGCCTGCAGCTCGGACAGATCGGTGACCGGCGTGGGCGACTTCCAGCTGGCTTCAACCTCGCCACCTTTGAGGCGCGCGATGTGGAAGTCGCCGTAGGCCCATTCGATCGCGAATTCGACGCTCATGGCAGCACCCAGACCGGTGTGCCGCCCGCGTCCTCGTAACGCAGTCCAAGGTCTTCTTTCACCTTGTAGACACTCTGCAGAGCACCCACGGGGAACGGGTCACCGAGCAGCGACAGTCGTGTGTCTTCGAGCACGTAGAGCAACAGCAGCCCGTCGACAGTGCCCACAGCGGCGGGTACGGCAATCGCGGGCGCACCGTTGAGCGAGACGCCCGGCGCATTCAGCGAATTGGTGCTGATGAGCACTTCCTTGAACAGGTGGCCCAGATTGATGCGACGGATCTTGACGGTGTCGCTCTCGACGATGCGAGCCCCGGGGTTTTGGTTCCAGATATCGTCGAAGCGTCCGGCATTGTTGCCCTGCCCTGCCACGTTGCCGCGCAGGTCGGAGATGATCATGACGCGCGGCGATGCGGGCGGCACTGTGAGGCCGCCGGACTGGACGTAGCCGCCAAAGCCACCGCCGCCGAAAAAGTTGGGATCGAAGTACAGCAAACGCTGGTAGCCTCGACGGTTTACCGCAAGCTCTGTTGACGGCGCGCTGCTAAGCGTCGCCAGCGCATTGCTCCAGTCGCCGACATTGCCTGACGGGATCGCGCCGTTGCGGCGGACGTAGCGCTCGAGGTCATCGGCAATCTGTTCGAGGTTGGCGTCTTCCGCCTTGGCATAAGCATCGTTGACCGTGTCGACAATGCTCGGCGCGATGATCGCGGACAAGACGGCGAGGATCGCCATCACGGCAATCATCTCCATGAGTGTAAAACCGCGTTGCCGGTTCATGCGTTGAGCCCCGAGATGAGTGCGAACATGGGCAGGAACAGCGAGCCTGCGATGAGTCCGACGACCGCGACGAGAACCAGCGTAATCATGGGTTCGACGATGGCGAAAACGCGCTTGATCTGTCGCGGGATCTCCTCGTCGTAGCGGTCGGCGACCTGCTGCAGGGTCGTTTCAATGCGACCCGAATCCTCGCCCACAACAATCATGCGCAGTGTGAGCGATGAAATGACGGGCTGTTCACGCAGCGCAGTGCTGATTCGGCCGCCGCTCTCGACGGTCGTGACGGCCTCATTGATGACCTTGTCCATGACGAGGTTGTTGCTGACACCGCGTGAGAGCTTGAGAGCCTCCAGGATCGGCACGCCAGCCTTAAGCATGAGCGCCAGGTTGTGCACGAACTGTGATTGCACCAACATCTTTCGCACACCGCCGAACACGGGCATGTTGAGCTTGGCGTTGTCGAGCTGGTAGGCAAGCGATGGGTGCGCCGCACGGATGACGCGCAGACCCACCACGGCGGCGATGATGGCCGCAACACCGACCCACCAGTAACTCTGTGCAACCTCGCCTACACGCACCACACCGCGCGTCAGCGCGGGCAGCGCGATGTCCAGCTCGCTAAACAAGGCGGCAAATCGCGGCACCACGAATACGAACATGAGCGCCACGAGCCCCGCGACAGCCGACAAGATCATGGCGGGGTAAATCGTCGCCTGACGCACGTCGGCCATGATGCGCTCCACCCATTCCAGGTGTTCGGCGATGTCCTTGAACACCTGCGTCAGGCTGCCGCTTTGCTCACCCGCCCGTACAAGGTTGCACACCTGGTCCGAGAACACGCCCGGATAGCTGCGCAGGCTGGCGGAGACCTCGTTGCCGGCCTGGACGTTGAGACTCACGTCCTTGAGCACGGTTTGAAGTGCCGGGTGTTCGGTTTCCTCGGCCATCGCCGAGATCGTTGTCGCGATGGGGATGCCCGCAATGAGCAGCGAGGTCGCGCCTGTGAAAAAGTCGATGAGCTCGCGCCGTGGCACCTTGCCCTGGTTGCGACTCTGTCGCGGCGACTGCTCGCGCGCGTCAATCAGCCAGTAGCCAATATCGCGCAGCTTGGAGTCCAGCACGCGCTCGTTTTCGGCCACCATCGTGCCGTCGTACTTGCGACCGAAGCGATCGACACTGTGGTAGGCGAACTGCGGCATGGCAACTTAGCGGACGACCCGCAGCACCTCGTCAAGCGACGTCAGACCTGCCAGTGCCTTGGAGATGCCATCCTTGAGCATCGGCACCATGCCCGCCTCGGCGGCCAGCGCTTTGAGCTCCCCTGCACTGGCGCCCGTGATGATCGGGCCGTGGAAGCTCTCGTCAATCGTCAGGATCTCGTAGATGGCAGACCGGCCGCGGAAGCCCGTGCCATTGCAATGCACACAACCCGGCGCTTCCCAGAGTTCCGCATCGGCGGGAACGCTGTCAGTCAGCTCCAGCTGTTCAATGAGCGTCTGCGCATCCTTAACCGGACGGCGACAGTGGTCACAGAGCACGCGTACGAGGCGCTGCGCGAGAATCGAGGACAGCGCGGCGGGCAGCATGTAGCGGTCGACGCCCATGTCCACAAGACGCGGAATCACGCCCACAGCATCATTGGTGTGCAGAGTCGAGAGCACGAGGTGACCGGTGAGCGCCGCGCGCGTTGCGAGTTGCGCCGTTTCGAGGTCACGGATCTCACCGACAAGAATGACGTCGGGGTCCTGGCGCAGCAGTGCACGCAGGCCGGCCGCGAAATCCATACCGATATCGGGCCGAACCTGGGTCTGGCGCACCGCCTCGAGCGAGTACTCGACAGGGTCTTCCAGCGTGAACACGCTGCGCTCCTCCGACTCGACGAGCTTGAGCGACGCGTACAAGGTCGTGGTCTTGCCACTACCGGTGGGACCCGTGACCAGCACCATCCCATAGGGCATGCCCACGAGACTCTCCATGTGGCTCTTGTGCGCCGGGGAGAACCCTAGGTCATTGAGCGACAGTGACGAGGCGCTGCGATCGAGGATACGCAGAACCACACTTTCGCCGGCATTGGTTGGCAGCGTCGATACACGCAGGTCGACATAGTGCTGGCCGTAGTCGAAGCGAATGCGCCCATCCTGCGGCGTCCGCTTTTCGGTAATGTTGAGATCGGCGATGAGCTTCAGGCGTGCTGTCAGTGCTGACTGGATTGGCTTCGGTATCAACACTTCTTGGCGCAGCACACCGTCGATGCGCATGCGAACCCGAACGATCTTCTCGGCCGGCTCGATGTGAATGTCGGTCGCACCCTTCTTGATGCCCAGCGAAATGAGCTGGTCAACCAGACGCACGAGCGGCGACTCGTTGGCGGCCTCATCTTCGGACGCGGCCGTGCCGTCGAGCATGATCTGGTCAATCGTGTCGGCCAGCGAGCGGTCACGCGTGTAGTGGCGCGCGATGGCGTCGAGGATGTGGCCTTCGGGGGCGGTGACGACGTTAACGGTCTGCCCGGACTCGCGCTCGACGTGGTCGATGGCGACAACGTTGAACGCATCCGACAGGACCACCGTCAGCATGCCGTCCGCCTGCTTGAACGGCATAAGCTTGAAACGCTTGGCCGTCTCATACGAGACAAGGCGCAGAACCGAGTCGGGGACTTCCACCTTGCGGATGTCCACAACCTCGGTCTGCGCCTCATTAGCCAGCGTCTGCGTGACGATCTCGGCAGAGACAAAACCGAGTTCGATCAAAACCTCGCCGAGCAGTCGCCCGTTGCGCTTTTGCTCACGCAGTGCGAGGTCCAGCTGCGCATCGGTGATGTAACCGGCTGCGCGCAGGCGGCTGCCGAGCGTCATCTTGGTGCGCTCGGTCGCCGCAATCTGTGTGGTCAGCTTACTCCAGTAAGCAGATGTCTCATCCATGCGCGCAGTCATTGCATCGCTTCTCTTTTTGCGATTG
The DNA here is from genome assembly GCA_038524795.1 of Pseudomonadota bacterium. Lineage (GTDB taxonomy): Bacteria > Pseudomonadota > Gammaproteobacteria > Steroidobacterales > Woeseiaceae > CALBPI01. The sequence goes on along the minus strand of JBCBIJ010000004.1, from coordinate 63,353 downwards.
GTCGCAGCGAAATCTCGCTGCGGTTACTCGCGTGACAGGAAGATCAGCAGGCGACGGTCATTCTGACGCGCGCCAAACTTTTTCACGCGGCCCGATGCGTACCAGGCACTGTTGCCCGTCGTCGTATCGGCATCGCCGTCGAGAATGTCGCTGATCTTGCGCGCCTGCGCGTCGCTGACGTTGTCGATACGCATCACGGCAACCGTGGTCGTATCGATCGTGCCGTCTCCGTCAAGATCGAACTGGTAGTTGGCGTTGCCGCTCGTCAGAATCGCCCGGTAACCGCCTTCGTCGAACGGGTTTGAAATATCCGTTTCCAGGTAGGGGCCGTTCCAGCCACCGATGGGGTTGCTGGCCGAGTTACTGATGAGCGTGCGACGGCCGTCGCGTGTGTCCGTCGGGATATGCGTCGGGAACTGACCCGTATCCTCGTAGTAACGCGCCACGGCCGTGCGTGCCACATTGACGTCTTCTACGAATGCCGTAACACGAGCGTTACGAATCGCATCGAAGATCATGGGGGTGGCCATGGAGGCCAGGATGGCGATGACGGCAACAACGCCGATCATTTCCATCAAAGTGAAGCCTGCTTGTCGCTGGCGCATGACAGTGTCTCCCGCTGGTTTATCGTGGGTAAGTCAGAGAGCGGCAGACACAGGCTGAACTTAAGGATTTCGAAGCATTTACCCTGAATTAATCGATGAGTGTCACGGGTTTGAGGGTGTCGAACCGGTGACGCGTCGACCGGACCGAGTGAGAATCGTCGCGTCGAAGTCGCGTTCAAGCCGTGAACCTGCGTCGGCGGCGCGGCGACCAGGGCTTTGATTTAACGTAATGTGGCGCTCGAGCTGCAGCAAATAGGGGATTTCACATGCGCCCAGGACGAATCATGGCCACGCTCTGGCTCACTGCCGCGGCCTGCCAGGCCCACTCGGAAACGACTGCGAAGCACGCCGAGCACACTGCGGTTGTTGCCGTCACCACGGCCGTATTCGATGCCATTCTGACCAAGGACACGGACGCGATGCAGACGCAATTTCTGGCTGAGGGCGCGAGCACTCGGGTCGCGGCAGCTGCGCCCGCGGGCGCCAGCACACTGACCCGAGCTAGCAACGCAGCGTTCATCGCACGGTCATTTGAAACGGACGCGTCTCTAGAGGAGCGCTGGACCGAACCGCCTACCGTGCTTGTCGATGGTGACCTGGCGCTGGTCTGGGGGCGCTACGTGTTTCTGCTCAACGGCGAGGTGTCGCACTGCGGCACCAATCATGTCGATCTCGTTCGCGTCGGGGGCGGTTGGAAAGTCACCAATTGGACCTGGAGCGTTGAGACCACAGGGTGCCCCGAGGCGCCGTGACCACACGCAACAAGGACAAAATTCGGGCGCTGCTTAAGAGTATCGAGGCAGGTGACTCCGATGCAGTCAGCTTTGTCAACGAGGCGCGCTACATCCAACACAACCCGCAGACCCATGAGGGCAGTGAAGGACTGGCCGCACTGTTCGCCCGACTCGCGAAGACCAACCCTCGGGTCAACGTGGTACGCGCGTTTGAGGACGGCGACTTCGTGTTCGCACACACCGAGTACGATTTCGCGAGCCGCCGCATTGGCTTCGAGCTATTCCGCTTTGAAGACGGTCAGGCCGTCGAGCACTGGGACAACATCCAAACCCGTGAAGGACCGAACCCTTCAGGCAGGAGCATGGTGGACGGTCCCACAGAAGCGATGGACCACGAGCATACGGACGCCAACCGAGCCTGCGCCGCCGAGTTCGTCTCCGAGGTCCTGATTGGTGGCGCGTTCGATCGGCTGGATGCGTTCACCACGGGTGAGGAGCTCGTTCAGCACGACCCCGCGCTACCCGACGGCGCCGCGGCCTGGCGCGAGGCGCTGGCGCTACCGGCGTCTGATCTGCGAAGCCTGCGCTATGACCGACTGCATCGCACCTTCGCCGAAGGCAACTTCGCGATGTGTCAATGCGAGGGCCGACTTGGTGGTGAGCACGCGGCGATCTATCACCTGTTCCGACTTCAGCATGGCCGGATTGCGGAACACTGGCGCACCGCCGAGCACATCGCACCGCGAAGCGCCTGGAAAAACAACAACGGTAAGTTTTAGGGAGACGCAGCCATGCGAGGCATCACCGCATACCTGCAGGTCACCAACTCGGGCGACGCCATCGCCTGGTACACCAAGGTCTTTGGCGCCAGAGAATACCGCGCGCGCCTCGTCGCGCCCGACGGGGCGTGTATGAATGCGGCCATCGAGATCGAGGGCACGCACATCATGCTCGCGGACGGTATGCCCAGTATTGGCTCAGTCAGTCCCGAAACCCTCTCCGGTACTTCGGTCGTGCTGAACCTGCACGTCGCCGATGCCGACGCCACCTTCGCACGCGCCATCGAGGCCGGGGCCACCGAGGTCTTCCCCATGGCCGACCAGTTCTACGGCGACCGTGCCGGGCGCGTGCGCGACCCGTTCGGACACCACTGGATCATCGCGCAGTTCCTGCGCGAAGTGCCCGAAGCGGAGATGGTGGCGGCGTTCGAGGCGATGTTCGCGGGCTAAGCGTCATCCGGGTCGCCATTGAGATGCGGGTGATTGCGCAGCCGGTCCACGGCCAGGTCGAGAAACTGCCGGACCTTGGCCGACACGCGTGCGCCTTCGGCATGCAGCAAATGAATCGGCAGGGGCTCGGGCTCAAACTCACTGAGCACCGTTTGCAGTGACCCGCCGCCGAGCTCGGGACCGATTTGGTAGGAGAGCACGCGGGTCAGCCCCCAGCCCGTCTTGACGGCCTCGATGGCCGAGGCGTTGTCCGCAAAGGTGAGCCGCGGTCGAACGCGCACCGAGGCGCCTCGCCCGAAACGCCAGTCGTCAGTTGGCGTCGCGGGACGCGCCGCCACGATGCGGTGTTTGGCGAGATCGGGCGGCGTTACTGGCAAGCCATTCTGTTCGAAGTATGAAGGACAACCACAGACAACGCGTCGGACGGTCCCCACACGAACGGCGCGCAGATTGGAGTCCGGCAACGGACCAATGCGCACGGCAACGTCGAAGCCCTCATCGACAAGACTCACGACCCGATCAAGATAAACAGCGTCGACCTGCAAGTCCGGATAGGCGTCGATGAGATTTGCCAGCAACGGCGAAATGTAGTGACGCCCGAAGAGCACGGGTGCCGTCACGCGCAGCCGCCCGGTGGGCGCGCAGAACGCACCGCGCGCCGCGTCCTTAGCCGCCTGATAGTCATCGAGCAGCTGACGCGCGTCGCCCACAAACGCCTGCCCGCTGTCGGTGAGCGTCACCTTGCGCGTGGTCCGGTGCAGCAGCGTGACGCCGAGCTCGGCCTCGAGGTCCTGCACGAGCCGGGTCACGCTCGGGGCACTGATCGACAGGCGGCGGGCGGCGGGCGCAAACCCGCCCGTATCCGCAACGGCGACCAACACTTCCAGGGCACGAAGTTGGTCCATGAGCGCGAGCACCACTATTCCGAATTTCAAAATAATCTAATACATTTTCGATGTATTCACTACATTCATAGCAATCCGTAGTCTGCACCCATGGCAACGGCAGTTCGCCGTCCCACCAACAGGAGTACAGACCATGTCCCGCATCCTGACCCCGGCCACCGTGGCCGACGCCCCCGCCCAATCGCAGCCCCTGCTCGAGAACGTGCAGAAGTCGCTCGGCAGCGTGCCCAACCTCTTCCGCATCGTTGCCAATAGCCCGGCCGCGCTCGAAGGCTACCTCGGCCTCAACGGCGCACTGGCCCAGGGCCAGCTCAATGCCGCCACGCGTGAACGCATCGCGCTTGCCGTTGCCGAGATCAACGGTTGTGGGTACTGCCTCGCCGCGCACAGCTACCTCGGCAAGAACGTCGCCAAGCTCACAGGCACCGAAATCGCGGCCAATCGACAAGGCACGTCGACCGACGCGCGTGCTGATGCCGCCGTTCGATTCGCCGCCGAAATCGCGCGCGAGCGTGGCCAGGTTTCAGCCGACGCCGTCAACACCGTGAAACGGGCGGGCTACAGCGACGCTGAAGTCGTTGAGATTGTGGCGCACGTCGCGCTCAATACGCTGACGAATTACGTCAACGAAGTGCTCGACACGGCCATCGACTTCCCGACCGTCGACCGCGACGCAGCCTGAGCCCCGAGCGCTGCGTCGGGCCTTCCCCCGAGCCCGACGCAGCGCACCCCTGAGGAGAACGCGATGATGACCTACCCTTCCGACGTCGCATTTACACCTGCCGTCAAAGCGATCCAGGCCCGCAAAGGCTCTCGTGACGCCTATGCGCGCATGGAGACCTCGCGCGGGTGGCAGACCGAGATCAACGATGATCTGGCCGGGTTCATCGCCGAACAACGCAGTGTGTTCCTGGGCACGGTGTCCAGCGACGGCGCGCCCTACATCCAGCACCGCGGTGGCCCGCCAGGGTTTCTTAAAGTCATAGGCCCGACGACGCTTGCTTTCGTCGACTACAAGGGCAACCGGCAGTTCATCTCGCAGGGCAACCTCGAAGAGAACACCAAGGCGCACCTGTTTCTGATCGACTACGCGCACAAACGTCGTGTGAAGATCTGGGGCGAAGCGCGCGTCATCGAAGGCGACGACGCGCTCGTCGAACGGCTCATGCCCGATGACTACCGGGCGCGACCCGAGCAGGTCATTGTGTTTGAAGTCTCTGCCTGGGACATCAATTGCCCGCAGCACATCCCGCAGCGCTTCGAGGCTGAAGACGTTGCCCGCGAGCTTGAAGTGCGCGATGCGCGAATTGCGGAGCTCGAGGCGGCCCTCACGGCACTTGAGAACGCTGCTAACCCGAGTGGCGCTTGAGCCAGGCAGCTTCCTCACCAGGCTCGGGCAACAGCTCGCCGCCCTCCATGACCCACTTCGCGTCGACATCTCGAGTCGACATCACCACGTCGTCGCGATCGAACCCAAGGATCTCGGCCGCGGCATGGCGCAAGCCTGAAACCAGTCGCTCCTTGATGTCATCGGTCCGACCTGAGCGGATGCTGCCGTAGAGCTGACAACGCCCGTTCGGCGCACCGTTGGGCGTTAGCAGATCGAACATCGCGGCCTGCGCGCTCGCGAAGAACACGACATGCACAAACTTTCGCGGCGCCCCGGTGGCCTCGCAGTGGACATCGGTGATCGCCGTCGCAATGCGCTGGCGCATCTCGCGCGTGAGGTCGTCCGCGGGCGTGCTACACAGATACAGCGGCATGAACCGTCTCCTGGCCCGCGGGCATGATCGTGGCGAGGATGTCTTCGGCCTCACAACCCGTCTGCAATATCCACAAGTCACAGATCGCGTGCAGCAGGATCACGCGCCGAGCCTGCGGCATGGGCGGCGCCGTCAGGGATACAACGGAGGTCGTCGACGGCGCACCCGCCGTCCAGCCCTGCCCCTCGGGCACGACGATGACGGCAAACTCAACGTCGTCAGCAAGCCGCTCTGTGCGCACAAGATCAGCGATACCGACTCGAAGTGTCGCCACAACGGCATCAGGAATCTGGCCTTCCTGCAGGAAACACACACACTGGACCATGGGGCGTACGACGCACTGCTGCTTTTGACACGCTAATATTCACACGGCGCACGGCCGGCCACGTAGTGACCAAAGTGCGCACCCGGACCGAAGATTGTGCATAGCCGTAAGCCAGGGTAAGCGCCATGGACATCGCCGACATCGCCATGCTCGAGGCCATCGTCAAACATGGCAGCATCAACAAGGCGTCCGAGGTGCTCCACGTCACGCAGCCCACGCTCAGTAAGCGCCTGAGCCGACTTGAGCACACTCTCGGTACCTCGCTGTTCCTTCGCAGCAGCAGCGGGCTGACACCGACGCCGCACACTCGCTTCATCATCGAGCGCGCCCAGCCCATCAAGACGATGATTGGCAACATCGAACGCCACATCGAGCTCGCCAACACCCTGGAAGCGGGCACGCTCAGCATCGGAGTCGGCCCAATCATAGAGCAGCTCTATTTCCCCCACGCACTGCACGAGCTGACCCAATCCGAAACCAGCACGCTCAACCTCTCGATTCGTACCGAGTCCGCTGAGGACCTCGCGCGCCTGTTGATCGAGGGCGTCATCGATATCGCCATCGGGCCGTTCGAGCACGGTAACGGCGACGCGCCGTTCACCGTTCATCCGATCGCGAAGCAACCGCTCGTCTACGCGGCCCGGCGAAAACACCCGCTTGTTACCCAGCACCAATCGGGGCAAACCGTGGCGCGCGAGGACTTGACCGAATACCCGCTCATCGCGCCGCATGCACCGCGGTACATCGCCGACCAGGCGGAGGTGCACGGACAGTTCGACGACGCGCGCATCCTCTGTGACAACTACGCGATTATCCGCGACTTCATTAAGCGCTCCGATCACCTGACGGCAGGGCCCATCAGCATATTCAGCCAAGATGTGAAGGACGGGACGCTGGCGCTCATTCCGTTCGTGAAGCCGATCGACTGGCACGCCTCGTGTATTACACGCCCCGAGAGCGCAACCTTGCCCGTTATTGAGAAAGTCATTGAGGTCTTCGCTGCGCACGAGCTGCCTGCGCTCGACTAGCCCAGCGCGTGCTGGGGCCGGGGTTATGCGTTTTTTTGTGCCCCGATGGAAAATTGCGTCACTACGTGGCCCGCCGGTGCATTCGCTAGGGTGGCAACCTGATCACCAACCCGGGGCCTGCCATGCTTGCCGAACACCAGCTTCCCAATCACAACGCCATCACGGTCGCCGCGCGGTTCCTGCTGACTGCTCTGTTTCTGTTGTCGGGGGTGACCCACTTCACGAACATCCCCTACTACGTTGACCTCATGCCGGACACGACGCCCTACCCTGTGTTCTGGGTCATCGTCTCAGGGGTCGTCGAACTCGCAGGCGCACTGATGATCCTGTTCAACTGGCGACCGCGGCTCGGCGCCTGGATGCTCGTTGTGTTTCTGATCCCCGTTACGATCGTTGTGCACGGCTACGAGATGATCCACGCCGAAGGCGAGGCCATGCGCGCCATTCAACAGGCGTCTTTCATCAAGGGATTCTCGTTGATCGGTGCCGCACTGCTCATCACGCAGATCGGCTGCGGACACCGCGAGCGGCCGGGCACCCCGGCCAGCTAGAACCCCAGCGGAATCCCGAACATAAAGAACACAACGAGCAGCACCGTCCAGACCAGCAAGAACGCGATCGAGTACGGCAGCATGATGAGCAGCATGTCGCCAAAGCCCATGTTGGGCCTGAACTTACGCATGAAGGCAAGGATCACGCCGGCATAAGCCATCATGGGCGTGATGATGTTGGTCGATGAGTCGGCCACGCGGAATGCCGCCGCCACAAAATCAGGCGTCATGGCCGGGTTCACGAAGTAGAGCATGGGCACAAAGATCGGGCCCAGCAACATCCACTTCGACGTGAGTCCGCCAATGAAGATGTTGATCACAGCCGTCGTAATCACGAAGCCGATGAGCAGGAGCACGGGGAATTTCTGGAGACCCAACCACTGCAGGAACTCCGCACCCAGGAAGGTGATCCAGGTGCCGAGGCCGCTGTAGGCTAGCAAGCCCAGAAAATTGTAGGTAAAGAACGTGAGCACGAGGATGTAGCCCATCGTGTTCATCTGTTTGACCATCGCCTCGACGATGTCCCAGAGCTTCTCAAACTTGCCGGCGGCCGTGCCGAAGAAGACGCCCGTTACGGCAAAGAACAGCGAGATCAGCAGGATAATGTTGTTCATCCAGGGCGAGACTTCGTTGCCCGCCTCGTCCGTGAATGTGGCCAGCGGCCCCAGCGCAAGGCCCGCGATGAGGATCATCGCGACCAGCGTGCCGATGATTGTGGCGTTCAGGCCGCGCTGTTCTTCGGACGTCAGCGCAAAGTCGCCGGGCTTGATGTCGTCAGGCACGACGAACTCGCCGCCTTCGAGCTTGGGCTCAACGAACCGACGCGTCACCCAGAAGCCCGTGAGCGCCAGGACAAACGTCGATGCGACGATAAAGTAGTAGTGCATCGTGACGGGCTTGAGCGCAACGCCCGCTGCGTTGGCAAAGGGCACGCCTTGCGATTCCGCAAAGATCTGCGCATTCAAGCCAATGATGGCGTCGACAGGTCCGGGCACGATGTTGGCGCTGAACCCGGCTGACACACCCGCGAAAGCTGCTGCCATACCGATCAGCGGATTGCGACCCAAGCCCGCGTAGAGCAAGCCCGCCAGTGGGATCAGCACGAGGTAGCCTGCATCCGTCGCGATCGAACTCAGGATACCGATGAGTACGAGCAGCAGTGGCAGCAGCTTCTGCGGAATGTGGCTGCCCGCGCGCTTGATGAGCGCACCAAACAAACCGGAATGCTCGGCGATACCCACTGCCAGCATGACCACAAGAATGACGCCCAAGACCCCATTGCCAAAAGCGAGCCAGTTGGCGACCAACGCGTTGTCGAAGACCCAGCGCATGTGCTCGGCCTGGTGCATGCCCCGGATGCTGTGCTGCACCGCGTCACCGCCGGCGCCCACCGTCTCGAAGGTGTAGCCCGACATGACCACTGTGAGCAGGAATGCCGCCGGGTAGAAGGCCATGAAGATGATGACGGGGTCGGGGATCCGACGACCGGCTCGTTCAACGAACTTGGCGAAAGTCTGGCCAACAGCGGGCATAGCGGCAATCCAGGTAGAACCAGCGGGCGATTGTAGCGGCACTGGGCCGAAATCTGGACTTCTGGCGCCGAGTGGATTCAAGACTCCGCGAAAGCTGACGCTATCTGGATAAGGGCGACAGATCATTTGCATGAAGAAACCAGCGATTCCAATTGATGAGGCGGCGCGCATCAGCAGCCTGCGCGCGCTCCAGATCCTCGACAGCTATCCTGAAGACCGCTTCGACCGCGTGACCAAGCTCGCGAAGCAGATATTTGATGTCGATATCTGCCTGATCAGCCTCGTTGACAGCCACCGGCAGTGGTTCAAGTCTCGCCAGGGACTCGATGTCACCGAGACGCGGCGCGACATCTCGTTCTGTGGTCACGCCATCCTCGACGATGCCGTGCTCTATGTGGAAGACGCCGCCGAAGACGAGCGCTTCCATGACAACCCGCTCGTCACCGAGGACCCCGACATTCGGTTCTACGCGGGGCGACCGATCAAAGCCCCCGAAGGACAACGCATCGGCACCCTCTGCCTGATTGATCGCGCACCAAGAACGCTCAGCAACAAGGAACTCGAGATCCTCGACGACCTCGCCCGCATGGTCGAAGACGAGTTTGTGACGCTGGCGCAGTCGTCTGTCGACGAGCTCACCCAGCTCATCAACAGGCGCGGGTTCTTTACCGTCGCGAGCCACGTGCTGCCGTTGTGCGAGCGTCTGGGCACCGTCGCCGAGCTGCTGTACTTCGATCTCAATAACTTCACACGCATCAATGAGCAACATGGTCATCAAGTGGGCGACGGTGTACTCGTGGCGTTCTCGCGTCTGCTCACACGCTGTTTTCGCTCAGCTGATGTGATCGCAAGGATAGGCGGAGACGAGTTTGTCGTTCTCGTGACCAACACGACGAATCAGGCAGCACCCGCGCTGGAGCGACTCGCCGAACTCAGGACCGCGCTGCCGCCGGAGTCACAGTCGCACCTTGATTGGGGCATTGGCGTTGCGACTTTTGACGCCGAGCGACACGCGACCGTAGATGCGCTGGTAGAAGATGCTTTGGCGGCCATGATTGAAGTCAAGACAGCTGCTTCCTCTGGAGACAGCGCAGCCTAAACACGACGCCACGTCACCCTGCGGCCCACGCCTGCTGGCATTCTCGTAGAATCCGGCCTCATGGAAGGCCAACCGATCCCGACGACGACCCAACGCCGCCACGACCTCGACTGGCTGCGAGTCATCGCGTTCGGCATCTTGATTCTCTACCACATCGGCATGCTCTACGTGGCGCGCTGGGGGTTTCACTACAAGAGCGCCTACACGTCGGAATTTCTCGAGAACATCATGTTGCTCGCGAATCCCTGGCGCATGGCCCTGCTCTGGATGATTTCAGGCATCGCGACGTCGTATCTGCTGGAAAAACTCCGATGGTGGGACTTTCTCGCCTCGCGATCGGTGCGGCTTCTGCTGCCCCTGGCCTTCGGCATCTGGGTCATCGTGCCGCCGCAACTCTTTGTCGAAATGAGCGGTAAGGGCGACTTCGTCGGTAGTTACCTCGAGTTCTACCGCGCGTTCTTTGACTTTCAATCGCCGGTGTTTGCCGACTACCAGTCCGGCATCTGGCTGCATGTGGATGTGAACCACCTCTGGTACCTGCGCGAGCTATGGACGTTTACCTTGCTTTTGCTTATCGCGTTGCCCGTGCTGAGCTGGGTTCGTGAACGCCCGTGGTTCCGACGACTGCTGGTGCCACTCGGTACGGCATCGGTCCTGTTTGCCGTGCCCCTCATTCTGGTCTGCATCGAACTCGCTGCGTATCCGGAGTTTGGTTCCGAAGGTCGCCGCAAGGCGCTGGGCTTGAGCTTTTTTCTGCTTGGATACCTTGTGAAAAAACAGGCGCCGCTCTGGGATGCGCTGCAAAGGATCAGATGGGCAGCGGCGGCGCTCGGACTCGGCGCCTACGGGCTGACACTCGCGGCCTACCATCTGATCTGGTTACCGGCGCACAGTGGCCCGACCGGGCTGCAGCTCAACGGCCTCATCGCTCTGGACCACGCCGTGCGCTGGTGGTGGCTCTGCGCACTGTTTGGTTTCGCCCTCCAGCACCTCAACAGGCCGTCACGGTGGCTCAGTTATCTCTCGCCCGGTGTGTATCCCTTCTACATCGTGCATCAGACGCTGATCCTCTTGCTCGCCTTCTACCTCACGCCTTTGGCGTTGGGTCCGGTGCTCGAGCCGATCGTTTTGATCGGCGGGACCATCGGTGGCTGCCTGTTGATCTATGAAGGGGTGAGGCGGGTATCGGTCCTGCGACCCCTGCTCGGGTTGAAGTGGCAGATCTCGTCGAAATCCACGAGTCGATCGCCCGCCTGGCAGCGATACCTCCGAGTCGGACTCGTCGCTGTCATCGTTGTGCCACTCGGGCTCGAGATCCTGCTGTAGCCTTCCGGATCAAACCATGGCGCGGCACTGGTATAGTTTTGGTCGCACAGTCGCCAACAAGAAGAGCAATGCAAGACGACGATCTGCTATCCCCGTCTCTGGCGGAAACGACTCTGGTACCGATCTACTCGGTTGGAGCCCTGATTGCTGCTGCGTTTTTTGGCGGAGGCCTGGCGGTCACCATGGTGGCTGCCATCAATGCTTCGCGACTAAAGCGTCTTGCCAAGGACTCAATCTGGTTGCTGCTGGCGGCAGCGCTTAGTATCGGCGCCGCCGTCTGGGCGATCAGCGCCAATGCCGGACCCGAGTCCCCCAGAATTCCCAGCGAAGCGCGACTCTATATCCGCGCCATCGGCTTTGGGCTCTGCGGTGCGTTCTTTCTGTTGCACCGCCAGGTTTACCGAACCATGAATCTCTCTGGACGCCCGCCTCCGTCGCCCTACGTGACCGTCGCGGTAGCGGTCGTCGCGTCATTTGGCGTCAATCTACTGGTGGGCGTACTCGTGGCGATCAATGGAGAACTTACGTAATGGCAATGGACGACACACCCATCGATCACGACACCGCTGTTGCACAAATTGGCGAGCTCGTGGATCGAAGGCGCCACGTGGCGGCAGACGAGCGGCTGGGCATGGCGCTGGAGCAGTTCCCCGACAGCACCGATCTGCTGGAGCTTGCTGCGTGGAATGCGTGGCTCAAAGACGAACTCGACACAGCGCTGGAGCTCGCGGCGCGTGTTCTGCAGCAGGCGCCATCGTCGTACTCGGCACGCTATGTACAGGCGCAGGTTTTCCATGAACGCGATGACTACGGGGCCGCGGAGCAGACCTTGCTCGCGATGCTCGAGGATTACCCAGAGTCGGCGGATCTCTACGCAAGTTATGCGCAGGTGATGCTCGACAGTTACATGATCGAAAAGGCGGAACGTCTCGCCGCTGAGGCCTTACGCATCAATCCGCAACACGAAGGCGCGCTGAACGTGCACACGCTGTGCGGCTTTATTCTCAAACCGGATGCGGAACAGAAGCGCAGGCTGAGCATGCTCATGCGCGAGCACCCAAACCAAGTGGGCACAACGCTGCGCATCGTGCAGATGCTCATCGACCGCGGCAAGGCACGTGAGGCCAAGGCTATTGCTGCCGAATTAGCGTTATCACACCCCGATGACGCCGGAATCGTCAACCTGGCCAGTCAACTTCGCGTTGACGGTCACTGGTCCATGATCCCCCTGTGGCCTATGCAGAAGTGGGGCTGGGGCGGCGCTATCGCAATCTGGTTTCTGGCCGTAACGCTGTTCCGTTCAACTGTGCTCGACGGCACGCCCTTCGAGGCATACAAGGGCGCCATCGCCGGCGTGTTCCTCGGCTACGTCATCTACAGTTGGGTCTGGCCGCCGCTGCTGCGGCGGATCATGCGCTAGCCCCGGGGCTTGAAGATGTCAGGGCTCGATGATTTCGAAAAGGCACTGCTCGCCGACCCCTTTGATGCTGGGCTGCGAATAGACTACGCGGATGCCCTGTTAAACCAAGGCTCCGTCGAGGCGGCGCAGCAGCAATTCGAGCTCGTTCTTCGCGCCGACCGCGACAACGCACAAGCGCAAACGGGTGTCGCCCGTTGCCTGCTCGACAGCGGTGACAGGACCGGTGCGCTCGAGGCCTACCGCAAGGCCCGCACCCTGCCAGGCTTTGAGCCGCTGGCGTCACTCGAGACCTTGATGGAATCGTCGCAGCCGACGGGGCCGGCACTGTCTGTCGTTGGTGGCAGCGACACCGTCACGCCACTCCGTCCGCAAGCAGAATCGGCGGTCAGTTTCGACGACGTTGTCGGCATGGAGAAGCTGAAAAAGCAGCTTCGACTCCAGATTATCGAGCCGTTCAAAAACCCCGGCCTGTTTCAGCGCTTTCGCAAGAAGGCTGGCGGCGGTGTGCTGCTCTACGGGCCGCCCGGATGCGGCAAGACGCTCATGGCACGCGCTATCGCGGGCGAATGCCGCGCCACCTTCATCGCCGTTGGCATCAGTGACGTTTTGACGATGTGGATGGGTGAAAGCGAACGAAACCTGGCTGCACTGTTCGAACAGGCTCGCGAGGAGAAACCCAGCGTTTTGTTTTTTGATGAGCTGGATGCGCTGGCTTACTCCCGCTCCAAAGCGCTATCCAGTGGCGCGCGCACGGTCGTCAATGAATTTCTGGCTCAGTTGGACGGGTTCGCTGATGCGAACGACGGTGTGCTCGTACTGGCCGCCACCAATATGCCCTGGGATGTCGATCCGGCGATGAAACGACCTGGGCGCTTTGCGCGACAGGTATTCGTGCCGCCGCCCGATGCCGTCAATCGCGCAGAGATGATCCGCCAGAAGACAGCTGGCATTCCCACCGAGGCGCTGGACGCCGATACCCTGGCCAGGGCAACCGACTTCTACTCGGGCGCCGATATCGACGGGTTGATCGATGCTGCCAAAGACCAGGTGCTTGCCGAGATACTCGACGGCGGCAGCGAGCGCGGGCTTACGAACGCCGACTTCGTTGAGGCGATTGAGTCCGGTACGCCCAGCACGCTCGAGTGGCTCAAGACCGCCCGCAATCTTGTGAAGTTCTCCGGCAAGTCCGGCGGCTACGGTGACGTGGCGGCGTATCTCAAGAGTGTGAAAAAGTTTTAGCGCGGCTTCGGCCTGCAGGCACCACGCCAGCGGTATGCTAAGCACTGCGAGAACACACGCCGGATCACCGTGGACGAACCAACAGACATCGCAAGCCGCATTCGCGCCGCACGCCAGCGAGCGCAAATGAACCCGGCGGAATTACGAACCGCGCTGCGTGACTTCGGCATCAACCTTTCGAAGACGGGGCTGCATCGACTTGAGACGACCGAGCCGAAGAATCCGAACCTAAAGATCGTTGAGGCCATCGCAGAGATCACCAACGTCTCAGCGGGCTGGATCTTGTTTGGGAAGGGACCAAGCATTCCGGGCCACGAAGTCGGGGCCGCGATTCGAAACCGTGTCATCGACACCATTGAGCTCATGGCCGGCGCACTCGATCTGACGGCGCGCCAGGAATCCACACTGGAGAACTGGCTGAAGTCTGTTCGTGAAGCCAAGCCCAAGCGCACCAAGAAATCCTAGCGCACATCAAGCTGTTCACTTTCTCGCAACTTCTGTTCACTTTCGTGTTGACACGCGGGAGTAGCTGCGTATACTCACCCTCGCTATGAATACAAGCGTTCGCCAACTCGACACCGCCATCGCCGCTCGACAGCGCGTGCATCTCTATGCCCGCCCCGACGGCCACGTATGCCTGTCCAGTTTGACGGCAGTGATGTCGTTTGATGCGTTCGACCTTGGTGACCCGCGCCCCATGAATTTTGGAGCGCCGATAGCCTAGCCTTCCAGAACTCGTATTCCGGAAGGCGCGACACGCGAACCTTCCAGGAGTGCTCCCCGCAGAGACCCCGGTCGGTTCCAGAAACCACCGGGGTTTTTTATGCTGATGTAGCTCAATGTGGCAGAGCAGCTGTCTTGTAAACAGCAGGTTGTGAGTTCGAGGCTCACCGTCAGCCCCAACACCGGAGAGGCATTCACTGGCGAGATAGCCTGGCTGTAACCCGGGAACCCAAATGGGTCTTGTAGGTTCGACTCCTACCCTCTCCACCAACACGGATCGGTAGCTTAGGCAGCAAAGCAGCTGGTTGAAGCCCAGCGGACGGTGGTGCGATTCCATCCCGATCCACCAGTTTCTTGGCATGTAGCTCAACGGTAGAGCACCCGCTTGTTAAGCGGAGAGATGTGGGTTCGAGTCCTACTGTGCCAGCCAGTTTACGGCGGCCGCGGGCCGCCCACGCTGCGGTAGCTCAATGGCAGAGCATCGGATTGTCGATCCGAAAGATGTCGGTTCAAGTCCGATCCGTGGCGCCACATTCCGGATGTAGCTCAGCCTGGTCAGAGTCCTCGGTTTGGAACCGAGATGTCGCTGGTTCGAATCCAGCTGTCCGGACCAAACAACAGGGAGACTCGCAAGGTTGGCGTGCTTATCCGGTTTGAACCCGGTGATGTCCTTACGGATGTGGGGGTTCGATCCCCTCAGTCTCCGCCATGAACGATGTTGAGCTTAGCTTAACGGCAAAGCCCCAGGACGTGACCCTGGCAGATGCCGGTTCGAATCCGGTAGCTCAACCCAACTTGGAGAAGTGGCTGAGTGGTTAAGGCACTCGTTTGCTAAACGAGAGGGGCGGGATGCCCTACCCAGGTTCGAATCCTGGCTTCTCCGCCAACAGAGAGGGAGGTGGTCTCAGGCAGGGCTCATAACCCCGCACCCGTCGGTTCGATTCCGGCCCTCTCAACCAACAGCGTCCGATAGCTCAGTGGTTTAGAGCGCCGCCGTTTGAAGGCGGAGGTCGTCGGTTCGAATCCGACTCGGGCTTCCAAAAACAACAGCCGTCTGAAGGGAATTTGGCATACCTACCTGTCTCAGAAACAGGTGTTTCTCGGTTCGACTCCGAGGGCGGCTACCACTCTCATTGCGCGCGTGGCGCTGTAGCTCGGCGACAACGCAGGCTGTGTGCCCAAGTCTTCGGCAGCGCATTGCTGCCGTCAGCAGCCGTGGCATAGTCTCTTGGACTGCACTTTCGCAGGGGAACTACCGACGGGGCGGCGCTTTCATGTTGGGCTACCGACTCGCAGCCGACGCGCTCTTGCTGCTTCACGTCGGCTTTGTACTGTTCGTCGTCGTCGGGCTGGCGGTGGTCTGGATCGGCGCCTGGCGCGGCTGGCGTTGGGTGCGTAGCCCGTATTTTCGCATCGCCCACCTGCTGTGCATCGGCGTCGTCGTGCTGCAGGCGTGGCTCGGACGCATCTGCCCGCTGACGATCTGGGAAATGGCACTGCGTGAACGCGCCGGCGAGGCGACCTACGACGGCGCCTTCATCGCGCACTGGCTTGAAACGCTGCTGTACTACGACGCGCCGATGTGGGTGTTTGCTGTGGTCTACACGGCGTTTGCCGCACTCGTGATCGCAAGCTGGATTTGGGTTCCACCAAGTCGATCCTAATGACCGCTAGCAAGCGTCTGGCTCTCCGATACGTCGAGTCAATCCGGTTCTACATTACTCCACGGGCACGGCGTACCGCTTGAGCCCACCGAACTGAATATTCAACAGGTCGACTTTAGTGCCAAAGCCAAACCGCAAGCCATCACCGGACGAAATCAGGTCCTCGACACCATCCCCGTTCCAATCGTAGAGAACGATGTCCTCGGAGTTGCCGGAGCCAAAGCTGTCGCAGCGACCGATAGTCGTGGGCTCAAAGCTAAGGCCCGGCAATTGAAACAGGACGTTCTTTCTAGATGCGGTGCAGAACATCAGGTCGGGCAATCCATCCTGATCGATATCAGCGACTGTAACCTGGCTCGGAATCTTGAAGATCGGTGATCCGATGGGTATTGAATAGGCGACCGGAGCAAGATAGCCGCCCTGACCATCGCCAAGGTAGACCTCATAGAGGCTGCCGTACGACCCGACCAGATCCGTCACACCGTCAGCGTTGACGTCGCCAGCTGAAACGACAGGAATGTTAGGCTGAGTAGCCGACGAGATTCGATCACCGGCAACAAAAACCCCATCCGGACTACCCAGAGCCACCACGCCGCCTTGGCTGCTGCCACTAACACCGAGCAGCGCATCGAGAAGGCCGTCGCCGTTGAAATCCAGGAAATTTGCCTCGCTCACAAATTCGTCGGGGTAGCTGTCAATCGCATCGCCGAGCGTCCCATCCGCCTGCTGCAGCCGAACATCGAGACCGTTGCGACACCGAACCACAGCGACAAGATCATCCAGTCCGTCACCATTGACATCCCCGATACCGATATCGCCTTCGCTGCCGGAGCTGAAACAACTGTCGTCGGCGTAATCGATTTCAACCGCCGGGGCTAGAACCCCATCGGCTTGCTGATAAAACACGTGAACCCCGCTGCGCCCGGCCAGCGCCAGATCTAGACGTCCATCGCCATTCAGGTCGCCGGTCGCCAGCTCTCCATTGGGACTCATGCCGGACGCATCCACTGGACCCTCGACCGGGGGAAGCAGGGTGTGTCCACCCATGCCATCGCCTAGCACGACGACAACAGAGTTGGTTCCCGAGGAGAGTTGCCTCGCGATGACATCATCGTTGCCATCGCCATCGTAGTCGGCGACAGCAAACGCCCGAGCCTCATGGTCGCCAATCAATGAGTAATAAAGGTCGGGCACATTGCGTCCCGCGACAATATTGAGTTGCGTACTGGCACTGAGGTACCCAATGCCCGTAAGGCTGCCGTTGAAGCGAATCTCTTTCTCACCGACTTCATCAGTGACGTACTCGATGACGAATGGATCAACCTGCGGTGTGACCAGTTCGTTGCCGTCACCTTCAACAAACCAGGCCGGCTCGAAGCTACCGTACACAATTTGTGCGGCCGACCGTCCGTCCACAATTACGGGAACGCCGACCTCGATGGGATTGGCCAGCTCAAGCGCACCGATGCGTGTCACACCGGGGCGTGGGTCCGCATCCGGATTCAGACTCAGCCCACCAACCAGAATCGTCGAGCGCGTAGTGGACTGGCCGTCAGAGGCCCGAAGTTCGAACAGGAACTCTCCTTGGACATCAGGTGTGAAGACCCGACTGCCCGCAAAAAACGGCTCGATCTCGATGGTGCTCTCGAGAGGCTTCGTGACCAACCGCCACTCCAGGGTGAGCCAGTCACCGTCATCGTCGTGGCTGAAGCGACCGTCGAGCGTCAACGGCTCACCGAGCGTGCCCGCAGTGAGCACACCCGCGTTTGCAACAGGCCCGGGAATCAGCGGCGTTGAACTACCCTCCAGACCAGAGAACTCGAGCCAACTCAGTCGGCGGAATTCGTCGGGCTCTGCGTCGCCGTCCAGATCGATACCGAGCGAGACAAAGGCACTCGACAGCGCCGCAAACGTCACCTCTCGATCGCCGAGCAACTCGAACCCACCCCCCTGCGCCACCGCAATGCCGGGGTCTGCCAGCAGACGCGGATTCGCGACCGGTGCCGTCGACGCAACATCGACGCAACCACTGCTCGCGTCACAGTAGCGCCCGTCATACGCAACACCGAACAGATTGTCGCCAACGATCCGAATGGTGCTGTACTCGACCGACAGCGCGTCATAGAAAGCGCTCTCCCCAGTGCCTTGATCTCGAACCACCAAATTCAGTTCGACAGACTGTCCGTTGCCACCCGAGATCGAAACACTACCTTGCAGCGTCACGGTGCCCTCAGGGGTCGTGATTCGGAAATTGTCGAAGCCAACGACACCGGGGCCCGACTGCCGGAAGATAAAGCCCGCGGACGGCGCCGTTGGGCGCCGTGACTCCTGCACCACGCGACCGTCGAAGGTGACACCGTTCGATTGAAACGCGTTGTACTGAATCTCTAACGTGCCAACCCCGACGCTGAGCGTGCCGGATAGGATCGCCGTGCCGCCATCCGGGCCAGCAACCGTCTCCGATATAGCGCCGGTAGCGCCTTCAACGTCCACCCAGACGGCATCAGTCAGTTCAGCCAGGGAGTACGCACCAAACACATCGAATGCGAAATCTGCGGCATTCGCTTTGGTCAGTTCGGCGGTGCTTTGCGAGCCCGAATAGACAGGCGTCGGAATCTCGGGTGTCGAGGGCGATCCCGGCGTGCCGACACTGCCGCTACCACCGCCACCGCCACAACCCGCTGCTACGGCGGCTAGCAGCATCGTCAGTACATAACGAATCATTCCTATACGTCGCATGACACACAACCTTCAGGGGGGATGTGTGCATGTTCACGCTTGGCTGGCGCCGATGCAACGCTGAGATAGCCCAATGTCTTCGATGCGTCGGCTGCGTCAGTGAACAGCCGTGTATTCGGCTCCTTGGGCCCGACACCCCAGCTGAGATGAGAGGCCGGGATTCATCGACCGTGCGGGAGTGTTCAATGACCTTTCATGCGCTAGTACGCATGCGTGAGCGACAACACCGACAGCACGCGGGCCCTGAGTAGGGCCTCGTCGTCCAGCGACGACGGAAGCAGGCCATCGACATACCGCAACACAAACGCCGAACAGGATTCGCCGATACCCGACAAGCCGTCAGGAGACCGAGTACCCGAACAGCGGATCGCCGTTTGAAGCGCCCTTCCGATCAATTGTCATCACTGCCGGGAATGCGTCGTTTCCATTAATTCTGGACGGTTGGAACACCAAGTCCGCCAGACACAGCATCAAGACTGGTGCTTCTTAAGGCGTTCTTAAGGACGGAATCCACAGGTGCCGAGTAGCGTCGAGAGCTAGCGGCTTTGCCGCTACCAAGCATGACCGCGGCCGCCGAGATGATGCGCGTGAGCGCCACGATCCACTGTAGTTAGCCGTCGAGCACCCACTCGAAGCGAGTGTCAGCAAACGCTCACGCAGCCTGTGCGACAGGCTTAAGGTCGAACGTGTGCGTCCTACGTCCCCGTCGCGAGCTCCGTCACATTATCGGATCGCTCTGCCGTGTGACTGACCACCCGGTTGCGACCGCCGCGCTTCGCATTGTAGAGGGCCTCGTCGGCCGCACCGAGGAATTCAGACTCGGTGCCAAACGACGCCTGGGAAAGCGTCGCGATTCCGATGCTGATCGTGAGCGAACCGCGCGATAGCGTGTGGGCCGCGATTTGTTCGCGCTGGCGCTCGCCAATTGCGCGCGCTTCCTCACCGTTCGTGTCCGGCATCAGAATCACGAACTCCTCACCGCCGTAGCGACACAGCCGATCCGTTCGACGTAAGTTAGTCTGCAGAAGTCTGGCAATCGAGCGCAGCGCGTCGTCACCGAATTGATGCCCATGGGTATCGTTGTAGGCCTTGAAGTGATCGACGTCGATCAGCATCAGTGACAACGGCTGACCGTAGCGGGCGTTGCGCGCAAATTCCCCCCTCAGATGCTCGTCAAAGCTCCGGCGGTTGAATACACCCGTGAGTCCGTCGGTCACACTATGTCTTTGCAGTTCGCTGACGCGGCTGGCCAAGGCCAATGACAGCAGCACCATTTCGATCAGCGAGCCGATCTGGAACCCGTTTTGGGTGATGAAGTTGTGCGGCAAGAGTCCGAACGTCTTCAACATGTACGCCGACACCCCAATGAGCAGCATCGACCACGCGACGAGGAAATAGCGCGCCGCACGGTGTCCCTCGAAGAAACTGACAGCACCCATCCAGATCAACAGCGGTGGCGCCAAAGCGGAGAGCAGCGCTAGCGGCACGATGATTTGGGAATAAGGCAATACGATGGCGCCAACAAGGCCGGCCGCCGACAACCACTGGTGCGCAGCAGCGACCCGATCCAGGCGCGGAGACGTTCGGTCGCTGTTCAAGATACTGCGCGAGAACCTCAGACCCCAGATCAGTGTTAACGCCAACGTCACCACGAGGCTCTTGTTGCCCCACCAAGGACTGTTAGGCCAGAAATACTGGAAAGTCAGCCCGTTGTGAATAGCGAAATAGGCGCCGTAGAAAGCGAGGTACAACAGGTAGTGGAAAAACGCGCGGTCGCGAACGGCAACGAAGATGAATAAGTTGTAGAAGAGCAGTACAAGAAAGCCGCCGAAGTAGATCCCGTAGCCGAGTTGTTCTCGCCCGACCTGACCGATCAACGTGGCCTCGTCGAACATGGAGAGACCAATGGTGATGGGACCGCTGGAACTGAACCGCAAGTAAATCTGGCGCGTGCTTTTCGCCGGCACGTCGACTCGAAAAACGAAGTCCCGATGCTGTATGTCGCGGCTGGAAAACGCGCGCGAATCGCCCGTAGCGACATGCAGCCATTCACCATCGGCAGACTTCTGCCATAGGTCCAGCTCGTCGATCAGCGGGTAGTCCTGGCGCAGCAATGCGCTGGTCGATTCATCACCCGCATTGCTGACGTCAACACGGACCCACCATGCAGAGTCAGTAAAGCCGAAGTTAGGGGACCGATCGCCGACGGCAGCGAAGTCGTCGACACGTGCGAGAACGTCATCGAGGGTCAGCGCGCCGTCAACATCCTCAAGCAACTGGATGCGCTTGGAGAGTTCGACGCGGCCTCGCAGATCACTGATTTCGAGCAGATCGGCCGCATTGGCGTCGCTCACGGGCAGGAGCAAACACGCTACCGATAGAAAGAAAGCCAACGTCCTGGTCAAGCAGTTCAGCGTCATGGTAACCGGCGGCAATAAGGTTTCATGAAGAGTCTCATAGTGACGCTCAGGCAAGTCAAATTGAACATAAGAAATTGTGAACCACGCACAGAATCCAGCATCCGTCGTTGACACAATCTGGGCTCGAATGGGTCCGCACCCGTAGACCATGTAACGAAGAGCAGCATGGGTACGGCGAGGCCCGGCCGTCTTAAGGGAATAGGAGGCAAACCACCCATGCGACTTGGCGATCCGATACATCTGGCCCTCGTCGCCCTGCTCGGCCTGCTGGTGACGAGCGGCTGCAACCGCGATCCATCAACGTCGATCGCAAACGGCGCATCAGTCGACGGCGCCCCAGATGTCATCAACCTTGAGCAGGGCTGGAGCCGCGAAACGCAGGATCAAGCGTGGTTCATATCCTTTGGCTCCCGTCTCGTTCCCTACAATTGGTTTCTAAGTCTCGAACAGACCGACAGCGTTGACCTGTTCCGCGACGAGGTACACCTGACCGGCTTCGGCTTCCTCGCACAGCAACCCACGGACAACAACCCCGACGGCCTGCCCGTCGGCTTTAGTCAGGACCACGACGACGACGCGCAAGCCTGGTTGGGCCTGACCTGCGCCGCGTGCCACACAGGTGAAGTGCACTACCGTGGCGCGAAGATTCGCGTCGACGGTGGCCAGAGCCTGCTCGACTTCGACGGCTTCGAAGCAGCCGTCGTCGATGCCCTGTCGGCCACTCTTGCCAACCCGGACAAATTTGAGCGCTTTGCGCGTCGCGTGCTTCTCGACAATGCCGAGAACCCGGTTGCCCTTGGCGACCTCAGGGACGCACTGGTACAGCGAACGCAGGAACTGGCGGCGCGCCGTCGAATGAACGCGACCGAGGTGGCTTACGGACACGGGCGCCTGGATGCGTTCGGCCAAATCTTCAACGCGGCCGCGGCGGAGTTTATCCACGAGCCAGGCAATCGCCGCCCACCCGACGCACCCGTCAGCTACCCCGTACTTTGGAGCGCGCCGCATTTGGATGTGGTCCAGTGGAACGGATCGGCGCCGAACGCGGGCCCGGGGCCGCTCGTCCAGAATGTGACCACCGCGCTGGCGGTCTACGGACAGATAGAGGTTCGACCCGGCGATCACAGCTATGCGTCATCAGTGAACTTTGCCAACCTCGAGCGCATCCAGAACTGGATCTACGCACTGAAGTCGCCACGCTGGCCGGCCCAGGTTCTTGGTCAACTGTCCGACGAACAGGTGGCGCGAGGCCAGGCGCTGTACGCAGCCTCATGCCAGAGCTGCCATCAGATTTCGAACCGCGATGACGCCAAGCGAAAGCTCAAGGCGACCCTGGTGCCCATTGCGGAAATCGGAACGGACGCACGCGCCGCAGCCAACTTCGTCAACGCACAGTCAGCCAGCGGCCCGCTGCGCGGCGAAAAAGTTGCCATCCTGGCCGGCGATCGCATGGACGAAGAAACCGCCACGATCAACCTTGTGGTGCACGCCGCAACGGGCGCGCTGTTGGAGCACCCTGTGGCGGCCACCCGGGCTGCGGTGAAGGATTACCACTCGGTGTACAAGGCCAACATCGACACCCATCCCAACTACTACAAGGCGCGGCCGCTCGATGGCATCTGGTCTTCGGCGCCCTACTTGCACAACGGGTCGGTGCCCACGCTCTACGACTTGCTACTCCCGCCCGACGATCGGCCCCAGCAGTTCTTTGTCGGCAGTCGCGAACTCGACGTCGTTCGCGTCGGGCTCGAAAGCGGCCCCGGCGAAGGGCGCAGCGTTTTTGATACGCGCCTCACGGGCAATGGGAATGGTGGCCATTCTTACGGCACATCGTTGTCAGAAGCAGAGCGAATGGATTTGATTGAGTTTATGAAGACGTTATGAACAACCCGAATGAACAATCGTCGGATCACGCACTCGCAGGGGACACCGTCGTGACGCACACAAGCGTTTGGCAGCGGCTTCGAGCAAGTCGGCTGTTCAAGGCGGGGCTGGCATTGGTCCTGATCACCGGGCTGGCGCTGGCCGCCGGCTTCGTCGTCTTCGTTGCGTATCCCACTCACACAATTCCCGCGCTCGAACCCGTGGACGAGTATGTCTATCTCAATCAGGGCTGGGGCCCTCACGCTAATGACGCCGCGCGCCAGACCTACTATTACACGGGTCAGGGTGCGTCGATTCCGCAGGGCAATGCCCGGCACCCGCTCCGCTACGACTGGTTCATCAACCTCGAAATGCCCATCGGCACGGCGCGCTTCGCCGAACCCGACCACCTTCGCGCCTATCGATTCATCGTCGACCCGGAACCGACGACCGCGAATCCCGATCAGCTACCCGTTGGCTTCGCGCGTCACTTCAGCCCCGCAGTCGACGCGTACGTCCTGGATATCACCTGCGCGGCCTGCCACACCGGCCAACTGCATTACGCGAGCGGCGGTAAGCGGTATGCAATCCGCGTCGACGGCGGCCAGGCGATGCACGCGTTTACCGATGTCTCCCGCGGGAGCTTCGGTACCACGTTGCTCGCCTCGCTGGTGGCCACTTACACCAACCCCGTCAAGTTCAACCGCTTCGCGCACAACGTTCTGGGCGATGACTTTCGGAAGGGCAAGTCGCAGCTTCGCTCGGAGCTCGGTCAGACCCTGAAAGCGCTCGTCGAGATCGGGCAGGACAATCCGTTACGTCATCTTTATCCGACTCAGGAAGGATTCGGGCGGACCGATGCCCTGGGTCGCATCGCGAACACTGTCTTCGGCGATCACCTGGTTCCGGCGAACTACCACGTCGCCACAGCGCCTGTCAGCTATCCCTATGTCTGGAACATCTGGAAGTTCGATTGGGTGCAGTACAACGGCTCCGTCGCGCAGCCGCTGGCCCGCAACATCGGCGAAGCCCTCGGCGTTGGCGCGGTCATCGATCTGGTCGATAGCTACGGCGCCCCCATCCCGCCCGAACAACGGTACACGAGCTCGGTGAGAATTCCGCAGCTGGTTGAGATCGAGCACACGCTCCAGAGACTGCAACCTCCGCAATGGCCGGAGCAGATCTTTGGGCCCGTTAACAGCGCACTCGCTGCGGACGGGCGGAGGCTCTTCGAGACCCATTGCCAGGACTGCCACGGCCCACACCCCGCGAGCCGCTTGCGCCAGGTCGCGCAGGCACCAGGCAAGACGGGCGAAGGACTCGAATGGCTGATCGAAGTGATCCCTCTGGAGCATATCGGCACAGACCCGAGCGCCGCGGCCGGCTTCGTCGAGCGGCGTTACGACTTGACGGCGACCAGTATGACCGACGACGACGTACGCCAGTTGCTCGAGCCCATTCACACACGCCGCTTGCTGCGAGACTTGCGCTACCGACTTGAGGCCTTCGGCGAGGCGGCGACATCGACCGGCAACTTGGGAAATTTGCTGTCGCGGTTGCCGTCTGACGAGCCGGCGCCCCAAATCGACGCAGCGCTGTTTGCGGACATCGCCACTGAAGTGGAGCGCTTGATTGGTCCGGTGACCGGGCTCTCACCCGAAGACAGGCCCGACACACCCGGGGATTGCGACAGCACCTGTCATGCGCGTTGGCTCTACTGGAACGTACGCTTTGGTCAGCAAGCAATGAATGACGCGCTGAACGCGATTGACATCAGCAGCGTTTCCGAAGGGGAAGGCCTGAACATCATCGGTATTCTGATCAAGAACCAGTACTACAAAGAGAACGATATCGGCTTTGCGAAGCAACAGTGCCTTGAGGGTTTCGGCACGTTGGATCTCCCCCAGCAAGTTGCCGGCTACAAACCCAGGCCGTTGGAAGGTGTCTGGGCGACGCCGCCGTTCCTGCACAACGGCTCGGTGCCGAGCGTTTATCAGATGCTCCTGCCCCCCGAAGAACGCGACCGCAAATTCGTGGCCGGAAATCGCGACTATGACCCGAAACACCTGGGCTACGTGACCCCGCCCATGGACAGCGACGGGTTCGTGTTCGATACGAGCATCACCGGCAACCACAACACGGGCCATGCGTTCGTCGCCGACGCAATGCGTTGGGACGCGCATCGAAGCGACCCCGAGGCGCACCCATTGCCACCCGGCGTCATTGGCCCACTGCTCACGGACGCTGAGCGGTTCGCGATTATCGAGTATCTGAAGATTCACCGCGACGAGCCGGCGACACCAGTCCAGTTCACGCCCCCCGATTGTTCGACAGTGCGGAGCGCTGCGCGGTGAGCACTCCCGATTTCACCGAGGAATTCGAAACCGTCGCCCGTGCAGAACGCGACTGGGTTGCCCGTCGGAGGGCAGCCGCCGGCGTGCCCGAGAGCGACAAGACGACGGGCTTGGCGCTGTCGGGAGGCGGCATCCGCTCTGCAACGTTTTGCCTTGGCGTACTGCAAACGCTGTCAAACCGCCGTGCACTAAACGATGTGGACTATCTGTCTTCAGTGTCAGGCGGCGGATACGTCGCATCCTGCCTGACCTGGATTCGGTCGCAGACTTCGGGACGCAACGAGCGCCAGCCTTTCGACGCGCCCGTGAGCAGTACCGACGAATCGGTCGTCGACTGGCTCAGAGCGCATGGCAAATACTTGGTGGCGGAGCGAGGCTTCACAGGCTGGACGCTTGGCGCCTCAATACTGGCTGCCACGCTCTTGAACCTCTTGGTTATGTTGCCACCGCTGCTCCTGCTGATCGGTGTCGCCGCCCTGGATGTGCTTCCCGTCGATTGGCCGGCCTGGGCCAGCATTGGCTTCGGGGCGCCGATCCGGGCCCACGATGGATTCGCGCTAGCGCTTTGGTTGGCTGTTGCGACGCTGGCGCTTTATCCGATCGCTGTGCTGTCGTTTGCGGTCTTGGCGGGTATTCGAAACTCGTCGCGTGCAAGCGTGGCGCGCGTTCGACGGTGGATGGGGTTTCTGCTGAATTCGGGCATCGCTATGTTGTGCGTGGGACTTGTGCCCCTGTTTGTCAGTATCGAGGAGGCACTTGTGGCGCGCTTTGGCGGCGAGTGGCTACAAATCCTGATCAAGGCCGGCATCGTATCCGCACACCTGCTGAGCGGCGTCTATGTACTCGGCCGAACCGAACGCAAGCGGCAAAAGACAGGTAGGCAATCGCGGGGCGCCGCAACGCTCGGCTTGGCCCTGATCCTCTACGGGTGCTTGCTCGCGGGCTATCACCTCGTTGTAGACACGGGCGCGCTGGGAAGCGGCTGGGTGATGCTCGCCGCGTCACTATCGCTCGTCTTGGCGTTCACTTGCGAGCTGAATCGCGTGTCGATGCACAGCTACTACAGAGCGCGGCTCACCGACGCCTTTCTGCCCGACATCGATACCGGGTCGAATCAAGAGCATGATGCCTACACCTTCAGAGTTGCCGATGTATCACCGGATCAAGGTGCACCCTTCCCGATCATCAACACGACCGTCAGCGTCAACGACTCCGGTCAGCAAAAGCGTCGCGCCCGCGGTGCGGCAAGTTTCTTTCTGAGCCCGTTGTTTTGCGGATCGGCCGCGACCGGATTTCGCACCACGCGAAGCTATCGCCATGGCCGCACCAGCCTGTCAACGGCAGCAACGATCTCAGGCGCTGCCGTAGATCCAAACACAGAAGTAACGCGCGCTCGGCCCGTCGCCTTTCTGATGGCGCTGCTCAATTTTCGGCTCGGTTTCTGGGCACACAATCCGCGCTTTGAATCGCGACGGCTTCCGCTGCCGTGGTGGTACATCTTCATCGGCCGCGAAATGCTCGGCCGCGGCCTCAGTGAAAATCGGCGCCATGTCCATCTCACTGACGGTGGTCACTTCGACAATCTGGGATTGTACGAGCTCGTTCGCCGACAGTGCCGCCACATTATTGTTTGCGACGCGGGCGCGGACCCAGACTTGTCTCTGTCGGACCTGGGCCTCGTCACACAGCGCGTACGCGCCGACTTCGGCGCCGATATCGTGCTGCCTGTCGACAATCTCGTGCGGCAGGCACGACTCGAATTGTCAGAGGCTCCGTTCGCGCTGGGCCAAATCCGCTATGCGGATGGCAGCATCGGCGACCTTCTGTATATCAAGCCCATGATGCGCCGGGGCTTAGGGGCCGACATCTACGCGTATTGGAAGGCGCATCCTGAGTTTCCCAATCAGTCGACGGCGAACCAGTTCTTCGACGAGCAGCAGTTCAACGCGTATCGAGAACTGGGCCGGCAGATCATGGCAAGCATCATCGGGGACGCGCCAGTAGACAGCCTGGAGACGCTATTCGAACGGGCCAAGCGTCAAGTCTTGTCTGACCAACGGGAGGATACTGAGGGCACGCCGCTCATGAGCGTCGTTACCGATAATCCGCCGAGCGTGACGGCTGCTCGAGATTAAGGTACGCGAGGGTCAGAGCGCCTCGGGCCTCATCTTGGAATCAGATCCGTTGGGCAAAAAAAAGCCTCGCAGCGCGAGGCCTTTTCCAGTGGTCGCATCGGGCGCTAAATCACCCGCACTTAGAATCCCCGCAGGCCAAACAGGTCATACACCCATCCATCATGACCACGGCCACCGTGGAGCACTTCGAGCAGAGCTGCGCGCCCTCGGGGTAGCCGCCGTCTTCGGCAAAGGCGTCCTGCTGGGCATTGGCCGCTTCGAACTCCGCGCGCTTCTCAGCGATGAGTCGCTTCTGGTGCTCGTCAGGGCCCGTGTCCTTGAGCAAGCCAATGGTTTGCAGGTGCTTCTCAACGATGTAGCCCAGCTCGGCGATGATCGAGGGCATAAACTTGCCACCGGGCTGCCAGTAGCCGCCTCTGGGATCGAACACAGCCTTGAGCTCTTCGACGAGGAAGGTCACGTCGCCACCCTTGCGAAAGACCGCCGAGATGATGCGCGTGAGTGCCACGATCCACTGGTAGTGGTCGAGGTTCTTCGAGTTGATGAAGATCTCGAACGGACGGCGCTGTTCGAACTCCGTGCCTTCATTGAGGATGATGTCGTTGATGGTCACGTACATCGCGTGGTCGGAGACGGGCGTCTTTACCTTGTACGTCGAGCCGATGAGCATCTCGGGACGCTCGAGCTTCTCGTGCATACGAATGACATTGCTGCCCTCGTCTTCCGAGCGCACGGGTGTCGGGCGCGCGGCCTTCTCTTCCTTGTCTTCCGGCTTCTTGACCGAGTAGCCGACGATTTTCTTGTCGATCTTCATATCAGAACTTTCCGTAGTAGCCTTCTTTCAAGGCATCAAAGAGGTTCGCGGCCGTGTGCGTCTCGCCGTCGTACTCGATCTCTTCGTCGCCCGCGACTTCAACCGTGTTGCCGTCTTCGAGCTCGAACACGTAGGTCGTGTTTTTGAGGTCGTCTTCCTTAACGAGAACACCTTGGAACGCTTCGGGGTTGAAGCGGAACGTAGTGCAACCTTTCAGGCCGTTCTCGTACGCGTAGAGGTAGATGTCTTTGAAGTCCTCGTACGGGTAGTCCGTCGGCACGTTGGCCGTTTTCGAGATTGACGAGTCAATCCAGCGCTGCGCCGCGGCCTGGATGTCCACGTGCTGCGTCGGCGAGATGTCGTCGGCCGTAATGAAGTAGTCGGGCAGGGCCTCGTCTTCATTCTCCGAGAACGGCATGGCCTTTTCGTTGACGAGCGCGCGGTAGGCCAGCAGCTCGAACGAGAAGACGTCCACTTTCTCTTTCGACTTCTTGCCTTCGCGAATCACGTTTCTGAAGTAGTGGTGGGCGAAGCTCGGCTCGATGCCGTTCGAGGCGTTGTTGGCCAGCGACAGCGAGATCGTGCCCGTGGGCGCGATCGAGGTGTGGTGCGTGAAACGCGCACCTGTTTCTTCAAGCTCTTTGGCGAGCTCGGGCGCGACTTCGGCGACGCGCTGCATGTAGCGGCTGTAGCGCGCGTGCAGCAGGCGGCCCGGAACCTTGTCACCGACCTGGTAACCGTCCTGCGCCATCTCGGGGCGCTTGCGCAGCATCTCGGCCGTGACTTCGAAGTCCTCGTTCATGATCGGGGCCGGGCCCTTCTCTTTCGCGAGCTCAAGGCCGGCTTCCCAGCCCGCCAATGCCATTTCACGCGAGGTTTTCTCAGTGAACTCAATCGAGTCGCCATCGCCGTACTTCATGCCCAGCATCGTGATGGTCGAGCCCAGACCCAGGAACCCCATGCCGTGGCGGCGCTTGCGCGTGATCTCGTTGCGTTGCTGAGGCAGCGGCAGGCCGTTGATCTCGACGACGTTATCGAGCATGCGCGTGAACACCTTGACCACTTCGGCGTAGCCGTCCCAGTCGAAGCGCGCGTCTTCCGTGAACGGGTTGACGACGAATCGCGTCAGGTTGACCGAGCCCAGCAGGCAGGAGCCGTAGGGCGGCAGTGGCTGTTCGCCACAAGGGTTGGTCGCGCGGATGTTCTCGCACCACCAGTTGTTGTTCATCTCGTTCACGGCGTCGATGAGCACGAAGCCGGGCTCTGCAAAGTCGTAGGTCGAGGACATGATCATGTCCCACATGCGACGCGCTTTGAGCGTCTTGTAGATCTTGCAGGCCACGAGGCCTTCGCCGTCCGTGATGAAGTCGCCTTCGCCCGGCCATTCCCGCCAGACGTATTCGTCGTCATAGCCTTCGCCGCGCGCTGCGATGAACGCCGTGACGTCGACGCCGTCTTGCTCGAGCTCGCGACGGATAACCGGGAACGCCAGGTTCCAATCGTCGTCGTTCTTCACGGCCTTCATGAAGTCGTCCGTGATAAGCAATGAGAGGTTGAACTGACGCAGGCGGCCGTCTTCACGCTTCGCCTTAATAAAGTCTTCGGCGTCGGGATGACCGATGTCGAAAGTACCCATCTGCGCGCCGCGGCGACCACCGGCCGACGACACGGTGAAACACATCTTGTCGTAGATATCCATGAAGGACAGCGGGCCAGAGGTGTAGGCGCCCGCGCCCGAGACGTAGGCGCCCCTGGGACGCAGCGTCGAAAACTCGTAGCCGATGCCGCAGCCGGCTTTCAGCGTCAGGCCGGCTTCGTGAACCTTGCCGAGGATGTTGTCCATCGAGTCAGCGATGGTGCCCGACACGGTGCAGTTGATCGTCGAAGTGGCGGGCTTGTGCGCCTGCGCGCCGGCGTTCGACGTAATGCGACCAGCAGGAATAGCACCCGAGCGAAGCGCCCACAAAAACCGGTCGTACCAGGCCTCAGGGTCGATCTCGACGTTGGCCAGTGCGCGTGCAACGCGTTTATGGGTGTCGTCGACGGTCCTGTCGATGACATCACCGGACTTTGAAGTGAGGCGATACTTCGTTTCCCAAATGTCGTGCGATGTCGACTGCAGCGGAATGTCCGTGACATCGTTGATGACCGCCATCTCATTAGACCCTGAATCAGTGGCTACGCTCATGCCGTGGCTTACCCCCAAAAATGTGGCTGTTTACTTATCTTTTTCACCGCGCAGGGCGGCAATGGTCTTCTTTTTCGCCGCGCAAGGCGGCTCTGGTCTTCTTTTTCGCCGCGCAAGGCGGCTCTGGGTTGCACGAAGCAACCAGATTGTTGGCGCAACATTCCCTGCAGGTGGTTTGGCGCGTGGGGTCTGGCCCGCGCGTTCCCGTCCGAACACACTCGCTGCTACACACACCCGCAGTTTTCGCGGGCAAAAGCTCCCCGGGGTCAATCAGTTGGGTACTCCCTGACCGACCGCTAACCCGGTTGTCGTTATTAATCAGCGACACAAGATGTTGTGCGCTGGAGGACGTAGATTATGCCTCGTCTGGGTTGCTGTCAAGAGAAAATCCGCACTTCGCGCTAGATCTATTATTGTTATTTTTCAATGATTTACAAAATTATCGTAACTAAGTCACTGAAGATAACATCAAATTTTTGCTACATACGACATAACTGCGTAACCACTATATCTTGTGTCTCGCCAAAGCGATGTCCAAGTTATTGACCACAAAGCCGAATTCTCTTGCACAGACCACTTTTGTCTTGAAATTCGGAAACCGACCGCATCTTTTTACCGAATCGCACTTATAAGGAACCGGAGCACCGCCGTACCGGTCCCAGTTGGGGTACGCTGGCCCATTCGGGCCCGCCTACGTCACCGCAGGAACTTAACCCCCCAGGATTTCGCAAGATGAAGAAACTGACGCTCGCACTGACCCTCGTTGCCGCCGCCTTTGTCGCCGCACCGGCACCGGCCGCACTGCCCGCCGCCGTCGACGGCCAGGCGTTGCCCAGCCTCGCACCGCTGGTTGAAGAGGTCTCACCCGCCGTAGTCAACATCCAGGTGTCGGCATCTTCCTCGCGCGCTCGCAACGGCGACCCGCTCGGTGACTTTTTCGGTCGCCGGCAAAACCAGCGCCCCATGCGTTCGGCCGGTTCGGGGGTCATCATCGACGCCGACAACGGTTACATCCTGACCAACCACCACGTCATCGCGAACGCCGAAGAAATCGTCGTGACGCTCGTCGACGAGCGCACGATCAACGCGACAGTTGTCGGTTCCGATGAAGGCACGGACGTCGCCGTGCTCAAAGTCGTCGACGAAGACTTGAACGATCTGACGGACATCACCTTTGGCGATTCCGACTCGACGCGGGTCGGCGACTTCGTGATCGCCATCGGCAACCCGTTTGGCCTAAGCCACACGGTAACTTCGGGTATCGTCAGCGCGCTGGGCCGCAGTGGCATCAGCCGCGACGGTTACGAAGACTTCATTCAGACGGACGCCTCGATCAACCCGGGCAACTCGGGTGGTGCGCTCGTCAACCTCAACGGCGAGCTCGTTGGGATCAACTCGGCCATTATCTCAAGCAACGGCGGCAACGTCGGTATCGGTTTCGCCATCCCCTCGAACATGGCGCGCAGCATCATGCGCCAGCTGCTTGAGTACGGCGAAGTTCGCCGCGGCTTGCTCGGCGTGATCATCGACACCGTGAATCCGGACAACGCCGACACGCTGGGGCTCAAAAACGTCACGGGCGCACTCGTGCAGTCCGTGAACCCGGGCTCGGCCGCAGAACGCGCGGGCATTGAGATCAATGACATCATCACGGCCGTCAACGGAGACAAGGTCGACTCTGCGGCGGAGCTCAGAAACTCGATCGGCCTGATGCGCAGCGGCGACGCCGTGACAATCACCGCACTGCGCGAAGGCGAGGTGCAGACCTTCAAAGCCACGCTCGACGAGATGAGTAGCGGCCGTATTGCCAACGCCGGCGAGATTCGTCCGGGTCTGCGCGGTGCGACGTTTGCCGACGCCGACGATGGTGCGGGCGTCATCGTCTCAGACGTGACCAGCGATTCGCCGGCCGCGCAGGCGGACGGCTCGGGCGGTCTTCGCGAGGGCGATCTCATCACGCACGTGAACCGCGAGGCCATCTCGGGTGTCGAGGACCTGCGCCGCGAAGTTGGCGATGCGGGCAGCCGCCCCATGTACCTCGAGATCCGTCGCAACGGCCGCCGCCTGCTGCTCAAGTTCTCGCGCTGATGCCACGCACGCGGCGCTCGCAACGATGCGCCGCCTGGGCTGCGCTCGTGGTCGTTGCGGCCACGGGCGCACTCCCCACGAACGCTGTTGCTGACGCGGCCCCACCGGGCCGCGCCATCTTCGAACGCGCCTGGCCCGAGGCGCTCGACGGGCGTTGGCCGCTCAGCGCCGACGACGAGCGCACACTCAAGACCTACCCGCTGGCGACAGACCTGCGCGCAGCCTGGTACTCGGCACGGCTCGACCAGACGACGCCCGAGGCGCTCGAGCAATTTATGTCGGCGCACGACGGGCTGCCGCCCATCCGCCGCTTGCGCTACCGGTACGCCATCCACCTGGCCACGACGACCCAATCGGCAGCCTATCGGCGACTCTACGCGCAGCACTATGCTGCGGCCGGCGTTGCCGCACTCGACTGCCTGGAACTCAAGGCGCTGCTCGCAGAGCAGGGCAGCCAACGCGACCGGACAACGATCGCACTTGCCGAGAAGCTTTGGCGCGTGCCGTCGAGCCAGCACCGCTATTGCGACGCCTCGTTTGACGTGCTGCTCAACGACGGCACGCTGGGCGCGGGCGCGCGTCGTGACCGACTCGAGCTCGCAATCGAAGCCCGCAATTTCTCGCTGGCCGCCTACGTCGCCGACCTGATCGGCCCCGGACCGCAGGGCGCCGTCGCACGCTGGCGCCGCATGCAACGCGACCCGGCCGGCGTGCTGGGCGCAGGTGCGAAGAACTACTCGGCCGAGCAGATCGACTACGGCCTGCGACGGCTGGCGCTGCGTGACCCATTGCGGGCGGGCGAGCTCTGGCAGCAATTGCGACCGAACGCCGGGCTCGATAGCGACGGCGCGGCTGCCCTCGAGCGCCACATCGCATTGGCCACAGCACAGGACTACCACGTTGAGGCGCGCGAGCTGCTCGCGAACCTGCCCGACAGTGTGGCCGACACGCGGGCGCTGGAATGGCGCGCGCGCGCCGCGATGCGGGTCGGCGACTGGGCCGACGTCGTGCGCACGGTCGCGCGAATGTCCGCTGAGGACCAGGCCAGCGAACGTTGGCGCTACTGGGAGGCCGTCGCCCTCATTGAGATTGGCCAGGTGGACGCGGGACGCGGCCTGCTCGAGCCGCTGGCACAGGAACGTTCGTATCACGGCTTCCTGGCGGCGGACCGTTTGGGGCAGGCCTACTCGCTGCAGCCGCAGACACTGGATGTGAGTGCCGATGCGATCGCCACCATTGGCGCACTCTTCGAGGTGCAACGCGCCGTCGAACTCGATGCCGTCAATCAACGCGCGCGTGCGCAGCGCGAATGGCAACGGGCCGTGCGCAACATGAGCGTCGCCGACTACCCCGCCGCCGCCGCGTTTGCCCACGAGCGAGGTTGGCACGCCGCCGCCATTCGGCAGCTAGCCGATCTCGAGGCCTGGGACGACCTGGATCGGCGCTACCCGTTAGCGCATGCGGCGGAGATCGCGGCGGGCGCCCAAGGCGCTGGCATCGAAACCAGCTGGGCATTGGCCATTGCACGCAGCGAGAGCCTGTTCGACCCGGACGCGCGCTCGGGAGCCGGCGCCATCGGTCTCATGCAGCTCTTGCCGGGCACCGCAAAACGGGTGGCCAAGCGCACGTCACGGCGGTGGCGCGGGCAACAGTCGTTGCGCGAGCCCGCCGAGAACATCGCACTGGGTACGCACTATCTTGGTGAACTTGCACAGGACTTCGACCATCCCGCGCTGGCCACCGCGGCCTACAACGCAGGCCCGGAACGTATACCGGGCTGGTTACCAAGTGAGGCCCCGATGCCGGCCGACCTCTGGATTGAGACGATTGCCTACGACGAGACGCGCGCTTACGTGCAGCGCGTGCTCGCTGCCGAGGTGATTTACCGGGACCGGCTTGGGCTCGCGACCGTGCGACTCAGCGAGCGACTGCCGCCTGTCGCCCCCGAAAGCAACCCACGCGTCGCCAAACGACTATAATGCCGGGCCGTTCCAGGCACGCACCGACTTCATGACTCGAAAAAGAACCTGCGTCATCTTTGGCGGCTCCGGATTCGTGGGCCGCGCCATCATCGGCCAGCTGCGCGAGATGGGCTTTCGTATCGTTGTGCCCACACGCAACCGCGAGCTCGTCCGTGGCCTGACCGTGGTGCCCGAAGTGCGTGTCGTCACGGCCGACATTTACGACCCGGTCGCATTGCGCAAGCTGCTCGACGACGCCGATGTCGCCATCAACCTCGTTGGCATCCTCAATGAGAAAGGCCACCACCGTGGCCGCGGGTTCTACACGGCACACCGCGACCTCACGGGCGCGATTGTGGACGCCTGCGCAGACGCGGGCGTGCCCCGATTCCTGCAGATGTCGGCACTCAAGGCGAACGCCAAAGACGGGCCGTCGGACTACCTGAAGAGCAAGGGCGAGGCCGAGGCTCTGGTCCGCAAGGCGCCTGCGGGCGTGGCCTGGACTATCTTCCAGCCGTCCGTGGTGTTCGGCCCCGAAGACTCGTTCATCAACCGCTTTGCGCAGCTGCTCAAGCTCTCTCCCGTCCTGCCGCTCGCGCGACCCATCGCGCGCTTCGCCCCCGTCTACGTCGGCGATGTCGCGGAAGCGTTCTGCAGCTCGATCGACAACGCGGCCACGCACGGCCAGACCTATCAGCTCTGCGGGCCGCGCGTGTACTCGCTGCGCGAGCTCGTGACCTATGTACGCGACCAGCTTGGTCTCAAGCGTCTCATCGTCGGCCTGCCCGACCCGCTCGCGAAGCTGCAGGCGCGCATCTTCGACTTCGTCCCAGGCAAACCGCTATCGACGGACAATCTGCGCTCGCTCACGGTGCACAGCATCTGCGACAGTGACGGTCTCGCCGAGCTCGGCATCGAGGCCACACCCATGGAAGGTATCGTACCCATGTACCTGTCGCGTGAAGGACGGGCCGCCGGTTACGACCGGATGCGCAAGTCAGCCCGTCTCGGCGACTAGGCGTCAGTCGGCCGCCAACGCGTCCAGACGCGCATCCCGCGCCGGCTTCTCAAGTTTGCCCATCACTGTCACGGCGGCGTAGAACCGCTCGAGGTCGCCTTCGGATTCTCGAAGCAGTCCCGCGAAGCCCGCGGTGCGGTCGGCGTAGAGCGCGATGGGCGCTAGTGCTGCGTTGTTGTGGGGCGCGGGCAACCGTCCGCCCAGTGCCGTCCACTCCGTCGCGAACGCCTCAAACAACGCTGCCTTGCGCGTGCGCTTCTCGTCGTCAGGGAGTTCGCCGTCGTACAGCCGCTCCAGCGCCTCACGCAGTCGCGCGATGGCTGCGCGCAAGGCCGCGCGACGCTGCACGAGCGACTCGGGTGCGGCGCGCCCCGACTGCGCGCGCCAGCGACGCAGGCCCTCGCTGGCCACGAAGGTCGCAAACGATTCGTTAAAAGCCGTGTCACCACGAACGTAGATCACCTGGTGCGCCAGCTCGTGGAACACGAGCGACACCGTGGCGTCCTCACTGCCCGCAATCATCGTGCTCAGCACCGGGTCGCGGAACCGGCCCAGCGTGGAATACGCGCGCACCTTGCTCGTGGTCGTGTCCCAGCCCGCTCGCGCAAGCCGCGCCGCGTAGTCGGTCGCGTCGTCGGCCGCGTAGTAGCCCCGGTAAGCCATGCAACCCACGAACGGGTGGCACCAGCGCTTGGGCGCCAGCGAAAACTCGGGTGCTGCGAAAACATTGACGACGACGTAGTCGCGGCCCAGGTCGACGTAACTCGTGTAGCTGCCGTTGTCGGGCAGGCTTAGTTCCTCGATCGCGAATTGCCGCGCCTTGCTGACTACCTGGAGCCGCTCGCGCACAGCATCGGGCGTCTCAACATCAGCCACGACGGTCTCGATGGGCTCGCGGGCATTCATGAGCTTGAGGTGCCCTTGCGCGGCCTGCATGTAGTAGCAGCCCTGCAGCGGCAGCAGGAACGCGAGCAGGGCCACCACGCGCTTGGGTACACTGCGCCCCATGGACGCGGCAACGGACAAGCTGGAGGTGTACCTGGTCGGTGGCGCCGTACGCGACGCGCTGCTGGGCCTGGAGGTGCACGAACGCGACTGGGTGGTCGTGGGTGCTACGCCCGACGAGCTCACCGCGCGTGGCTTTCGCCAGGTGGGCAATGATTTCCCGGTGTTTTTGCACCCCGACACCGGCGAAGAATATGCACTGGCGAGAACCGAACGCAAGACGGCTCCCGGTCACGGCGGCTTTGAATTCGATACCGAAGCGCGCGTCACGCTCGAAGAAGACCTCGAGCGCCGTGACCTGACGATCAACGCCATTGCGCAACGCCCCGACGGCACCCTGGTCGATCCTTATGGCGGGCACGATGACCTCGAGCAGCGCGTACTGCGCCACGTCAGCGACGCATTCGCAGAAGACCCGCTGCGGGTACTGCGCGTCGCACGGTTTGCGACGCGGCTCGCGCCACTGGGCTTTGACATCGACATCGACACCATGCGGCTCATGGCGGCGATCTCGGCCTCGGGCGAACTTGAAACGCTGTCACCCGAGCGGGTGCTCTCAGAGACCGAGCGCGCGCTGGGTCACGACCAACCCTCCGTGTACATCCGCATCCTGCGCGCCTGCGGTGCGCTGGGCGTGTTGTTCCCCGAAGTCGATGCGCTGTTCGGTGTGCCGCAGCCCACGCAATGGCACCCCGAGGTGGACTCAGGCTTGCACACGCTTATGGTCATCGACGCCGCGGCCGCGATGGGCGCCGGCACCGACGTGCGGTTTGCCGCACTTGTGCACGACTTGGGCAAGGCCGTGACGCCTGAGTCGGAATGGCCCAAGCACCACGGCCACGAAGCGCGAAGCGTGCCGCTGGTCGCCGCGCTCTGCCAACGGCTGCGCGTGCCCAAGCGCTGGCAGCGTCTGGCCGAGCATGTGGCTGAGTACCACACGCACTGCCACCGGGCGCTCGAGCTGCGCCCCAAGACCGTGGTGAAGCTGCTTGAAGCCGTGGGCGCGTTCCGCGACCGCGAGCATTTCGAGCGCGTGCTGCAAACCTGCGAAGCTGACGCCCGCGGTCGCCTGGGTCTGGAGGGTCGCGCCTACCCGCAGGTGGACTACCTGCGCGGTGCCTGTGAGGCCGCCGCCGCTGTGGACACGGCCGCGATCGCCGCCGAAGGGCACGAGGGCAAGGCGTTTGGCGAGGCGCTGCGCCGCGAACGCGTCACGGCCGTCGCTGACTTCAAGCGCCGCTACACCGAGAGCATCAGCAAGTAGATGATCACGGCCGCGAGCGCGAGCCGGTAGAGCATGAACGGCAGCATGCCGATGCGCGAGATGAAGCGCAGGAAGAACGCGATCGTCAGGTAAGCCACGATGGCCGACAGGGCCGTGCCCACCACGAGCGCTTGCCAATCGACGGCGCCGGGTGTCTGCAACAGATCGAGCGTGGTGAGCCCGCCCGCGAGCACGATCACGGGGATCGAGAGCAGGAATGAGAATCGCGCCGCTGCCTGCGGCGTAAAGTTGAGCGCAAAGCCCGCCGTCATGGTGATGCCGCTGCGCGAGGTACCGGGAACAAGCGCCAGGATCTGAGCGACACCGATGATGATGGCGTCGCGCAGGTTCATGCCGTCCAGCGCACGTTTGCGCTTATTGAGCGCATAAGTTAGCCAGAGCAACACGCCGAAGAATGCGGTGGCAATAGCGATGACCAGCGGATCACGCAGGCTGCCCTCAATAAAATCTTTGCCCACAAGGCCCGCGATGCCCACGGGAATCGTGCCGATGATGATGTACCAGGCGATGCGTGCGTCCTGGCGCTGCGCGTCGGCTTGGCCCGGCGACCACTGCTTGAAGAACGCAAAGCTCATGCGCAGCAAATCGTCGCGGAAGTACCAGACGACCGCGATGAGCGTGCCCACGTGCACGGCAACGTCGAAGGCAAGCCCCTGGTCTTCCCAGCCGAGCAGCGAGGGTGCCAGCACGAGGTGGCCGCTCGAGGAGATGGGCAGAAACTCCGTCATACCCTGCACGATGGCCAGCACGATGATCTGCAGCAGCGTCACAGGCGCCCCCCAAAGTCACGGCCCGAAAAACCCGCAAGCTTTGTGCCCAGGCCGCGCGCAAACCCCATGACTCGGAATCGCTCGCCCATGCCGCCCGGCAGCGTGAGCTCACGTGCCTCCGCTGCGATCCGTCGATCCCGGCCGCGTTCCTCGAGCATCTCAACGAGTCCGCCGCCCAGCAGGAACTGTGACTGCGTGGTGTAGCCGATGTAGTCGAGCCCCGCAGCATCGAGTGCCTCGGCCGTGCGACTGAAGTCGACCCAGGCCGTGATGTCCTGAATCCCGACATTGATGAACGCGTCATCGTGAACGTGGTGGCGAAAATGACAGGTCAGCGTGCCGCGTGTGCGCTCAGCACCGTAGTAATCGTTGCGGCCATAGCCGTAGTCTGAAAATAGAACAGCACCGCGCTTGAGCCGGCCGGCGGCAGCGCGCAACCAGGCTTCGAGCATCATGCAGTACTCGCTTTCGTAGCCCTCGGGCAGTCGCCGGCCAAGCTGACTTTGCAGCCGCTCGATGTTCTCTGCCAGGGCGGCACTTGCCGGCGCCCAACGCGGCTTCATGTCAAGGTCGTCGCAGCCGACGATGAGTTGTTGCACGCCGTCCGCCGCGATACGAAACCGCTCGACGGGCAAGGCATCGAGCACCTCGTTGCCGATTGCGACACCGGCCCACGACGACGTCGGTGGCGTGTCATCCCAGCGCACGCGATCGACGAGCTCGGGCACACGCCGTGTCAGCAGCGAACGTTGCCGGTCGCGAAGATCGGCAGACACCTCGACAATGCGGTAGCGCTCCGGCAAGGCGTCGCGCTTGTCGAGTGCAGCCAGCACGCCGGCCGCGAGCCGACCGCTGCCGGCGCCAAACTCGATGATATCGCCGCCGGTCTCACCGAGTACGGCCGCACACTGGCGCGCGAGCACCTTGGCAAACAAGTTGCCCCGTTCGGGTGCCGTAATGAAGTCGCCAACAGCACCGAACTTGGTGCTGCCCGCCGTGTAATAACCGATGCCCGGTGCGTAGAGCGCGAGCGCCATGTACTCGGAGAACGGGACGTTGCCGCCTGAGGCTAAGATCTTCTCGGCGATGTGCTCACGCACGACATCCTCGTGCGCAGCGCTGAGCGCATCCGGCTCAGGCAGGCTGTGGCGGGCAGATTCGGGCACGTACGACAGCCCCCTGGGGCCGGGTCTAGCGGGGTCGCGATTGTCGCACAGCCACCGCGCGGCTGCTGCCGCGCGGTGGCCTGCAGTCAGTAGGCGTAGGCGTTGGCTTCGGCGGCGCTCCGCGCGGCTGGCGGGCGGAACTTCGAGGCCGTGGGGCTCGGCTTGCTAATGTCCTGCGCGCTGACCACCGGGCAGGCGCCCGTGGACAGCAACTCCAGCGCTGCGGCCGTCGATGGGTCAGCCTGACTGCCGACTTCCGTCGTAAAGTCATCGTCGGCCTGGCAATCGACAGGCAGACCGTCGAAGTACTGGCCCTGGCCGAGACTGTTAACCGTCTCAAAGGCTGTCGGGCGCAGGATCTTGGTATCGTTGCAGAATGTGACACCGATTTGACCGACGGGCTTGCCGAAGGTGTCCGAGCCCACGAGGTCGACCGAGGCCACCGGTTCGAGGCTGTTGATAACAAGCTCACTGGCCGATGCCGAACCGCCCGTGGTGATGAATACCAGGCGTGAGGTGCTCAGCGAATTGGCGCGCTGCTGGAAGAAGTCGGTGCGGTTGTTGATTTCGTTGTCTTCGTTGAAGCGCGTCTCCGAGAAGACCTCGCCGTTGGCGATGAAACCACCCAGCAGGTCGCCGAAGAACTCAGCGGTATCGACACGGCCACCACCGTTGTAGCGCAGGTCGATAATCACGTCCGTGATGCCCGCGGTGTTGAAGTCTGCGAAAGCCGCGTCGAGCTGGTCGTTGGCCGTGCTGATGAACGTCGAGAACTCGATGTAGCCGTAGGTGGTGCCGCCAATGGTGTAGGTGCGCGTCTGCGGCACCGGGTCGATCGTAAACGTGTTCTTGACGAGCACCACGTCGAACTCACTGTCGTCGAGGTTGCGAATGCGTAGCGTGCGTTGGATGCCCTCTTCCGAGGGACCAAACGCCGCGCCCAGCCCGTCGCCTGCAATGAGCGTCGCAACATCAACACCGTCCACCTGCAGCAGGCGCTGCCCGCGGGCCAGGCCGCCGGCAGCGGCAGGGCTGCCCGAGAACACACGCAGGAAGCGAACGTCGTTCGTGGCTTCATCAACGATCGAGCTTGTGAACCCGAAGCCGACAAACTCGCCTTCGTTGAAGAAGGCCGCATCAGCGGCGGCGCTGTCGATGAAGCTGAACCGGTCCAGCGGCTCAAACGAGGTGAGGAAGACGAGCAGCTCTTCCGCCGTTGCGAAGTTCGCCAAATTGACGTCCGCGGGCAATTGCGTGTTCCAGAACCACACATCGCGCATGGTGTTCAGCACAAAGGTCTTCTCGTCGTCGACAGTGCATCCGCCGCCACCAATGCCGCCTCCGGCGAAACCACCGCTGCTACCACCGCCACCGCAGCCCACGGCCAGTACCGAAAGGGTTACCACCAATACTTGTCGAAAATTCATGGACACGCCCCGAAGTTTGTTCATTGCTAAATTCTAGCGTCATTTGCCCGGGTGCCGGCCCGGAGCATGTGACGTCAATCACATAATGAGACCGCCGATGCGGTGATTTATCGCGCTTGGCGCTCGATTTCGATGGCCACGGTTCGGGCGGCGCGGACCGCGCCCGGCTTGGCGACGCGCACGCAGACGCGCGAGACCCCGAATTCCGCGAGCACGAGCTGCGCGATGCCCTCCGCCAGACGCTCTATGAGCACGGCCTGCGTTTCGACCACGTAGGCCTCGACACGTTCGGCAACTGCCGCGTAGTTCACGGCGTCTGCCAAGCCATCGCTGGCCGCCGCCGCCGTGATGTCGGTATCCAGGGCGAGGTCCACAACCAGCTTCTGCGTGATGTGGCGCTCCCACTCCCAGGCACCGATCACACAGGTGATCTCAAGCCCTTCAATAACAACACGATCCATCACGCGACTCGCTTGCGACGTTCAGGCAGCGGGGTGCCCAGCGGCCAACGCGGCGCGGCCCCGATGGGCAGACCCTCGCCGCCCGATTCTGCCCGCAGCACGCCCGCAAGCGCGATCATCGCACCGTTGTCAGTGCAGTACTCGGGCCGAGGGTAATAGACACGGGCGCCGGATGTATCACAGGCTTCGGCCAGCGCCGCCCGCAACGCGCGGTTGGCGCCGACGCCGCCCGCCACGACAAGCCGTTGCCGACCCGTCTGCTCGAGCGCCCGTACGCACTTCTTCGTCAAGGTCTCGACAATGGCGACCTGGAACGAGGCGGCGACATCGGCCCGGTCCGTATCAGACAGAGCGCTGCCGGGCAGCGGCGGCTGATCACCGGCGACGCCCTGTAGTTCGCGAACGACCATGAGCACGGCTGTCTTGAGGCCTGAAAAACTGAAATCGAGCCCGGGCCGATTGAGCATGGGCCGAGGCAGCTTAAAGCGGGTGGCATCACCCTGCTCGGCCAGCGCTGAGAGTGCCGGGCCGCCCGGGTACGGCAGTCCCAGCAGCTTGGCCGTCTTGTCGAAGGCCTCGCCCGCCGCGTCATCGAGCGTCGTGCCAATCACCTCGTAAC
The DNA here is from genome assembly GCA_038524795.1 of Pseudomonadota bacterium. GTDB lineage: Bacteria > Pseudomonadota > Gammaproteobacteria > Steroidobacterales > Woeseiaceae > CALBPI01. The sequence goes on along the minus strand of JBCBIJ010000004.1, from coordinate 20,897 downwards.
GCCCGACTGCGGCCACATCCACGAGCATTGAGTGCCCGCCGGATACCAGCAACGCGACGAACGGGTAATCCGGCGCGTTGGTTTCGAGCATGGGCGCGAGCAGGTGCGCCTCCATGTGATGCACGGGAATCGCAGGCTTACCGAGCGCACGCGCCAGGCCCGTGGCGTAGCAGGCCCCGACGAGCAGGGCTCCAACGAGGCCCGGGCCAGCCGTGTAAGCAATAGCATCCAACGCCTCGGCGGGCGTGTCAGCGGCCTCAAGCACCTGCTCGACCATGGGCGCGAGCTTGGCCAGGTGGTCGCGCGAGGCCAGCTCGGGCACGACCCCGCCGTATGCCGCGTGCCGCGCAATCTGGCTGTGTAGCGCCTGCGCCAGCAAGCCCTGCTCGCTGTCGTAGACGGCGACCCCAGTTTCGTCGCAGCTGGTTTCGATTCCCAATACCCGCATCTCGCGCCTATTTTGGCCTTTCGGGACGCTTTACAGGCCCCGTCCGGCGTTTGTATACTTCGCGGTCTTTGCCCCCGCATGCGGGTGGCCACCCTGCGCCCGGCACCAAGCTTGGTCACCAAGTTGGACGCCGCCAGGGTCAACCGAATACCACTGACCGAGCCCTCAAGGGCCCGTCACCGACTACGAAGGATAGGCGATCACATGCCGAGCGTTAAAGTCAGAGACAACGAGTACTTCGATGCCGCCCTGCGGCGCTTCAAGCGTGCCTGCGAAAAAGCGGGTGTGCTGACGGAGCTGCGCCGTCGCGAGTACTACGAAAAGCCGACCCAGGAGCGCAAGCGCAAAAAAGCGGCCGCCATCAAGCGCCACGCCAAGAAGTTGCAGCGCGAGAACAACCGCCGCGTCCGCCTCTACTGACAGCGCACCCGGGTCTTCGGGCCTGCGTTCCAAAGACGGTCGCCGCTGGCGGCCGTTTTTGTTTGTGAGCCAGATATTGTGAACCAGGCGCCGCGCGCTAAGCGGTTACCATAGACAGGACCGGGCCAATACCCGGAAGACGACCATGCTGAAGAACACACTGACCGATGACATGAAGACCGCCATGCGGGCCGGCGACAAGTCGCGCCTGACCGTCATTCGCATGGCACTGGCCGCCATCAAGCAGCGCGAAGTCGACGAGCGTATCGAGCTCGACGATGCGGCGACGCTCGCGGTCATCGAGAAAATGGTCAAGCAGCGCCGCGAGTCGATCACGCAGTACGAGAAAGGGGGGCGACCCGAACTCGCTGCGGCCGAGGCTGCGGAAATCGAAGTGCTCCAGGTCTACCTGCCCGAGCCGCTTGACGACGCCGCGTTGGCCGAGATCATCGACAACGCCATCTCCGAAACCGGGGCCGAGTCCATGCGCGACATGGGCAAGGTCATGGGCAAGGTTAAAGCGGCTGCCGCCGGTCGCGCCGATATGTCCAAGGTCAGCGCCATCATCAAGGCGCGACTCGCAGGCTGAATGGCCGGGCGCATCCCGCAAGGCTTTATTGACGATCTCGTCGCACGCGCCGACATCGTTGAGGTCTTGGGCAACCGGCTCGAGCTCAAGAAAGCCGGGCGCGAGTACAAAGCGCTGTGCCCGTTCCATAACGAGACCACGCCCTCGTTTACGGTGAGCCCCGAAAAGGGCTTCTATCACTGCTTCGGCTGCGGTGCCCACGGCACCGCGCTCGGTTTCCTTATGGAGCACGACCATCTGTCGTTCCCCGAGGCTGTCGAGGAGCTTGCGGGCATGATGGGTGTGGAGGTGCCGCGAGAGGCCGGCAATTTCCAACGCGACACCCGCATCGACCAGCTGCACACGCTCATGGATGCCGTGGCGCAGGCCTACGCCGACATCCTGCGCGAGACACCCGAAGCCGTCGAGTACCTGAAACAGCGCGGCATCGACGGACAGACCGCGCGCGAGTTTCGCATCGGCTGGGCGCCGGACGCCTGGGACACCGTGCTCAAGCGCTTCGGTGGTGACCACGAACGTGTGGAACTGCTGGCCGCCGCTGGCCTGGTCATTCCGCGCGACACGGGCGGACACTACGACCGCTTCCGCGGCCGCGTCATGTTCCCGATCCGTGATGCCCGCGGGCGCACGGTGGGTTTTGGCGGCCGCGTCATTGGTGACGGCGAGCCGAAATACCTGAACTCGCCCGAGACTGTCCTGTTCCACAAGGGCCGCGAACTCTACGGGCTCTATGAGGCCCGCCAGAAGCTGCGCGACATCGACCGGCTGGTCGTCGTCGAGGGTTACATGGACGTGGTCGGTCTCGCCCGCAACGGCATCCGTTTCTCCGTCGCCACGCTGGGCACGGCCACCACGGGCGATCACCTTGACCGACTCTTCCGGTTGACCAACGAGGTCGTGTTCAGCTTCGACGGCGACCGTGCGGGCCGCAAGGCTGCCTGGCGCGCGCTCGAGAATGCGCTGCCAAAAATCACTGACGGTCGCGCGTTGCGCTTTGCGTTTATGCCCGACGGCCAGGACCCCGATTCGCTCGTGGCCAATGAAGGCTCGAGTGCCTTCGAGCGGGTGCTCGACGCCGCCCTGCCCCTCTCCGATTTCATGATCGGCGAGCTCACGGCACAGGTGGACGCCGAGTCGGCTGAAGGCCGTGCGCAACTCGCCGAGCTCGCGCGCCCACTGGTGGCCAAGCTACCCGACGGCGTCTATCGCGAGCTTGTGATCGATGCGCTGGCCGAGGCCGTCTCTCTGGGCCCGGCCAAGCTGCGCAGCATGCTGGGCGATGCGCCTACGGCGCGACGACGCGGCGAGCGCCAGGCGCGCCGCAGCACGGGCCAACGCGCCACGCCCATGCGCCGCGCGATCACCCTGCTGCTGCACGAGCCTGCGGCCGCGCTCGATTTCGACCTCGACTTGCTGTCCGGGTTGGAACGACCCGGCGCGGACATACTCAAAAGGATTGTGGCTGACGTGCAGGCGCAACCCGGGGTGAGCCCGGCGGTGCTGCTGGAGCAGTGGCGCGGCGACCCCAATTTCGGGCATTTGCAGAAGCTGGCCGCCGCGGAGCTGCCTGAGGACGTGCAGATCGACAAGGCCGCGGAATTGCGGGGTGTGCACGGCCAACTTGTTGAAATGGCTCGGGCTGACCGGGTTGAGCAACTGCGGGACCTGGCCGCGGAACGACGTCTGACGGCCGCCGAAGGCGACGAGCTGCGGCAGCTGCTCGCGGCCAAGGCGCAACGGGATAAACCCGCCGACAGCCCTTGACACCGTTGGATTTGGCCTTACCTCTTGATATCATCGGCCGATTGCCCGCGGAGCGGACCCGCCAGCGCGGCACCTGCCATAGACATGGCATCGACGAGGCGCACGGCCTTGCGCCAACAAGAGTGGCTTTTGACCACTACCAAAACGCAATCGCAGCGCGGCGGTGACGCTTGCGCGCGCAACTGTTTTTGAGGAAGTCGACTTGAGCGAGAAACGCGCACTCCCAACTGACCAACAGTCGCAGTTGAAGAGCCTCATTGCCCGCGGCAAGGAACAGGGCTACCTGACCTATGCCGAGGTCAACGATCACCTGCCCAACGGGATCGTCGATCCGGAGCAGATCGAAGACATCGTTAACATGATTAACGACATGGGCATTACGGTGTACGAGAAGGCACCTGATGCCGAGTCGCTGCTGCTGACGGACAACGCCGTCTCTGACGACGACGACACCGAGGAAGCCGAAGACGCGCTGGCCTCGGTCGATGCTGAATTCGGCCGCACGACTGACCCGGTCCGCATGTACATGCGGGAAATGGGCTCTGTCGAGCTGCTCACGCGTGAGGGCGAAATCGAAATCGCCAAGCGCATCGAGGAAGGCCTCAACGATGTGAAGGCGGCGTTGGCCGGCTTCCCGCCTGCGGTCGACCAGGTACTCGAGACGTTCCGCTCGTGGACAGAAGGCACCACACGGATGCAGGACTTTGTGGTCGGCTTCATCGACCCGAACGAGCCCGACGAGATCCCGACCCCGGGCAACCGCGCCTCCGATAACGACGAAGAAGAAGTCGACACAGGCCCGGACCCCGACGAGATCACGCGTCGCCTCAAGGCCGTCGCGCGCCTGCACAAGCGTTACCTCACGCACATCGAAAAGCACGGCGCCCCGGCGTCAGCCACGCGCAAGATCAAAAAGCAGCTCACCGATGAGCTCATGGAGATCAAGTTTTCTCCCAAGGTGTTCGACGCCATGGTCATCGAGCTGCGCATGACGGTGCAGCTCATCCGCCAGAGCGAGCGCGCCATCATGAACCTCTGCGTGCGCCAGGCCGGCATGCCACGCAAGGATTTCCTCGCGAGCTTCCCCAAGAACGAAACCAACCTCGAGTGGATCGACAAGCACATCCGTGCCAAGCGCAAACACTCGTCGGTGCTGTCGAAGCTTAAGGACGACATCCTGCGTTCGCAGCGCAAGCTCGTCGCCATGGAGGAACGTACTGGTCTCACGATCGCGCAGATCAAGGAGATCAACCGCGCCATGTCGATCGGCGAGGCCAAGGCCCGTCGCGCCAAGAAAGAGATGGTCGAAGCCAACCTGCGCCTCGTGATCTCGATCGCCAAGAAGTACACGAACCGTGGCCTGCAGTTCCTGGACCTGATCCAGGAGGGCAACATCGGCCTGATGAAGGCCGTCGACAAGTTCGAATACCGCCGCGGCTACAAGTTCTCGACGTACGCGACCTGGTGGATTCGCCAGGCCATCACGCGCTCGATCGCCGACCAGGCGCGCACGATCCGTATCCCCGTGCACATGATCGAGACCATCAACAAGCTCAACCGCATTTCGCGGCAGATGCTGCAGGAGATGGGTCGCGAGCCACACCCTGAGGAACTGGCCGAGCGCATGGAGATGCCCGAGGACAAGGTCCGCAAGGTGCTCAAGATCGCCAAAGAGCCGATCTCGATGGAAACGCCCATCGGCGACGACGAAGACTCGCACCTGGGCGACTTCATTGAGGACACCACGGTGCACTCGCCCATCGACTCGGCAACGTCAGAAGGCCTTAAGGAAACCACGCACGGTGTTCTTGCCGGCCTGACGCCGCGCGAAGCCAAGGTCCTGCGTATGCGTTTCGGTATCGACATGAATACCGACCATACGCTTGAGGAGGTGGGCAAGCAGTTCGACGTTACGCGTGAGCGCATTCGTCAGATAGAGGCGAAGGCGCTCAGAAAGCTGCGTCACCCGAGCCGCTCGGACCAGCTGCGGAGCTTCCTGCTCGAAGACTAGGCGTCGCCCGCAGACGCAAAAAGGCCGCACCCCATTCGGGCGCGGCCTTTTTTTGTTCAAAACTAGTTTCCGGCTGTAACTGCATCGCCGCCGGTCGCGACGATCTCATCGAACGTCTTGATCAGGAACAAGAGCTGTTCGGATTCGTAGTCGGTGTTCTTGAGCACTTCCTCAGCGTAGGTGTGCACATCACTCTGCGCGGGCATATCGCGCTCGTTCTCGACCACCTCCTGCACGCGCGGCAGAAAAATCCACTGCATCCACTGGGCGAATCCCAGCGTATCAAAGCAAAACGGTTCCTGACTCTTTAGCGCTTCGGCGCTGGGTGGTTCTTCGTCCCAGATCTCGAGACGTTTGAGTTCGTTTTCGATGCTCTCGGTGATGGAACGTAACGCATCACGCGTGTCGGCCATGCTCGGCTCCGGGTGGGGGTCCTGAGCCGAGCATAACCGGCCACGCACCGGCCCGCGACCCAATACGCGGGACGGCCTTGCTACTCAGTTGACGGGATCGATGAGCACGCTGCGTGCGGCGAGATTAGTCTCGGCCGTGCACTCCGTGCTCGCATCGCTCTCGAACAGGCCGCCAACGGTCTCCACGGCGTAAACCATGCCGCTGGCGGCGACGAACATGACGGCGAACATAAGCAGTACGGGCGTGCCATCGAGGATCAGGCGCTGGTCACGAATGCTCGGGCGCGCGATGGCGATACCGGCTGTGACGAGCAAGAGGATCATCGCGCCGAAATACAGGCCCGTCTGCCAAAGGACGACAGCGAGCGCCGAAATGGCGGTCAATGAGAAATTCCGTACTGTAAAAATCTGCGAATTCATGGCGACGGTGCTCCGTGGGGGTTGTGCCGCTGGCTATCCGAAATGGCGCATTTTTGTTCGCGTTGTGTATAAGTAGATGCCGGGGCCTGCGGAATGGTTGCAAGAAGTTTTGTGAAGATTTGTTGACGTCACTAGGCGCGTTCGCCGCCGATGAGTTGTTCGCTGGTCAATGGCGCAAACGGTTTCATCGAAAACAATGCGTCGAGTGAGACGCCCAGTGCCTCACAGATCCGTAACGCCAGGTCCATACTGAGGTTGTACTCACCGCGTTCGATATATCCGATCGTTTGCGGGTGGGCGTCCACGGCTTCGGCCAGCGCTTTGCGCGAAAGCCCGCGTTCCGTGCGGACCAGGCGCACGCGATTGTGATAGCTGACAGACTTTTTCGGAGGCATGGTTATTCCTCCGCCGTCTCGGCCGGCCGGCCCCAAGCCGCAATGACACGCGGCAGACTCAGGCCCCAGAGGAAGCCCAGCATGATGAAGGACAGCGTATAGATCCGGCGCAGCTCAAGATGGTCCGTGAGGCCGTCAACGAGCGGCACCAACAGCAACCACAGCAGCCCAAAGAAGTAGGCCTTGCGATAGGCCGCGTCCCGCTCGGCCACAAGAAATTCGTCGAGGTGGTCGTCGGAGAGCTCGAACATGCCGCGTGTGGACATGTTGAGCATGCCCTGCAGGTAAACCATCGCAATAAATGCGGGGAACAGCGGCCAGACGACGTCCTGCGGAATCAGGATGAAGCAGCCTGCGGCCAGGAACTGGACGATGATCAGCGCCACCACAAGGCTGCGGCGGATGGAAGGCGTCTGGTATTTCTCCACAACGGGCTGGCGAAACAGCTTGCTGAGGTAGGCCTGGAATCGGGTTTTCATACTATGCTCCTGAGTTTCTGAGATACAGAACATAGTAAATACACTACTTTTTAATCCAAATAGCTGTCAAGCCTTTTCTGGCCTTTTGCGGCGTGGTTCACAAGAAAGCGCTAAGAAACAGCGGCTTGCAGGTCGATGCACCGTGTTACGGCGGACCTGCTAGACTCGCATCGCGATCGCGACAGGGCCTGTAGCTCAGTTGGTTAGAGCAGGGGACTCATAATCCCTTGGTCCCAGGTTCGAGTCCTGGCGGGCCCACCACTATCCCCCTGATTTGCCTATTAATATCTGGCTCGGTCGGCGTTGCGCGACCCGCACGCAGCGTCGAATGGTGCAATAAGGGTGCGGAATCGAGCTCTCGGCTCGCATACTTTCTTCACGCAATGTGGAGAACGACGCGATGCCAGTCTCAATTACCAAGCGCATCAATAGCGACGGCAAGACAGTCCGGTGGCGATGCCAGGTCCGCGTCGCCGGTCACCCGAGCATCTCGCGAACATTCAGCAGAAAGCAGACGGCAAAGACCTGGGGACGTGTGGAGGAGGATCGGCTCAAGCAGATCGACCCTCGCATGACGCATACGGTTGGCGAGGCTATCGACGACTTCCTCGAAGTCCGGCCACAGAGCCCGACGCACAGGTTCGACTTCTGGCGCGACAGGGTCGGCGATATTCGACTCTGCGACTTTACCGCTGCGATCGTCTCGGACGCACTCCACGATCTGCGAAAGACGCCGACCGACCGCGGTCGTACTCGTGGGCCATCAACCATCAATCGATACCACGCAGCAATCAGCGCGGTGCTGAACCACGCGCACCGCGATCGCCAGTGGGTCGCTGACAACGTCGCGCGTCAGGTATCGCGTCGTGCAGAACCGCCTGGGCGAACGCGATGGCTTAGTGACGACGAGCGCCGGCGCCTGATCGACGCGTGCGCAAGCAGTCACTGGTCCGGCATGCTCCCTCTTGTCATGCTTGCCCTGTCTACGGGAGCACGCGTGAGCGAGCTTGAGCAGTTGCGATGGAGTGACGTTGATACGGACAGCGGAACCGCTTACATCGCAAAGTCGAAAAACTCGGATCCACGCACTTTGCCGATCAAGGGTCCGGCACTCGGCATACTGCGTCGATACGAGGCCGATCGAGGGGATAGCGCCCTGCTCTTTCCAGCAACGCGCGGGCACGGCTCTTTCAACTGGCGTAAGGCGTGGGCTGCTGCACTTCGCGAAGCAGGCATCACCAACTTCCGCTTCCACGACCTGCGCCACACCGCGGCGTCCTACCTAGCTCAGCAAGGAGCGTCGACGGTCGAGATCGCTGACGTCCTCGGCCATCGCACTCTGCAGATGGTGAAGCGATACGCGCACCTGAACGACACGCACAAGCACGCCCTACTTGCGCAAATGACTGAGCGATTCGAAGGCGATGATTCGTCGGCCGGTGATTTGCACGTCCACTGAGACAATCAGCAATGGTCGGCATTCGGCGGCATAGCGGCGCATAGCGCGGCATGCAATTCCTCGTTTCTCCGGTCTTGTTGGAACCTTACGGTCGAACGGTTTAATACCGCTAAGTTTTGAAGCTTTGCTCAATTAGTCTGTGCTTCGTCGCAATTTCACGGAGCTGACCATGACACCAAACGCCACCGCCAATCCCCCGGATGTCGATCTTTCAGACTTCGCACTGATCAGCGAGATTTACGCCGACCCTGAGTTCCGAAAACTCTTTCCCTCGGAAGCCGGTTGTCGCGCAGCGGTGTCTCGACGCAAGGCGAACGGCATGGATGACTTCGGTGTCGTATTGAAGCTGCCGAATCGCTCGATCTTGATGAGCAGAAGCCGTTTGCGGCAGTGGGCCTTGAGTTGGCTTGGCCGCCCCGATGCTGAGGCCGCCGGTGCACAAGACAGCGACCGGGCCGCCTGACCGCGATGCCGCGAGCCAGGTCACTGAAGCCCTCGGTGTTCGTCGACGACGAACTCGCCGAGGTCGAACCGATCGTCCGCTTGCTCTACCTCGGGCTCATGACGATTGCCGACAGGTCCGGTCGAGTTCTGTATCGGCCAAAGCGCATCGCGGCTCAGACTCTCCCATACGACAGCGTCAACATTGAGTCGGCGATCGACGATCTCGAGCGTATCGGCAAGGTCCATCGATACGTAGTGGGCGGACGTTCGCTCCTGCAGGTCTGTGACTGGGACTCATTGCAGAGTCCCCATCACAAGGAGCCGAACTCGGAGCTGCCTGGGCCGGAAAGCCCTGATTCCGAGGGCGATTCCAACAAAGAGCCATGCTTGGATCATGCATTGCTTGAGCACGAGTCAACTATTCCGGGCGACGACGGTGCCAATTCGCCTGACTCTGGACTCTTGACCATTGACCAAGGACCACTGACCACTGACATGGTCGATGGCGGCGGCGGTGTTGAGGCTGATCCTGGCGATGGCCGCCTATGGTATGCACTCACCGCTGATGCCGCTGATCGATTCTTGCGTGCGTGGGATGCATTCGGCCAACACGGTGACCGAGCAAGGGCTGCACACGAGTGGCAACAGCTCGAAGTGGCCGGCGCCATCACATGCGAAAACACAGACACGATCGTTGAGGCCGCACGCAAGGCGCGGGCAACGCATGATGCCAGCGGCGAGGAGCTGCGGCACCTCAAGCGGTTTCACACATGGCTCGCGAAGAAGGGCTTCAGCGATGCGCTGAGACGGCCAATCACTCCGCAAGCCTCTTGCATCGACCCAGAGGTGCGATCAGCAACGGCGAAGGCAGTCGAATTGGGTATCGACGTGCAACGGGAGTCTGAGTCTGACGCCCAATTCACTCGGCGCGTTTGGAATGCGGAAGCCGAGGCTCGCGCGCAACTTGCGCAAGGTGCCGCATGACGACGGCAATGCTCACCGCAGCCGGCCGCCTCGAGGGCACGCCAGAGCACCGGCGTTCGAGCACCGGAACCGACTGGGCAACAGGTTGCATCGCGGTGCCGTTGCCTGGTGACGACTCCGACACTGTCGTCCAGCGGTTCCAGCTCGTTGGATTCGGCAAGAAAGCGGCAGAGCTCGCTCGGCATCGAGACGGCGACCACGTAAGCGTTACAGGCGAACTACGCGTGCGACGCTGGCTGCAACACGGAGATGAGCGACGAGAGCTGCAGCTTGTTGTGCGCCAGATCATCGGGCCGCGCAGCGTCAGCCGAGGCCGACGCTCTGAGACAAATGAGACACGGAAACGCCCACTCAAAGACAACCCTGCTGTAGCCGGCATGGTGGCCTTGGCGGGCAACAGCAACTAGGAGACGACGAATGGCAATTCATGCGTATACGACTAATGACGGCGTCAGTTCGGAAGACGTTATCGAGGTCAACACGGCCGGTGAGCAACCAGCGGCTGCGATTACTGTGTTGATCGATGACGCCAAGCTGGGGTTGGGCCGCGAGAACCGGAGATCGCAGGTTACAAGGGCCCTCCAGACGATCGCGCGCCGCGTAAGCAACCGAGGGCCTGGAGTATGACGGCAACTCCGACTCGAATCGTGACCATCGGCGGCAACATCACCGGCGCAGGTCAACGCGCCGAAATCGGTCGCATGGACCCACCGCAGACGCTCGATGGGGTGGACTTCGCGTTCACGATCGACCTTGACGCACTCGAGCACAGAGGCGAGCTCGCCGAACGCATGTTTGCGCTGATCCATCAGCGGGTGGTGCACGCCCGCAGCGCCAGGAGAAATCATGGCTCGACGATTTGAAGTTACAGAGCAGGTACGGACCGGGCTCGTTTCGCAAGCTCCAGAGCAGGTCGCTAATAGCCTGTCACAGCGCCTGTCAGTGTTCTCACGACAGCAAGCGCGGTCGGCCGCGGTTATTGGTGCGCAGCAGGCGGCGATCGATGGTGCTGCCGAGGGCACGCGCGAGGGTGGGCCCAGGCTTAGCCAGCGCAACAGCTTGCCAGCGCGTGCGTTCAATCAGGCGGCGCTGAGCACCTACCAGGCTGGTGTGCGCAATGACGTGCGCGAGCAGCTCGACACCATCGAATCAGAGTTTGAGGCCGACCCAACAGGATTCGAAGAGGCGGCAGCTGCTGTCCGCGAAGGAATCCTCAAGGGTGCGCCACCGGAGTTTCAGCCACAGCTCGAGCTGGAGATGGACGCTCGTATCGGCCAACGCCGTCACCGGGTCGCGATGCAATTCGAGCGTCGCGAGCGAGAGGCGCAGCGGGTCGAAATACTGCATGGCCTCAATGGCCTGGAGGATGACGTCAATCGCGCCATGCGCGAGGGCGATGTTGAGTTCGGCCAGAGCTTCGCGGATCAACACGACGCCGCTATCGACGAGGCTGTGCGCACCGGCATCCTAACGTCGGATCAGGCCGTTGCACGCCGAGGCGCGCTCGAGGACGCGATGATCGCCAACACGCAGATCGGGTACACCGAGCGTGCGCTCGCGAGTGGTGGCGCGAAGGCCGGCCGAGAGGTCATCGCCGAGTTCCAGAGCGGCGCGGCCAAGGAGCTGGGCCCACGTCTCGCCGACCGCATTACGGCATCAATGCAGAACCTAGTGTCAGCACAGGAGCGCGCCGAGGCGCAGCGGCAGCGCAAGCTCGATGCCATGCGCAAGGAGCAAGTCGGTGCGATTCGTAAGCAGTGGGCGGATGCGGACTTCCTGTTGAGGGAGGGCCGCACACCCGACAACCTCAACGAGCTAGTCGGCAATGCTCTCGCGACAGCGGACGCCGATCTCATTCGCGACATCGTAGGCGATGTCCAAGCTGCCAACGCCGCGGCTGAGTTCGCAAGCTTGCGGCCAACGCAACAGGCCGAGACGCTCCGGCGGATGCAGGACGCGACTCGCGAGACCGCGAGTGCCGATCAGTTGCGGCTCGTTCAACGCTTTGAAGCAGTATACGGCGGTCAGCAGAAACTGCTGCGCGACGACCCGATGACTCTGGCGCTCAACAAGGGGCTCGTCGACCCGCTCCCACCGCTAAGCGAGGAAGGGGCGCTACAAGATCGCGCGCAGGCCGCTGCTGTTGCCAGCGAGTCACTTGGCGTGCCCGTGCCAGCCCTAACCGGCCCGGAGATCGATCAGATGGCGCGCCAGTACGCGCAGTCCGATGCCGCCGACCGCCTTGAGATGCTAGCTGCGGTAACGAATGAGTTGGGCGCACAGGCTACCGACGTATTCCGCGCCATGGACAGCCGCGACTTCCCAATGCTGTCGATGATGGGCTCACTCATGCTCGACAATCCGACCGCGGCGGCCTCAGTGCTAAGCGGCCAGGACATCATCGCTGCCAACGCCGCGATTCTGCCGCCAAAGGTCGACCTGCAGATCGCATTGAACGACGCCATCGGCACCGCCTACCTGGCAAATCCTAGAGTCGATGCCAGCGTGCGCCAAGCCATCACGGCCGCCTACGCCGACTACGCCGCTGCCAACGGTCGACTGGACGGCATAGCGATCGACAGCGCCGGATTCGACGCCGCCGTACGCTCGGTCACCGGCGGCATCGTCGAATACGGCAGCCAGAAGCTGCCTGCGCCCGACTACGGCGTCACGGACGATCAGTTCGACGATTGGATCGACTCATTGGACGCGTCGACGATTGAGGCTATGGGGGGCGTTTCCGTTCCCGTGAACGACTTTCTGCGCCTACTTCGGACGAACCAGGCGCAGCTTGTGCCGGTAGGTAGCGGCCGCTACCAGGTCGTAGCCCAGAGCGTCCGTGGCGGCCAGGTGCAGTTCTACGACGCCGAGGGCCGGCCGTTCGAGCTACGCTGGACTGGCCCCGTTCCCCGGCCTGCAACCGAGTTTCCGGCGTTGAACGCGCTATGACTGGCGCTTACCTCGACAGTCGCGTTGATCTGTCCACAACGCCGGCGGCCACAATCGACGACGTGCCGGCCTCGAGCGCCCAGGTTCGCGATGCCGCGCGCCGGCTTACGTTCGATGAAGAGATGTCATACAGCGAGGCCAAGGCCTTCGAGCCCTACCTCCACGAGCGCAACAAGCAACTCGTGGCGCTTGGCATGGACGCAGCACTGGCCGACTTTGGCGACACCTTGCCACGGGAGGTGCGCGAACAGGCTCAACGCGCTGTCGAGACCGGCCAGCCAATCGCGCCAACCAGTCGGCAACTGATCGGTACCGGCGGCTCGGCCCTGTCGCGTTTGCCGCGCGCTGTCGAGTACTACCGACGGCTGGACGAGCTGCGGCGCGCGAACCCGGGTGTATTTCGCGACGACAGCGAGATCACCGCTCTGGTCACAGAGCAGTTGCGCGCCGAGCGAGAGGCCAACAAATCCGTCATCGCCCGTGGTTCCAGCACAGACGCATTCCTCGGGTCTATGCAGGCAGGTCTCGCCGAGCCGCTTCTCATTGCGACTCTGCCGCTTGGCGCCGGTGCCGGCACCGGGCGCACGGTTCTCGGCAGTGCAGCACGCGTGTTTGCCGCGGAAGCGGCCATCGGGGCCGCCACAGAAATTCCGCTGCAAGCTGAGATTCTCGACTTCAAAAGGCATATCCAGTCGCCGTACACGCTTGGCGATGCCGCTGTTGGCGTTCTCGCCGCGTCCCTGGGCGCCGGAGCTATTGGGTCCGTAGCCGATCTCGGTGCGCGTGGTATCGCCGATCTGGTGTCTCGCTATCGCCAGGCGGGCGCAGCCACGCCCGAAGCCGATCAGGCCGCTCGTGTACTCGACGAGATTGTGCGCCGTCGGGAGTCACGACCCGATGCTGTAGCCACGGAAGCTCATTCCGACGCCATAGACGCCGCGCTCGACCAGCTCAGTGAGGGCCGCATCGCTGACGTGGGCGAATTGGTGCCCGATGACGCGCTGGAGCCGCTGCGTGCGCGCTACGCCGATGCCGAGACCGAGCTGCAGCTCGAGCTCAGCGCGTATATCGACCTCGAGCCAGGCGCCGAGGTGCCGCGCTCTGAGGCGTTGGCACAGGCGGTGACCGACGCACGGTCTGCGGTTGAGGTCGAGGACATCGAAGTACCAGTGCGCCTCGACGCCGATCTCGGTACGGGCGAGCCACAGCTAGTGGTGCGATCCGCACGTGAGCTGCTCGACGAGGCCGAGTCGCGGCGCCGCGGCGTCGAAGCCGTGCGTAATTGCTTCCTGGGGAACACCTAATGGCGGCATCAAGACAGAAACTCGATCGCTGTATCGCAAAGGTGCTCGACGCCGGGTTGCTCAATGCCGACCTCGCCACACAGCTCAAGCAGGCGCGAGACGATTTGCGCACAGGCAAGGTCCCAGAAGCCGACCTCAAGGCGCTGGATCGCGTTACACGAAAGTTCGAGGCCGACGAGCTGGTCACTGCCCTACAGGTGATCCGACAGTCTGAGGCTTTCGCCAACGCGTCTTCGCACCCAAATGGCTTGAGAGTCGGTGTGACGACGCTCCTGGTCCGCGACCTGACGGACCGTGCGAACTGGTCGAATATCGATGCGCGCAAGCACGCAATCAACCAGCACATTCACTCGATGATCGCCGAGCCAATGGAGATGCTGCGGCCCACCGCGCTCGGATTGCTCCAAAATCGAAATCTAGCCAGGAACATCGTCCGTGAGCTGTTTGGCGAATCTTCTGGTGACGCGTCGGCTAGTGCTTTTGGAAAAAAGGTCGGGGCCGCATTCGAGTACACCCGTCAGCGGTTCAATCGCGCCGGTGGCGCGATCCCGCGTCGCGCCGACTTCGGCTTGCCTCAGATGCATGACGCACTATCCGTTGCAAAGGCGGGAAGGCAGCCGTGGAAGAACTTCGTCAGGGAACGCGTCGACCGCACGCGTATGTACGACGAAGCTGGCCAGCCGTTGTCGGCGAAAGAACTGGATCGACGGCTCGACGAGATGTTCGAGTCGATCACGATACCGGGCTTGCGCAAGCCACCCGGCCAGACCGGCTCAAGAGCGACAGCAAACACACGTCAGGATCAGCGCCACCTGACCTTCCGTGACGCCGACGCATGGCTTGAATATTTCGACCGCTTCGGTGGCCGCGACATCTACGCCCACATCACCGACCACCTAGAGTCGAGAGCGTCGGATATAGCGCGCATGGAAATCCTCGGACCGAACCCCGAGGCGACGTACCGTTACCTGCGCGACATGGCGCGGCGTGAGGGGCTGTCCGGTGTGAGGCTGGCGAATCTCGACGCGATTTGGCGCACGTTAAGTGGCCGAGCCGACGACACAGCGTCGCTCAAATGGGCGGATCGAATGACGGCAGTACGCAATGTCCTGACCAGCACCAAGCTCGGCAGCGCCATGATCTCGTCGGTCTCTGACCTTAAGTTCATTCAGCAGACCGCGGCCTGGAACGGATTGAGCGCGACTCGGATATTGCGCGAGGCGTTGCGCAACCTGAATCCGGCCAACAAAGCCGACCGGTTGCGTGCGGTCAAGATGGGACTCATTGCTGATCACTGGGCCAACCGCGCGCTGGCCGCCAACCGACTAAGTGAGGTGACCGGCTCGGGCTTCTCGGCACAGCTCGCGGACTTCACGATGCGCGCATCGGGACTATCTGCATGGACCGATTCAGCGCAGAAAGCTACAGGCATGGAGCTGATGATGGTGCTCGCCGAGCAGCGCGGGCACGCTCTGGCCGACGTCGACCCGCCCGTGCGTCGTCTGCTGGAGCAGGTCGGCTTCAATCACTCGGACTGGGACATTCTGCGTTCGACGCCAACCGACGAGCATCGCGGCGTGCATCAGGTGTTCCTGCCAAACCTCTCCGCGCGAAAGGAGATACCGCTGGCAGACCGCGAGCGGGTCGCAACCAAGCTGCTGGAGGTCACCTACGCCATCACCAACGCCGCGGTGCCGTCACCGGACGCGCGTGTGCGGGCCATCACCACCTTGGGTTTGCAACGCGGCACCTGGGGCGGTGAGGCAATGCGCATCGTCTCGCAGTTCAAGACGTTCCCGGTGTCGGTAATCCTGCAGCACGTCATGCGTGGTGTGTATCAGGCGAACGGCGTCGACAAGCTCACCTATCTCGCAAGTCTCACCATCGGGACAACTGCACTGGGCGCGGTCGCGTTGCAGGCTAAGGAAGTCAGCAAGGGCAGGACGCCGCGCGACATGGTCTCGCCCGAGTTCTGGGCGTCAGCATTCACCCAGGGCGGCGGTGCCGGCATCTTCGGCGATTTCTTCTACGCCGGGGTCATGCAGTCCAACCGTTTCGGCCAAAGCCTCGCTGAGACTATAGGCGGCCCCGTCACGGGTCTGGTAACCGACGCTATACGTGTCACCGCCGGTCAAGCGGGCGAGTTGATCGAGGGTGAGGACACTAACCTCGGCAGTGACCTAGCGTTCGTAATGCAACGCTATACGCCGGCCATCGGCTCGCTGTGGTACACGCGCCTTGCCTACGAGCGCGCCGTCATCGATCAACTGCAACTCGAGCTGGATCCGGCCGCATCGCGAAAGTTCCGTGCCGAGCGGCGCCGCCGTGCTCGAGAGCAAGGTCAAGACTACTGGTGGCGCCGTGGCGAGCTACAGCTGGAGTCCGCGAAATGAATCCTCTGGACGAAGTTCCCGAGCCACCGCCGGAATGGCGCAGAGCCGTGCTCGAAGAATCAGTTGCCGCACTCGGTTTGGAGCTCGCAGACCTCGAGGCAATATCGCGACCTGACCAGCTTCTACGAGATCGAATGTTGAATCTGAGACAGCACATCGCACGCTGCCAGGTAGAACTCGAGGCGCTTGCGAAATCAGACATCGATCTATGACGGATCGCGACCCTGGCGCTACGTCCGAGATTTTCGTCAATCAAATGCGCCGCTGGCTACAGCATTGCTTCGGCGAGAACATGCTCGGCAGACTTGTGCGAAGCAGAAGATCAGCTATGACGGGACACGTGTCCCAGTGGTGGGACAGTTTTCGCTTAATAGGAGGAGTTAGTAGGTGCGTGTAACTGTACGAAGTGACGAGGCGGACGAGAGGCTAATTGCCGCACTCAAGGCGGCAGTGCCGATGAACAAGGCGGCAGAGGCGGCCGGCTATGCCCGTGCGAGCGTGTATCGCTGGATGAGGGACGAGCAGAATCACCCTGGCTTTTCCGAAAAGATTGAAGAAGCTCGCGAGATCGCCCGAATGTGGATCCTTGACGATGCGCTGGAGGCCGCGCACAAACGGGCGACTGAAGGTTGGCTAGAGCCAGTGTTTTACGAGGGCGAGGTGTGCGGCTACAAGCGCAGGTTCTCGGACACCCTCTTGCTAGCTCTCCTCAAGCGACACGACCGGGGGTTCATTGACCGCATGGCGCTGGAAGGTGGCGACGGCGGACCGATTCAGGTCGTTGTCAACAAAGGGGGTGCGGCCGCGCGAACTGATAGCGAAACAGGCCCTCGGTTGGTGCATAGCAAGACGTAGCAAGGGCTATCTTGATAAGTAGCGTGACAGCGTCGTAGCCTATTCGGGCGAGACCTTTTGGTACCGGTAGTTGAGTACCAAAAGGTCAATCTATTCATGGATTTAGCGGTTGCTAAATCGTTGACAGGCGCATCCCCGCTGACTAGGGTGGATGTGTCGGGCCCAGCAGTGCTGCAACACTGCCGGCCCCTAACCACTACAGTCCTGAATTGGAGGAACTGATATGGCTATCGCTAATCGTACCGCACCGAAACCCAACGTCTTGGCCTTCGAAGTCCGCGGCAACAGCATGGTGGATCTCGTGGCCGGCGATCAGGCTTTTCCGCGAGGCCCAATGCCATCATACCCAGATGGCGTGACCATCATCGTCGATCCTGACCTGAAGCCCGAGGCAGGGCGAGACGCGCTTTTCCATGATGGCGAGCGGCACTTGTTCGGTCGAGTCCACGACGACGGCACACTGCGCCCGTTGGATGGGTCGTGGCAGGTTGATACTTGTGCAACCGCGCTTGTTGGGGTGGTTTCATCTGTTGGTTATTCGATTGGTGACCGATGACTGGCGAGATTCGATGGAAAGAACACAAGACCACGCCAGCAA
The DNA here is from genome assembly GCA_038524795.1 of Pseudomonadota bacterium. GTDB lineage: Bacteria > Pseudomonadota > Gammaproteobacteria > Steroidobacterales > Woeseiaceae > CALBPI01. The sequence continues at coordinate 2,972 of JBCBIJ010000004.1, read as the reverse complement.
GATTGCTCGAGCACGCGGCTGAGTATGTCTGCGCTGCAAAAGCAATCGTTGGCTGGACTGAACAGTTCGAGTGGACGACGAGTACTGTAGGGCTTCCAGCCGCGTATCTCGTCGCAAGCCACTCGATTGAGGTGTCACTCAAAGCGGCCGGCACGGCGGTCCAGAAAAACTTCTGGTACCAGGGAAAAGAAAGCCAGTGGGCGGATGCGGTAAAAAGGGCTTCCTACCTGCCATCTGGTGGCAAGCCCAAAGCGCGAACGAGACACAACGTCCATGCGCTATTGGAGTTCGCGACCTCTGCAGCAGGCGTACGCGTGCATCAGCTGTCAGCGAACACCATAGCTGACCTTGGGTTTTTCAGCGAAAACTCGGGCTACAAGTACCCAGACTTGAACATGACGGCGTACCCGTCGCCGGCGAACTTAGTGTTTTCTAAGAAAGATCTCCTGGTGTCTAGCATCGCTGCGCTACATGAACTTGGTGCGGTGAGTGACTGGGCCTCTCCCGAATCTCAGTCCGTTCCTGAGTCAATCAAGACTGCACTATGGCCGAACTAAATCAGGACCGCCGCGGGCCACTTTCGTGCGCATTCCGCAGCTAGGTGGGCCCAGTCAGTCTCCCACGTCGAAGCAGCATTCTTGACCAGCGAATAGCGTGAGGCCCTGGAGCTAAGGCGCCGCCCGCTTCTCCAGTAGGATAAAAAGATGAGTGGCGAGAACAGCTAACTACGTCGCGCCTCATAAAGATGCTTCGCGCTCCGCGGTCCTATCTGAGCACAAAAAGGGATTTTGCCTGTGCAAGCTTGCCCAAAAAAGCTCTGCTGTCATGAGATGTTGGCTTGGAAGCTGATGCTCCCAAGCCAACATCAACAGTTTATGACTTTCAGTCACCAGCCACCGTCAATAAGTTTGACCTGGGTAGCAAACCTCATAAAGACCACACCCATTGCTAGTGAAATTGATACTCCACCAGCCGCTGGAATTAGTAAGGGAATAGGCAGAGCCACCGCCGCCACCGCCGCCGCCACCCGGTGGACCTGGGGGAGTTGCGGAATCGGATGCCGGCGCCCATTGAGTTGAAGTTTGATTATTAGTCCTTACGAAAACCTGGTATGTGTTGGTACCATTTCCATTGACGAACTTTGCGAGAACGTAACTCCCTACTGGATTGGTAGGGTTAGCTCCCAACGCTGTCTGCAGGTTTCGAATATTTACCGCCGGACTGTGGTTCGAGTAGGTCTGGTTAACCTCAACTAGAGGCGGATCAGCAAGCGCATTCGATGCCAGTGTTGCGCCGAGTAACGCCGTTAGTAGTACCGCTATCCTCTTGAAGTGATGCATTGTTTCTCCCTGAACATTCAATACACACGTAAGCACACACCGTTATGAAGACTACACGAATCCTTCTTGCCGCCACCATAGTTGTCATTGGTTCTGTTTGGGCGTATTCCCTGACAAGAGAGGCCGATTCCAACCGCGAGCGAGAATCTCATCTCCAGCCCGAAAGAGCTGAGACTGCTACATCTCGTGAGACAAACGCTACCGTTGCTCCTAGAAGAGATTTGACGACTGATCAGGGCATAGATGAGCCTGAGAGCGAGTACGACTTCAGCAACTACCTTTTGCCGTTTGAGCAAGTTGAGAATCTCAATGTCGCGGACTTGCCGCCGCCGCCTGACGAAAGGCTGATTGAATCGGTCTACCCAGAGGTGCCAGCAGAAGTTCTTGCGGCGAATATTGCCGCAGCCAAAGCGGGCGATAGAGCGGCCCAATGGACGGTTTTTACCGTGCTAGACGAATGCTATCAAGGCCCCACGAGCGAAGCCGGATACCGAGAAATCTATAACGCGAACTACCCGCCAAGCACCCGAGCGTCCCAGCTATGGGTCTACCAACGTTGCCTTGGCGTCCATGATCAACTTGAGGATGTCCAGAGCGAGAGAAACCACTGGTTAAGCCAAGCTGCTTTGAATGGCTATCCAACCGCGATCGTGTATCAAGCCCTGTTTGTACCACCACAAGATGTTGACGGCTTGCCGCCAGAAGTTGTGTATGCCGCTCTTCAGACTGGCGATTCGCGAGCCTTTCTCGCCGCTGGGCTCTACAAGGCTATTGCGGGCGAAGGCTTGGACAAGTATGACGAAGTAGCATGGGGGCTTTTGGCATGTCGCGCTAGTACTGCATGCAGCAACGACGAAATTGCCGCGCGCCTAGCGAAGCAGTACGTCGGCTATGAGATTAAGGAAATGGAAGAGCGAGCCGACCAGATTTTCGCAACAATCAAGGACGGAGAGCTTGAGAAACTGTTCTAGCCTTTTCTTGATTTGATGAGGGGCGCTCGCAAACCGAATGACTCAGTCTGGACGGATTAAGGTCACTCAAACCGACGTGGCTGGGTCGATAATTCTCTAGTAATGGAAAGTAGCTACAGCCCATTTTCAAAGGCCACAAAGAGTCTGGAATCATCGGACCTTGAGGCCCTAAAGGATATCAGCGAGGGCTGGTACGTCGAATACAAGTCTCAACCAACCAAACCGGTTGACATCGCAAAGTCACTGGCTAGCTTTGCGAACCAATATGGAGGCTATCTGTTCTTTGGCGTCAAACAATCCGGCGACGATCTTCGAACAGCGGCTTCGTTTGAGGGAGTTTCAACTGCTGAGATAGGAACCCTGTTAGATCGAATCCGCGATGCTTCGAGTCAGCATTCGAATCCAGAAATCAACTACATCGAAAGAGTGATTCGGGGGCCCTGCAAAGCCATAGGCCTGGGCCCTGAGTCAGCGATCGTAGTTGTCGAAGTGCCTTCAGGGTTGCAGCCACCTTACGTTCACTCGTCAGGTCGAATCTATCGCCGAGTTGGGGATGCATCTAGCCCAAAGCACGAAACCGACCGGTTTCTTCTAGATACACTTTGGAAGCGCAGAGATAGGCTCACGCAAAGACAGAAGAGATTCATAAGTGAAAGGAACC